>CADCHQ010000012.1 GCA_902801325.1 uncultured Bacteroidales bacterium | reverse complement strand
TATTATATATCAACACATTATATATAATTATATATATTATTATAAAGAATATTATTATACATAATAATTCTTTCTCTCACTCTCTGCCTCCAATAGGGGAGCACAAAAAAAACTGTAATCTGTACACATTGTACACATTTCGCTCCTCACTTCCAACAGGTGGGGTACACAAAAATAACTGTAATCTGTACACATTGTACACATTTCGCTCCTCACTCCCAAGAGGTGGGGGACACAAAAAAAACTGTAATCTGTACACATTGTACACATTTCACTCTTCACTTCCAAGAGGTGGGGTACAGAAAAAAAACTGTAATCTGTACACACTGTACACATTTTCGCGAATGTTTAATCCCCAGCAATTTGGGTGTTTCGGTTGGTTAACCATATCTTTGAGTCTTCTGCGAAGTCTCGTAATCGGACGGCAAAGCCTACGCTTGCGTAACAAAGTGGAGCAAGTAATCGGACAACCCGAAGGGGCTACGCTTGCGTAACAAAGTGGAGCAAGAAGATACTTCCGCTGACCTTCGGTCTTCCTCTGTCGCGACTCGGCATAATTGAAATAAACTTCATTCTGCTCTCGCTGCTCCTTCGGTTCGACATAATCGTACTTTGAGTCTTCTTCGAAGCCTCGAAAATACTCCCGCTCACTGTGGCCTCACTCAATCGTATCTCTGACTTCTTGCTCCTCTTCGCTACGCAAGCGTCTCCTGTCGTCGCCGAGCGCGTCGAAGATACTCCCGCTCACTTCGTCTCACTTATCGTACTTTGACCTTCGGTCGAAGATACTTTCACTCGGGAAAAACAAAATAGAGAAAAATATAGCTTTCGCTATTTTGGCCTACAGGTCACGTCAAAGCCCTTTAATACGCTTTTGTAAGTGAACTTACAAGCGAATAAAGATGCTTTTCCATCATTTTTCTCTATTTTTTTGTTTTTCCACTCGCTTAATCGTATCTTTGTGCAGTAGAAAAGGTGTAGAGTATGAAATACAGCATCATTGTTCCTGTTTTCAACCGTCCCGATGAGGTGGACGAACTGTTGGAAAGCCTGACGCGACAAACCTGTCGGGACTTTGAGGTCGTTATCGTTGAGGATGGTTCGCAGGTTCGTTGCGAAGATGTGGTCAGCAAATATGCCGACCGCCTCGATGTCCATTATTTCGAGAAGTCGAATTCCGGACCTGGCCAGTCGCGCAACTATGGTGCCGAGCGCAGCAGAGGAGAGTATCTCATTGTTCTGGACAGCGATGTTGTTCTGCCCGAAGGCTATCTGGCAGAGGTGGACAAGGAACTGTCGGCAAATCCCTGTGAAGCCTTCGGTGGTCCCGATCGCGCCCATGAGAGTTTTACTCCTGTGCAGAAGGCCATCAACTACTCTATGACTTCCTTCTTTACCACAGGCGGTATACGTGGTGGGAAGAAGAAGCTGGACAAGTTCTATCCCCGTTCCTTTAACATGGGCATTAAGCGCGACCTGTATCAGCAACTCAACGGGTTCAGCAATATGCGTTTTGGCGAGGACATAGACTTCAGCATCCGCATCTTCAAGTCGGGTGCCCGTTGTCGGCTCTTCCCCGAGGCATGGGTGTGGCACAAGCGCAGGACGGACTTCCGCAAGTTCTTCCGTCAGGTGCATAACAGTGGTATCGCGCGCATAAACCTATATAAGAAGTATCCCGAGAGCCTGAAACTTGTTCATCTTCTGCCTACCGTGTTTACCCTTGGCGTGGCCTTCCTCGCCTTGCTATTCCTGATGGGCGTCGCCCTCTGGGGCTATGGCGAATGGCTGGATGCCCACGGTCTTCGTCCCACCGACAACATGCACCAAGGCGTCGGCTTCGTGTTCTGCGTATTGGCTCTGCTACCCATCCTACTCTACTGCCTCATCATATTCATCGACTCTTCAATAAAGAATCGCAGTCTGTGGGTTGGCATTCTCAGCATCCCCGCCTCCTTCATCCAACTCATGGGCTATGGGTCAGGTTTCCTCCGTGCTTGGTGGCTCCGCTGCATCTGTGGTCGCAACGAGGAGTTGCAGGCATTCAAGAAGAATTTTTATAAATAGATCTGACAAATCTGACTTTTCCGACAATTCCGATTACCCATGAAAGTAAATATCAAAGACCTGCCGCTGGACGAACGCCCTCGCGAGAAGATGATGGCGCAGGGTGCTGCTGCACTGAGCGATGCCGAGTTGCTGGCGATACTAATTGGTAGCGGTAATGCCGAAGAGACGGCCGTAGGTCTGATGCAGCGTGTGTTGCAGGATTGTAAGGGTAGCCTGAACACGTTGGGGCGCATGACCATAGACGAACTCGTACGACGCTATAAAGGCATTGGCGAGGCTAAAGCCATCACCCTGCTGGCGGCATGCGAACTGGGCAGTAGGCGTCGGCGTGAGGAAGTGGTGGAGAAGAAAAAGATAGGTGACAGTAATGATGCTTATGAATACTTTGCCATGATGCGTGACCTGCCGCTCGAAGAGTGTCATGTGCTGATGCTCCGTCAGAACCATTCCATCATAGGCGAGACGATGATAAGCCGGGGTGGGTTGACGGGAACGGCAGTCGACGTGCGCGAGGTAATGCGTCACGCTATTCTCAACCGTGCGGCAGCCATCGTGCTCTGTCACAACCATCCCAGCGGGAACCTGCGTCCCAGTCGGGAAGATGACCAACTCACGCGCTCTGTTGCCTCTGCCTGCCAAACGATGAACATCCAGTTTGTCGACCACCTCATCGTGGCAGAAACAGGTTATTACAGCTATCGGGAGAAAGGGAAGATATAAGAAAATTAAAAATGAAAAATGAAAAATTTTGAAGTTTCGCAAGTGCTCAACTTCTTAGGTTATGAGGTTCTTGCTCCACTTTGCTACGCAAGCGTCACTGCTACGCAGATGCCGAGCGATAAGGTTATGAGGTGAAATATGTTTTTCCGCCATAATGGTTGCCATTCTCACCTTAAAACCTGAAAACCTGACGAAACTGGAACTTACGAAAGTTGAGTTAAAAATTAAAAATTACCCCCTACCCCATTCCTTCCCCGAGGGGAGGGCTACATATCTAAGATTATAATATATGTGATATATGAGTGAAAAAAAAGATATAAACGCAACGACTTCCCTCCCTTCAAGGGAGGGTCAGGGTGGGTCCGACATCTTGGACAAAGTTGTCGACTTACTGAAGACTGTTTACGACCCTGAGATACCGGTCAACATCTATGACTTGGGACTCATCTATCGCATCGAACTCACCGATGCCAGCGATGAGACGGGTGATGAACAAGGTGCTTCCGAAGCAAAAGAGGAGAAAGTACTCGCTGTGGACATGACCCTCACTGCCCCCAACTGTCCCGCCGCCGACTTCATCATGGAGGACGTCCGCCAGAAGCTGGAGACCATCGAAGGCCTCTCCCGCGTAGATGTCAACCTCGTCTTTGAACCCGAATGGGATAAGGACATGATGTCGGAGGAAGCGAAGTTGGAGTTAGGATTACTTTAATTCATAATGCACAATTCATAATTCACAATAGCCGTAAATGGTAAATGGTTAAATTGTAAATGGTAAATAAACATGAAACCCATCTACTTCCTCTCCGACGCCCACTTGGGCAGTAAGGCACTACAGCACACGAGGCAACAGGAACGCCGACTGGTACGTTTCCTCGATGAGATAAAGACGAAAGCCGAAGCCGTTTATCTCCTCGGCGACATGTTCGACTTCTGGTTCGAGTACCGCACCGTGGTGCCCCGTGGCTTCACTCGCTTTCTGGGTAAGATATCGGAGCTAACCGACTATGGCGTTGAGGTCCACTACTTCACGGGCAATCACGATATATGGACATGGGATTACCTCACTGAGGAGTGTGGTGTCATTCTCCATCGCCAACCCGTTACCATTTCCCTGGCCGACCAAACGTTCTACATCGGACACGGCGACGGATTGGGTGACCCCGACCCTAAGTTCCGCGTCATACGTTCCATCTTCCACAATCCCGTTTGCCAATGGATGTTCCGTTGGCTTCATCCCGACCTTGGTATGCGTCTCGGACTATCTTGGGCGCGTCATAGTCGAATGGCTCATGGCGATGGTGGAGATCCTCCTTATCTGGGTGAGGACAAAGAACATCTCGTACTCTTTGCCAAGCAGTATCTGGCCGAGCATCCCGACATCAACTACTTCCTCTTCGGTCATCGCCACATTGAGCTCGACCTTATGTTGAGTCACCAATGCCGCATGCTCATCCTTGGCGACTGGATCAGTCAGTTCACTTACGCCGTCTTCGACGGCCAGAGCCTCCGCATAGACAACTACATAGAGGGAGACACAAAGCCATAAGCTTTTCTTTTACCAAAACCTTGAACGCTCGGCATCTGCATAGCAGTGACGCTTGCGTAGTGAAGCGGAGCAAGAACCCTTTGGCAAGGTGCTTCGATTAAAAAAAACATAGAAAACACTTTGACAAGTCTTTGTACAACTATGTTGTTATCATAATCTGCCATCAAGTGCGTCTTGAACAAGTTCATACGGCACTTTAGGCAGTTTCTGCAGTACTTCGTACAAAAGCCTTGTCAAAGGAAAACAATAAAAACCGTATTATTACATGCTAATGATTAGGGCTTTCAAGGTTTTTGTTAATGTATAGCATTGGTCATGATACTATCATCTTGGCTTCATATACCTTATTATTTATGCACGCGCACGCGTGTATGAGTTTTTTGAGTATAACTCAACTGGAAAAAGGGAGGCAAAAAGTGGAATAATGGGAAAATATTATTAACTTTGTGGCTATAATAACAAGAAACCGAAGCAATTATATCATGAAAAAACTGTTTTGTCTGATTCTGCTCTCTGCATTATCAATTACAACGACTATGGCTGCTGATGTGGAACTTACCACCGTGGAGGACCTGACATCTCAGTATTTCATCATGGCCTACAGTGACAACGGCACTTACCTAAGTCCTTACTGGACCAAAGGCACCATGCAGAATGTGGTGACACCTGGCGAGTCGGCCATCATCTGTGGCGGAAAGGACTACTATTACCTGCTGAAGGCTGAAGCCATCACATATAAAAGCGAAAAGGTGTATCGCGTAAGCATCTCAAACGGAGTCCACGAGCTATTTCCCAACGGTATAGGCGGTGCTGCCTACCTGAACAGTGCCGGATGGTGCTTCTTTGCTGGCGAAAGTGCGCCATCGGGCAAGAGTCACGTCTATGGTCAGGACGGCGATGCCTTGGGTCTGTGGCGTATCACCTACACGGCGGGCAAGGGTTTCCAGTTCCAATGCGTGGGCAACAACAAATACATCAGCTACACGATGGGCAACAGTGACTCTGCCAACAAATACTACTGGCAGTGCTTTGCAGAGGGTTCGCTCTATGACGAGCTCACAGCCCTTAAGTTGTCATCCCCCTTCCTTGCCTATCAAGATATGCAGAAGATGTTGCAAAGTTTGATTGACGACAAGACGAACATCACCTGCGACGAAGCCAGTCGGACTACACTCGGCGAAGCTCTGGCAACTGCAGCCCCCCTTGTCGATGCCGCCACATCAGAAGAAGAGATACTCAGTGCCGTTGTCACACTACGCGCTGCGGGGTGTACCTTCCTCAACGACATCACCCTTGCCAAAGGCTACCAACTGAACGTGACACCATTGCTCATCAATGCCTCCTTCCCCAGCAACAACGCAGCAGGATGGGAGGGCACGGAACCCGGATTCCAGACCTTCGGTAACGCCGAATTCTACTCCAAGAGCTATAATTTCCACCAGACCATGCCCGACATGCCGCAAGGTTCCTATATGTTGCGCATGCAGGGCTACCAACGCAGTCAGGAATCGAACGACAAAGCCATGACCGCCTTCCTAAATGGGAGCATGACGCAGTCGGAAGGCTACCTGTATGCCGACGATGAGAAGTTGGCCATAGCTATGGTGTGTCGCGATGCACAAACCACCAATGCCATAGGTGGAGCCCAATATACCATCAACGGAAAGAACTACTGGATGCCCAACAGCATGAGCGATGCCAATAAGTACTTCAACAACGGCAAGTACTGGAACAACCTATCGGTCAACCATTTGACACGTGGTGACCTGACCATAGGTCTGCGCTGCAGTGTTGGTTCCCAAAGGGCATGGACATGCTTCGACAACTTTGAGCTATACTATCAAGGCGAGACTGGCGACGTGAGCGACGTGACCTATCTCCTCACGAACCCGTCGTTTGAAACGGGTACGCTTGACGGCTGGACAACAGGACACCCCAACGGGAACACCGATGTCGGTGCTAAGAAAAACGAGAACGAATATACCACGGAGGGCACCGTAGGCGACTATCTGTTCAACACCTGGACAAACAGTGACAGCTACGTCCTCGGCAGTCCAGAACACTTTGTGGAGCAAACGCTCAGCAATATGAAGCCCGGCGAATATCGCCTGCGCGCACTGGCATCAAGCAACAACTATGCAAGTGCCAAGATGCCCGTAGAGCTATATGGAAACAGTTACGTTACCAGTTTCGTACCCCAGTCGAAGTCGACTTTCCAGGAGTATTACGAAGTCACCATCTATCTCATGCCCTCTGAGTCGGACCTGACCATCGGCATGCGTTCGTGCAGCTGGTTCCGTGCCGATGACTTCCACCTCATCTACCACGGCAAGACCGAGAATTATGAAAAGGAACGCCGTCTGTCCACCATCAACCGCTACGAAGAGATTGCCAGTCAGGCTATCGACCGCAGCCCTTATGATGCCGTGCTCAACGATGTACGCTCGGCACTGCTGACGGAAGAGGTTACCGACGAGGAAATTGCCAACCAGAACGCACGACTGCACACCGCCCTCATGGAACTCGTAAAGACGGGGAAGACTGCCACTGGACAGTTCGACCTGAGCATTCTGCTCCCCAAGAACGAGATGCAGCGCGCCAGCAACACAAGTTCGGCCATCACACTGGGACAGACGCTTAATGACATGCCTGCCGGACACTACACCCTGCGAGCCAACGCGCTCTACCGTCCGACAACCATGAAAGACGCACTGGAACTGAATGAAGCCGGTACCGACGAACGACTTGCCGTCATATATTTAGGTAAGAAACAGGAGACCGTGCCCAGTATCTTTGACGACGCGCGCCACAGTGCCGCAAGTTCGACGGACATATACGCGACAATCGACGGACGCAGTCTGCCCATGACTGAATCCACCGCCCTCAGTGCCTTTGAGTTAGGCGACTATCTCACTGTGGTGGAGAGCGACCTGGAAGCCGATGGTAAACTGGAATTGGGGTTCCGCATCAAGGCCTCCAAGAAGACTGACAACTGGTTCATGGCAAGTCGTCCACAACTGCTCTATGGCAACGTGCCCGATATCACCATACAGAAAGCCATCCCTGCAGGGCAACTGACGCCGTTGTGCCTACCCTTCGAACTCAACAGCAGCGAGACAGTTCAACTCTATGCCATCGGTAGCATCATTGACGGCAAGGCCACGATATATCCCGTAAGCACCATACATGCAGGTGAACCCTGCGTGGTGAAAGCTCAAGAGAACATCACCGAATTTACCATTCCTGCTTCGAACTTAAGGAACAAGGAGATAGACACTACCCCACTCCCTTGGGATGGCGGAACCATTGCAGGCGACCTGACCAAATACTCATGGACACATACCACAGTCGACGGCAAGACGGTGACAAAGGCTGAGCAGTTGACATTCGTCGAATGCGACCCCATGAATATGGACTATACCGTCAACCTGGAGAACCTGCAGGCACGTCGTTTCCTGCTGTTGGAAGACTACAAGGCCACAACAAGCAGTCACATTGGCAACTACAATCAGGCACCACCTGCACGTCGTGACCAACCCAATAACGTGGGCATACCCGTTGCCAGCAGCAACAGCACAAGATTCAAGATTACCTATTCTGAACACGAAGACCTGAGCCAAGCCCAGACGCTCAACACTCGTCTGATTGATGGTCATCTACTCTACGTGCCCAATTTGGTGCCCCAACGCACATACTACTACGAAGTAAAGGCCGGCACCGAAGTCGTGGGTAAGGGCCGTTTCCATACCGACGGACAACTGCGCATGATATATGCTCCCAGCATCAGTAACATACGCGACATTGGCGGTTGGAAGACGACCGACGGGAAGTACATCCGCTACGGATTGATATATCGTGGCGGTGAACTAAATGGTGGACATGTGGCCACAGCCAACGACATCAAGCGACTTCGCAGTCTGGGCGTGGGTGCCGAGATTGACCTTCGTATCGACTACGAAAACGGTGCAGGCACGTCGGCCTTCAACTTCGCTTCTGGAACCTTCTATTTTGCCAATGGCAACGACTGTTTCCCCGAGAACTTGTCATCGCAAGACAGCTATGCCCACTGGAAGTCGGAGTTCGACCTTATCATGGCCAACCTGCGTAAGGGCAAGAGCATCTATTTCCACTGCATCTGGGGAGCTGACCGCACAGGACTACTCTCTATGTTGCTCGAAGGTCTGTTGGGTGTTCCCCAAGACCAATCAAACAAGAACTATGAACTTACCACTTTCTCCCTAGCCGGACTGCGTGCCCGAGGACAACAGAACGAGATGTACAATATCGTCCTCGGTCTGAATGGCCAGACGGTAAAGGATAAGTTTAACACCTTCTTCGTTGAGAAGCTCGGCGTCAGTCAGGACGACATAGACGAATTGCGCAACATCATGCTCACGTCTGACCTCAGCGACGGGATAGAAGACATACAGAACGGACAATACACAATGGACGAGACGGTTAAGGATAAATGGTTCGACCTTTCCGGTCGTAGTCTCCCTGCCAACTTCCACCGCAAGGGCATATACATCAAAAATGGGAAGAAAATTGTAGTAAAGTAAAAGCATAGCATATAAGTATGAAGAGAATAATGCTCGTGGCCTTATTGGCCGCCATCCTGATGCCGCTAAAGGCACAAGACTACACGATTACAGCTGGAGGTATCGTGACAGAAATCACGTTCTACTCGCCTGAGATTGTCCGCGTGACGAAATATCAGAGTACGGATGCCATGGGCAAGTCTGACCCAAAGGTCGTGGTGACGATGACGCCCCAGGCGGTGAACCCCACGAAACGGGAGGGGAGCCGAATTGACACGCTGCTTACGGACAGAGTTATGGTGACCTGCAACAAGACATCGGGCCTCCTCAATTTCTTCCGCCCCGACGGGAGCGTGCTCATCAAGGAACGTTCGAAAGCCGTCTTTACAAAACGTACATCGCACACCATAGACCCGTACACCGTGTCGCAGACTTTCCAACTACAGACTGGCGAAGCTATATATGGTTTTGGACAAGTGCAAGACGGCAGCCTCAACCACCGAGGAAAGAGCTATAGTCACATGGTACAGAACAATATGTCGGTTTGGATTCCCTTCTTCCATTCCACACGTGGCTATGGTCTATACTGGGACCTCTACGGTCCATGCGATTTCAGTGACAGTTCGTCAGGGGCAACCTTCAAGACGGAAGCAGCCCACGCCGTTGACTATTATGTGTTGGTGGGTTCGGAAAGCAATGGAGATGAGGTGGTGCAGCGTGTGCGTGAACTGTCGGGACAAGCTACGATGGTGCCTCTGTGGACCTTCGGCTACTTCCAAAGCAAGGAACGCTACCAAAGTGCTACGGAGACGCTAGGGGTGATGCAGAAATACCGTTCACGGAATGTACCCATCGACTGCGTGGTACAAGACTGGCAGTACTGGGGTGGCAACAACCAATGGAATGCTATGGAGTTTCTCAACTCCTCATTTAAGACCGACTATCCCAAGATGATTGACGGACTGCATAACGGCGGTGCCCATCTACTTATCTCATTCTGGGCCAACTTCGGACCAGACACCAAGCAGTACGCTCATTTCAAAGAGAACAACCAACTGATGAAGCAGGGCAACAGCATCATGACCACCACCTATCCTCCCAACTCTGGCGTGGCCATCTACAGTCCCTATCAACAGTCGGCACGTGACTACTATTGGAAGTGTCTCTACGAAGGACTTGTAAGCAAGGGGGTGGACGCCTATTGGGTAGACTCCTCCGAACCCGACCATTATCAAGGAGGTGAGGACTGGGAACAGACCAACGACTTCATCGTACTGAATAAGGATGATAAGGACAATGCAACCCTGAATCCCCACTCACTCGAAACCACCCACACATGGCGCTCCATGCGTAACGTATTCCCACTGATGCATGCCAGTGGTGTATATGACGGGCATCGTGCACAAAAGAGCGAACTCACAGAGGCCAAACGTGTGATGATCATGACACGTTCCGGTTTCATCGGCATGCAACGCTACGGTGCAGGCACGTGGAGCGGTGACATCACTGCTTCGTGGCAGACCCTTGCCAATCAGATACCTGCCGCACTCAACTATTCGGCATGCGGTATACCCAGTTGGAACAGTGACATCGGCGGTTTCTTCAATGGTTCATTCCAAGGACCTGGTCAGGACACCTACAACGAACTATATTGCCGTTGGATACAGTTCGGAGCATTCTGCACCATTATGCGTAGTCATGGTTCAGGCACAGACCGAGCCATCTACCAGTTTGGCAAGGAAGGCGAGAGCTACTATGACATCATCAACCGCTACATCAAACTACGCTATGCCCTGCTGCCCTACATCTACAGCACTGACCACCATGTGTACAACGATGGATTCTCCTTCATGCGTGCCATGGGTATCGCCTACCCCACCGACAAGGCTACACACGAACTGAAGGACCAATTCATGTTCGGACAGGACATTCTCGTTGCGCCTGTCGTTCAATCACAGGCAGAACAACGCACTATTTATCTACCCAAGGGGGATAAATGGACAGATATTTGGACAGGTCAACAATACGAAGGCGGACAGAAGGTGACGCGTAACGTTGATTTGGCACTTATGCCTCTCTACGTACGTCAAGGCACCATCATCCCTTGGGGACCCGATGTGCAGTACAGCGAACAGCACAACTGGGACAACCTCGAAATACGCATCTACCCAGGTGCAGACGGTGCATTCACCCTCTACGAGGACGAGCGCGACAACTACAACTACGAACAGGGACGTTTCTCCGAGATACCCTTTACATGGGACGAAGCCTCACAGACCCTAACCATCGGAAAGCGCAGTGGGGAGTTCGATGGTATGTTGCAGAACCGCACCTTCCGCATCGTGCTCGTCGATGCTTCGGACAAGATGGGACTGGGCATCAAGCAGTCGGTACGTTTCAGCAAGGAGGTTACCTACGATGGGGCTGAGATCTCAGTTAAAATAGACAACAACGACCTGATAGTTGAGGACGTGGCCCCGGTAGAAAGCATTCAAGCCAGTCCCTCCACCGTGAAACTGTTCTTGGGACAGACACGCACATTTGCCGTTAAAGCCACACTTGCCGACGGTACTTCGCAATTCGTCACACTGGATGCTAAATGCGAAAGTAGCGACCCACAGGTGGCATACGTCCGCGACGGACTTATCTATGCTGGTCAAAAGGAGGGAAAGACTGACATCAGCATAAGTTATACCGACGGATTCGGCACACAGCACCAAACTACGATGAGTGTTGAGGTCTCCATCCCCACCAACCTCTACACATGGAAAGCCTACGACTGGTATCGCAATCGTGTCAGCGACCGCCTTGGTTCGTCCGACATCACCTACAGCAGCAAGGAGAACACCATCACCATCACCAAGAAGGGGGCACAAAACATTGCCCTTCGCTACATGGAGAAGAAGTACCGTGAGCCAGGCATGAAGTACCTGGTGGCCGTGGCCACTGAGGTGTCGAAAACCAAAGGCGACTCGCAACTATGGTTCATCAACGGAACTTGGGTAAATATCGTCAATCCCACCGACGTGCGTACCCTCAAAGACGGTCGCATTATGGTATCCTGGAGCATTGACGAGAACAAGGGGTACGAACTGACGGGCGAGACAGTGTTTGGTCTGACTTCCACCAACGCGCAGGGATGTTCCGTCATCAGCTACGTTGGATTCACGGCTGACTTGAAAGCGCTTCAGCAAGAACTCGAGACTGCCGTAGGCATCACAGCCATACACCCTAACGCCACCAAAGCGCAGGCTATTTATGCCCTTTCTGGAAGTCGCGTTCCAACAAATTTTCACCAAAAAGGTTTATACATCAAGAACGACAGGAAAGTTGTGATTAGGTAATACTCATATATAAATCATTACAAGATGAAAAAGAAAATCATGAAACTCGGACTTACGGCTGCTGTACTGTCGACAAGCATCGTGCAGTTTACCGCGTGTCAAAACGCGGAACGTGAAAATCCCCTGTTGCAAGAAAGCACGCTTCCCTTTGGTGCTCCTGAATTCGACAAGATTGAAGTATCGGACTATCTGCCCGCCTTCGAGGCCGCCATTGAGCAGAAGCGGAACGAAATAGCTGAGATTGTGGAGAATCAAGACTCTGCCACCTTTGAGAACACCATCCTAGCCTACGAAGAAAGTGGCAAGTTACTGAACCGCGTAAGCCGTACCTTCTTTGCGCTAGTTGAAGCAGACAAGACACCAGAAATGGGAGACGTGGAGAAAAAGGTTACACCGATGCTCACTGACCTAGAGAATGATATTGCCTTCAACAAAGAACTGTTTGCACGCATCAAACAAGTGTATGAACGAGAGTATGATAAGCTTCAGGGCGAAGACCGCAAACTTTTGGAAGAGACATATAAGGAATTTGTTCGTAAAGGCGCATTGCTATCTGACAAGGACATGAAGCGAATGAAGGAAATAAACCTGCGTATCTCGGACCTGCAAACCCAGTGGGGTGACATTCTGCCTGAAGCCACGAATGATGCCGTAATATGGGTTGAGAAGAAGGAAGATCTGGCAGGACTGAGCGAGGCCGACATTGCCCAATGCGCCAAGGATGCCGAAAGCAGAGGAGGCAAAGCACCCTATGCCATTGTCATCATTAACACCACACAGCAACCCCTGTTGACCAGTCTGGACAACCGAGACCTGCGGCGAAAGGTGTTTGAGGCTTCCATTCATCGTGCCGATGGGACAGGCAAGCACAACACCTTCCCCATCGTGGTAGAAATAGCAAAACTGAGAGCTGAACAAGCCGAACTCATGGGCTATCCTAACTATGCATCTTACTCACTAGAAAAGACAATGGCCGGAACGCCTGAGAACGTGTATGCCTTCTTGAAAAAGCTAATTGCAGAATACACCCCGAAGGCCGACGCCGAGACAAAGGCAATCGAGGAGTATGCACGCAAAACGGAAGGACCAGACTTTGAGTTACAGCCCTATGACCGTTTCTATTATTCTGCCAAAATGAAGAAGGAGATGCTTAACATCTCAGAGGACGAGGTTAAGCCTTACTTTAATGTTGACAGTGTGCTGGAGAATGGAGTCTTCTATGCTGCCAACCGTGCCTATGGCCTAACCTTCAAGCAGCGCACCGAAATTCCCACTTATCATCCTGACATGAAAGTGTTTGAGGTATTCGACAAGAATGGGAAATCGAAAGCACTCTTCTATTGTGACTATTTCCGTCGACCCACAAAGCGCGGTGGCGCATGGATGGACGGTTTTGCCAAACAGAGTCGTCAGCGGAGCCAATTGCCTATTATCTTTAATGTCTGCAACAATGCCAAAGCACCCGAAGGTCAGCCTTCACTGTTGACGTGGGATGAAGTAACAACCCTTTTCCACGAATTTGGCCATGCCCTACACGGAATGCTTTCCGACTGCCAGTACAACCGTCTGAGCGGAACGTCTGTGGCACGTGACTTCGTGGAAATGCCTTCACAATTCAACGAATCATTTGCCTCAATCCCCGAGGTGTTTGACCACTATGCCCGGCATTATGAGACAGGAGAACCTATGCCAACCGACCTGAAGGAGCGCATGCTTGAATCCATTAACTTCCAAACGGCCTACGCCCTCGGCGAGAACCTTGCTGCCACATGTGTGGATCTGGCTTGGCACATGCTTTCATCCAAGGAAATCCCAACAGTTGAGCAAGCTCCGGAGTTCGAAAAAGAGGCTCTGCGACAGGTAGGACTATTGAACACGCAAATTCCTCCCCGCTACAGCACTAGTTACTTCAACCATGTTTGGGGTGGAGGCTATGCTGCCGGATACTATAGCTATCTATGGACCGAGGTGCTGGCTGTAAACGTTGCTGACACCTTTGCAAAACGTGGAGCCTTGGCGCCTGAGACTGGACAAGATTTCTGTGACAAAGTTCTGAGCCGTGGAAACACGGGCGATTTGATGCAGATGTTTACTGACTTCACAGGCCTGACAAGTCCTGATGCTTCAGGATTGCTGAAGGCAAGAGGATTGTAAGAAGTGATGAAGTCTGCGATTGAGCGAGAGCAGAAGGCAAATGTATTTGCATTATGCCAACCATGAGCAGACTCGAGGCAAAGCCTCAAGTGAGGAAATCCATTGTCCTCTATCTTCAACTCAATCGACATCGGAATGCAGAAACAAAAAAGGCACACTTTCACGTGTGCCTTTTTATTGTCTTATCGACTCTGTAAAGCAATTTAAGCTTTATGCCTTTACGCGACCCAGATAAGAACCGTCACGAGTGTCGATTTCTACGGTTTCTCCTTCGTTGATGAACAAAGGAACACGTACTTCTGCACCAGTCTCCACCTTGGCAGGCTTCAGAGTGTTAGTAGCAGTGTCACCCTTCAGACCCGGCTCAGTCCATGTAATCTGCAAATGAACCTTGGCAGGCAGTTCGGCATAGAGAACAGTTTCGGTGCTGGCATCAGCCACGACCTCAACATTCTGACCTTCCTTCATGAACTTCACACCTGTGATTTGATCCTCGGGAATAGAGATTTGCTCGAAAGTCTCGTTGTTCATGAAGATGTAGTCCTCACCTTCCTTGTAAAGATACTGATAGGGACGACGCTCAACGCGCACGTCTTCCAGTTTCTCACCAATATTGAAACGACGCTCAAGTACGTTGCCACTGACAACGTCCTTCAAAGTTACGTTCATAATGGTGTTACCCTTTCCTGGCTTGCGATGCAGGAAGTCGATGCAGAAGTACAACTTGCCATCCATGCGGATGCAGGTACCCTTCTTGATGTCTTGTGAATTAATCATAATGTATATATAAATGTTTAACGGTTTAACTATTTACAGGCTTGACGGAATAACAGGTTTAGTACGTTAAAAGCTCATCCGCCGGTAAACATTCTTCTTTTTCGAGCGCAAAGTTACGAAAAAATTTGCAGGTGTCAAAAAAAGTCTGTAATTTTGCAGGCCGAAAATAATAAAAACGATTATAAAACAATGAAAAGAACATTCCAACCCCACAACCGCAGACGGAATAACAAGCATGGTTTCCGTCAGAGAATGGCTACCGCCAATGGTCGTCGCGTACTGGCTTCACGCCGTGCCAAGGGCCGCAAGAAGCTGACTGTAGCTGACGAGCGTCACGGTAAGTAATCCTTTGAATTCATCGGATTTAAAATTAAGATTAAAGATTAAGGAGCAGGTTTTTCCTGCTCTTTTTTGTTTTTAGCAAAAGATTTTGTAATTTTACCCCCTAAATAAAGAAGTATACGCGCATGAGCATAATAAAGAAACTCACGAGCCCTATCATCTGGGGTAATTTGTTTTTGATGGCATTAGCCATCGTTGCTTTAGCCATTGGTCTGTGGGTAGGATTAGACATATACACTCACCATGGTGAGGAAATAATAGTTCCCGACGTTGAAGGTAAACTTATTGGCGATGCCGAATACACACTGGAGATGCTGGATCTGGAAGCCGTGGTGATTGATTCTACCTACAACCGTTCCATGCCTTCTGGAGCAATAATGATGCAACAGCCGAAAGGTGGCAGTAAAGTGAAGTCTGGAAGGGAAATCTACCTAACCATCAATTCGCGCGAGTCGCCGACTGTAGGCATGCCTGACATTGCCGACAACTGCTCTATGCGTGAGGCGCAAGACCGTCTGCGTTCACTTGGTTTCCGCATCGGTCCCGTGGAATTGGTTCCTGGAGACAAGGACTGGGTGTATGGTGTGAAATGCCAAGGAAGGACTGTGATGACAGGTGAGCGCGTGCCTACCGACGCTGTTGTAACCCTTATCGTGGGCAATGGCGTGCAGGAGGAAGACTGGTTTGACTACGATGATGAAGATAGTCTGCTCATGGACTCACCTGACGAGGAAGGAACAGAAGCCAGAGAACTCGATGATGATTGAAGACCCATCCCCTCTTACACAAACTCCTGAAACATTCGAAGACGATTTGTTTTTCGAGGACGAATCCCTCCCCCTTTTGGAGGAGTCGGAAGAGGGTGTGAGCTCGGAGGGGACGCTATACGAGCATCGGCGCGTGGTGGCCGACAAAGGCCAGAACCCGATGCGCGTGGACAAATTCCTCATGGACCACCTGGGCGACACCAGCAGGAATCGTATACAAAAAGCAGCCGAGGCGGGGTTCATACAAGTAAACGGGCAATCTGTCAAGAGTAATTATAAGGTGAAGGCCAATGATGTGGTCACCCTGATGCTTGACCGTCCGAAGCGCGACTGGGAAATCATTCCCGAAGACATTCCCCTTAATGTAGTTTATGAAGACAGCGACTTGTTGGTCATCAACAAGCCCGCGGGATTGGTTGTGCACCCAGGGTGTGGCAACTTTTCAGGTACATTAGTCAATGCCCTTGCCTGGTATTTGAGGGACGACCCGCGCTTCGATGCGAACGACCCTACAGTGGGACTGGTACATCGCATAGATAAGGACACAAGTGGACTGCTTGTCGTTGCCAAGACTCCCGAGGCAAAGAGCAGTCTATGTCATCAGTTCTTCGTACATTCCACCCATCGTCTTTACAATGCCCTTGTATGGGGCCCCTTTGCAGAAGACGAAGGGACGATACGTGGCAACATTGGTCGCAACCCCAAGGACCGCCTGCAAATGGCCATCTTGCCTGATGACAACCCTACGGGCAAACCGGCGGTCACACATTATCGAGTATTGGAACGATTGGGGCATGTAACCTTGGTGGAATGCCGACTAGAAACGGGGCGCACGCATCAAATACGCGTACACATGAAAAGCATTGGGCACACTCTGTTCAACGACGAACGGTATGGCGGACAAGAAATACTTCGAGGTGAACGAAGCAGTTCCTACAAGGCCTTCATTCACAATTGCTTTGAAATCTGTCCCCGTCAAGCATTGCATGCCCGCACTTTAGGTTTCCGTCATCCACGAACGGGAGAGGAAATGGATTTTGATAGTGAATTACCACAAGATATGACTCAATTATTAGAAAAATGGAGAAGAAAACTATAGCTATCATCTGCGGAGGAGACTCAGCAGAACACGATGTCAGCATGCGCAGTGCAGCAGGCATCGAATCGTTCCTCGACAAGGAACGCTACATCGTTTATAAGGTAGAGATACATGCCCGTCATTGGGAGGCCATCCTGAATGACGGGACAAGGAGCAGGGTGGACCGTAATGATTTCTCGTTCAAAGACGGGGAAAAGACCATCCACCCCGATTATGCCTACATTACCATCCACGGTGCACCCGGTGAGAATGGCATCTTGCAAGGATACTTCGACCTAATCGGCATGCCATACTCCACCTGCAACGTGCTCGTAGAGGCTATGACATACGACAAGTTTGTGCTGAACAACTACATGCGAGGCCTTGGGGTTTCGGTAGCTGACAGTCTGACGGTGAAAATCGGACACGACAAAGAGGTATCGGACGAAGATATCATCTCCCGCATCGGACTTCCTTGCTTTGTGAAGCCGGCACGTGGCGGCAGTTCGTTTGGAACTACTAAAGTGAAGACACCCGAACAGCTGCGCCCTGCTATTGAGGTAGCATTGAAGGAAGGTGAAGACGTGATGGTGGAAGCCTTCATGCAAGGTACGGAACTGACCTGTGGTTGTTACAAGACACGCACGGGAGGCCATGTGTTCCCCATCACCGAGGTTGTCTCGAAGAATGAATTCTTCGACTATGCTGCCAAATACAATAACGAAAGTGACGAAATCACGCCGGCACGCATATCCGATCGTCTGACCGAACGCGTACAGAAGCTGACTTCCATGATTTACGATATCTTGGGTTGTCACGGCATCATCCGCATCGACTACATCATTACCGAAGGTGAGAAGATCAACCTCCTCGAGATTAACACCACGCCGGGTATGACTGCCACCAGTTTCATCCCCCAGCAAGTGCGTGCGGCAGGTCTTGACATCAAGGATGTGATGACGGAGATTATTGAGGATAAATAGGCCCCTACCCCCACCCTCCCCGAGGGGAAGGAGTAAGTACTGACACAAACATAAAATAATAATACGCGCTATGGATAAGGCACAAGTTGGAAACGTTACCACTCCTCTCCCTCGCGGGGAGGGGCAAGGGGGTGAGTCCACATTCGACTCTATCCGCCCCTTCAACAATGACGAGGTAAAGCCTGCCATTGAGAGTTTGCTCAACGACCGACAGTTCTCACGCATCCTCAAGAGAATCTTACCCCTCTTGCCCTTAGGCATGAGTCGTGGTGTGCTGAAACTGGCTACGCTGGGCATACACTCGACTCTCGATTTCCAATTGCGGTTCATGAAGCCTGTTGTCAACTACATACTAAGGAATTGTTCGACGGGGCACACGTTCATACACGACGGCATTCGACCGGGCAAGGAACGATACACCTTTATAAGCAACCACCGCGATATTGTGCTCGATAGTGCCATCCTCGACGTCATACTCCACAATGCTAAGTTCCCTACCACCTGTGAGATAGCCATTGGCGACAATCTCCTAATTTATCCCTGGATAAAAACCTTGGTACGGTTGAACAAAGCCTTTATCGTACGCCGCAACATCTCGCGTCGCGAACTCTTGGAAAGCAGTATGCTCATGAGCCGCTACATGCATCATGTCATCAACGAAAAGCACGAGAACATCTGGATAGCCCAGCGTGAAGGACGTGCCAAGGACTCGAGCGACCAGACACAAGTATCACTCCTGAAAATGCTAGCTATGTCTGACGCAGACCACCCGTTGGAGCGCATCAAGTCCCTGCACGTTGTTCCGCTGTCGATAAGCTACGAGTATGATCCGTGTGACTATCTGAAAGCAAAAGAGTTCCAGCAGAAACGCGACGATGCACAATGGAAGAAGTCGAAGCAGGACGACCTCACGAACATGAAAACGGGCATCTTCGGCCAGAAGGGACACGTGCATTATCAAACAGGACGCCCCGTCAACGAGTGGATAGACGAGTTGAAGGACGTGGACAAGGCAGAGTTCTTTACCATACTTGCCCAACGCATCGATTACGAGATTCATCACAACTATCGGTTGTTCCCCAGCAATTATGTGGCTGCCGACCTGCTTGCAGGCCAACCCAATCACGCAAACCGATATACGCACAAGGACAAGGTTGCCTTTGAGAAATATCTCAAGGACCGCATAGCCCTTGTTGACCTGCCCAACCGCGACGAAGCCTTCCTGCGCGAACGCCTGCTCACGATGTATGCCAATCCCGTACGAAACTATGAAGCCACACTTTAGACTTTTGTCTTTTGTATTTAGCCTTTTGCCTTTCGTCCTCTTGTCTTGTTCCGACGACAACGACGACTCCCCCTACCCCAGCATCGTCTCAGAGATGGCGGACTGTCCCACGAACAGCGAAGGAACGATGATGAAGATAGTTCTCGACAACGATACGGAACTTCCGCTCAGCAATCCCCAGACAGGACTGAAACCCAATGTTACATACCGAGCTTTGGCAGGCTTTGCGCTGGACAATGGGAAAGTAAGGCTCTACTCTCTGAAATCCGCCACGCTGTTACGCGACTCCACGTCTGTGGCCCAATGCGACCCAGTGAACGTGACCAGCATTTGGCGCACACGTCGATACATCAACCTCCACCTCTTACCCAAAACACAGGGAGGAGAACAATCGTGGGGATTCATTACAGACAGTATTGTTGGCAACCACGCCTACCTACGCCTCCATCATCGGCAGGAAACAGACCCCACCAGTTACTCTACTGACGTCTATGCCTCACTGCCGCTCAAATTGCTCGAGGCTAACCAGTTTACCATACGCATCAACACTTTCTCTGGCACAAAGGAATGGGAACTATGAAGAATATAGCAGTACTGATATCAGGCGGTGTAGATAGTGCCGTAGTGGTTCACCAATTGTGCGAACATGGTTACAAACCCGACCTTCATTATATTAAGATTGGCATGGAAGGCGAGGATTCGTCTTGCACGGCCGAAGAAGACATTGAACTCTCGCAAGCTACAGCACGGAAGTATGGCCTGAAGCTGGAGGTCACCGACCTTCAGAAGGAATACTGGGAACAGGTGGTGGGTTATGCCATCGGGCGCGTAAAGCAAGGCCTGACACCTAACCCCGACGTCATGTGCAACCGACTCATCAAGTTCGGTGCCTTTGAGGAACGTGTCGGAAAGTACTACGACCTCGTGGCAACGGGGCATTATGCGACACGTAAGGCCCCTCTCCCCGCTCCCCCCGTGGGGGGGAGAGCCTTGCCTTTCCTGTTGAATGATGTTGAACTAAAGACAGAAATGTTGGAGGACATTGCCCTCGAAGGAGAAGCCCTCCCCCCCACGGGGGGAGCGGGGAGAGGGGCCATCTTCTTAGGCACCGCCAATGACCCCGTGAAGGACCAGACGGACTTCCTGGCACAACTTTCGTACGAGCAACTCAGTCACACCATCTTCCCCATTGGCCACCTAATGAAGGAGGAAGTCAGGGAGATTGCCGTCAAGGCAGGACTGCCCAGTGCCCGCCGCAAGGACAGTCAAGGCATCTGTTTCCTGGGCAAGATAGACTACAACGACTTTCTGCGTAAGTTCATGGGCGAACAGGAAGGTCGCGTCATCGACATTGAGACGGGCAAGATTGTGGGGCACCATCGCGGTTTCTGGTTCCATACCATCGGCCAACGCAAAGGACTCGGTCTAAGCGGTGGACCTTGGTTTGTCGTGAAAAAGAACGTGAAGAAGAACATCATCTTCGTTGCTCACGGATGGGACACCCAACTGCAGTACGGTCACGACTTCCGCCTAGCGGACATGCACTTCATCACAAGTCCCTTCCCAGCCTCCCTCAAAGAGGAGGAAATGCCCATCTCCTTCAAGGTGCGCCACGTCGACCACTTCATGCCAGGCATCATCACCCTGGATGATGAGGGCTATCACATCCACTCCGACGAGCCCATTCAGGGCATTGCCCCCGGGCAGTTTGGCTGCATCTATGATGCCAATCACCAAATCTGCTATGGCAGTGGCGAGATAGCCATCTACCGCGACCGATAAATCATCCACACAACTCATCGTCACTCCCCAGTCGCTGCCGGCCTCACCAGTATCTGATGGAAAAGCAACGACAGGGAGCATGTGCAATATCTCTTAATTTATCGTTCAACTGAATCATTGGTACAATTACAATTGAACCTTTGTTCGATAGTTATCGAACAAGGGCTCGATTACTATTGAACAAAGGCTCGATATTGTAAACGTCTATAAAACAAAGTTACGCCATTAGGCGTCGCCACTTGCGGTAACCGAGGATGGCAATAACGACATAGAGGGCATAGAGCGAAGCCTTGAAGGGAATGTCCTTGTAGAAATAGAGGACGCAAGTGACTACATCTACGGCAATCCAGATGAACCACTGTTCCAGATACTTGTGTGCCAAGGCCCAGATGCCAACGATACTAAGGGCTGTCGTGAACGAGTCGGCCAAAGGAACATTGGAATTGGTAAATGTTACGAGCATCCAATAGATTAGTCCCCACACTGCAACTATTAGCAACAGCCAAGGAAGTACTAGCCGGCGAGGAAAATGACGGATGGGCCTTTCCCCATCCCCTCCCCCGAGGGAAGGGGCTTTTTTCCCAATCCAGTTCCACCAACCGTAGATGGTCATGGCCAGATAGTAGAACTCCATACCACAGTCGGCATAGAGTCCCTTCTGGTAATAAAGCACGATGCCCAGCGACTGCATCAGGAACCCGACTGCCCACATCCACACACTGGCCTTATACTCCAACAGGATGTATGCAAGGCCAAGTACTGTCGTTACAATGTCAAGCCAATGAGCGGAAAGGAAGAGTGCCATCGCAATCAAATGAAATTACTTTTAACTCTCTTTTATCTTTCATCAGAACTTAATCGTCACACTGCCCATTGCCATGAAACCAGACATGGGTATATAGCCAATCTGGTAGTAGCGGTCCTGCTCGGGATAGTCGCTGCCGACAATGGCGGAATATACCCAACCCGACGAGGCATAACGGCGGTTGAAGATGTTACGCAGGTCAACACCAAAGAGGATATGCGGGCGACTGCCGAAGCCATTCAACTTTTCATTTTTATTTTTTAAATTTTCATTTCGACCGATAGGGAGTGTGTATCCCAGGTGGATGTTCGTCTGCGTGAACTTAGGCAGCGAGCGGTCCTTGTTGCAGGTATTGTCGAGATACTGGCGCGAAACAAAGTTGGTGTGCCAAGTAGCTTCGAAACCCTTCACGTGAAAGTCGGCAAAGCCATTCAAAAGAACCGACGGCGAGAAGGCCAAAGTGGAGTTGTCGTAGTGAACGGTGGTGGCAGGCAGGTCGTTCCAGTCGGCATCGTAGGTCTCTATGACTTCGTCGAAGTCCCGAATGGCGTTCTTGCTAATGGCGGCGTTAGCCTCCAAAGAGAACCACTTTGTCACATCCACACCAGCCGTCACTTCCATACCCAAGCGATAACTGCGCTTGATATTTGTGGTCAGATTCTCACCGATGTCGCTCACAAGACCCGTCTGCACAAACTGGTTGTGGTAGTACATCGAGTAGAGTCCGATGCCGGCGTGCCAATGCGACGACTGATAGTTGTAACCCAGTTCCACATCGTGCAGACTCTCTGCCTGAGGTGCGGGATAGTTGCCGTTGTCGGTGAAGTTACTGCGTTCCGGCTCACGATGGCTAAGGGCATAGGATACGTAAGCTGAATGCCCGTTCTGGTGGAAGGACAGACCCGCCTTTGGGTTGACGAAGTCGTACTGTTTCTTGATATCGAGGGGGTAGGCAGCATAGTTGATGTCATCGGGCAATCGGTAGAACGAGTCGTGATAACCTGTGGTAATGAAGCCTACATGGCGGTACTGCAGGTCGGCAAAGGCATCCCACGCCTTCGTGATATGATACATGCCTTTCACGAAGATTTGACCGTCAGTCTTCGTGGCATCATCATCATAGTAACGGTGGCGTCCCTTGTCGGTGAAGAGGTCGGCCTCGAGTTGGTCGTTACTAGTGTAAAGAAGATAACCATAGTGGTTAGCCTCGAAGTTCTGCATCGAAACCCCACCAATAACGTCCCAATGCTCGTCTTTGTAGTTAACATTCCATCCCAAACCATAGCAGTCCTGTGTCATGCCCTTGCGACGAACATAGTCGGCCTTACCCAGTGACGAGCCGTCGGAGAGTATCTCAGGCAGGCCGAACTTCTTGGGTTTGTTCTTATAGCGAAAGTCGTCATAGTAGCCATGTCCATGGGTATAATGTAGGGTTCCGCTTGTGGTCCATTGGTCGCTGATGCGCCACGAGAGGTTCAGCAGATTGTGGTTCTGCCAGAAATTGTCCGTAGCTCCTGGCCACAGGCTTCCGTCCTTCTTATGGTAGCGGCTGATAGTCCAACCGCCTGCCCAGTCAGGTTCAAAGTGCTCGTAGAGTTCGTTGAATCGTCCAAGCCCCATCTTGTAGAGGTCCTTATAGGTCTTTACTCCATCGTAGGAGTTCAAGCTGTAGTCGCCATCGCCCGGGCACACTCCGTTCCAAGCCTGACCTGTGCGCTCATAGTTGCCAATGTTCTTGTAACTGAGTTTCAGCGTACCCCCATTATTAATATAGGTAAGGCCGCCGTAGTAGCTGCCACTCTTGCCGTCGGTGCCGTGGATGAAGCCGTCGGTACGCGTGCCATGATATGCACCATCGATGATGAGGTGGTTTTTCAACAATCCACTAGAGAACGAACCTCCAAAGTTCCATGTATTATACGAACCACCCGAGAGCGACAGTTCCAGTGCAGGGAAGGTGTTGGGAAACTTCGTGGTCAGAGCCACAGTTCCACCGAAGGCCCCGTCGCCGTTGGTTGATGTTCCCACGCCTCGTTGTATCTGCACATTGGAGAGCAAAGCTGCATAGGAGTTCATATTAGCCCAAAAGACACACTGGTCCTCGGGGGAATTGAGCGATACGCCGTCCAGCGTCACGTTGATACGCGAATCACCGGCACCACGGATACGCATATAAGTCGTTCCCGTGCCCAGTCCGTTCTCACTCCAAGCCATCACACCCGGCGTTCGGGCAAACAGGAAGGGCAGTTCCTGCCCCGTCCGTGAGAAGGTCTCAAGTTGCTTACGATCAATTTTCGTCACGGCAAAGGGTGCATTGGCAGGAGCCTTCACAGCCTTCACCACCACTTCGTTCAGTGCCTCCATCTTGACAGAGTCTGGAGCCACGTTCTTCTGGGCAATGCCCATTTTTGTCATGCCCAAAGTGAGCACAGCAGAAAGATACAATCTCTTCATTTTATGTCAGTAAATGTTTTGTTCATTCTCTCTACGCCAGCATTACCTGGTTCAGATTCGAGGGTCTGTTCTCAGCCACGTCAAAAGACGAGGCACCCCTGATTAACGACTGCAAAGATAGCACAAACTTAGCGAAAGAGCAAATTTATTTACAAATTTCTATACTACCGAAGAATCTATACATCATATATTACCCTAGGCTATTAAACTATCGTATAGTTTATATGTCATACATTATATTAATAATAAGGTATAAGATCAAAAGTTTTGATATAGTTACCTTATTCGTTTGCGATTGATTACAAATGACTAACAACATTATTTTATGAAGAAACGAATCTTATTGTGTGCAGCATTTGCTATGCTGACATTGGCTGGGTGGTCACAAGCTCCTGCCTCACCATCGTTCGACGATGTTCTCACCTCCAGAAGGAGTATCCGCAACTACGATGCATCGAAGAAGATTTCCGAAGCGGAAGTGCGTGAACTGATGAAGGCCACACAGGAAGCTCCTTCATGGGCCAACCAACAGCCCTCGAAGTACTACGTTGCCATCAGTCCTGAGAAGCTGGCGGCGGTGCAAGACTTGGTGGGGGGAAACAAGGATCGAATTAAGAATGCTCCAGTTCTTATTGTATCGACCTTCGAAAGGGGAAAGTCGGGCTTTTTCCAAGGGCATCAAACAAACGAAGTAGGCGAAGGCTGGGGAGCATACGACAACGGACTGAGCAACTGCTACCTGATCATGAAGGCTCGCGCTATGGGGTTCGATACGCTGATTATGGGCATGCGTGACGCCGATGCCCTGAGGGTACTCTTCGACATTCCAGAAAACGAAACCGTGATGGCTGTCATTGCCCTCGGATACAGGGCCGAAGAACCAAGACATCCCGTACACAAGGCGCTGGACAATGTTGTAAAGTTCTTCTAATCATTGGACAATTGAGCTTTTCCTTTAGTCATTAAAAACATAGAAAAGATATGAAAGACTTTAATTATTATGCCCCTACAGAGGTGGTATTTGGAGAGCAATCGGAAGAACAGGTGGCTCGACTCGTCAAGAAGTATGGTGGAACGAAGGTGCTGGTGCACTACGGCGGACAGAGTGCCGTGCGTTCCGGACTATTGGATAAAGTTTGTAGATTGTTGGAAAAAGACAATATTGCATATATAACCCTTGGCGGTGTAGTGCCTAATCCACGTCTATCGCTTGCCAAACAGGGCATTGAGCTGTGTCGCCGTGAAAGTGTTGATTTCATCCTTGCCGTTGGTGGCGGTAGCGTCATCGACTCTGCCAAGTGCATCGCCTATGGTGTTTGCTTCAAGGGTGATGTGTGGGACATTTATCTTGGCAAGGCTAAACCCTCAACGATGCTACCCGTGGCCTCTGTATTGACGATTCCCGCTGCTGGCAGTGAGATGAGTGAAGCCA
Organism: uncultured Bacteroidales bacterium; assembly: GCA_902801325.1. Taxonomy (GTDB): domain Bacteria; phylum Bacteroidota; class Bacteroidia; order Bacteroidales; family Bacteroidaceae; genus Physcousia. The sequence goes on along the minus strand of CADCHQ010000012.1, from coordinate 144,168 downwards.
GTGTCATCACGAACGAGGATGGTGATGTAAAACTGGGATACTCCAACGACATGTCGCGTCCGAAGTTCGCTATCATGAATCCGTGTCGCACCTTTACCCTACCCCCTTACCAAACGGCGGCTGGCGTGACTGACATGATGATGCACACGATGGAGCGCTACTTTACGAAGGACGACGATATGGACCTGACTACCGACATAGCCGAGGCTACGCTACGACGTATGAAGACAGCCATCTTTGCCGTACTGAAGAATCCTGAAGACTATCGGAACCGTGCTCAAATCATGTGGGGTGGCAGTGTGATGCACAACGGACTTACGGGTTGTGGCGTCAGCGATGACTGGGCTACACATCAGTTAGAGCATGAACTCAGTGGAATGTTCGACGTTACGCATGGGGCAGGCCTGGCTGCCATTTGGCCTAGCTGGGCACGCTATGTCATGCATGAAAACTTGAGCCGTTTCGTACGTTTCGCTGTAAATGTAATGGATGTTCCTAATGATTTCACCGACCCAGAAGGCACCGCCCTGAAAGGCATAGAAGCAATGGAGCGTTTCTATCACGCCATAGGTATGCCCATCAACATCAAGGAACTTATCGGACGTGATATCACTGATGAGGAAATCAAGGAGATGGCACGCAAATGCAGTCGGAACTATACGCACACCTGTGGCTGTCTGAAGGTGCTACACGCAGAAGATATGGAAAACATCTATCAAATGGCAAAGGGATAATAGGAAGTCCAATAACAATTCTATTAATACGAATATGAAGACATCTATTAGGAGGCTAACAAGAAGACTGCTGACATTGCTGGCATTACTATGGTTCACCAACCAACATGCCAGCGCTCAGCCCCGTATTTCCATTTTCTTCGACCATGTCGGAGACATTGCCCGACAAGAAAAGATATCCATCAAGGAGGCTGCACAACGAGTAAGGCGACTGGGATACGAGGGCATCGACGTGAGAGTAAATATGAGTGAACAGCAACTGAACATGCTCGACTCACTGGGATTTCAGCATGCATGCGCTATCGCCGACATCAACTTCGTCAGAGGGGAACAGCCGGAAGCCGTGCGCCACGCTCTTGACTTTATGCACAAATACAATTATACACGTCTGCTTATTATTCCAGGTTTACTTCCCGAGAATGCAAGTCCGGAACTAATGGAGGACGTGTGTGCGAGAGTTACGGCATTTGTCAAAGAAGCCAACAAGGAGGGAATCGACGTTTTGGTAGAAGACTATGACAACCCACGTTCTCCCTGCTTCAACACGCCTACACTCGACCACATGTTTGCAGCATCGCCACAACTCAACCACGTTTTTGACACGGGAAATTATCTCTTTTGTGGCGAGGAGGTGATGACAACATTACGTCACTTCCGTGAGAGGATTCACCATGTTCACCTTAAAGATAGGAAAGCCATGCGTGACTATGCTTCATTGCCCATCGGCACAGGCATTGTTCCATTAAAGGGAGTGATGTGTGAGTTGCTGCGCAGTGGTTATGATGGTTGGTTCACTGTAGAGCATTTCGGAGCATCGCCTATGCTTGAATACGCCACCAAGTCCATTGCCAATGTCAAGGCTGTTTGGGATGAATGCCAATAACCTGTAAAATATTGAATAAACCAATAAACAAAAGAAAGCATGAAACGTCTCATGATTCTTGCAAGCTGCTGCCTAATCGCGATGAGCAGCTTCGCACAACAACAATTAGGACAACGTCCACGTGTAAAATCGCCTGTCATCAATGCCGATGGAACAGTGACCTTCAACCTCTATGCACCCTCTGCACAACGAGTGAGTGTAAGTGGTGACTTTGAAGAAATACACGGCAAACGCCTGGACATGACGAAACAGGAGAATGGGGTATGGACTGTCACCACTGAAGCACTTAATCCCGAGCTCTATTCCTATAGTATATCGGTGGACGGACAAAGGTTTATTGACCCAGGCAATAGCTATGTAAACCGTGACATCTCGACACTCAGTAACATCTTCATCGTTACAAAGAGTGCTGACGACAAGGGACATCTATACTCTGTCAACGACGTGCCACATGGCACCTTGAGTTGTGTTTGGTACGACAGTCCCACTCTTGGACAGCAACGTCGCATGACCGTCTATTTGCCTGCAGCCTATGACGGGAAGAAGAGTTTCCCTGTGATGTACTTACTGCATGGACACGGAGGTGACGAGACGGCATGGGGCGACCTTGGACGTGCATCCCAGATTATGGACAACCTGATTGCTGAAGGCAAGTGTGTGCCGATGATTGTTGTCATGCCCAATGGTAACCCAACGTGCAATGCAGCTCCCGGTTGGTGGCATGAGGGCATGTATACTCCTGATGGTAATGCCTTCAGAGATCGTGGTGCGAAAGCCTCGATGGAAGAGAGCTTCATGGATATCATCAACTTCATAGACAGCCACTACAAAACCATTGCTAAACGGTCAGGACGTGCAGTAACAGGACTATCAATGGGTGGAGGCCACACCTTTGGTATATCACGGATGTATCCCGAGACCTTTGACTACTACGGATTGCAATCTGCCGCTGCCCGCATACCACAAGACAGGGCGAAGTTCGACGAACAAATGGCTCGCCTTTTCGGTTCTAAACCAAAGCTATACTGGATTGCCATCGGAAAGGAAGACTTCCTCATTCAGGGAAACACACAATTGCGGCAATACCTCGACAGTAAAGGCTATCCTTACGAATATTACGAAAACGATGGTGGACACATTTGGCGCAATTGGCGCATTTACCTAACCTTGTTTGCACAAAAGATTTTCAAATAACGCAATAACAAAAAGAGGCACTTTTGCGAGTGCCTCTTTTTTTAACGTCTTACTCATATCCCCTACCCTAACATCTCCAGTATGTCCTGCTCCATCTTCTCAGGATCGGTAGTAGGGGGATAACGTTTAATGGTCTGACCATCGCGCGAAATAAGGAACTTCGTGAAGTTCCACTTGATATCGCTATCCTTCTCCACACTCGTGCTAATGGTTTTGAACAGAGCTTTCATACCCTTAGCCTTCAGCCCTTTGTACTCTTCCGTAGGTGCCTGCGCCTTGAGAAATTCAAAGATGGGATTTGCCTCAGCTCCATTCACGTCCACCTTCTTCATGATTTGGAAGGTAACACCATAGTTCAACTGGCAGAAGCCTTCGATCTCGCTATCCGAACCGGGATCTTGCTCCTTGAACTGGTTGCAGGGAAAGCCTACAATCACCAAGCCCATTTCCTTGTACTTTTGATTAAGTGCCTCCAGTCCTGCAAACTGCGGGGTGAAGCCACACTTGCTAGCGGTGTTCACGATGAGCAATACCTTTCCCTCGAATTGGGCAAAATCCAATTCCTTGCCCCTACTTGTCAGAGCCTTGTAATCATAAATCTGTGACATAATGTATTTAATATTAGATATTTCATCGGCAAATATACAAAAAAGAGAGGAAAACCACATCATGAAACTGAAAACTATTCTTTGCCCTATGAATTCTTTTTCTTAATTTTGTGCAATATTTCAAATTCAAACAGGAGTATGAAGATTAAGAATTATGCTATCATCGCCCTCGCTGCCACAATGCTGGTGGCATGTGCAAACAAGGAGGAACAACTGCACGAACGCGCTATGGAACTGTGCCAATACATCCCCGACCATGAACTGAAGGAACAATCCCAGGACTTCATGACCCAAGACTTCTACAACGTGTTGGACACAATGTTCAACCACTTGCCTGAGCATGAGGCCATGGACCACGAATGGCTTCATTACTTCGTGACTGGCAACGGAGGAACGATTGCCGACTACGAAGTCGTGGGTTTGGAACAGACCGATGCGACACACGCCATAGCAACCATAAACGTGCGTCAAAAGTGGGAGGACGGTTCATTTGATGAGACAAGCGACGTCGAAGAACACCGCCTCTACATGGAGAAAGTGGACGGCAAATGGCTGATGTCCGACTTTGACGAACATAAGCAGGACTGCATCCGCCACATCGAAATCAACCACAGGGAACAAGCTCTGCGCGATGCCATGAGCGACTACTTGGTGAAGGAAGTAGGCGAACATTACCTAAAAGGTGATATGTGCATTCCCTCGCTGATGGTGGTAGCTTCGGAGAAGGCCAACCCAACGGAAACTCGCGTGTGGTGCGACTGCTGGATATGGTGGTACGAACTGTCGGGCGACACGCTGAAGACCATATCGGGTGGCAATCATTCGGGTTGCATGACCATTGAGGCGAAAGGCGGCAAACCTGTCGTTACTGCTTTCGAGCAAACCACCGATGGTGCCAGTTTTACACCCAGTGCCAAGCGCATCTTCGGAAAGCACTACGACATGTTACAGCTGATGCACGCCAACCACGACGTTGTCGAGGCCGTACGCAAGGAGCAATTAGGCGAATATGTCCAAAGGCACAACATCCCCGTCCACTACTATCAGGATTATGGGTGGGATGCAGTAGAACTGTAAAGACGCGAATACCGAATAAGATAAAAGAGTGGCGCACCTGCATTATGCTGATGCGCCACTCCTTTTGTTTTCATTAGTGTTTAGATACCTTTGTTACTTCTTCTCCAACTGCTTGACTGGGAAGTTGAAATAAGTGTCGGGGAAGGGTTCGTCCTTCAACGTGAAGTGCCACCACTCTGTAGGCATGGCCTTAAAGCCGTGACGAAGCATAGCCGCACGTAGTACCATTCGGTTGTAGAATTGTTCCGATGTGATGGTGCGTCCTGCAGGGCTCTTACTTCCATCGCCGGTATATTCTAACGTCTCTGGATTGCCACAAAAGTCAGGATGACTTTCTGGTCCGAACCAATCGAAGGTTCCGCCCATGTCCAGTTCCTTCTCCGTTGCCATATCGAAGAGAGTCAGGTCAACGGTGCTTCCGCGTGTATGACCACTCTTGGCACAGATATATTCCTGATCGAAGAGCACAATCTTGTCAAGGTCGGGATAAAAATACGGCTTCATCAAGGTGTCAGGAATATCAGCAGCCCAACGCACAAAATGGTCTACACTCATCTGCGGACGGTAAGCATCATATATCTTTAAGCGATATCCATGGCGCATCACATCATCACTTACAGCACGAAGACTATCAGCAGCACGCTTTGTCAGTAGTGCAGTCGGCTCCAAATAGCCATCGACACGCTGTCCTACAAAGTTGTAAGTACCGAAGTAACGTATTTCCAATATGACATCAGGTACGACATCGGTCAAGGTCACGAACTGACTTGTATCCTCAGTCGGACTAACAGAAACGCTCTTCTTGCATTTTGTGAAACAGAGAACAACGATTACTCCACAAAGCAAAAACAATGCTATTAGGTTCTTTTGTTTCATACTCTTGCTTTCTTTATGACCTTGTTATTTCGATTCCTTCTATTCGAAGTAGAGTCTCAATGATCGTCTCTAATAAGGTCTATGCATTACCAATCATCATCTTCATTACCCACAACGCCATTCTTCACAGCCTCTTCCACCTTATCCATGATAGCATTGGAATAGGCGTGAGTCATCACGAGTGCCTTGGCGCAAGTTCGCTTCTGTTTATCTTCATCCACGAAGGGATAGTGGCGAGCTATTTCCCAACGCTCGTCATAAAGGTTAGCATTGGTTTTATCGTCTTTCTTACGCTTTGAATCGCCATAGGTACGACTGTCCGTATCGACAAGACTGAGCCAACCGCCACTGATGTCTCGCAGAATGTCGTAGTTCTGCACGGTGTAGGTCACACGGATTCGTCCTTCCTTGATGTCGAGTCGGATAATGGGAGTAATACTGACTGAATACTTGTTCATGGTACCCGTATGCGTAACAATGGAAGGAATGGTTGATGTGATGATGATGCAACCTGCTTCTTTGTCATTCAACGTGATAGCTTGTTTGTCATTAAAAGTTGCTGTAGCCCAGTAATTCAAGGCAACATAAAGTTGTTCCCGAGTCTTGCCCGGAACTTCTATCACTTGCTGATAAGTGAGCGACTGGTTCTTGTCGAGGGAAAGCCCTTCGGCGAGGTTTTTCGCGGCATCAAGCCACTTATCTCCGTACTTCTCCTTCGCATACTTTTCCAAGTCACCAGCCTTCATCACTTGGGCCTGAGCCACTATTGCTCCACAAACTAACAGGATGACGGTAAGCATCCAAGCTTTCATTCGCTTCATCTTTATAATACTAATTTATGTAAATACTAATTCTTTTTATTGATTCGCTTTGCCAATCCAATAGCCCCTACCGGACAGACTAAGCGACAGAGATGACACCCTACACACTTTTGTCCGACAATACGAGGTTGGCGAGTATTGAGGTCAAAGACAATTGCCTGATGTCCACCATCCTGACATGAAATCTGACAGCGTCCACAACCTATGCATCGTTCACGGTCAATCTTTGGAAATACCATGGTGTCGCGGTCAAGATCGGAAGGTAAGACAAATGAGTCAAGCTGTTCGCCTACGATCTCATCCAAACATTTGATACCCCGTTCCTGCATATAGGTCTGCAGACCTAAGATGAGGTCATCGATAATGCGATACCCATACTCCATGACTGCCGTGCATACCTGTACATTGCGGCAGGACAATTGGATGAATTCCAACGCATCACGCCACGTCTCTATTCCACCTATACCGCTGAACTGGATATTCTTCATAAGAGTGTTCCTCGCCATTTCGAGGATATAACGCAAGGCGATAGGTTTGACAGCACGACCTGAATAACCTGATATGGTCCTCTTCTCGCTGACCTCTGCCGAAGGAGACATAGTTACACTCTTAATGGTATTGATGGCCGATATGGCATCGGCACCACCAAAGTAAGCTCCCATTGCTGGTTCGTTGATTTGTGTTATGTTGGGAGTCATCTTGGGAATAACAGGAATCTTAACCGCACGCTTCACATAGACTGTATAGAAGGTAACGAGTTCGGGATTCTGGCCTACATCGCTCCCCATTCCTGCAAGTCGCATCTGTGGACACGAGAAATTCAGTTCCACAGCATCACACCCTGCATCCTCAGCCATCTTGGCCAGTTCAATCCATTCCTCCTCTGCTTGGCCCATGATGGAAGCCACAACCACCTTCGAAGGATAGTTCTGTTTCAAACGACGCAATATGTCAAAATCAACCTTATAAGGATTCTCCGACAATTGTTCCATATTGCGGAAGCCAGCGAATGACGTTCCCTCCTTAACTGTATCAAAACGAGGTGAGACTTCACGAATCTCCTGCTTGCAGATGGTCTTGTAGAAGACACCAGCCCACCCCATATCAAATGCCCGTGCCACCATCTCGTAGTTAGTACACACTGCCGACGAGGCTAAGAAGAAAGGATTTTCACAATGTATGCCACAGAAGTCGATGGCAAGGTTGGGTAAAGAATCGTTTGGTTTGTCACAGTTGCAACTTACCGAACGAAGCATTTCACGAATGCGAATAGGTCTGTCATAATGGATACAAGCCTGCTCAGCCCTTTCAAGATCAGCATCCGTACAGTCTGTTATCCATCGCCATACATTCTTCTCGTTGCCAAAGCGAATGGCTCGTATAGCTCGCGCAGGGTCGCCATTCTTACAAGCTTTAGTACACGGCGCATCTTGGCACAATAAGCATCGGGCAGCTTCCTCTTGGATGTTCATTTTACGTGTCATTTGCCTTAAAATTTTAATGAAGTACTATGGTTTGGATACAATAACAGGCACGCCCGCATAATGCAGGTGTGCCTGTCCTTATTTATTTATGCTTGACGATAGCTGTCGATGCTATCCTTAGTCATACGCATGACGAGAGCATTGTGCTTCTCAACCTCTGCCTCAGCAAGGTTTACGTAAACCTGAAGGCTCTTGCCAAAGAGTTCAGGTGCCTTCTGTGCGTTCTGCATGAGCAGGAGAGACATGATGATGTCGCCAGCCATCTCGTAAAGGTGACGGGCACAGAGGTCGTGAATGTCGTTCTTCGCCTGAGCATCTTCGGTTGACTCCTGAGCCTCCTTCACTTGAGCAATACAAGCATTGAACTTCTCTGCCATTGCACGAAGACGTGTAACATAGGCTTCGCACTCAACAGGAACTTCCTGGCTCAACATGTCCTCGATGACTTGACTGTACAGACCTGTGGTTACATATCGAATAGCGGCCACCGTCTGCAACTGGGTTGTACCCTCATAGATACTGGTGATACGAGCATCGCGATAGATACGCTGGCAAGCATACTCAAGCATGAAACCAGAACCACCATGAATTTGGATGCAATCGTAACCATTCTGGTTGGCATACTCCGAGTTCATACCCTTTGCCAAAGGCGTAAAGGCATCGGCCAGACGACTGTATTTCTTCAGTTCCTGACGTTCCTCGGGCTCCAATTTGCGCTCGCGGGCAATGTCTTCCAAAGCCTTGTATACATCGACATAACGAGCGGTCTGATACAGCAAAGCGCGACCAGCATCAAGGCGAGCCTTAATATTGCTAATCATCTCAGCTACAGCTGGGAACTCGATAATGGCCTTACCAAACTGCTTACGATCGCGAGCATAGGCAATGGCTTCATTATATGCGGCCTGAGAGAGACCAACAGACTGAGCTGCAATACCCAAGCGAGCACCATTCATCAAGGACATAACGTACTTGATCAGTCCAAGCTTGCGATCGCCACAAAGTTCACACTTGGCATTCTTATAAACAAGTTCGCAGGTTGGACTTCCATGAATACCGAGTTTGTTCTCGATGCGGCGCACATCGACTCCGCCATCGCGTTTGTCATAGATAAACATAGACAAGCCACGACCATCACGCGTGCCAGCTTCAGAGCGGGCAAGAACGAGGTGAATGTCGGAGTCACCGTTGGTGATAAAGCGTTTAGAGCCATTCAAACGCCAGCAATCGTTCTCTTCATCATAGGTTGCCTTAAGCATCACGCTTTGCAAGTCACTACCAGCATCAGGTTCAGTGAGATCCATAGACATAGTCTCGCCTGCACAAACACGAGGAATATACTTCCGACGTTGTTCTTCATTGCCAAAGCAATAGAGGGTCTCTATGCAGTCCTGCAGACTCCAAATGTTCTCGAAACCAGCATCGCCAGTCGAAACGATTTCATTAGCGGCAGTATAGACGGTTACAGGCATGTTTAAGCCATTATATCGGCGAGGCATTGTAACGCCCATCAAGCCGGCCTTGCGCATTGCATCGAGGTTCTCGTATGTCTTCTCGGCATAGCGCACACGACCGCCCTCGCAATGAGGACCCTCTGCATCAACGGCCTCAGCATTAGGAGCCACGGTGTTGGCAACGATATCACCTACAACCTCAAGCACTTTATCGTACGAGTCCATAGCATCGGCAAAGTCTTGCGGAGCATCATCGTACTGGTCCTTGTCTGCAAAGTCACGTTCCTTCAGTTCCACGATGCGTTGCATCAGCGGACTATTCTTCAGTTCAAACTGAATTTCTTTTATATCACTATAATAATTAGCCATAATATTAGGTTTTGAGGTTTCAAGGTTTTAAGGTTCAGACCTAACAAGCGGAGCGACCTTATTACCTGACAACCTTTATTTACTATTCTGCTTATAGTACTTAATCAACTTGGGAACGACCTCTTCAACCGTTCCATTAATGACATAGTCGGCAATCTGATTGATGGGGGCGTTCTCGTCGCTGTTAATAGAGATGATGATACCCGACTCCTTCATTCCTGCCACATGCTGAATGGCACCACTGATGCCGCATGCAATGTAGACCTTAGGACGAACGGTGACTCCCGTCTGACCAATCTGCAGGTCATGATCGGCAAAGCCGGCATCGACAGCGGCACGACTTGCGCCTACCTCTGCATGAAGCACTTTTGCCAATTCGTAGAGTTGAGCAAAGCCTTCTCTCGAACCTACGCCATAACCTCCGGAAACAATGATGCTAGCACCCTTGAGGTTATTCTTGGCGGCCTTCACATGACGGTCGAGCACCTTGGTAACATATTCTGTTTCAGGCACGAACTTAGCCACATCCTCGATGATGACCTCACCCTTATAGTTGGGATCGAGCACCTCTGCCTTCATGACACCACTGCGGACAGTAGCCATCTGGGGACGATTCTCGGGGTTGACAATTGTTGCCACGATGTTACCTCCAAATGCAGGACGAATCTGATAAAGGAGATTCTCATAGGTCTTGCCTGTTCGCTTATCCTCATGAGGACCAATCTCCAAGGCCGTGCAATCGGCCGTCAGACCGCTGTGCAAAGCACTGCTGACACGAGGTCCAAGATCACGACCAACCACATCGGCACCCATCAGGCAGATTTGCGGTTGCTCCTGCTTAAACAGATTCACGAGCACTGCCGTATGAGGCTTTGATGTGTAAGGACTAAGTCCTTCTGCATCAAAGATGTGCAACTTATCTACGCCATAGGGAAGAATTTGCTCCTCCACTTTTCCAATAATACCGCTACCGGCGGCAACAGCTTCAAGCTTCACGCCCAGCGTGTTTGCCAACTTCCGACCCTTTGTCAGAAGTTCCTGGCTTACTTCGACAACCTTTGTGCCTTCAAGCTCGCAATATACGAAAACATTGTTCATTCTTTCTAGGTTTTGGGATTAAGAGGTTTTGAGGCTTTAAGGTTTAACCTCGGAATCGAAGCTACCTTACAACCTTATGACCTCATAACCTAATTATCCAATCGTATGGCTTGCAAGGAGTTCTTGAACGAGACCGTTCACATCCTCGTCGCTACCGGTTAATACTTTACTTTCCTTCGCTTTGAAAACGATATTCTCGACGTTCTTCACCTTGGTTGGCGAACCAGCAAGACCACACTGATTGAGGTCGGCATTAACATCGGCAGTAGTCAGCTGACCAATCTTCAGATAGGCCTTCTTTTCGTACTGGTCGGCATAAGGCAATTCCTCGAAAGTAGTGCCCTGAGGCAGCTCCAGTGGAGCCAAGGCACGCTTGTACTTCATCACAAGTTTCACGTTCCTCGGACGACAGGGAGCAGCGCTTCCGTTCACCGTCAGCACGCAAGGCAACGGGCTCTCAACCGTCTCCACGCCTCCGTCGATGTGGCGGGTAACGGTTATCTTACCATCTTTCAACGAAAGGATTTCCTCGGTGTATGTGATTTGATTCAATCCCAGCTTCTCGGCCACCTGCGGGCCAACCTGAGCTGTATCGCCGTCGATAGCCTGACGACCACCAATGATAAGGTCGACATCAGGGCAGACGTGCTTAATGGCAGTTGCCAAAGCATAACTAGTGGCCAGCGTATCGGCGCCGGCAAAAGCACGGTCAGTAAGCAGATAACCGCCATCGGCTCCGCGATACATTGCTTCACGTATTACTTCCGCAGCACGCCCAGGTCCCATCGTCAGGACTTGGACCGTGGTTCCAGGGAATTGTTCTTTCAATCGTAGTGCCTGCTCCAAAGCGTTCAAGTCCTCAGGATTGAAGATGGCAGGCAGCGCACTGCGGTTCACGGTGCCTTCCGGAGTCATGGCATCGGGACCAACATTGCGTGTGTCAGGTACTTGCTTGGCAAGTACAACAATCTTTAAACTCATATCTACTTATATATTAATATAAATTGCGTGCAAAGATACGGATAAGTGAGCGAAGAACAAAATAAATAGAGAAAAATGAAAGAAAAAGTACCCTTTTCGCTTATAAGCAAGCTTATAAAAGCGTATAAGGGGGACGATTTCGCGGACACATGGCCACAGATTGCGAAGCGATATTATTCTCCATTATTGGTTCTTCCGAACGTGAGTACTGAAACCCAAGGATTCTTGCTCCACTTTTTATGCAAGCGTCCCCTTCGTCGCCGAGCGAATAATACGAATTAGGAAGCCCTAGTTTGGGCGTTAGCATATACGACTGAAATCGAACAAGCGTTCGACGACTCTCGAATAAGGGTTCGATGGCAATCGAACAAGCGTTCGACGACTCTCGAATAAGGGCTCGACGACAGGAAGGCAAAGGCCCGATTGAGCACTTCCCTACGCACACTTAGGGAAATTCCCCAACAAGAATAGGGAAACACTCTTGCACGAACGACAAGAAAGGCGTACCTTTGCACTATCGAAACCACAAAAAGTATACGACTATGAAGACGATGAACAAGTACTTTTGGATGTTGGTGGCCCTTCTGGCCCTGACAACAACGCTGACAAGTTGCTATGACGACGACGATTATGTTGGCAAATATGTAAGTGGACATTGGTTCGGAGATATGGACATGTATTACGACGGCGTAAAGGCTTTAGGTTCGGAGATTGAGTTCACGCCCAGCGGTTGGGGATACACTCATGGTTACGGATACGAGATCGATTACTATCATCGCGGAAGCATTAGCCATCGCTTCAACTGGAAGGTTGTTGACCAGGTTCTGTACTTAACCTTCGATGATCCCGCTCTTGACTGCGCCATTGTCGACTACAATCTTACCTACTACCGTTTCACGGGTTGCATTGCCGACTACTACACGCTGGAGAACCTGACATACTTCACCTTGCGTAACTACGACCGCGACTGGGATACCTACGGATACGGCGGATACTACGACCCCTACTATTATGTAAAGGGTGAGAAGTTCGGGAACGATTCCACTGGAACAAATGTAACGACGAGCGAACCCAAGGGCATTCGTGGTGTGAACATGAAGAAGGCATTGGAGAATAAAGAGTAAGGATTAAGGAATAAAGATTAGAGGTTAAGGATAAAAAACTGAGGATTAAGGATTATGCAAATAATCGTCTCTGAAGAGATCAGACAGCGGTGCCCGCAATTCAAGGGGGCCGCTGTTCTCGCAGACGTTAGGAACACGGATAAAAATGATGTTCTATGGACAGAAATCGCCCATTTCATCGAAGAATATCGACTTCGCTACACCCCTGACAGCATTAAGCAGATGCCTTCCATCGAGGCCACACGTGAAGTCTACAAACGATGCGGAAAAGACCCAAGTCGATATCGTCCCAGTGGCGAAGCATTGGTGAGAAGAACCCTGAAAGGGCACGACCTGTATCAGGTCTCCACACTCGTCGATCTCATCAATCTTGCCTCCATCGCCTACGGCTATAGCATCGGAGGTTTCGACGCCGACCTCATTCAAGGCGACATGCTAACACTGGGCATCGGACGGGAAGGCGAACCTTACGAAGGTATAGGACGAGGCGAACTCAACATACAGGGATTGCCCGTTTATCGCGATGAAATGGGAGGAATTGGTACGCCTACGAGTGACCATGAACGCACTAAGATCACCCTCCAGACGACTCGTCTGCTCTCCATCGTAAACGGATACGACGGCAATAGTGAGAACGTCTTGTCCTGTGCACAATTCATTCAGGACTTGCTGCGTCGGTATAGCGAAAGCGACGGTGGAACGATTATTGTTTTCTAAGAAAAGCACCTTGCAAGCAACAAACTTAATTAGGCGCGATTTGATATCGTGTTAATAAAGCAAAAATAAACTCGTTTATTTTCATATTCACGGCCTTTGTTGTATATTTGCACGCAATTTAAGAAAAATTCGACCATGAGAAAGATACTTTCTACTTTATTTTTGCTCTGCTTAACCATTAGCGCAAAGTCACAAGAACGCTTCCGTCCGATGGAAGACGTGAACAAAGTCGTCGACCTGACACTCGACTCTCTGGAGAAGGCTGCAACTGCCCGTCCGCTCGCAGGAAGTAGCCGAAAAGGCACCAATCCCGTGCTCTTCCTTGTTGGCAACAGCACTATGCGAACTGGCACATTGGGCAATGGCGACAACGGTCAGTGGGGTTGGGGATACTTTGCCCACGAATACTTCGACGAGAACCAAATCACGGTCGAAAACCAAGCTTTGGGCGGAACATCGAGCCGTACTTTCTACACTCGTTTGTGGCCTGATGTAAAGAAAGGTATTCGCCCAGGCGACTACGTGATTATCGAACTCGGACATAACGACAATGGCCCGTTCGATTCGGGTAGGGCACGCGCTAGCATTCGGGGTATATCTGCAACCGACAGCCTCAACGTCACCATTAAGGAAACGGGGAAAAAGGAGACGGTTTATTCCTATGGAGAATACATGCGTCGTTTTGTTCGCGAAACGCGTGCATTAGGTGCTCATCCCATTCTGATGAGCCTTACGCCTCGCAATGCTTACGACAGTCCTGGGCACGTGGGTAGAGTAGACAAGAGCTTCGGCCTATGGGCTCGTCAGATTGCCGAGGAACTGGATTGCCCCTTCGTGGACCTAAACGAAATATCGGCACTCAAATATGAGCAGATGTCGGAGTGGAAGTTCAACTATCACTTCTATCTCGACCACATCCACACATCCGCTTTTGGAGCCAAGTTGAATGCCAGAAGTGCCGCCGACGGACTTATGGCTTGCGAACACCCAGAAGTAGCTCCATTGAAGCAAATGATGAAGACCGACCTGCCTACAACAGGCGTTAAGCGTGAACCAGGCAAGCCCGTTTTGTTCATTACTGGCGACTCGACGGTAAAGAATACCGATCGCGACGAAGATGGTATGTGGGGTTGGGGAAGTCAAGCCGCAGAGGTGTTTGACACCAATCGGATAACCATCGTGAATGCCGCACAGGCAGGCCGTTCGTGCCGCTCTTACTTGCGTGAAGGACGTTGGGATAAGGTCTTCAATGACTTACAACCTGGCGACTTCGTACTCATACAGTTTGGTCACAACGATGCTGGAAACGAATTGGCTCACGGTAAAGCCCGCAACGATATTATGGGAACTGCCGACTCAAGCCACGTATATCGTGTGCGTACTGAAAACGAGGTCCGCAACGAGGTAGTTTATACCTTCGGTTGGTATCTCCGAAAGATGATTGACGACGTACGCGAGAAGGGCGCCACCCCCATATTGGTGAGCTTAACGCCGAGAAACGAATGGGGCGACGGAGAAAAGAATAAATGGGAACTCAATAAAATTGAACGCCGGAACGATTCCTTCGGACGATGGTATCGCGATGTAGTTGACACGACGGGTGTAGAATTTGTCGACCTGCACAACATCACGGCTGATGTCCTCGACCAATTAGGTCCGGACAAAGCAAAATACTTCTATAAGAAAGATCACACACACACTAGTCGCATGGGGGCCCTGCTCAATGCCATAAGCATATCTGAGGGTCTCAAGCAGAATGAAAGTAAACTTGCTAACTACCTGAAATAACCGAGATAAAATGAAATACTTAATAAGCATCATTGCTTGTTTGCTGATGAGTATCAGTGTACAGGCTCAAACGGAGAAGGCGGATACTGTTTTCTTCGAGTTGACCGACTCTTCGATGATGATATTCCCGCGCGAGTACATTGAGAAATGGGAGGAAGACAAGAAATACATCAAACTTACGTTGGCGGGCGATACTGTGATAAGCATCGCAAAATCGCACATCGCAAGTCAGGACGAAGAGTATTTATATGAGCGTCCTCAGTTCCTGAGCTACAAGTTTAACAACAAATTCAACGACCAACTTTACACCGATGCCATAGGCGAGATTGACAACGTCAATGGAAAGATTAAAGTCACAGTCAGTTGCATAGGCAAACGCCTGACACCCTCCTTCCAACTGCCCGAAGGTGCCAATGCCTACATCGATGGAATATTGCAGCACAGCAAGGAGAGTCGTCCGCGCTTCGACACCATCGTGCACTATACCGTGGCCTATCCCAAGCAATACATCTATAAAAACATAAAGATTAAGGACGAGGTTTGGAGCAATCCTGAGACATCAGACGAAGAATGGTTGACCAACAAGATTGAGTTGACGGAGGACATGCTCTCCACCAATGCCCCCAGCAACAATGGTGAGAACCTCGTCAATATGCTTGACGGCGATCATGGAACCTTTTTCCACTCAACTTGGGGAACTGGCGAATACACGAAGCTGAATTGGTTCGAGGGCGCTTATTATGGCGATGGAGAGAGTGAGTGGCCTTACATAGATATACAATTGAACAAGCCTTTATCTCGCTTGCAATTTGAATATACTACCCGAAGTGCTTCCAGTTACTGCCCACTGGGATTCATTCTGCAAGCCAGCAATGATGGTATAACATGGAATGAGATCCAGACGCTCAACTCCGACAAAGATGGTTTGCCCCTCAATCCCGATGAGACCTATCTTAGTCCCATCATCAATCTCGGGGCAGGATACAGTTACTTACGTCTCATCATGACGGCTTCCCAAAAGAAGAACTATCTCGTGTTCAGCGAATTTGCTCTTTATGAGATTGTGGAAAATCCTAATTACCAGAAGGTAGAACCCGAACTCCTCTCGCCGGCAGAATACCAAAAGGGATTCGTTCCTTATGGATTCAATTATGATGTAGAAGTGGATTTCCTTACCGACCATCCTAATTCGGAATACAACGTGCCACGCGTCGACATCACTTTCGGCGATGGCCAATCATGGGACTACAACAATTGGATAAGTAGCAAAACAGAGTTCGTTGACGCCACTATCAAGATTGATGGAGTGGGTGTATTCCCCGACATGGAAGAAACACCTATACTGATAAGAGGTCGTGGCAACTCTAGTTGGTCCGGTTCCGCTTATAGCAAGAACCCATACCGAATAAAGTTTGAAGAAAAGCAGAAGCCTTTTGGTTTGACCAAGGGTAAGTCGTGGGTATTGCTTGCCAATAAGCAATCAAACTCTATGACTACCAACGCCATTGCTATGAAGATTGCCGACATGGTGCAATCGGATGGTTGCAACCACATTATCCCAGTAGACTTATACATCAATGGCCATTATCGTGGTTCGTATAACTTCACGGAGAAAGTCGGATTCTCGAACAACAGCATCGACATTGCCGACGAGTCAAACGCCACTATGCTGGAATTGGATTCGTATTATGATGAAGCCTATAAGTTCAAAGATACTTACTACAAGCTCCCCGTGAATGTCAAAGAACCAGACTTTGATGAACCGGATAATGGAAGCCTTATTACATTTGAGGAAATCAAAGACGCATTCAACAACTTCACATACGACATGAAGGGCACACCCGAAGATGCAGCATTCGACGTACAAAGTTTTGCACGTGCTATGTTGGTCAATGACTTGGTGCGAAACGAAGAATGCAAGCATCCCAAGAGTTGGTTCATTTATAATGAAGACATTATTAATGACTCGCTTTGGCATCTTGGTCCCGTATGGGATTTCGACTGGTCGTTTGGCTATGAAGGGACCAGCACATACTTTATAAGGAATGCCGAGCTCGACCTTTTCTCTAACATGTCATCCTCGGACGTTGGCTATCCCTTCTTTAGAAAGATTTTGCGCGGAAGCGAGAAGATGAAGAAAGCCTATTTCTTACTTTGGCATGATTTCATTACTAGTGGCAAGTTGGATGAACTCATCGAATACTGCGATGACTACTTCAAATATGTGGAGCCATCATTCTTGCATAACAACGATGGAGAATTTGTAGAGAACATTGAATATGGTTATTCCTATTACGAAGGAGGTTGGGGCGATGGTGCACAGTATGCCACTATCACCAACAATGCCAAGAACTGGCTCACGAAGCGTGCCAACTTCATCTATAAACGTCTTGACAAGTATGACATCCCAAGCGATGACATTATCGATCCCGAGGAAGAGGAATATGGTCAGCCCGACCGCGTGAGTGTGGCTGAAGTGATGTCTAAGCCCGTGGATGTTTACACCATCAATGGTATTCTCATTCGAAAGCAAGTACCTTACGGGCAGTTCAATCAAGGCTTGATGCCAGGTATATATATAGTCAACGGCAAAAAATACGTAATACGATGAAGTTCATTAGTTGGAACGTCAATGGTCTGCGAGCTGTAGCAGGCAAGAACTTTTGCGAGGCATTCGAGTCGCTCGATGCGGATTTCTTCTGCCTGCAAGAGACTAAGATGCAGGAAGGGCAACTCGACATAGCCTTCCTTGGGTATCAAAGTTTTTGGAACTACGCAGACAAGAAAGGCTACTCTGGTACAGCCATCTTCACGAAGCACCAACCACTCTCGGTAAAATATGGTATGGGTATCGATGAGCATGACCACGAAGGTCGCCTCATCACCCTCGAATATCCCCAGTTCTATCTCGTGTGTTGCTATACGCCTAATAGTCAGGACGGATTAAAGCGTCTCGACTATCGCATGCAGTGGGAAGACGACTTCCGCCAATATATTCTTTCTTTGGACGCCCAGAAGCCTGTCATCCTATGTGGTGACTTGAATGTGGCTCACGAGGAGATAGACTTGAAGAATCCCAAGACTAACCGCATGAATGCAGGCTTTACCGATCAGGAACGTGAGAAGATGACTAGGCTTCTCGGCAGTGGCTTTACCGACACCTTCCGCCACTTCTACCCCACCCTTACCGATGCTTACTCTTGGTGGAGCTATCGCTTCCGCGCCCGTGAGAAGAATGCAGGATGGCGCATCGACTATTTTATTGTTTCCAATCGTCTGGTGCCTAATCTGCAGTCAGCCAGCATCCATAACGAGATATTTGGTAGTGACCACTGCCCCGTAGAGGTTGTATTACAAGACATTTAATAAAGATACAACTACATAGCAAAGCCCCTGCCTTCGTCGTTGAAGGCAGGGGCTTTATCATTCTGTCATGTATCAGATTACTTTATTAATCTCTTCTTGCCGTCGATGATATAGAGACCGGGCTTCAGTTTACCATTACCAAGGCGCCTTCCACTAAGATCAAATATACCTTGTTTCCCATTATCAACTGTCAATTGTCCATTGTCAACAGCCTCTATGCCGTCAATGATGACGTCATCCTGCTTCTGCCCAAAGTTCAGGCAGAAGACGCCCTTCGACAAATCCCAAGCATCACCATCAGGACCAAATCCCGAACGAATGCCCGTATTGCCGTTAGAGGTAATGTCTTGTACATCACCACCCGTCTGATTGAACTGGTAGTATAGCAAGAGATGATAGTTAGCATGGCTTCCCGAAATATACTCTTCGTAATCCTCAATCGGCTGATTGCATAGTCCCTGAATAATGGTCTGAGTCGTGGAACAACGCCATACGCGGAACTCATCAATACTACCTATCATTGGGGCTGAAGAGGTTCCGATGCTGAAAGCCGACGGACGCGCTAGCGTGGAACCGCCACCAGTAACCGAAGCGAACTGTCTGCCATCGCGATAGAACTTGACCATTCCCTTGTTGTACATCACCACATAGTGATGCCACTGCCCAGCAATGACAAAGTCTTTACCACTGTTCACGTTCTTGGCTCCATTATGGAAGAACATCGTTCCACTGGCATCGGTACGCAACATGAAGGTGCTAGTCGACTCACCGATACCTAGACAATAACTGCTAAGTTTGCTGGGATTCATCCACCAGTCGATAGTGAGCACCGTAGTAGTTTCCTCCTCAAACAATGGCTTTGACAAGGTCACCTGCGAAGCACTTTGCGTAAATGTAAGGCCATTCTTTGAGTCGGCATTAGTAACAATGACGGCACGCTCCTGAGTCTTCGAGTTCGAGCCTTTGGCATTGGTAGCCTTCAATGTGACATTATAGATGCCCGGTTCCTCAAAGGTGAGGTCGAAGTTCTGCCCACCATTGACAATGGTCTTCTGCACCGTGCCTGCCAAAGTCCACTGCAGGTCAGTGGGATTATGCTTTGACAGACTGGTGAGATGCACGGACTCACCCTTCAGAATGACTGGCTCATTAATTGCGAAGTCAGCCTCGGGAGCCACCTCGCTCACCTCCACTTTTATGCTTCTGCTAGCAGTTTCGCCCGAAGGTGCAGTAACGGTGAGGGTTATCTCATATTCTCCAGCGCACTGGTAGGTTGCACCTGCTGTAAGAGTACCAGCCGATTCAATATCTGCCCCTGGCATCGACCACTGGTATGCATAGCCTGCAATGGGATGAGTAACCGAGAAACTGATGCGGTCGCCACTGGCAACGCTGGTTGCCGTAGTTGTGAACTGGGTATCAATAGCGGGAGCCGCTACCACCGTAATTGTGCGTGTGGCCGTAATCTCACGAGCCACCCCATCGGTGCCATCGGCCTCATAGTCGTAACCGGTAACACTTACCTCATACTGTCCAGGCTGAGGGAAGGTGAGGGTTGGCGACGTAATGTGCCAGTCGGCAATGTTCAGAGCAGGAACCGACCAAACGAGCGAACGGATTCCATCGCCTCGTGTCGTGGTCAATGTGGTAGGAATGCCTGCATAGATAGCTTCAGAAGGTTCGTCTATGGACAGCACGTTTTCGGCATCCTTAGGACGATAGAGCGTGGGTTGTCTGCTTGGCACCTCCTGCGTATAGTTAAGATTGGTGAGCAAGGCATGGTGCCCGCCTACGCAATCGCGCATATACCATAAGCCATCCTTTTGAATAAGGTCACCCTTGTAGTAGGCCATCAGTCCCTCGGGCATTACATCACCATAGTATTCGCGGTTATATGAATTCTTAATCTCAGTTGCCGTGCGGGCTCGGTTCCAGATGCGTATCTCATCGTATGAGGCATCCTGATAGTTCGAGCCACCGTTCCGGAATTCCAGATTGCCGAAGCCACCCAGTCCGCTAAAGTTTGAACTGGTAACACTGCCCACAGATGCATTACCCATGTACAGGGTCATCTTGTTGTTCTTCACTACGATAGCAACGTGCATCCACAGACCCACCGACAGTTTCTTCGAACTGGCACCGATACGGTCTGCACCTGTATTCCAGCCCACAGACATAGTTCCGTCCTGATTGCAATGGGCAAGGAAGGTTCCCCAGTCGGGACCGAACATGTTGTTGTAATTAATATAACTGTTGGGCTTAATGTAATACTCGATGGTGCATTCGTCGTAGCTGGAGTTGAAGATATCAGGAATACTAAATCCTCCATGCTTGAAGTTGATGACCTGATTTTCTTCCTGCTTAGTAACGGCAGTAGAGGCGCTGACTATTCTACTCTCCATGCTGCGTTCATACAAGGCTGCAACACCGAAGTTGCCCTCACCCTCAACAGAATGACTAAGCACGTCTTTACCTACAGTCGTCAGTCGCTTCCCATCGTGATATAGGACATAGCCTTCTAAGGTATGACCCGAGAGCATGGGAACTGTCCAGGAAAGTTGTCCGTCGGCTATAGCTACGTTCTGCGGAACATTAAGGGCCGAACCATAGACAATCGTACTGATGACGGTTTGCGTACCAGCACTCTTCACTTCCACCTGACCTGTTTCGCCCAAGTCAAAGGGAGTTTCCACTCCCTCCGTATCATGTTCGTAGTCCATGATAGAGGCCTCATAGATGTGTCCCTCGCCAAGGCCCCAACTGCGCGTATTGATAATGAAGAAATACTTCAATGGCTGACTGCAGTCGTAATTACTGGTGAGGTCGGTCAGGTCATAGCCAAACTCCATGGGTTCCGAATGCATCTTGCCATCGGCCCACTGTCCCAGCATTGGAGTCTCAGGAGCTGGATTGGTCTCACCACTATGTCCGTCACCGGCATAACGGAAGTGGTGCATGTCGATTATGCTTTCAGACTTTGTCGCATTCAGGTCGGCACTGACGCCCACCTGCAGCTTCATCTCACTGCGACGCGTATAGTCCATCTTCAACTTTATGGTGCGCAGTGGGCGATAGTCCTTGCGAGTATGATAGAGTTCGCCTGTCCACCATCCGTTTAACTTACCTTCCGAAGTAAAGGCTGGGCCAGCATGGGCATAGGGACAATAGATGAAACCGTCGTTACACCAACCACCCCATGAGTTGACAATAATCCATGCGCCCACTTCATCCTTGTCTTCCTCACCACAGACGCCATTGCCATCGATGTCGAACTCAATGCGATCGTCATATCCCACCATAGTCAGGGCATGGTCAACCGAGGTTCCCCATTGCTTCACATAATACATATTGGTGACGCCGATATTGTCGTTGACAGCGGTCTTGGGGATGCGCTCC
Organism: uncultured Bacteroidales bacterium; assembly: GCA_902801325.1. GTDB lineage: Bacteria > Bacteroidota > Bacteroidia > Bacteroidales > Bacteroidaceae > Physcousia. Next base: position 122,198 of record CADCHQ010000012.1, on the reverse strand, counting down.
CACTTGCCACCCGATGCCACGCCAAGACCTATAAGGCCTCCGGCTTTGAACGACTCGTCGCCGGCGTGGTTATGCAACCATGCTTTGGCAGCCAGACGCCCCTCTTCGGTTCCCAGACTATAAGGATTGGTCGTGGGCTTCAGCATACGGTTGCCAAAGGCGCTAAACCATTTGTCATAGCCTTGCATCCAGCCGAACACTTCGCTGTCCCAGTCGTAGTTACCATAAATACGGCTGTATGTACGTCCGCCATAGGTGGCCGAGGTAGGCACACCCACATGGGTGACAAAGGCATCCTTACCCGAGTTTCCATAGGTCAGTAACCACACGAAGTGGCTGGGATAGTTGGTCTCATTGCTTCCGCTATCTATGTCGCGATAGGAGTTCAGTTCATGAGTGAACATATAGCAAATGCGCGATGCTGAACCGCATGAACCACCTGCTTGATTAAACACTGGAGGGAAATACTTTGTATTGGCATTGTTCACGTGGTCGGGCAGTCCGGCAGCAGCACTGAGGGCACGCACGCGCTTCATCTTACTCGTCTTTGGAGTCCGTCGAACGATTTCGGCATACTTAATCAAAGCCGGATCCGGATTCGAGTAATTGGGATTATAGTCGGGATACTTCTCTCGATCCCAGTCCTGAGCATTAGCTATCGTACTGGCAACAAGCATGATAATGAGCATGAAAAAGGGCTTGTTTTTCATCATATATTATGATTTAAGATTTTTTATAGGTTATACATCATGCAAATATAAGGCTTTTCGCTGATTATTTTGTATCTTCGCACTGTTTTTAACATCTTTAAAGGATGACAAACCCAAAAGACATACATATCCGCGACTATAACTATCCCCTGCCGGATGAGCGAATTGCAAAGTTTCCTCTCTCGCAACGCGACCAGAGCAAACTGCTCATCTATGACCGAGGAAACATCAGCGAACGACACTTTGTCGACTTGCCCGATTTGCTACCTGAGGGCTCGCTGTTAGTGATGAATAACACTCGCGTCATACAAGCCCGCTTATATTTTTATAAGGAAACAGGCGCGCGCGTAGAGATTCTGGTTTTGGAACCCCACATGCCCAAGGACTATCAGGTGAACTTCTCCACTCGTGGGGAAGTAACTTGGCAGTGCATGGTGGGTGGACTGAAGAAGTGGAAGCAGGGAAGCCTGAAGGCTGAAGTAGAGATTCAGGGGGAGAAGATAAGCATAACTGCAAAAAGACTCACCCCTAGCCCCTCCCTGTTAGGGAGGGGAACAGATACGCCTGCCCCTCAGATGCAAAATGTAACCTCTCCCCTCCCTAACAGGGAGGGGTCGGGGGAGAGTCCGTCTATCCTAATCACCTTCACCTGGGACGGTCCATACACTTGGTCCGAAATCCTCGAGGCCATGGGCGAACTGCCTATCCCACCCTATCTCAACCGCAAGGCCGAGGAGAGCGACAAGCGGACGTACCAGACCGTGTACTCCAAAATTGAAGGGAGTGTGGCAGCACCCACTGCAGGACTGCACTTCACTCCTCAGGTGTTGGAGGCCATCGACAAGAAGGGTATCGAACGCGAAGAACTGACTTTGCACGTCGGAGCTGGCACATTCCGTCCCGTGAAGTCAGAGGACATTGGCGGACACGATATGCACACCGAACACATCGCCGTTAAGCGACAGACCATAGAAGCCCTCATCCGTCACAACGGACGCGCCATCGCCGTGGGCACCACCAGCGTACGCACGCTGGAAAGTCTGTATTGGCTGGGAAGAAAGCTACAAAAGGCTCTCCCCCAACCCCTCCCTACTAAGGAGGGGAGTGGCCACCAACAGACTTCTCAACAACTTGAACTTCATGTTAGTCAATGGGAACCCTACGAGGAAGAACTATCTACTCCCCTCCCTACAAGGGAGGGGCCGGGGGTGAGTCCTCTATTGGCTTTATTGTCTTACATGGACGCCAACGACCTGGATGTATTACACGCATCCACGCAGATCATCATCGTGCCGGGCTATCGTTACCGCATCGTCGAGCGCATGATTACGAACTTCCATCAGCCGCAATCGACGCTCCTGCTCTTGGTATCGGCCTTCATCGGAGACGACTGGCATCGCGTCTACGACTACGCCCTGTCGCACGACTTCCGTTTCCTCAGCTACGGCGACTCATCTATACTTATCCCGAACATGAAGAATGCCGAGTCCAACGGACTGCCATAGTATGGCAGTGAGGAGTGCCATAGTATGGCAGAGGACAGTGCCATAGTATGGCAGAAAGTAGTGCCATAGTATGGCAGTCAACGAAACATATAGGAACAAACCTCTTAGTATTATTAATATGAGAAAATTACTTATTATCATGCTGGCTCTCGCGCTCATGAGCCCGACGGCCGAAGCAAAGAAAAAGAAGTCGGCAGACAAGCCGAAGCAGGAACAGGTTCAAAAGAACCAGAAGGACAAGAAGCAGAAGAAAGTGCTGGGCATCTTCAAGAAAAAGAAGAAGCAACAGCAGCCTGCAGCCCCGCAGCAGAAGCCTGCTCCCAAGCCATCGGTTGACCGCAAAGGCATGTTCCAAGTGCAGAAGGTGGAGAACGATTGGTTCTTCTTCATCCCCGACTCACTCATCGGTCGTGACTTCCTGACCACCACACGCTACACCTCTACGCCCGCCGGCAGTGGGAAATTTGGTGGTGAGATGCTGAACCAGCAGACGGTTTACTTCCAGCCTGGCGTTGACAACCAACTGCTTATGCGTGTGCGCCTCTTCGTCAATGTGAGCGACACGGCACAAAACATCAACAAGGCCATCACGGTTTCGAACGAGAACCCTATCATTGCATCTTTCAAGATTGAAAGCCATAAGGACAGCCTCTACAAGATAAAGGTTAACGCCTTCCTGAACGAGGACAACCCAACGACCGGACTTGGCCGTTCCGAGAAGACCAGCTTTGCATTGGCAGGCATGATGCCCCCATTGTCGTACATCGAGGATATTAAGACCTTCCCCCTGAACACCGAGGTTCGAATGGTGAAGACCTATAACTCCAGTGGCACCTCATTGGCATCTACACGCAGCACAGGCAAGGCCACCTTCGGCATCAACCTGTCGTTCGTGTTGCTTCCCTCCAATCCGATGAAACCCAGATACTACGACCCACGTGTTGGTTTCTTTACACACGGCTATAACAGTTATGCCGATGATCAACAGCGCGTAAAGCAGAAGGTATTCATCAGCCGCTGGCGTCTGGAACCGAAACCCGAGGACGTAGAGAAGATGCGTCAAGGCGAACTCGTGGAACCTGTGAAGCCCATCGTCTATTACATCGACCCTGCCACACCAAAGCAATGGCGCAAGTACCTCATCGCAGGCGTGAACGACTGGCAGAAAGCCTTTGAGAAAGCTGGCTTCAAAAATGCCATCTATGCCCTCGAGTGGCCTGAAGGCGAGGACAGCATCATGTCAATGGAGGACGCACGCTACAGCATGATACGCTATCTGGCCTCTCCCATCGCCAACGCCTACGGACCTCATGTGAGCGACCCTCGTACGGGCGAAATCCTGGAGAGCCACATCTGCTGGTATCACAACGTAATGTCACTGGTTCATGATTGGTATATGGTACAGGCCAGCACCATTGACGAGGCCGCACGCAAAATGCATTATGACGAGGAACTGATGGGACAACTCATCCGCTTCGTTAGCAGTCATGAGGTGGGTCACACACTGGGCCTTCGTCACAACTTTGGGGCTTCAAGCTCGGTTCCCGTGGAGAAACTGAGGGACAAGGCTTGGGTGGCTGAGCACGGACACACGCCCAGCATCATGGACTATGCACGCTTCAACTATGTAGCTCAACCGGGCGACGGCATGAGCCAGAATGAGATATTCCCCCGCATCAACGACTACGACTGCTGGGCTATCGAATGGGGTTACACGCCCATGCTCGATGCCGAGACTCCGGACGAGGACTACAAGGCTCTGCAGAGCTTGTTCGTGAAGGAGAATGTAAAGAACAACCCTCGCCTATGGTGGGGTGACGGCGAAACCAGTCAAGACGACCCACGCCGACAGACCGAAGACCTGGGTGACGATGCTATGAAGGCCAGCGAATACGGAATATTGAACCTGAAGCGCGAACTGCAGAACCTGCCCGCATGGACGCATGCAGAGGACGACATCTACAACGAGAACCTGGAGACGATGTACGGACAGATTCGCAACCAGTTCATGCGTTATTGTGGCCACGTAATTAACAACATCGGTGGTCAGTTGGAGAACTTCAAGACCAACAACGAGTCTGGCGATGTCTATCGTCCACAACCTCGCGAAAAGCAACTGAAGGCCATGAAGTTCGTTGAACAGAACATCCTGACCGAACCCACTTGGTTGCGCGACATGTCGTATGCTAAGCGACTGACTGCCGACCCCAACAACCTGACCAATAGCATTGCAACGATGGGAGTATCGCGCTTGATAGGTCGCCTCGGAAGCCTTAATGACTTATACAAGGCTGACGAATATCTGGCCGACCTCAGCCGTATGATTATGAAGGATGCGAACCAACGCGACCTCTCGCCCTACCGACAGACCTTGCAGATTCAGTTCGTCAACAACCTCATCGGTCGCACGCAAACTGACAATCCCAAGATTCGTCCCTATGCTCTGCAAGCACTCAAGCAACTTCAACGCCAACTGGCTTCAGGCTCCACGCCTCACGCCCAAGCCTTGAAGGACACCATCGACCGAGCTCTCGTCATTAAATAATGGCGAAGGGCTAAAGTCGAAAGGCTAAAGATAAGAAGCCCGCTCGTTTGAGCGGGCTTTTCTTGTGACAGCTTGTTTTGTCTGTTGCAATACCATTGCAACAAAAAAGGCAGCCCGCTCGTTTGAGCGAGTTTCTTCTTCCTCTTGTTCAGTCTGTTGCAATACCATTGCAACCAAAAAGGCAGCCCACTCACATCCATGAGTAGGCTGCCTTATTTTAGCCCTTAGCCTTTGGCCTTTTAAATCTTACTCTTAAGCGTTTCTAAGCTAAAGCGCTTTTTCTTCTTGTCGTTACCATAGCCGTAGCCATAGCCATAACCATATCGACCATAACCATAGCCGTAACGCTTCTTCTCAAGCTTCGAGTCATTGATCAAGACACACAAGTTGTTGAACTTCTTCTCCTGATACAGGCGCTCGAGTTCGGGCAGATAACGACGGTCGAGCTTATGGTCGCGTACCACATAGATAGTGCAGTCGGCCACACGATTAACGATACCGGCGTCAGCAACAACCTGGGCAGGAACATTGTCGATGACGATGTAGTCATACGACTTCTTCAACTCCGTAATCAAGGTTTCCAGACGCTCGCTCATAAGCAATTCGGCAGGGTTAGGAGGCAGAACACCAGCAGGCAGAATATCAACCTTGTTATTCTCCGTACCGCGGATTATCATCTCATCCAGATTTTCTACCGTACCGCTCAGATACGAAGTCAAACCAGCTTTGCGTTGTACGCCATAGAGCGACGACTGCGTGCGCTTGCGGATATCGGCATCCACCAAGATTACCTTCTTACCCATAAGCGACAAGGTATAAGCATAATTGCGGCTAACAAAGGTCTTACCTTCGCCTGGCATGGTACTGGTGAACATGATCACGCGTGCATCCTTGTTGACAAACGTAAGGTTGAAACGCAACATACGGAAGGCCTCACTGACAGCGTCGTTGCTCTGTTCGTCGACAACCACATTGGTGTCCTTCTTGTCATGCTTGACACGAGGTATTTCACCAATGACGGGGATAGTGGTATATGTCTCCACATCCTTGCGACCACGTACGCCCATGTTCAATAGATTGATGAGATAAAGCACTACGAAGGGCAGCAAAAGACCAATGAGCAAAGCAGCACAATTGATGACCATGCGACGCGGAGCAATGGGATTTAGGCTTCCGAAGGGTTGTTCTACCACACGGATGTTTGCTTCCTGAATAGCTAACTGCAGAGCAGTCTCCTCACGCTTGTTCAGCAAGTAGGTGTACAGCGTCTCTTTAATGCTCTGCTGACGATTGATATCGATGATCTCCTTTTCCTTCTGAGGCACTGTTGCCAAGCTACCTTGCAGGTTCTGTTCTTCGTGCTGAGCCTGACGAGTCTGCAGGTCAACCGAAGCTTTGTAACCTTGCACAGAGGCAATGACGGCTTGCTTCATCTGACGCAGGTTGGCATCCATTTCCTTGATGCTCGATGACCCTTCGCCTGCATTCTCAACCAAGTGGTTACGTTGCAACATCAGGTCGTTGTAACGCTGAATCTGGCTTTGCACGCCTGCATCGGTCAGTCCACCAAGCATGGGAATAAGGGTATTACCCTGACTGGCACTACGCAAGTGGTTGAGCAGATACGAGATGCTAGCCTGCTGAGCCTGCAACTGGATGGTGCGCTGACGGGCCGTGTTGCTCTGTGCCAGATAGTTCTGGGCATTCTGCGACAGGTCGACAAGATTGTTCCTTTGCTTAAACGAAGCCATCTCACCTTCCACGCGGCTCAAGTCCTTACTGATTATTTTGATACGTTCGTCGATGAAGTCCGCTGTGCTTTGTGCCAGCAAGTTCTTGTCCTGAATGATGCTGCGCTTGTAAGCTTCAAGCAGGGCGGCAAGAATGTCGTCGGCACGTTGGATGTTGGTGTCGGTGCAAACAATGCGCACCAATGTGCTCTCGCGGTCAACTTCACCTGCCGAGATGCGTCCGCCAATCATATTGGCTGCACGCTCAATGTTGAGGTGAGTTACAGCAATGGTCTTGCCCTCGAACTTATCCAGATACTCAGGCACGGGCACAATAATCAGTTTGCCCACAGGTGTCTTCACCATCTGGCCGAAGCGCACAATCTTATTGTAGTCAATCTCACCATCGCGAGTCACGATATTATTAAGTTTGCACTCACGCTTATTCAGTACTTCTACGTTAAACGAAGCCACGATGACCGAGTCCTCACTCTCCTGGAACTGGATGGAGAAGGGCTTAACATCATAAAGAGACACGTCCTGCAGACGATGTTTCTGGGTATAGAGGACATCGAGGTGAAGCTTACGCACAACCTCTTTCATGAGCATGTGGCTACGCAGGATGTACACCTCGTTCTTTACCGAACTTCCCGTCATGACGCCGTTCAGCTGCATCAATGCATCGGTACCTACAGCCCTACGGCTACCTCCCGTTCCAGTATCATCCTTCACCAGCATCACGGCCTGACGCTGATAGATGTTAGGTTTTGTGGCCAGATAGATGCGGGCAATAGCCAGACACACAACGGCTGACATCAGGAACCACTTCCAGTTGCTCAGCACCATGTCCAGAATCTCACGCAACGACAGCATATCGTCGTTCACCTGAGCTTGCTTCAAATTTTGATTTGTTGTATTATCCATAATCCTAATGGTCAATGTTCAATGGTCAATGTTCAATGGTCAATACTTCTTCGTAAGCGCAATAACCAACGAAACTACACTCACCAATACACTCACGGCCGTAGCCAGCACAGAGAGCAGGGTATAACCTGTAGAACCCTTCACACGCACGCTCTTATTGGGCTGCACATAGATGATATCGTTCTGCTGCAAGTAATAGGCAGGCGAATCGAACACTTGCTGTGGGTCACGTACGTCGACATCATAGGTCACGCGCTTGTCGCCAATCTCACGAACAACCAACACATGCTCACGCAAAGCAGAACCATTCATGTCACCAGCCTTACCAATAGCCTCGAGCAAAGTCAAGCGCTCGCCTTGGAAGGTTTGCGTACCTGGATTCTTCACATCACCCAATACGGTAACCTTAAACGACATCACCTTCACGTTGACCACAGCATCCTTAATCTTCTCCACATCATTAGTTTGGAACTTCTGCTGCAGTTCGAGAGCCAGTTGTTTACATGTCTTGTTACGGGTGTTGATAGTACCGAAGACGGGGAACTCAATGTTACCCTCCTTGTCCACAAGGAAGTATGCCACACGCGAAGTGGTGTTAGCCGTGTTACTACCCGTCATACTGTTGGTGCCGCCACCAATCAGGGTATTGTTATTGAACTTTGCAATAGCCTCGGGGAAACGACTGCTGACCGAGATGGCCAATTCGTCGTCGGGCTGAATCTCAAGCTCGAAAGCCTGCTGAATCTGCTGAGGAACGGCATACATGGTGTCGGCTCCCTGCAGATAGACAATCTTCTCCGTGGAGATGCACGATGTGGTGCTCAAAGTAAGTTCCACCACTGCCAAGAGGCAAAAAACATAGAAAATTTTCTTCATATCTGTCAGTATATTCAATTTTCGCGTGCAAAGATAGCGCAAATCGAGTGAAAAACCAAAAATTAAATGAGTTTTTACCCTCTGCGCCCTATCTTCGACTACAAAGTAGTCAAAGATACAAAATAAATTGTCCTTCTTTGATTGATTATTCTCAATAAATGCTTAACTTTGTCACGTAAAGTAATGAGAAACACAAGAATAATCATCTGGGCTATAGCCTGTAGCCTGCTCGCAAGCCTCAGCCTGGGACTGAGGGCGGAACGGGGCGTAGCCTCGTACTACCACGACAAGTTCCACGGCCGGCGCATGGCCAACGGCGACATCTATCACAAGGACAGTTTCACCTGCGCCCATCGGCGCTATGCCCTGGGCACATGGCTGCGCGTGACCAACGTGCGCAACGGCAAGGCCGTCATCGTCCAGGTCACCGACCGAGGCCCCTACTCTCGTCGCTTCACCATCGACCTCAGCCGTGCCGCCGCACGCTATCTCGGAATCGTGCAGACCGGATGGGCCCCGGTGGAGATTGCACAAGTAACCTCTCGTCAGGGAGGCATCGTTCCCTTCCGTCTCGAAGAGGAGGAACCCGAGGACCTCATCGACATCGAGCTCGACTTCGTTCCTGCCGCCCAATTTGACTTCCCCGACTGGCGACCGGATTCTATTCAAGAGAAAGATGAATAAAGCTTAGGAGGTTAGTTGCTTACTAGCTTATTTGCTTACTAGCTTAATAGGTTAGTAGGTTAATAGCTTTTTCTCATTTTTTCAACTCATATTTTCCTATAAAGTTCCCCTCGCCCTTTGGAGAGGGGTTAGGGGTGAGGTTTGGGTTGGGACTATTTGCACCTATATATTATTCCCCTCCCCTTGAGGGGCGACTGGGGTCTTTAGAATAGTGACTGAATGTCACTATGACCCCACAAATGGGAGCGAGTCCCCACTCGCGACGGGGGCCAGTCAGGGAGGGGGCTTTAATATCTTAATAAACAAGAAGGCCCGCAACTGATTGGTTGCGGGCCTTCTTATTTGTATCCATTAAACTGTTAACCAGGGCGGAGCCCGATTAAACTGTTAAACTTTTACTGGTCTTTCCCCAATATAATATTTACAAGGGCAGTAACGTCAGCTATCGAAACAGTATCGTCCTCATTCACATTGGCAGCCTCGAAGTTGTATTCGGGATTAGTCTCAGGAGTTGCCTTGCCCAAGATGATATTCACAAGAGCAGTAACATCGGCAATAGAAACCTGATTGTCATTATTCACATCACCTTTCAGGAACTCGCTGGAGGACACCTTCTTGTAAATTTGAAGACCAGTTTGTGCAGTTACATAGCAGGAGAATCGCTGGTTCTTTCCATTATTAACATTGTAGCAAAGATTGTTTGCACCATTTCCACCTTGGAAGAGAACTGTGGCATTGCCTTCACCATCAATCGCAATTGTTGCTTGAGCATGAGTATCAGTGTTGTCCTCTGTCGTTTCAATAATATTTTCATTTTTGGAGGGAAGATTGGTACCATCCTCATTCTTTGCCCTACCGTTCGAAACAAGATATTTTCCATCGGGCATCTGGAATGTCCAAGCACCAATAGAACCACCCAAAGTTATAATGGCAGTCCCATCCTGAATCTCAATTATATTATCATTATTATGCGATATCATGTCTAATGCACCATAAATCTTATTTGTACTATTGTACTCTGTAGACATAACTTGCGCAGTTTCATATTCAGTACCAGAAGTTGTATATGTACCAATATATCCAAATACAATCTCATCACCAGCCACCAGGGTTGAAGCATCAGTAACGAGCTCATACTTACTTGCTACAAAATCTGGGTTAACCACCTTAATGGTGTAGGTAGCCGTAGCAGCCTTATAACTATTGTTACCAGCAAAGGTGGCAGTAATTGTAGCTGTACCTACAGCCAGAGCCTCGATTTCGCCCGTGTTCTCGTCTACAGAAACAACAGCGGGAGCAGAACTGCTGTAAGTAACACCTTCAACGGCGGGAGTAGCCGTTACAGCATAAGTAGCAGTCTCATTGATATTGATTTCAGCAGGAATGTCATTAAAGGCAAGTGTAACGTCCTGACGATTATCAACTACCGTCACAACCAGCGTTGCCGTTGCAGCCTTGTAGTTCTCGTTGCCAGCAAAGGTGGCAGTAATTGTAGCCTCACCTTCGGCCAGAGCCTTAACTACACCGTCTTCATATTTAGCGACACGTGAGTTACTGCTTGTAATGTTAAGTTCAGCACCCTCAACACTACATTCAACTGCGACCTCAATTTCGGCATTTAGACTAGCCTCCAAAGTGGTGATTGCCTCACCATCCTTCTTGAAGCTAACAGTTGCATCCTGCTTATTGGTATACTTGGCAAGTGTTATGTTACCAAGAGCGACATTGCCAGAAACTTTCTCCGTGTATATCCACTTGATATAACGAACAGTAGCATCGATATCCTCAATTATTTCTGACTGAGTATTACCTAATGTAGTATAAGATTTCAGGTCTGTATAGTTAACACCATCAGCAGAAGTCTGGACCTTAAAGGTACTACCTGAGAAACTATTACCCTTGATGTCGAAGGTAAGCGTGCCAGGTTGTTCGTTGAAGTGCAAAATGACGACATCGTTGGTTGAATTAAACTTAAGTTTCGGAGACGAACCATAATCCGAATCGAGTCCTTCTTGAGTCAATCCATCTGTAGTTTCAATGTCTGCCCTACCACCATCAAATTCAAACGGTAATGTTGCATAATCAATTACAGGAGCAACATAGTGACTTTGAGTTACAGTAACATCCTTCGTCACATCACCATATGTGAGAGTGATAGTAGCCGTACGATCTTCTGTACCTTCATTTGCTGTGGTAGTGAAGGTTACCTTATCAGATGCAATAGTAATGCCACTAATCCAGTCGGCATTGGGGGTAGCGTCATCAAGTTCAGTTCCTTCGTCAACATTGGAAATCGTATAAGCGATTTCGCCAGAGGTTGCATCGTAAGCAAGAGTTACATCTTCCGCATTGATGACGGGGTCAGTATTTACTGGGCGGTTAAGAGAAACCAATTGATTGCCTGCGCCAAACTCATAAGTGGTGTTGTGCTTCGTCAGATTACCATAGATAACAACAACGTCGCCTACCTGAATATCGTCGGCAGAATTAAAGTTTTCACCATTATAACTGAAACCACGATAAGCCTGCAGTTGGTCACCCTCTTCGCTACCGTCAGCAGAGATATTGTAAGTGATGTTACCATAAGTTGCATTATATGCAGTTACAATCTTAGACACGATACCAGTTGCATATACACCCGTAACGCCCGTTCCAGCATCAATCGCAGCACGAGCCTGCGCTACAGTATAAGGATTATCTGCCGATGCGCCAGGAGCATTGGGGTCAACAACAGTCAGAGTGTAAGATGCAGAACCAGGGAGATAGGTATCGTTGCCAGCAAAAGATGCCGTAATAGTAGTTGTGCCTGTAGCGCCTACAACAACTGTCACAGCACCATTTTCATCTACTGTCGCAAGTTCTGTATTGCTGCTTTCATAGGTAACAGCAAGGTTGTTGGGGTTGGTCAGAGTGGGAGCTGTGAAGCTCTCACCAAGGTTAATGGTATATTCTGTGGTTTCGTATGCGAGGCCAGCTTCCTGCTTTTCGCTCTTCTGAACCACCACATTCTGAGGATTGGCAATCTGTACTACATCAAAGCAACCGATATTGCCTTCAAGGGTGAGAGCGTCGCCTACAGCATATTCTACATCTGACGAAATACCACGAACTACGATTGATGCTCCATCTTGTTCGATAGTCGTATTTTGACCATCGATAGCTGTAACTATTGCTTCTACAATCTTAACATACTTACCTTGGGGGGCATTAGTCGCATTTATATCCGCAATAGTCATTATGGTTGGAGTAACAGTATTGTTATGAGAAAGAACTGTAACACTCGGAGATGTGATTTCGAGCAATCCTTTATAAGTGGTAAGCGTACCTGATACGGTTATCTCATCACCAACCGTAAGACTTGTACCATAAACACAAATGGCAGCAGTAGCATCCTGAATATAACCAGTCACACCCACACAGCTGGTTACAACACCCTTTGTAAAAACGGAACCCGTAGCCTGAGTACGTGCAGCAGCAATCGTTATCGGTGCCACTATAGTATAGGTTGCAGTAGCAACTTTGCTGTCATTATAACCTGTCTTCGTAGCTTTTGCCTGAATCGTTGTTGTCTCATTTACACTAATGGCTCCGTTATAAGTATTCCAGTTATCACCGTCTGTACTGTATTGAATAGCAGCCCCTTCTGTAGAGCAACTGATAGTCACGCTCTGTGCCTCAGAATAGGTACCACCAGCCGGTTCAAAGGCAGGTGTAGCTACAGTGGGGATTGCACTTTCGTTTTCTGCAGTTACACCCCAGATAACAAAACGCTTTCCGCTTGTTGCCGAAAATGTAAGTTCTGTATCATTTGTCAATGCTGTGCCAAAGGTAACTACTTTATAATAATCAGAGGTATTTGCATCACCATTGAATGTAAATGGGCTGTTGTTAGAAATACCTGAATTTGAAACTAAAGCAATAACATCTGAATATCCACTAGGGGTTACAGATAATTTCACAGTTTCCCCATTCCATCCTGCAACATGCATATGAAGATATTTTGTGCCCGAAGGAACTGTTATCTTCATAGCACCAGCGACTTTGCCTGTACCAGCCTTAATACCACTATATTCAGTTTCATTAAGAACTACTTTACAAGTATTAGTCTGCGTTCCACCAGTCGTGGACAATGTAACATTTCCAGTATAATCACTAGAATAGTCACTTTGCGCCCACGCATTTCCGACTCCTACAAGCATGCAAAGCATGAGGAGCCATGATTTAAAATGTAATTTTTTAAGCATAATATTAAATTTTATAATAGTAATTGCACAATTCGGGTACAAAAGTAGTGAAAACCGAGCGAAATGCAAAATTTAGAGCGACATAAAGCATCCAAAAATCAAAAAAAGACGTAGTCTTATGTTTTTTGTTTGATTATTGGGATGCATAAGACCGATAGGTCGAGTAGCGAAGCTACGTTGCTATAAATTTAGCATTTCCGAGGTGCATCCTACCTAAGAGACTTCGAAGAAGCCTCAGAGGTAGGGCAAAACCCCAAAAAGAGTCTCCGCTCGCCATCTCTTAAGTAAAAATTGTAAATTGTCAAATCGTCAAATCGTCAAGATCCTTGCGTAACGAAGAGGAGCAAGAGAGTAGTGAAAACTCTCTCCTATGCCCTACTCTCTAAGCCCTAGGGCTTCCGGAATAAGGCCTAGGGCTTCCGCGATAAGGCCTAGGGGGTCTGCGATAAGGCCTAAGGGTTCTGCAATAAGGCCTAGGGGTTCTGCAATAAGGCCTAGGGGTTACGAGCGAGGCAAAAAGAGAGTGCCACACCCCAATGAAGGGATGCGGCACTCGGCCTTATAGCAGTATGATTGTAACTGTTATTCTGCAGTTTCGGCAGCAGGAGCTTCCTCGGCAGGTGCCTCAACGGGAGCTTCTGCAGGCTGCTCGGCAACGGGCTGCTCAGCAACAGGAGCCTCGGCGCCAGTCGACTTCTTAGAGCGACGGGTGCGACGGGTCTTCTTCTGAGTCTTGAGCATGTTCTCGTCGAAGTCAACGAGTTCGATGAAGCAGGTTGCTGCTGCATCGCCCTGACGGAAGCCAGTCTTAATGATGCGGGTGTAGCCACCGGGACGGTCGGCAACCTTCTCAGAGATAACCTGGAAGAGCTCGGTGATGGCATACTTGTTCTGCAGGTAGCTGAACACGAGACGGCGATTGGCCGTGGTGTCCTGCTTCGAGCGGTTGATCAGTGGCTCGACGTACTTACGCAGAGCCTTAGCCTTTGCAACGGTGGTGTTGATTCGCTTGTGCATGATGAGCGAAATGGCCATGTTGGCAAGCATCGCGCTGCGGTGCGATGCGGTACGGCTAAGATGGTTGAATTTCTTATTATGTCTCATTGTAGTGATTAATCTTTGTCAAGTTTATACTTAGAGATGTCGGTCCCGAAGGAGAGGTTGAGGCGTTCGAACATGTCGTCAAGCTCCATGAGAGACTTCTTACCGAAGTTGCGGAACTTCAGGAGGTCGGTCTTCTGGAACTGTACGAGGTCGCCGAGTGTATCGACATTGGCGGCCTTGAGGCAGTTGAGAGCGCGCACGCTGAGATCCATATCGGTGAGCTTGGTCTTCAGAAGCTGACGCATGTGAAGAATTTCCTCGTCGAACTCTTCATTGCCATCCACATCTGTGTTCTCCAGCGTAATCTTCTCGTCGGAGAAGAGCATGAAGTGATAGATGAGTATCTTAGCAGCCTCCTTCAGTGCATCCTTCGGATGGATGCTACCGTCCGTGGTGATTTCCAGCACGAGCTTCTCGTAGTCGGTCTTCTGCTCGACACGATAGTTCTCGACGGCATACTTCACGTTACGGATGGGGGTGTAGATAGAGTCGATGGGAATGACATTGACATCGGTGCAGTATTCGCGGTTCTCATCAGCAGGCACGTAGCCACGGCCCTTGTTGACGGATATTTGAATCTGCATCGTGGCCTTGGGGTCCAAATGGCAAATAACCAACTCCGGGTTTAACACTTCAAATCCAGTCAGGTACTTATTAAAGTCGCCAGCCTTAAGCTCAGTGGTCTTCTCGACGGTGACATTAATTTTCTCGTTCTCGAATTCTTCTACTGTTCTCTTGAATCTTACTTGTTTCAGATTCAGTATGATGTTGGTTACATCTTCCTTCACACCGGGAACGGTGGCAAACTCGTGCTCGACACCGCCGATAGAAACGGTGTTGATTGCGAATCCGTCTAATGAGGAAAGAAGTATTCGGCGTAAAGCATTACCTACGGTAGTACCAAAGCCACCTTCGAGGGGACGAAACTCAAACTTGCCGTAGCGTTCGTCCGCTTCCAACATTATAACTTTTTCAGGTTTTTGAAATGCTAATATCGCCATTTTGAAACTATTATTTAGAGTAAAACTCAACGATCAACTGCTCCTTAATGTTCTCGGGGATGTCAGCGCGCTCGGGCTTGTGGAGGTACTTGCCCGACATGCTGTTCTCGTCCCACTCCAGCCAAGGATACTTAGCGTGGTTGAAGCCAGCCAAAGATTCGGCAATGACTTCGAAGGACTTGCTGCGCTCACGCACACCGACTATCTGGCCGGGAGCTACGCTGTAGCTAGCAATGCCGACAACCTTGCCATCGACGGTGATGTGACGGTGGTTGACGAGCTGACGGGCTGCTGCGCGTGTGGGGGCAATGCCCAAACGGAAGACGATGTTGTCGAGACGGCTCTCGAGGTTCTGAAGCAGGATCTCACCGGTGATGCCACTGGTGCGGGCTGCCTTGTCGAACATGTTACGGAACTGCTTCTCGAGTATGCCATAGGTGTAGCGGGCCTTCTGCTTCTCAGCAAGCATGATGCCATACTCCGATGTCTTGCGGCGACGGTTATTACCGTGCTGACCAGGAGGATAGTTGCGCTTAGCAAGTACCTTGTCAGCACCAAAGATGGGCTCGCCAAAACGGCGGGCGATTTTTGTTTTTGGTCCAGTGTATCTAGCCATAACTATACTGTTTTTATCAGCAGTCATTCAGGGTAGCAGCCGCGGCTACAGAAAGGAAATGTAAGCCAAAAGACCTGAGTGACGCTGGAGTTGTATTGTGTCTGATGTGTGTTATTAAACTCTTCTTCTCTTGGGAGGACGGCAGCCGTTGTGGGGCAGTGGAGTAACGTCCACGATCTCGACAACCTCGATGCCTGCGCCGTGCACAGTGCGGATGGCTGACTCACGTCCGTTACCGGGACCCTTGACATAGGCCTTTACCTTTCTCAAACCCAGGTCATATGCAACCTTTGCACAATCCTGAGCGGCCATCTGGGCTGCATAGGGAGTGTTCTTCTTAGAACCACGGAAGCCCATCTTACCAGCACTTGACCAGGAAATAACCTGACCCTCGCTGTTGGCCAAAGACACAATAATGTTGTTGAAAGAGCTGTGTACGTGGAGCTGACCCATTGCGTCAACCTTCACGACTCTCTTCTTAGCTGCGACTGTTTTCTTTGCCATATCTTAATATTACGATTTGACGATTACAATTTCAATTTAGCATTACTTCGTGGCCTTCTTCTTGTTTGCAACGGTCTTCTTCTTACCCTTACGTGTACGAGCATTGTTCTTTGTGCTCTGACCACGAACGGGCAGACCATTACGGTGACGTACACCACGATAGCAACCAATGTCCATCAGACGCTTGATGTTCATGGCGATTTCACTGCGGAGGTCTCCCTCGACCTTGTACTCAGCACCAATGATTTCACGAATCTTGGCAGCCTCGTCGTCGGTCCAGTCTACTACCTTCTTGTCACGATTAACTCCAGCCTTGTCCAATATCTTGGCCGAGCTACTACGACCTATTCCATAAACATAGGTCAAAGCGATTTCACCTCTCTTGTTCTGAGGCAAATCTACACCAACAATTCTTATTGCCATATATTACTTAACTTTTCTTGCAATGTTACTAACCCTGACGCATCTTGAACTTAGGGTTCTTCTTGTTAATCACATACAGACGTCCCTTGCGACGGACAATCTTGCACTCTGGAGTACGTTTCTTTATAGAAGCTCTTGTTTTCATATTGTTGTTGTTATTTGTATCTGAATACTATGCGGCCCTTCGACAGGTCATACGGGCTCATTTCTACTTTTACCTTATCGCCTGGTAGAATTTTAATGTAGTGCATACGCATCTTGCCCGATATGTGGGCAGTAATCTCATGACCATTTTCCAACTCAACGTGGAACATGGCGTTAGAGAGAGATTCCACGATCACTCCATCTTGTTCTATTGCGGACTGTTTTGCCATGGTGTTCTATGTGTTTTTTACTTTTCGTTATTTTCTATTTCCTTGAAAGAGGAGAGAATGTCTACTCTACCCTGATGTATCGCTATGGTGTGCTCGAAGTGGGCTGCAGGCTTGCCATCGCGAGTGCGTACTGTCCATCGGTCGTCCGAGAGATATATCTTGGGGCTACCCATCGTTATCATGGGCTCGATGGCTATGCACATGCCACTCTTGATTTGTGGACCATTGCCCGGACGACCATAGTTGGGAACGGGTGGGTCCTCATGCATCTTCTGCCCTATGCCGTGCCCGACGAACTCGCGTACGACGCCGAAGCCCTGGGCTTCACAATGCTCCTGTACAGCATTACCGATATCTCCTAAACGCCTGCCCGGCAAGGCCATCTCAATACCACGGTAAAGAGCTTCCTTGGTTGTCTTGAGCAACTGCGCGACCTCCTCCGAGATCTCACCTACACTGAACGTGTAGCAGGAGTCACCATTCCATCCATTCAGTAGGACTCCACAGTCGACAGATACGATGTCACCCTCTTGAAGGGGACGGTCGTTGGGCAGACCGTGTACGACCTCATCATTTACGGATGTACATATCGACGCAGGAAACGCTTCACCACCGCATGGATTCGGAAATCCCTTGAAAGTGGGAACCGCTCCATTGTCTCTTATGTACGTTTCGGCGATTTTGTCGAGCTGACGAGTCGTCACCCCAGGCTTTATCGCCTTTCCTATCTCTGCGAGCGTAGAACCAACCATGAGATTGGCCGCTCTCATCAATTCTATCTCTTCCTCTGTCTTTAGAAATATCTTCATAGATACCCCTTAGTAGGCAGATACTCCGCTACGCCCGTGAATTCTACCAGAACTCAGCAGGCCGTCGTAATGTCTCATCAACAGGTGGCTCTCGATTTGCTGCAGGGTGTCGAGGACAACACCTACAAGAATCAGGAGCGACGTTCCACCGAAGAAGTGTGCGAACTCGGGCTTCACATCAAGCAGGCCTGCGAAAGCGGGCATACATGCGATGAAAGCGAGGAACACAGATCCGGGGATTGTGATGCGGGTCATTATCTCATCCAGATATTCAGCTGTAGCCTTTCCAGGACGGATGCCTGGGATAAAGCCATTGTTACGCTTGATGTCCTCGGCCATCTGCTGGGGATTCATTGTGATGGCAGTGTACAAGAATGTAAATGCAATGATTAGGAAAGCAAATACAACGTTGTACTGCCAGCTGGTGTAATCCGACATGACCATAGCCACACGAGTCCAGAAGCCACTACCCTCGGCGATGAAACCAATCAGCGTGGAGGGGATGAACATAATGGCCTGTGCGAAGATGATGGGCATTACGTTTGCGGCAAACAGCTTCAGAGGGATGTACTGACGTGCACCACCTACCTGCTGACCACGTACCATGCGCTGAGCATACTGTACGGGCACCTTACGTGTACCCTGAACCAGCATGATAGCTGCAAGGATGGCAGCAAACAAAATGATCAGCTCTATGAGGAACATGATGAGACCACCACCTGAAAGTGCAGTGAAGCGGGATACCAGTTCCTGAATAAAGGCCTGAGGCAGGCGAGCAATGATACCCAACATAATGATGATGGATACACCATTGCCAATGCCCTTGTCGGTGATGCGCTCACCAAGCCACAGGATGAACATGCTACCTGCTGCCAGAATGATGGTAGAGGTTATCATGAACGCTGTCCAACTGATGTTGGGGTTCAGCGCACCAGCAGCCTGATGCTGCAGGTTCATCAGATAGAACGGACCCTGGAAGAGGAGAATGAAGATGGTAAGATAACGAGTGTACTGGTTGATCTTACGACGTCCACTCTCGCCTTCACGCTGCATTTTCTGGAAATAGGGAACAACGACGGCTAACAACTGAATAACGATAGAAGCTGAAATGTAGGGCATGATTCCCAGCGCAAACATTGATGCGTTGGAGAATGCACCTCCAGAGAACATATTCAACAAAGACATCAAGCCTTCATTGGTCTGCTCACGCAAAGCGGTCAGGCGTTCGGGATTGATGCCAGGAAGCACTACGAACGAGCCGAAACGATAAATTGCGGCAAAACCAAGGGTGACGAGAAGCTTAGAACGCAAATCCTCGATTGCCCATATGTTCTTTATTGTCTTTACAAACTTCATAATCTACGCTGTTATTACAATTTAGTTACCGTACCACCAGCATTCTGGATGGCTGCTTCTGCTGCTGCAGAGAAGGCATGTGCTGTTACGTCGACCTTAGCAGTCAGCGCACCGTTTGCCAAAATCTTAACCAGGACATCACCCTTGATTACACGATTGGCCTTCAACTCAGCAATACCAATGGTTGTGATACCCTTATCTGCCAAAGTCTGAAGCTTGGCAAGGCTTACAGCCTGATATTCTACACGATTGATGTTCTTGAAACCGAACTTAGGCAGACGACGCTGCAAAGGCATCTGACCACCCTCGAAACCAATCTTTCTCTTATAACCAGAACGGGCCTTGGCACCCTTGTGACCGCGAGTTGACGTGCCACCCAGACCAGAGCCTGGACCACGACCAATACGACGACGAGAGTGAGTAGAACCTTCTGCAGGTTTCAAATTATGTAATTTCATATCTTATCGAATTAACTTGTTGATAGTTTTACTTAGTCAATTACCTTTACCAAGTGATGTACTGTCTGAATCAGACCACGATTGGAGGCATTGTCCTCAATCTCAACGACGTGATTCATCTTGCGCAAACCCAGAGTGTCGAGAGTGGCCTTCTGGTACTTGGGGCAATGAATACGACTTCTAACTTGCTTAACTTTGATAGTTGCCATGGTTATACCTCCTTATTTAGCCTCTAAATACTTTGTCCATACTTACACCACGCTGAGCGGCTACAGTCTTAGCATCACGCATCTCTGACAGAGCGGCAATAGTTGCCTTCACAAGGTTGTGAGGGTTAGAAGAACCCTTAGACTTAGCGAGCACGTCCTTAACGCCAACGCTGTCCAATACGGCACGCATAGCACCACCGGCAACGACTCCTGTACCAGGAGAAGCGGGCATAATCAGCACCTCGGCACCACCGAAATGTGCTGCAGCCTCATGGGGAACAGTTCCCTTAACTACGGGCACACGTACCAAATTCTTCTTTGCGGCCTCAACGCCCTTGGCAATGGCTGCAGTGACTTCGCCGGCCTTACCCAGACCCCAACCGATGATACCGTTCTCGTTACCAACGACAACGATTGCGCTGAAGGTGAAGGTGCGACCACCCTTTGTCACTTTCGTAACACGATTGATAGCTACCAATCTGTCCTTTAATTCGATATCGCTATTGATTTTAACTTTATTCAGTGCCATAATCATTTAGAATTTAAGTCCACCGTTACGTGCAGCGTCAGCTACTTCCTTCACACGACCATGGTACAGATATCCGTTACGGTCGAAGACAACAGCCGTGATTCCAGCCTCAAGAGCCTTCTTTGCTGCCAACTCACCAACCTTAGCGGCCTGCTCCTTCTTGGGACATGCTTCCATGCCAAGGGATGAAGCCGATACCAGAGTGGTGCCGGTTACGTCATTAATAATCTGTACATATATCTGCTTGTTGCTGCGGAACACCGACATGCGGGGACGCTCAGCAGTACCAGAAATCTTATTACGAACTCTGTACTTAATCTTAATTCGTCTTTCTATTTTAGTTGTCATGATCTTACAGTTTTAAAGTTACTTAGCACCAGCTGACTTACCAGACTTTCTGCGAATCTGTTCGCCAACGAACAAGATACCCTTACCCTTGTAAGGTTCAGGCTTACGGAAAGAACGAATTTTTGCACACACCTGACCCAGCAATTGCTTGTCGCAAGAACGCAGGATGATCAGGGGGTTCTGGTTTCTCTCTGACTTTGTTTCAACCTTAATCTCAGCAGGAAGCTGGATAAAAATGCTGTGGGTGTAACCCAGCGAGAACTCCACCAGATTGCCCTGGTTGGAAACGCGGTAACCTACACCAACGAGTTCCATCTTCTTCTCATAGCCCTGTGATACGCCAACAACCATATTGTTGATAAGCGAACGATAAAGGCCATGATAGGCTTGCTTCTGCTTAGCCTCTGCTGTCTCCTCTGCCTCGTCGATAACCATATCGATAGTACCATCGGAGATTTGCAACTTGATAGAGGGATGAACAGCCTGACTCATTTCTCCTTCCTTACCCTTCACGGTAACCACGTTATCATCACTGACACTTACGGTTACGCCTGCGGGAATAGTAATAGGCATTTTTCCAATTCTTGACATAGTTCAATCCTCCTATTAGTATACGTAACACAGGACTTCGCCACCAACCTTCAGTTCGGCAGCTTCCTTGTTAGTCATTACACCTTTGGATGTAGATAAAATTGCTATACCTAATCCATTAATTACTCGAGGCATGTCCTTGTAACCAGTGTACTTACGCATGCCAGGCTTGGAAATGCGAATCAACTTCTTGATTGCATTCTCCTTCGAAGCATTGTCATACTTCAAGGCTATCTTGATGGTTCCCTGAGGACCATCCTCCACGAACTGATAGTTCATGATATAGCCTTTCTCAAAAAGGATCTTTGTGATTTCCTTTTTCAAATTCGACGCGGGGCACTCAACAATTCTGTGCTTTGCCTGAATTGCGTTGCGCAACCGAGTCAAATAATCTGCTATTGGATCTGTCATTTTATGTAATGTTTTAATTAATCGGGACGCTCCCGACAATATTAAAAAAATGTGCTTTACCAGCTTGCCTTTTTCACGCCAGGGATCAGGCCTGCAGAGGCCATCTCGCGGAATTGAATACGGCTAATCCCGAACAGACGCATATAGCCCTTGGGACGTCCTGTCAACTTGCAACGGTTGTGCAGACGGATGGGGTTTGCGTTACGGGGAATTTCCTGAAGTTTGCGTGCAGCTTCATATGCCTCAACGGGATCACCCGTGTTGACAATCTTCTTCAGTTCGGCACGCTTCTCAGCATATTTAGCCACGAGCTTAGCTCTCTTAACCTCGCGGGCCTTCATCGATTCTTTTGCCATATCTTACTTAATCGTTATTAGCGTTCTTAAAGGGCAAACCAAACTCTTTCAACAGAGCATAACCTTCCTCGTCTGTCTTAGCAGTGGTAACGAAGGTGATGTTCATACCAAGAATGCGATCGATGGTGTCAATGTTGATCTCAGGGAAGATAATCTGCTCCTGAATACCAAGTGTGTAGTTACCACGACCGTCAAACTTGCTCTCGATTCCCTTGAAGTCACGGATACGGGGCAGAGCCACGCGAACCAATTTCTCCAAGAACTCGTACATGCGCTCACGACGCAGGGTTACCATAACGCCGATGGGCATCTTCTTACGAAGCTTAAAGTTTGCAACGTCTTTCTTTGAAACAGTAGCAACGGCCTTCTGACCAGTAATGGC
Organism: uncultured Bacteroidales bacterium; assembly: GCA_902801325.1. Lineage (GTDB taxonomy): Bacteria > Bacteroidota > Bacteroidia > Bacteroidales > Bacteroidaceae > Physcousia. The sequence continues at coordinate 99,509 of CADCHQ010000012.1, read as the reverse complement.
AGTGATCTCGTTAATAGCTACTTCGATAATCTTCTTGTCAGCAGTGGCCATACCAAGACCCTGATTGATAACAATCTTCTTCAGTACGGGAATCTGCATGGATGAAGAGTAGTTGAACTGCTTCATCAAAGCGGGGGCAATGCGCTCCGCATATTCTTTCTTAAGGCTTGCAGTATTTGCCATTACTTAATCTCCTCTCCGGATTTTTTAGCATAACGGACCAGTTTGCCGTCAGCATTCAGTTTTCTACCAATACGAGTAGGCTTACCGCTCTTGGGGTCAACCACATTCAGGTTAGAGATATGGATGGGAGCCTCCTGCTTGATAATACCACCCTGGGGGTATTTTGCACTGGGCTTTTGGCTCTTGGATACCATATTTACACCCTCAACGATAGCGCGCTTCTCTTCTACAAACACTTTCAACACGGTGCCAGTCTTGCCCTTGTTGTTACCAGCATTTACGAATACTGTATCGCCTTTCTTAATGTGTAACTTGCTCATCTTTTAATTCTTAATAGATTAAAGAACCTCAGGTGCCAAGGATACGACCTTCATGTTCACAGCACGAAGTTCACGGGCGACAGGACCGAAAATACGACTACCACGCAATTCGCCAGCATTGTTCAACAAAACGCAAGCGTTATCATCAAAACGGATGTACGATCCATCAGGACGGCGTACTTCCTTCTTCGTACGTACGATCAGGGCCTTTGATACTGCACCTTTCTTAACTTCACTGGTGGGGATTGCGCTCTTCACAGCAACGACAATCACGTCACCGACAGACGCGTAACGACGACGGGTACCACCCAGTACACGGATGCACAGGCATTCCTTGGCGCCGCTGTTGTCTGCAACTACTAATCTAGATTCTGCTTGTATCATGATTACTTAGCTCTTTCTACGATTTCTACTACTCTCCATCTCTTTGTCTTACTCATAGGACGAGTTTCCATTATTTGCACGGTGTCACCCTTGTGACAATCGTTCTTCTCGTCATGAGCATGGTACTTCTTCGTCTTGTTGACGAACTTACCATAAATAGGGTGCTTCTCCTTGAACTTAGCAGCTACTACAATGGTCTTATCCATCTTGTCGCTAACTACGACACCCATTCTTGTCTTTCTTAAATTTCTAGCTTCCATGTGTAGACCATTATTTATTTGTTAAGTTCTCTTTGACGAAGAACTGTCAACAATCGAGCGATATTACGACGAGCCGCTTTAATCTGAGCACTATTCTCAAGGGGAGATACAGCATGATTCAGCAACATCTGTGTATAATTGGCCTTCTCAGTCTGAATCAGTTCCTGCAAATCTGCAGTGGCCAACTTCTGAATTTCTGCAACTTTCATAATTATGCGTTTTTATCGTAATCTCTTCTTACAATGAACTTAGTGGTAACAGGCAGTTTCTGAGCAGCCAGGCGGAGTGCCTCCTTAGCGATGTCATAAGAAACGCCTTCGATCTCAAAGATAATGCGGCCGGGAGTGATGGGGAACACGTAACCTACGGGGTCACCCTTACCCTTACCCATACGAACGTCGGCTGGCTTCTTCGTGATTGGCTTATCGGGGAAGATGCGAATCCAGCTCTGACCTTCACGCTGCATGTAACGTGTCATGGCAACACGGGCGGCCTCAATCTGGCGTGCCGTGATCCAGTGCGTATCCAAAGACTTGATTCCGAAAGAACCGAATGTCAATTGGTTGCCGCGCTGGGCATTGCCCTTGCAACGACCTTTTTGCGGTCTTCTATATTTTGTTCTTTTAGGCTGTAACATGATAATTTAGTTTTAACGATTGTTGTTTCTCTTGCGACGGAAGTTCTTGGGGCCATTACCGAAGCCACGGCCGTTGCTTTCCTTCTGCTGTGAGAAATTAGGAGCAAGATCCTTCTTACCATACACTTCACCACGGCAAATCCATACCTTCAGACCCAGCAGACCTACCTTTGTAAGGGCCTCAGCCTTGCAATAGTCGATATCGGCACGGAATGTGTGCAGAGGAGTACGGCCTTCCTTAAACATCTCGCTACGAGCGATTTCAGCACCGTTCAAACGGCCAGAGATTTGTACCTTAATACCTTCTGCACCAGCGCGCATAGAATTGGCAATTGCCATCTTGATAGCACGACGATAGGAAATCTTACCTTCAACTTGGCGAGCGATGTTGTTGGCAACAATAGTTGCATCCAGTTCGGGCTTTCTAACCTCGAAGATATTAATTTGAATTTCCTTATCGGTGATCTTCTTCAATTCTTCTTTCAGCTTGTCGACCTTCTCACCACCCTTACCAATGATAAGACCAGGACGGGCCGTGCAAACAGTGATAGTCACGAGCTTCAGAGTACGCTCGATAACGATCTTCGATATGCTGGCATCACCAAGACGAGCATTCAGATACTTACGGATTTTGCTATCCTCCAGCAATGAATCTCCAAAGTTCTTGCCACCAAACCAATTTGAGTCCCAACCGCGGACGATACCCAGACGATTGCTTATTGGATTAACTTTTTGTCCCATACTTTTACTTAATCTTTATCATTCTTAGTATCGACATACAAGGTGATGTGGTTTGAACGCTTGCGAATTCTGTAACCACGACCCTGAGGAGCCGGTCTCATACGCTTGAGGGTTGCACCCTCGTCAACAAACACGCGGGTAACGAACAACTCACCATCTTCGGCCTTACGTTCGTTCTTCTGTTCCCAGTTGGCAATTGCGGAGCGGAGCAATTTCTCTACATCAGCAGAAGCTGCTTTCTTAGAGAATCTCAGCGTTCCAAGTGCCCGATTGACTTCCATGCCGCGAATCAAATCAACCACATATCTCATCTTGCGGGGAGAAGAAGGCACATCTTTCAGCTTTGCGAAATACTGGGTCTTCAAGGCTGCCTTTCTTGCTTCAGCAGCTAATTTTTTTCTTTTTCCCATTATATTATTACTCTTTTTTCGTTTAATGCCTGATTACTTCTTCTTCTGACCAGCATGGCCACCGAACTTACGAGTGGGAGCAAACTCACCAAGCTTGTGTCCTACCATGTTCTCAGTAATGTAAACAGGAATGAATTTGTTTCCGTTATGCACTGCTACGGTGTGGCCCACGAAATCGGGGGAAATCATAGAAGCGCGGGCCCATGTCTTGACAACAGTCTTCTTACCACTTTCATTCATGGCGAGCACCTTGTTTTCAAGGTTTACCTCAATGTATGGACCTTTCTTTAATGAACGACTCATAATTTACACTTTTAACTTGCCTGGTTACTTCTTGTTGTTAGCTCTCTCGATAATATACTTGTTCGACTGCTTCTTCGGTGCGCGTGTCTTGAGACCCTTTGCATACAGGCCCTTACGCGAACGAGGATGACCACCAGACTGACGGCCTTCACCACCACCCATGGGATGGTCATGAGGATTCATGACAACACCACGGTTGTGAGGACGACGACCCAGCCAGCGAGAACGACCGGCCTTACCGGAGCTCTCCAGAGCATGGTCAGAGTTACCTACACTACCTACAGTAGCCTTACAAGCGCTGAGAATCTGACGAGTCTCACCAGAAGGCAACTTAATTACACAGTAGCGTCCCTCACGAGAAGTCAACTGGGCAAAATTACCAGCGGAACGAACGAGCAATGCGCCCTGACCGGGACGAAGCTCAATGTTATGAATGATGGTACCTACGGGGATGTTCTGCAGGGGAAGAGCATTTCCCACTTCGGGTGCTGCCTCTGCGCCACTCATCACCTTGTCGCCAACCTTCAGTCCGTTGGGAGCTATAATATAACGTTTCTCACCATCAACGTAGTACAACAGAGCGATGCGAGCCGAACGGTTCGGATCGTATTCAATTGTCTTTACAGTTGCTGGAACACCATCCTTCTCTCTTTTGAAGTCGATAAAGCGGAACTTTCTCTTGTGGCCACCACCGAGATAACGCATGGTCATCTTACCGTCGGCGTTACGGCCACCAGTAGAACGCTTACCGTACACGAGAGACTTTTCAGGTACTGATGCAGTAATCTCCTCAAACGTACCTATAATCTTGTGTCTCTGCCCTGGTGTCGTGGGCTTAAATTTACGTACTGCCATTCTTTATTAAATATTGCTATAGAAATCAATTGTGTCGCCATCCTTAAGTGTTACGATGGCCTTCTTGAAAGCGTTCGTGCGACCCTTGAGCAAACCAGAACGAGTGTAACGCTGCTTAGCCTTACCGCCATAGACCATCGTATTGACATCTGTAACGGTTACGTTATAGCGAGCTTCCACTTCCTTCTGAATCTCAATCTTGTTGGCATCGGGACGAACAATGAAGCCGAACTTGTTCTGCTTCTCCGTAGTCTGGGTCATCTTCTCAGTGACCAGAGGTTTGATTATGTATGCCATATTCAGCTTCCTTTATTAGATTAAGTTGCCCTCGATAACAGGGAGCGCACCTTCAGCCACAACCATCACATCTGCATCGAGTACCTTGTAGGTATTCAGCGCAGATGCAGCCATAACATTGACACGCTCGAGATTTCGGGACGACAAATATACAACTTTATCGGCACCTGGCAAAACGAAGAGGCTCTTCTTACCCGAAATTTTAAGATTATTTAAGATTTCGATGAAAGATTTTGTCTTCGGAGCTTCCAGAGTGAAGTCTTCAACTACGATAATAGCGTCTTCCTTAGCCTTATAAGCGAGAGCCGACTTGCGAGCAAGCACACGCTCTTTCTTGTTCAGCTTGAAACCATAATCGCGAGGAGTAGGACCAAACACGCGGCCACCACCTACGAGTACAGGCGACTTGATATCACCACGGCGAGCACCGCCACCGCCCTTCTGACGGCCAAGTTTGCGGGTTGAGCCTGCGATTTCACTTCTTTCTTTCGACTTTGCTGTGCCCTGGCGCTGGTTGGCCATGATCAGTTTCACATCCAGATAGATGGCGTGATCGTTGGGCTCGATGGCATAGATAGCATCGTTCAAAGATACCTTGCGACCAGTATCCTGACCCTTAATATTTAATACACTAACTTCCATTTTACTTCAGAACACTAACGATTGAACCATTGTATCCGGGAACACTGCCCTTAATGAGCAAGAGATTGTGTTCGGGAATTACTTTTAACACTTGCAGGTTGTGTGTGGTCACACGCTTGTTGCCCATCTGGCCACCCATACGCAAACCCTTGAAAACCTTGGCGGGATAAGAGCACGCACCGATTGAACCGGGCTTGCGCAGACGGTCGTCCTGACCGTGCGTTGCCTGACCTACACCACCGAAACCGTGACGCTTTACAACACCCTGGAAACCACGTCCCTTGGATGTGCCAATTACGTCAACATAGACGGTGTCAGCGAACATATCAACGGTGACAGTGTCACCCAGATTCAGTTCCTGTTCAAAACCTGTGAACTCGGCCAAGTGTCTCTTGGGGGTGGTACCGGCCTTCTGGAAGTGACCCTTCATGGGAGCGGAGGTATTCTTCTCCTTAACTTCCTCGTAGCCAAGCTGAACGGCTGCATAGCCATCCTTCTCTACGCTTTTTACCTGAGTTACCACACAAGGACCTACTTCGATAACAGTGCATGGTACATTCTTACCCTCGGCACTGAAAACGGATGTCATTCCGATTTTTTTTCCTAATAATCCTGGCATTTCAGTTTTTGTTAATTAATAATATTGTTTTTAATCTGTGTTATTACACTTTGATTTCAACTTCTACACCGCTTGGCAATTCCAGCTTCATCAGGGCGTCAACGGTCTTTGCAGTACTGCTGTAGATGTCAATAAGACGCTTGTAGCAGCAAAGCTCAAACTGTTCGCGTGCCTTCTTGTTAACGAAGGTAGAACGGTTTACAGTGAAGATGCGCTTGTGAGTAGGAAGGGGAATGGGACCACTTACGATAGCACCACTAACCTTCACGGTTTTCACAATTTTCTCGGCTGACTTGTCTACCAGATTGTGGTCATAAGACTTCAGCTTGATTCTGATTTTCTGACTCATGTGTTAATTTACAATTTAACGATTTACAATTAGTTTTTTTGTTTAGGAAGCCGCTAAAGAGTCATTTGCTCAGCGGCTACCTGTTTTAATACATGTATTACACCAAGTCTACACGTCCCTTAATTTCTTCCAGAACAGCCTTGGCGATACCCGTGCTCACGGGAGCATGGTGATCGTAGGTCATTGAAGACGTGGCGCGTCCAGAGGTGATGGTACGCAGAGCTGTCACATAACCGAACATTTCTGCCAGAGGAACCATCGCCTTTACCAGACGGGCACCCGTACGGGTGGTATCCATGCCTTCTACCTGACCACGACGCTTGTTCAAGTCACCTATAACATCACCCATGTTCTCTTCGGGAGTAACAACTTCCAATCTCATCATGGGTTCCATCAATACGGGCTTGGCTTGAGCGCAAGCATTCTTATAGGCCTGAATGGCACAGATTTCGAACGACAGCTGGTCTGAGTCAACGGGATGGAACGAACCATCAAGCAACTCTACCTTCATGCTGTCCATGGGGAAGCCACCGAGCACACCATTCTTCATAGCGCTCTCGAAGCCCTTCTGAACCGAGGGGATGAATTCCTTAGGAATATTACCACCGGTAACCAGATTGATGAACTGCAGGCCGCCTTCCTTGTAGTCTTCGTCTACGGGACCTACATTCACGATAATGTCGGCAAACTTACCGCGACCACCCGACTGCTTCTTGTAAACCTCGCGAAGGTTGACAGTCTTCGTGATGGCCTCCTTGTAGTTAACCTGGGGCTTACCCTGGTTGCATTCAACCTTGAACTCGCGCTTCAGACGGTCGATGATGATATCCAGGTGCAACTCACCCATACCACTGATGACGGTCTGGCCGCTCTGCTCGTCGGTCTTAACGGTGAAGGTGGGATCCTCCTCAGCCAGCTTGGCCAAGCCATTCGACAGTTTGTCGAGGTCCTTCTGAGTCTTGGGCTCCACAGCGATACCGATAACGGGATCGGGGAAGTCCATAGTCTCAAGTACGATAGGTGCATCCTCATCGCAGAGGGTATCACCCGTACGGATATCCTTGAAACCAACACCAGCACCGATGTCACCAGCACCGATCAAATCAACAGGATTCTGATGATTAGAATGCATTTGGAACAAGCGGCTTACACGCTCCTTCTTGCCAGAGCGAACATTGTAGACGTACGAGCCGGCCTCCACCTTACCCGAATACACACGGATGAAAGTCAAACGACCAACATAGGGATCGGTTGCAATCTTGAAAGCCAGGGCTGCAGTCTTCTCGTCCTCACTGGGCTGACGATCTTCCTCTTCACCAGTATCGGGGTTAGTACCAACGATAGCGGGTGTGTCGAGGGGAGAGGGAAGGAACATGCACACATAGTCGAGCAACTTCTGGACACCCTTGTTCTTGAACGAGGAACCGCAAGTCATGGGCACAAGGTCCAACTTAAGCGTACCCTTACGGATAGCTGCGATAATCTCCTCCTCGGTCAGGCTGTCGGGATCCTCAAAGTACTTCTCCATGAGTGCGTCATCCTGTTCTGCTGCCTGCTCAATAAGCTTAGCACGCCACTCTTCACATTCAGCCATCATATCAGCGGGAATCTCTTCCACGCTATATTCAGCGCCCATGGTCTCATCGTGCCACAGGATGGCCTTCATCTGAATCAAGTCAACGATGCCCTTGAAGTTCTCCTCTGCACCAATAGGCACAGCAACAACAGCGGGTGTAGCACCCAAAATGTCCTTCATCTGGCGAACAACTTCAAAGAAGTCAGCACCAGAACGGTCCATCTTGTTTACATAACCCATACGGGGTACATTGTACTTGTCAGCCTGACGCCATACAGTTTCGGACTGGGGCTCTACGCCACCTACTGCACAATACGCAGCAACGGCACCGTCGAGCACACGCAGTGAACGCTCCACCTCGGCGGTAAAGTCCACGTGTCCCGGAGTGTCAATCAGGTTGAACTTATATTTTTGACCATTCCACGTCCAATAAGCCGTGGTAGCAGCAGAGGTGATGGTAATTCCACGCTCCTGCTCCTGAGCCATCCAGTCCATAGTGGCTGCACCTTCGTGCACCTCACCAAGTTTGTGAGTCTTACCTGTGTAGAAAAGGATACGCTCCGAAGTAGTCGTCTTACCGGCATCGATGTGAGCCATGATACCGATATTGCGAGTTAAATGCAAATCTTGTTTTGCCATCTTTCTTTATCTCTATCTCTATTCTAAATCAAATCTTTTACCTCAAAAGCTTTGCTTAGAAGCGGAAGTGTGCAAATGCACGGTTGGCCTCAGCCATACGATGCATGTCCTCCTTACGCTTGAAAGCACCACCCTGCTCATTGTAGGCATCCATAATCTCAGCTGCCAACTTGTCGGCCATGGTCTTACCACCACGCTTGCGAGCATAGGAAATCATATTCTTCATAGAAACTGACTCCTTACGGTCGGGACGGATCTCCGTGGGAACCTGGAAGGTAGCACCACCGATACGACGGCTCTTTACCTCCACCTGAGGAGTAATCTTATCGAGAGCCTCTTTCCAAATCTGGAGGGCAGGCTTCTCTTCACTCTTCATCTTCTCAGCAACGATGTCCAGAGCTGTGTAGAAAATAGTATACGAGATACTCTTCTTACCAGAGTACATCAGATGATTCACAAATTTCGATACTTTCACGTCACCGAACACGGGATCGGGAAGTACGATACGTTTCTTTGGTTTAGCTTTACGCATTTTGTTTTGGGTTTTGTGTCAGGGCTGTATTCTCGCGTTCTTCAGTGCTGCCTCTGCAGCCTTACTCAACCTTAGCTTACAACCAAAACAGGTTTTTAACTTTACTTTTAATCTAAATTACTTCTTAGCCTTAGGACGCTTAGCACCATACTTCGAACGGCGCTGTGTGCGGTTGGCAACACCTGCGGTATCCAGAGAACCGCGTACGATGTGATAACGAACACCGGGCAGGTCCTTAACACGACCACCACGAACAAGCACGATGCTGTGCTCCTGCAGGTTGTGACCCTCACCGGGGATGTAACTGTTCACTTCCTTCTGATTAGTCAGACGGACACGGGCGACCTTTCTCATCGCCGAATTAGGCTTCTTAGGTGTGGTAGTGTAAACACGAACACAAACGCCACGACGCTGGGGGCAGCTATCGAGTGCAGGGCTCTTGCTCTTGTCTACCAACACAGTACGGCCTTTTCTTACCAATTGTGAAATTGTAGGCATTTTGTTTTTGTTTTAATTATTATATTATTGTATATTTTATATCAATTTATGTTCACGAACGGGCACAATGAGGCCATTCGGGGTGCAAAGTTACGAAAACTATCTTAAACCACAATCTTTATGAGCCTCTTATTTGCCTTGAAAGGGTCAAAAAGTCGAACATTTAAGAATTATTAACATTTTTAAGAGAATTTAAGGCCTTAAAGAGGCTTCATTGAGGTGCATTTAACAGATTATATATTATCACCCTATCATTTGGAGAATCATTTAAGCTTGAATTCTTACGCGCGCGTATATTAAATATGGTATATAAGGATTCAGCAAACATAGAAGTCAATAATGAATTTGGTTATTCCGCTTTTTCTTTCTAACTTTGTCCTACAATTAACAATCAACACCATGAAACGTCTTCTTATCGTTATCAGCCTGCTGCTCAGTGTGACCATGTGGGCACAAAAGTCTTCAAAACCTATTCGTGTAAGTTGCATCGGCAACAGCATCACTTATGGAACAGGTCTACAAAACCCTGAAAAAGACTCCTACCCTTCTCAACTCCAAAACCTCTTGGGTCCGCAATACGAAGTGGGACGCTTCGGTAAGCCTGGTGCCACGCTACTGCGTCATGCCTTCCGTCCCTATTTTGACCAACAAGAGTTCCAGCAAGCTATGAATTTCCATGGTGACATTGCTGTCATCCACCTTGGAATCAATGATACTGACCCACGGGCGTGGCCGAATTATCGTGACGAATTCGTTGCCGACTATTCTGCACTCATCGATTCCGTGCGCAAGTCTAATCCAAAGTGTCGCATTATTGTCGCCCGTATGACTCCCCTATCCAGTCGCCATCATCGTTTTCTTTCAGGCACACGCGACTGGCACAGAGAGATTCAACAGGTCATAGAGCATGTGGCCAAGCGCAAGGAGTGCGAACTCATCGACTTCTATACCCCACTCCACCATCGTCCAGAACTTTTCCCCGATGCCGTGCATCCTAACCTTGAAGGATATGGTGTGATGGCTAAAGTCGTATATAGTGCCATCACGGGTGACTACGGAGGACTGCAACTGCCCCATTACTATGGCGACAACATGGTATTGCCACGCAACCGAAGTTTCGACATCAGCGGTTTAGCAAATGCCGGCGATAAAGTTTGCCTACGTATTAATGGCCAACGCCACTATACCAAGGCTGGGCTCGACGGACAATGGACAGTCCGCATCAATCCCCTACCCTCAGGCGGTCCATATACGCTGACTGCAAGCACGTCCCAGCAAACCATCACCCTGCAAAACATCATGGCAGGTGAAGTATGGCTCGCTTCCGGACAGTCGAATATGGAGTTTCAACTGCAACAATGCACAACGGGCGCGACAGACATACCCTCAAGCCAGAATCCCAACATTCGATTGCTCAATCTTGAAGCACGTTGGCGTACCGACAATGTCGAGTGGAGTGCCTCGGCTCTCGACAGCATCAATCACTTGCTCTACTACACCGATCCAGGATGGACAACCTGCTCCCCTCAGACTTCTCCCCGCTTCAGCGCCATCGGTTACTACTTTGCTCGCGAACTGCAAGATAGTCTTCAGTGCCCCATCGGCATTATCAACAACGCCATTGGAGGTAGTCCTGCCGAGGCTTGGATTGACCGTTGGACACTAGAATACCAATTCCCCGAAATCCTGCGCGACTGGACTCGGAACGACTTCATACAAGACTGGGTACGGGGACGGGCAGAAAGAAACATGGGAAAAGAGCATGCTCCCCTGCAGCGCCATCCCTACGAACCCTGTTATCTATATGAGTCCAGCATCCGACTGCTTAGAGAATTGCCTATTTCAGGCGTAATATGGTACCAAGGCGAAAGCAACGCTCATAATAAAGACGCCCACGAACGCCTCTTCCCGTTGCTGGTGCAAAGTTGGCGCAAGACTTGGAACGATGAAAAGTTACCCTTCTACTATGTGCAGCTTAGCAGCCTCAACCGTCCGTCATGGCCTTGGTTCCGCGACTCGCAACGCAGACTCCTCACCCAGATTCCCCATTCAGGCATGGCCGTAAGCAGCGACGTCGGCAATCCCACCGACGTTCATCCACGCAACAAACGTCCCGTTGCTCACCGACTGGCAGCATTGGCATTGCACAATGACTATGGATACAAACATGTTGTACCCTCTGGTCCCCAATATCGCTCTGTTGAGTTCAAGGGAAACGAAGCCATCGTTACTTTCGACTATGCCGAAGGACTACACACTGCTGACGGCAAGCCCCTGCGCACTTTTGAGATAGCCGAATACTTAGGAGAATACCATCCTGCCGAGGCAGAAATCAAGGGAAACCAGATCAGGCTCACGGCCAAAGAAGTCAAGCACCCCCATTTCGTACGCTACGCTTGGCAACCTTTCACTGATGCCAACCTCGTAAACGGAGCCGGTCTGCCTGCTTCCACATTTATTAGTACAGATAGCGAATGAAGGAGAACATCAAAGTTACACATGTAAACAAAAGATAATATGAAACGAGTGCTTATGTTAATGGCATGCTTTGCCATCGCAAGTATGGGCATCAAAGCCCAAACGACAAGTGATATTCCGGGTCCCCAGACTGAGTTCGTGATGCAGTTGAAAGTTAAGTTGGGCGCGCCCTATTCTGTCGGCGAGACTCCAAAGGGCAGACGTACGGTTATCCCCATCACAGGTGGAACGTTCGAAGGCCCGCAGTTGAAGGGAACCATCCTTGAGGGTGGAGCCGACTGGCAATTGGCAAAAGGGAACCGTACGGAGCTTGAGGCCATATACAGCATTAAGACCGACGACGGCGTATACATCCACATCCGCAACCGTGGTATCATAGCCGGTGGTGATGGAGGTTTCTACTTCAAAGCAGCGCCTCAGTTCGAAGCACCCGAGGACAGCAAGTACGCCTGGCTCAACAATGCCCTATTCCTCTGCGCCCCGGCGTGGGGAGGCGGGGATGGCATCACCCTGAATGTCTGGAAAGTGAAGTGAGACTGCCCTATCATCGGAAACAAAAAAATCCCCGTCGGAAATCACCGGCGGGGATTTGACTTATACTAAACGTTAGTATGTGTCTTGCGTGATTGGTGTGGATTAGAGACCCAGCTTCTTCTTAGCAGCGTCAACGCCCTTGTCAATCTGCTTGTTAGCCTCAGCCTTACCAGCCTCAACAGCCTCGGTAGCAGCTTCCTCAGCCTTAGCCTTGCCAGCCTCAACGGCAGCGTTAGCAGCAGCCTCAGCGCCTTCCTTTACAGCCTGAGCGTCAGCCTTCACAGCCTCAGCACCAGCCTCAGCAGTAGCCTCAACGGCAGCGGGCAGACCAGCGATGGTGGCAACGATGTTGTCAACAGTGATCTTAGCGTCAGCCAACTTCTCCTTGTTGGTGTTGATGAACTCCTGGATAGCGCTACCAATCTTCTGAGCCTCTTCGGTCTTACCCTCAGCTACCAAAGCTTCGATCTTCTCCTGAGCCTCAGCGAAAGAAGCGGTGATAGCTTCAGCGTCACCAGCCTCCAGCTCCTCGGCCAGAGCCTTAACGGGGCATTCGCCGCAGCACTTAGCCTGTGCACACTCACAGGGGTCGCACTGGCAGGTGTCACACTTGCACTCACAAGCGGTGGTGTCACAACATTCTGCTTTTTCAGTCTTGTTTCCACAAGAAGCGAAGGAAATAGCTACTACAGCCATTGCCATTGCAAATAACTTCTTCATTGCTTTTTGATTTTTTTGTTAATGAATAAGGTGAATTAAAAAACTTTCTAACTGGGTGCAAATATAATACTTTTCAATATTACGCAAACAAATTAAACTCTTTTTAACAAATTATAAGACTTAAATCGAAAAAAGGAGGAGCTAAATGCGCCATTTCGCCGAATTTATTGTAATTTCGCACTTGAATATGCAGAAGCCCAAGAACATACTGCTTATAAAGCGTGCGCAGAAACATTCGCCAAACTCCGTTGACCGTGATACGGCTATTCTGCTTGCCGTGGCTGATTGCCTTACAGCTAAGGGTCACAGCGTAACCATCGCGAACGAGGAGGACCTGCCAGTTGAGCACCATGCCGACATCATTCTGTCGATGGGGCGCAACCACGCCACCTTGCAATGGCTAGTCGAAATCGAAGAGTCTGGTATTCCTGTTTTCAACAGTGCAAAGGCTATGCTCGGCATTAGCCGACGGAAACTATTGCTCACAGCACAGGAACTTGGAGTAGGCGTTCCACCCTTTGCAATCTTTAGCGGGGATAAATCGTCAAATCGTAAATCGTCAAATTGTAAATTAACCTTCCCTGTATGGTGGAAGCGCGACGACCGTAGTTCTCAGGAACGAGGCGATGTGGTTCTTATTCATAACCAAGAGGAATGGCAGTCTGTGATGCAACGGGGCATCACGGAGTATGTCGTGGAACAGCACAGCGAAGGTGATCTGATAAAGTTCTATAGCGTCAGCGGCACGTCCTTCTTTCACTGGAACTATCCCGTGTTCAGCAAGTTCGGTAACGAGGCGGTCAACGGCTCTGCCCAAGGCTTCCACTTCGATGAACAACGGCTCAAGCAACAAGTCGACCTGTTGGCACAAGCCGTAGGTCTTACGATTGTCGGCGGCGATGCCATCATCATGGCCGACGGTTCTTTCCGTATCATTGACTTCAACGATTGGCCCAGTTTCTCGTCGTGCCGTGAGGAGGCAGCGAAGGCAATAACCGCGCTAGCGACCCCTCTCCCCTGCCCTCCCCCGAGTGGAAGGGAGTTGACACCATCTTCAATAGAAAATAATAAATGATTTATAACGTCATGAGTACAAATAAAGTTAACAATCTTCCTTCCCCCTCGGGGGAAGATGAAAAGGGGGCTTTTATCAAGTCGCAAGACACAGAGGAGTGGCAGGACATCGTCTTCACCCGTCCGCTCGGTCTTCTGATAGCCAAAGCCTACAACCACTTCGACATTCACCCCAACGTCGTCACCGTCTGGGGCATCTTCTGGGGCATCATTGCCGGCATTCTCATGTACTGGCGCACGTGGCCCTGCACCATCGCTGCCATTCTGCTCCTCGTCTGGGCCAATCTTCACGACTCGGCCGACGGTCAGCTGGCTCGCATGACGGGAAAGAAAAGTCAGATTGGTCGCATACTCGACGGACTTGCCTCCGACATTTGGTTCCTGAGCATCTATGTCACCATTGCCCTTCGCCTGACAGTTCAAAGCGGATGGGGAATCTGGAGTTGGCTCCTTTGTTCTTTGGCAGGCTTCATCTGCCATGCCAAGCAGGCACAGCTCAGCGACTACTATCGTCAGATTCATCTCTTCTTCCTCAAAGGCAAGAGTGGCAGTGAACTAGACAACGGACAGGCACAACGTGAGAAATATGTCCAGATGCCGTGGAAAGGACATCTCATCGAAAAGACGTTCCAGTTCTTCTATGCCAACTATTGTTCCGTTCAGGAGAAAATGACGCCCCAGTTCCAGCAGTTCTTTGCCAAAGTGAAGGCGCAGTATGGCGACGACATCCCCCAGTCGTTGCGCGACGAGTTCCGTAAGGGCAGCCTGCCCCTGATGAAGTGGACCAACATCCTCACCCACAACACCCGCGCCAACGTGCTATTCCTCAGCCTCATCATCAGCATGTTCACCCGTCCCGACCTCATCTGGATCTACCCGACCTTCGAGATCGTCGTGCTCACTGCCCTCATGTTCTACATGCGGTATAAGCATGAGAAACTATCCGAAAGGATGAAAAGACTCACCCCCGGCCCCTCCCTATAGAGTATATAGTAATGATATATGAAGGGTTAGAGATTAGGAATTCAAGAATATGGCTAAAATGAAACCATCTGCAAAAGTAACTGCCCCCCTCCTTAACAGGGAGGGGCAGGGGGAGAGTCCTGTAAGTGCTCTGATTTTCGACTACGGCGGCACGCTGGACACACGAGGACGCCACTGGGCTCACGTCATCTGGGACGGATACAAGGAGGCTCGCATCCCCGTCACCGAGGAACAGTTCCGCGAAGCCTACGTCTATGCCGAGCGGGCATTAGCGAAGGCGCCCATCGTCCTGCCTACCGACAATTTCCGTGACCTTATGCAGAAGAAACTGGAGGTGGAGACGCAACATCTGGTGGAGATGGGCGTCTGGCAGCCCACCGTCGGGGAACGTCGCCGACTGAGCGACCAAGTCGCCCTCTATTGTTATGAACAAGCCCGCCAGACCGTCATGGAAAGCCGCGAGACCCTCCTGCGCCTCAGCGGGCGCTATCCCATGGTGCTCGTCAGCAACTTCTATGGCAACATCCAAACCATCCTCCAGGACTTCCAGCTCTCCGAGTTCTTTCCTCAGGTCATCGAGTCTGCCGTCGTGGGTGTCCGCAAGCCCGACCCTGCCATCTATCAGTTAGGCGTCGATGCCATTGGGCTACCTGCTGAAGAAGTAATGGTCGTAGGTGACAGTTATGGCAAGGATATTGTTCCCGCCAAGCGTGTCGGTTGCCACGCTGCTTGGTTCGAAGGCCCCGGCTGGGCACCAGAGGAAGTGGACCGCTCCCTGCCCGACCACATCATCACCCACCTGTCGGACCTCGAAAAGATTCTCCTGTAAGATACGAACGAAGGGCTACAGTTTGTAGCCCTTCTCTTTTATTTCTACTGATGGGAAGAAAGGTACTCCTTCATCTGTGCCTTCTCGCTGTCGCCATCCTTATCCAGGAAGTCATCGACGAACCATCCGTCCCGTTCCTTCACGAGCACCAATGCCACGGGCTGCGTTGCTGTGTAGTTAGGTTCCTTATCACCGATGTTATACGCTGCACATTCCAAGTCCACGTCCACGCGCACCCGGCCATCGGAGAGCACTTCGCTCTTCTTCACCTCAGCCTTAGTGATGCAGGTAAACTCTTGCACGGTGCCCCAGTGGTCAAAGTTATGGAAGCGCATTCCCTCGTTACCCATCTTGTCGTCGTAGTCCTCGGTACGTCGATACCATTGGTAATAGTCTTCCGACAAATAGTCCGGCGTATCGAAAAGCAAATAGCCATACGAACCGGCACCCGCCTCCACCGAATCGCGTCCGTTGGCGATAATCCGGGCATAGATGTCGCGCACGCGGTCGGCAGCCTCTTGCGAAGCATCCGTTTCATCATTCCCAGTTCCTACTTCTTCAGAAGAACCTACACACTCGCTTCCCGCAGAAGCACCCGTTTTTCTCTCACCATACTTTACATAAACACCGCAAAGTAATGCCACGACAATCAATGTCGCCAGAAGGTACAGAATCTTTTTACTTTTCATATCTCACTTATGCTATTGGTCTTTGTTACGACAATGCTACCATTGAATTCTGGGAAGGAACCATTCATTCTTCGGATTCTTAGTGAATCGGATATTGAATTAATGTGTCACGAATCTCCCTGTCAGGAAACCTGACAATAACATATCGGGGCTGAGGGCAATTCTTCGGCAGGGCAATGACAGTAGCATCCCCACCAGCAATGCCCGGACGTCCGTCATGCTGCAGAAGGTGCCGCAAATGTTCTATGTCGGGTGTAATAAACTCATTCAAACACTTATGTGCCCGACTTTCAAATCTAATCTCCACCACGCTGTCAGCGCAACCATAACTCCAAGGCGTTCCATGATAGCCCCGGATGACATTGGCGGTCGTGGCCTCGTAGGTTATCCGATAATGACTCGAATCGGGTTGTAAGCTGTCTGCTTGTAAGTCTTTCTCCAGATGTACGCCCTCTACACTATAATGTGAAGGACCTTTGCCAAACTGATATTGAAGACCAGAAAAGGCAAGTATGCCTGCCAATATCAAGATGACAACAATTCCAACCTTTGCGGCAGTACTTATCTCCCGTTGCCCGACAGCCTCATCATCATCTTCGTTCTTCCAGTAATGCAGCAGTATGGCCGTCAGCAAGCAAGGCACGATGGCTATGGCCGCCCATACCATGCCGCCCATCATAAACCAAATGAGCAGCTGATGAAACAGCGCATCGCCCAGCCAATCGAGGGCAGAATTTGAAGTTGGAATGAGCACGGCCATCCAATACACACCTGTCAGCAAGAATGACAGACAAAAGGATGTGGCGAGCAGATGAAGGAAACGCCACGCGATGCCATCGCCCCTGTATCGCGTAAGGCTCAGGTATGCCGTCAGGGCTGCCACGAGCATTACGGACAGATGAGCCACGAGGGCGTCTTTGAGGTTAAAGCCCACCACAAGGCAGAATACGACAAAACATACCTCTGTGATAAGGGCGGCTGCAAGAACCGCTTTCAGTTTACATCTATCCATTTCAAAACACTTTTGGGCTACCTGTTACTCGACAAAAGAAAGCACATTCAATGTCCTGGCTCTATTACCGATTTGAAGTTCGGCGAGCAGACCACCACTTTTCTGCCCGGCACCCACTTGTTCAGCCAACGATAGTCGTCAGCAAGGAGCTTGTCAATCTTTTCAGCATCAAAACGGTACGAAAGCGTAGCCGACTTCTTACTCAATGCCTTGATGTAGCGAAGCCAAATGGGATAATCCTCGCCCAGCAGCAGGCCGAAGCGCTTCCGTTCCCTCTCCATCATCTTAGCCGTTCTCTTGGCTTGCTGATAGATATTGATATCCTCATCCAAGCAATAGCGCTCCAGCGAATCGGGCAGGGTCGTTGCCTTGTACTCCGGCACACGATTAAGTTCCGGGCACCACGATGACGGAGAGGTGGAACAGTCTATTCCGTAGAGTTTCACCTTCGCCCTGCAAGTGTCGTTATACGCTTTCAGGCCCTCGATGAAGGCTTTAAAGGCTGCAACATCCTCTATCTTATGACACGCGCCATAGGCACAAAATTCGATGCTCGACGATGGCACATCCCTGTCGCCCTGAATATACCTGTTACAGAGCGAACCTGCCATGGCATGCATGTCAACAAACACCGCCTGGATGCCCTCCGTCCGTATATCCGCCAACAAGGAATTTATCACGGAGCCATTAGGGAATGTATAGAACAGGTTCCCCTCACTCTCCGCCACCTTCTTTGCACTAATCTGCAACGGCGACATGGCACACATCACAAAAGCCAAGACAATTAACAAAGTTCTTTTCATGGTCAGTCCCTATTATATTGCTTTAACATATCATTTGTCGCAAAATTAAGGATAATCCTTTATCGAGACAAGGGATTAACAATATTTAAATGAGCATCTGGCTTAACGCTGGCTTAACGAAAACGTTGGATTTGCATCCCACATTTTCTCGCCATGGCAGAGCCGAAGCAAGTTTCACTCTGCCCATCTGGCTTAACGAAAACGTTGCAACACATCCAATTGTACAGCCACCGGCCTCACCTCACGGGTCTGCGAGGCAATCTGTGCCGACGACTTCCAGACCGCCTCGGCCTTCTCCTGCCACTGTCTGTCGCCCGTCAGCTTCGCCAGTTCTATCCACTCGGGCACCCATCGGCAAGCCTCAATGTCGAACTGCGGGCAATCCGTCGAAGGACGGCTCAGGCCGAATGTATGATACCCCAGTCCTGTTTGTCCACCTTTCACTGGCCATGTCACGTCGCTGTGCCACAGCCATGTGCTCAGGAAACTTGATGCCAAGACAGCATCCTGCAGGAAGGAATCTTCGCCTGTATGTTTGTATAGCCGCAGGGCCGCTTGAAGCAAAGGGAAAGCCGAATCTCGGTCCACAGCTCCCCACCACCAGTTGGCATCATTTCCTCTCAAGGTCGCCATGAAGGGTTCATACCCCTTCTGGGCAGCTTGCAGGTAAGCATTGTCCTTCGTCGCGTCATAAGCCGACAGTATGGCAGGCAGATAGTAATGACCTTCCTTATTCCATACTCCATCGGGGTATTGCTCACCCAAAATGTACTGGCAGATTTCAAGTGCCCTCTCCCTGCATTGGGGCCTTGGCTTTCCACATTTGATAGCCAAAGCATCGGCACGCAACAGCCCAACTGCCAACTCAGCCTGTTGTCGACCTGTCAGGGATTTCCATTCCACGTCAAACGCCTTGTTCAACAACTCCACGCCCTTAGAGAACGAACCCTTACCGCCCTTCTGCGCGTAATCAGCCAGCAAAACGTTGGCAACTGCGAGGCTCTCCACACCAGTCCATGGTTGATCCTTTATCCGTCCGATGCCATCCTTCCACAACTTTTTATCATTCACCTTAGGCAATGCAGGAGCCTTTGCCAAGTTCCACGCCGAACGCAGCACCCCGCTCATGGCCGCATGGTTGGGTTTGACGAAAGCGGTGTAGATATACATGCGTATTACCTTCTTTTCGCCTTTCTTCATCATGACATGATCCTTGGGGGCAAAGTTATAGTCCCCAACTTCCCATGACCGAGAACCCGTCGGGACCCCTGCCTCATCCTCCTCCAGCTCAAACCCATTGCCCACAGGGTTGTCCAGCTCTGGCCACATCAGACAGTGCAAGGCTTTTCCTTTCGTCGGAAGGAGAGTTGCCGCACAGTTTCCATCCGACCATGTTGCCACGGCATATTTATTTCCCTCCGTATAAGCCAAACCTGGCACACTCGTTCGCTGCCATGAATATACGCCAAACTGTTGCGACGGTTTGTCTCCCCGCTTCTGAACAGACACATTTCTGTCTATGCTGTTGTATTTCGTAGCAGGTATCATCCACCACAGGGGTTTCTCCACATGCGAGAATGCCACTAGGATTCTGGGATTAGTCACATCCTCCTTTGCCGTGAACGTATATTCCATCAGCGACGTATTGTCGTCCAACTTGCTATAGTTGGTCGAAGTTTCCAGCCTTTTGTCAGCTCTCATCAGCATCTCACCTATCAAGCCGTCATTCTCATCTGCCAATACGGGTGCAGATTCCACGCTGACCAGTCCGTCAAACTGGGCATAGCCCGTCAAGCAAACTAGAAGGGCAAAAAAGACAAGTAAATTCCTTTTCATGGTAACATCCTATTATATAGTGTTTATCACATCATCTGCCGCAAAATTAAGGATAATCCCTCATCGGGGCAAAGGATTAACAATATTTAAATCCATTTTAACACTCATACATGATACTTCTCATAAATATTCCTTATTTGTAACTATTGGCGATGCAAAGTTCCATGTTTCTGAGTTAACCTACAAATATTTCGTGTTTCAATGTGTTTCTCTATGCCATATTGAAACAAAGTGAAACAAAAAGAGGGAGTTTCTTTCTTGATTTATCGAGAATTTGTACGTATCTTTGTTGCACAAACAATCAATATAGAACAATGAGAAACATAATCATTTGTATCATCATAATGCTCTTTGTGGCATGCAGCAGTAACGAACTAAAGGAGAGAATGGGGGAAATCCGTACGATGGGCAACAGGGACCCTAAACTGGCCCTGCAAATGTTAGACTCCATTGAAACGGACATCCGTAAGTCGCCAGAATACCTGCAAAAGGAATATGACCTGCTCAGCATACGGCTGCATGACAAAGCCTACATTTCTGCCACATCGGACATAAAGATAAAAGAACTGATAGACTATTACGGAAAAAAGGGGACCGACCTTGAGAAGCAAGAAACCTTTTATTATGCTGGAAGTGTTTACCGAGACCTGCATGATACACCAAGAGCCATGAAATATTACCTGCAAGCCATAGAAACCGCCTTGAATGCAAAGAGATGTGACTCAATTATACTCAGAAATACATATTCCAATCTACATTGTGTATATTACGCAGTGCAAGATTACAAAAACGCGTTGGACATTGCAAAGAAAGAAATACAAATAGCAAAGGAACTAAATATATTAGATGCAAGAACTATGATGCATGCGGGAGAGACATATCTCCGGCTGGATAGTTTGTCACAAGCACAAAAAGTTTACAATATGGCCTTAGAGCACATCTTAACACACCCTGATGAACAAAAGGAAACAGACCTCCTCTATCCCCTATTATATCATACTTCCTATTTGAGGGAAAAGAAGAATGCTGATATTGCATACGGTATTACAAAGAAACTATCTTCAAAACCATCAGCAGAGAATATAATGGCCATAGCAGAATACTTTAGAATGAAAAATGAGATTGATTCAAGCATATATTATTGTTCTAAGGTGCTTGAGGACACATCTCTCGAGAATAGATACAATGCAGCCAAGCAGCTCATCCGTATTTACCATAAGCGAGGGGATGACAAGCAAACCGCAAAATATGCCGTAGCCTTTGCCGATGCAAGTACTGCCCTTGACCTTGGGAAAAGGCAAGAGATGGCTGCCACGGTCAACAATATGTATCAATATAACAAGAACGAGAGGGAGGAGCAGCGGATGAGGGAGGAGCAGGAACAGGCACGGCATTTACTTGTCGTCATATCCCTCCTGTCTTCCATCGTCATTTTAGCGATAGTGGCCACAAGCATCTACCGGCGCAACAAGAGGCTTCATGAGATGCTCTCCCTCACCCATGCACTTACCCGACTGAAGGAGGAGAAGAGCGAACTGGAGGAGAGTATCGCTCAGAGAAATAGGGAACTGGAAAGGCAACGGGAGTCGCTGAGAGAGAAGGACCGGGAACTGGAGCAGATGAACCAGGAGATAGGCCGGTATGACACGGAACTGAAGGAGAAGGAGAAGCAGCTGGAGGACAGGATTGAGCAGAACAAGACGTTTGTGCGCCTGCTGCACCAGTCAGAACTGGAATCTTCCGCCGAGGAGGTGACCAGAGGCATCAAGGAGTCGGCCCGAGGGAAACGGCAGATGAACAACCGCGACTGGAGACAACTGTATAGGGCTGTGGATGAGTTGTACCCGACATTCCACGAAGACGTGCTGGAGAGGCTGGGACGAATCAGCGAACAGCAGATGCAGGTGTGCTACCTGATGCGCATAGGGCTGACAAACTCCGAGATACAGAACCTGACCGACCTGTCGCGCGTCACTGCCTGGCGCTGGATGAAGCGGTTCGGCGAGAAGCTGAGTCTATAAATCTCACTGATTCACCTTGCTCTCCACAAAGAGGCGGCTGGGACCGCGGCCACTGGCGCGGATGGGGACATCGGGGTCCTGGCAGAAAGACTTCAGTTCGCGACTGGCAGTGCTGTGGGAGATTTGCATCAGGCGGGCATAGTCGGCCAGGCGCATGTAACCTTGCTCGCGGATGAGAGCGAGGGCTTGTCCGATGCGCTGCTCGCGGGTTCCACGAGGCTGACGTATGGCTACGGCACCACCTGTCTCACGACGGAAACGGCCACAACAGAGGAGGTTGATGTCCTTGACCAAGTCAGGCGAGACACGGACGTTGACTCCACGGACATAGATGCGCGAGGCGTTGGGCTCGCCCTGCTGTTCTTCGGGACGGGTGTTGGCGCTGTACTCGTGCATCCCGAGGCTGAGGGAGAAGCTGCCCAGCCCGTCGATGGACACTGTGTAGCCTTCGGCCAGGGCCTTGGCCATTGCCTGCACTACACCGTTGACGATGCCGACGACTTCACTCGCACCAATGGCCCGGTAGCTTTGCCTTAGTTTCTGGGCCAGAGACTCAAGGTCGTAGGTGCCCGACGACCGCACTTCATACCGGTACTGCTTCTCACCCGTGCCGTTGAGGTCGGCAATCTCTCGTTTGTAATAAGTAAGCATTGTGTTCTATCATTTAGGTATTTTGATACGCGTTTATAGGAGCACGGCTTCACACGCCTAAGGGGAATCGTCCGAACGCCTAGGAGGATAAGTTCAAACGCCTAGGAGGATAAAGCCTCGCTCTTAGGAGGCAAAGGTAATAAATTATTGGAGGATAACCAAAACTCAGGCGTGAAATGATTGTCGCACGCCCTGAAACGAATGTTGCACGTCGTGAAATATTTATCTCACGCCGTGCAACCTTTTGCAACATTCGCCCTAACGAGGCCTATGATGTCGATACAAAGATAGTAAAAAAAGAGGGGATTTCCAAATAAAAACCTAACTTTATTTACCTCATCAGAACGACATGCGGAAGGTAGTGCGTATGCCCCACTTCTGGGTGCCGGGATAGTGATAGTTGAGGCGATGGATGTATTCGAGCTGGATGAGCTTGAAGATGTTGTGGATGCCCACTACCATTTCCACGTAAGGCTTCTTGCGGTCCATGACATGCGACAGGTACTGGTACTGTCCATTCTTAAACTCGCCGGGGAAATACATCAGGAGCGGGTCGCCCTGGTTCTTCTCAAGGAAGGGGTTGTTCTTATCCGTCAGCGTTCCCCACAGGGCATTGAAGCCTATCGACTCGCGCCATTTCAGTTTCTTGAGCAAGGGAATGCGGTTGAGTAACTTACCGTTCATGTCCCACAGCACCATGGCAGAAGTGTAGCGGTCGTTGAGGAACTCCATGTTGTCGATAAGGTTGAAGGTGTTGTCCTCAAGGATGTACGAAAGGTTGGCAGCAGGCATAATGAGGAAGGGGAAAGGCACCTTGTTCCACTGCACGCCACCCTTGAGCATCATGTTTATCTTACCCCACGAGTGGAGCCAGAAGCGCTTGTAGATGGTTGCCTCAGTGAAGTTGTAGTTGTACTGGCTACCCCAAATGCCCTTTAGGCCTACCGTGTGACTGATGCCAAAGATGGGCGAGTCGAAGTTTGTGGGCAATCGGCGCTGTTTGGTATTGACATAGGTCGCACCGGGCTGGTATTTGAGGCTGACCGTTGCCTCGGCAAAGGTGATGCGCTTTTGCATCTGACCCGTAGGATCGGGCATCCAACCGCGCTCGGGGTCATAGAGTCCGTTGGAAAGTGTCTGGTAGAAGAGGGCTCCTGCCCCTTCGTTCCACTCACGACGCAACTGGATGTTGAGTCGCATGCCGTTTTCCCACTCCCAGTCGTAGAGCAGGTTGAAACGCTCGAAATAGTTCATGTGGTGCACCTTCGTCCACTTCCACGCCACGAAGACATTGTCCTTGTCGGTGGGCAGATACTTATCGCTGGGGGCGATGATATCATTGGTATACGTGAAAGTCAGGTTGTGAACGGGATACTCACGTGGGAGATAATCCTTCTTGTTGAAGGAGTATGTGAGTTCGCCCATGCCTTTCCAGCGTTTGTCACCAAAGCCATACTTGACGTATCCCTTCATGAACCAGTGCGGACTCAGGTTTGCCGTGGTCTGAGCCGATGCACGCAGACGGAAGCCCTCGACCCAGTTGGAACCGATCATCGTATTGACGGGACCGATGTCCACCTTGCTGGGGTGCTTGGGATTGATGCTGGTTTCGACGAAGTTCTCTATGAAGGCCTTGGCAACCCAGATGACATACTTCATGCCCTTTATGTCCTGCACACGGCGAAGCAGTACGTTCATCTGACTCTCGCTCTGGGTGAGGGGTTCGGGACGATATTCTTCCCAGAACTCATCGTCGCGCATCTGGGCCGAACTCTCTTCCTTGACATCGCCACGTATCTTAAACGATCGCTCAGGGATGGCTGTGAAGTCGAAGTTCTTGAAGCGAACGGTGCGCTCCACCTGCAGTCTTTGGATGAAGGAGGCCAGTTTGAGCTGGACTATCATCTTATTGTCGGCAACCACCTGTTCGCCCGTAGGCAAGGTCTCGAAGTCGAGCATAATGTCCATGTGCTCCACGAAGTTGACATCACTGCGCTGTGGGATGCTTAGGTGGGCCTGACGCAGGCGGTAGGTGGAATCCGTCATCACATAGAGCGAACCTGAGAAACCGAAGTCCTGAGGATTGTTGGGAGTGAAGTCGACCTTGATGCAGGGTTGGTCATCGATGTCGAGTGTGTCGGCCAGATAGTAACGGTAGAAACTAATGGCCTTGCCCGTGGAGATGGGGCTGATAAAGGGGAACTGGAGCAGGCGCACATCTTCCTGGTAGATGTCCACATCGGTGAAGCAGTCGGCAAGCATGTTTGTCACGATGTCGCCCGTATTGATAAGGTCGGTAACGCCCTCGTTGCGCTTACCGAAGACAATGGTCTTCTCCGTCTTGGGGTCGCGACGATAGATTTGCTGACTCACCTTTTCCTCGACGGTAAGCGGCAGAATAAGCTTACCCGTCTCGGGGCACACCTCGACATGGTCCTTCAGGAAAGGGAAGTGCTTGAAGTGGTCGTCCTCGAAGACCTTTTCCGTGAACTCGTTCAGCGCCAAGGTCATCTTCTCGTACTTTTGGTAGCTAAAAAAGTCGTGTGTACGGAGGTCACTGGCTTTCTTGGCCGCAATGACCTTCTTCATCAGTTCCACGGCAGGGTTGTCCTTACGGCTGTACTTTCCCTTGCGTTCGGTGATAACCACCTCCTTCATGTTCTCGTTGCCCTCCACCATGCTGACATTGATTTTCTGTGCCTTCACCTGTTTGATGGTGACAGCATACGTGTCGTAGCCAATCATGGAGAACTGGAGGTTGCCCTTGCGGGCTGCGATGCGGTAATGACCGTTGACATCGGAGACGGCCAACGGACGCTGGCTCTCGGCATAGCGAATGCGTACGCCGGGCATGGGCTCGCCGTACTGCTTGTCAGTAATCGTTCCGGATATGTACTGTGCTGCTGCCTGCAAAGTCACAAGCAACATCAGGGTAAAAATATATGCTCTTTTCTTCAAACCTTAATGATCAATGTTCAATTGTCAATGTTCAATGCCAAGAAATCCTCTGCTTTCTGAATGTCCTCAGCATGGTCGACATCAAGAATCTTCGACAAGGGGCGGGCTACCAAATGCAAGCCTTCGGCCACCAACGCCCGCTGGAAGTTGCGCATGCGGCTTTGTCCTTGCGCCATGCAATGCTCAAGGACGTCGAGGGCACTATCGCGAAGGCAATAAATGCCTCCCGAAATGTAACGGCTGTCGGGCTGACGCTGGTCATAGAACCCCGTAATGTTCAGTTCCGAATCAGTACCTACGTAGAGAGGCTTCTCATCGTCAATATAGTCGGTGACAGCCATCATCCCATCGGCATCGCTTTGGCGGAAATCCTCGATGAAACGGGCAAATTCTTCTTCACGGAAGATGGTATCGACCGTGGTCAGGCAGAAGTCGCTGCCACGAAGCGAAGGTGCAAGCTCCGAAAAACTGTGCATGGAGCTGGGAGTACTGCGAACCACCAGGTGAATGGGCACTTGAGCTTGGCCGTCGGCTATCAACTGACGGACAAAAGCCTCCGTTTCGGGACGCAGGGTATTTACGATAATGGAGATGGATTCCGCCCCACACTCGCGAAAGATGCGTATGAGGCGCTGTATCATGGGTTCGCCTTGGAGGCGTACCAACGGCTTGGGCAATGCCACGCCCTCCTGAGCTAAACGCGAACCTTCGCCCGCTGCGATGATTGCAAACTTCATGGATAATGTGACCTTTCTCGTTTTCGGCTGCAAAGATACTACTTTTCCCCGACATGGCGAAATGCTTGAACGGGATTATCGTCCTTTTGACCCTTAAAGAACATTAAAAGAGCTTTTTATGCCAAATACGATGGCTGTAAGACAAAAAGAAAGGAGGCAATCCCCATTGCTGAGGACTGCCTCCAAAACTATTTCAGTTGACCTCACAAGGAGGCACTCTGATTACATGTCGTCGAGGTCGAGAATCGACTTGCGGGTCAGCATGGCGCGATCAAAGTCTTCCTTCGCGCCTACGATAATCTTATCGAATTCGCGCAGACCCGTGCCGGCGGGGATGAGGTGACCGGAAATAACGTTCTCCTTCATACCCTCCAGGCGGTCGGTCTTACCATTGATGGCGGCCTCGTTGAGCACCTTAGTCGTCTCCTGGAACGATGCAGCGGAGATAAAGCTACCCGTCTGCAGGGCTGCGCGGGTGATACCTTGCAGTATCTGCGTAGAGGTTGCAGGAACAGCGTCGCGCACCTGCACGATCTTCATATCCTTACGCTTCAGCATCGAATTCTCGTCGCGGAGCTTGCGGGCAGTAACAATCATACCCTTCTGCATGGTCT
The DNA here is from genome assembly GCA_902801325.1 of uncultured Bacteroidales bacterium. GTDB lineage: Bacteria > Bacteroidota > Bacteroidia > Bacteroidales > Bacteroidaceae > Physcousia. Next base: position 72,324 of record CADCHQ010000012.1, on the reverse strand, counting down.
CAGAGTCTCCGGCGTCGGTGACTACCTTCTTACCCCAGATGCGGTCGTTCTCTTCGGCAAAGTCAAGTTTGTCGACAACCTGTTGCTCTAGGAAGCGGGTGTCGCCTGGCTCATCGATCTGAACCTTGCGCATCATCTGACGTACGATAACTTCGAAATGCTTATCGTTGATCTTTACACCTTGCAGACGGTAAACGTCCTGAATCTCGTTCACGATGTACTCTTGAACGGCTGTGGGACCCTTGATGGCTAGAATGTCGGCAGGCGTGATAGCACCGTCGCTGAGCGGGGTACCGGCACGTACGTAGTCGTTCTCCTGTACCAGAATCTGCTTCGACAGAGGTACGAGATACTTACGCTGGTCGCCAACCTTCGATGTAATAATGATCTCACGATTACCACGCTTGAGCTTACCCATAGTGACCTCACCATCGATTTCAGCAACGATAGCAGGGTTAGACGGGTTGCGTGCCTCGAACAACTCCGTTACACGAGGCAGACCACCAGTGATGTCACCACCACCGCCGCCTAATGCACGTGGAATCTTTACCAGAACGTCACCAGCCTTCACCTTCTGACCGTCGTTGACAACGATATGGCCATTGATGGGGAAGTTATAGGTGCGAATGAGTTCACCATTCTCGTCTAAGATGTGAGCAGAAGGAACGATGGTACGGTCCTTAGACTCGGTAACGATCAACTCACGTTGACCCGAAATCTCGTCAGTCTCTACACGATAGGTGATGCCCTCGACAACGTTCTCGAACTGAACTTGGCCGGGAGCCTCGGTAACGATGACTGCATTGAAGGGGTCCCACTTGGCCACGACGTCGCCCTTCTTCACCAAGTCGCCTTCCTTGCAATAGAGGGTAGAACCATAAGGTACACTCTGGGCAAGAAGAACGATGCCGGTCTTAGGCTCAACAAAGCGAACCTCGGCCAGACGACCTACTACCATCTTGGCAGCCTTGCCGTCTTCGTCGGTAAAGTCAACGGTACGTAACTCATCGAAATTAAGCTTCGCATCGTACTTGGCAACAATCATGGCATTGGCAACAGCATTACCTGCCACACCACCGGCGTGGAAAGTACGCAGTGTCAACTGGGTACCAGGCTCACCGATAGACTGGGCTGCGATGACACCAACGGCTTCACCCTTCTGCACCATCTGACTGGTGGCAAGGTTACGGCCATAGCACTTCATGCAGACACCATGCTTCGACTCACAGGTGAGCACTGAACGAATCTCGACACTCTCAATAGGACTGTCCTCAATCTCCTGAGCCTTGGCCTCAGTAATCTCTTCACCTGCGGCACAGATAAGTTTACCTGTGACAGGATGTATGATATCGTGAACCGACACACGACCCAGAATGCGCTCATAGAGTGAAGAGATGACTTCGTCGCCATTCTTAAGGGCTGTGCAGTTGAGACCACGGAGTGTGCCGCAGTCTTCCTCGGTGATGATAACGTCATGAGATACGTCAACCAAACGACGCGTCAGGTAACCGGCGTCGGCAGTCTTCAGAGCGGTATCGGCCAGACCCTTACGGGCACCGTGGGTAGAAATAAAGTATTCCAGCACGGACATACCCTCCTTAAAGTTCGAGATAATGGGATCCTCAATGATAAGAGGCTCGGCACCAGCCTTCTGAGGCTTGGCCATCAGACCACGCATACCAGAGAGCTGGCTAATCTGTCCCTTACTACCACGAGCTCCAGAGTCAAGCATCATGTACACAGCATTGAAGCCTTGGTCGGCCTCCTTCATTTCCTTCATCAGGATTTCAGACAGGTCGTTGTTGATGTGAGTCCAGGCGTCGATGACCTTGTTGTAGCGTTCCTTATCTGTGATAAAGCCCATTCCATAGTCCTGAGCAATACGCTCTACTTCATCATTACCACGGTGAATAAGGGTCTTCTTCTCCTCGGGGATAATGATATCGCCAAGGTTGAATGACAGACCGCCTTCGTAGGCCATCTTGTAACCCAAGTTCTTGATACCATCAAGGAAGGTACATGCACGAGCAACACCGACGGTCTTGATGACATCGGTAATGATGCCGCGAAGGTTCTTCTTGGAGATGGTCTCATTGAAGAAGCCTACCTCTGTGGGAACGACCTCGTTGACGATGATGCGACCAACTGAAGTCTCCACCATCTTCTTACCGATGGTGCCATCCTCCATCTTGTCGTCGACAACGACCTTAATGGGGGCGTGGATGTCAACCTTCTTTTCATTGTAAGCAATGATAGCCTCTTCGGGACCATAGAAAGTCAGGCCCTGGCCCTTAGCACCGGGACGCAACTTGGTGATATAGTACAGACCGAGCACCATGTCCTGAGAAGGCACGGTGATAGGAGCACCATTTGCGGGATTAAGAATATTGTGGCTTTGCAGCATCAATATCTGAGCCTCAAGGATAGCCTCATTGCTCAAGGGCAAATGAACAGCCATCTGGTCACCATCGAAGTCAGCGTTGAAGGCTGTACATGCCAGAGGATGAAGCTGAATTGCCTTACCTTCAATCATCTTAGGCTGGAAGGCCTGAATACCCAAACGGTGAAGTGTCGGGGCACGGTTGAGGAGAACGGGATGTCCCTTCATAACATGCTCCAAGATGTCCCAAATGATGGGTTCCTTGCGGTCAACAATCTTCTTGGCCGACTTCACCGTCTTCACGATACCGCGCTCAATGAGCTTGCGGATAATGAAAGGCTTGTAGAGCTCGGCTGCCATCAGTTTGGGCAGACCGCACTCACCCATCTTCAGTTCAGGACCTACGACGATAACCGAACGAGCACTATAGTCAACACGCTTACCCAGAAGGTTCTGACGGAAACGACCTTGTTTACCCTTCAGTGAATCCGAGAGGGACTTCAAAGGACGGTTATTCTCCGTCTTCACAGCACTACTCTTGCGGCTGTTGTCAAACAGACTGTCGACAGCCTCTTGCAACATACGCTTCTCGTTGCGAAGGATGACTTCGGGGGCCTTAATCTCGATGAGACGCTTCAGACGATTGTTACGAATGATGACACGACGATAGAGGTCATTGAGGTCACTCGTGGCGAAACGACCACCATCCAGAGGTACCAAAGGACGCAATTCGGGAGGAATGACGGGAAGTATCTTCATTATCATCCACTCGGGACGATTGCGTTCACGGCTGGCACGGAAGGACTCAACTACCTGCAAACGCTTCAAGGCGTCATTCTTGCGTTGCTGTGCACCTTCCTGATTGGCCATATCACGGAGTTGGAAAGACAGAGCATCAAGGTCGACACGGCAAAGAAGGTCATAAACGGCCTCGGCACCCATCTTGGCAATGAACTTGCTGGGATCATTGTCTTCAAGGTATGCATTGTCCTTTGAGACGTGCTCCATAACCTCGGTGTACTCTTCCTCGGAGAGCAAGTCATTCTCTTCCAAAGGACGACCCAAAGATTCTATCTTCACGCCTGCCATGGCACCCAGTTGGATGACTACATAGCGTTCGTAGTAGATAATCTGGTCCAACTTCTTGGTAGGCAAGCCAAGCAGATATCCAATCTTGTTAGGCAGTGAGCGGAAGTACCAGATGTGGGCAACAGGCACTACTAAAGCGATGTGTCCGCTACGCTCACGACGTACTTTCTTCTCAGTAACCTCTACACCACAACGGTCGCAGACGATACCCTTATAACGGATACGCTTATACTTACCGCAATGGCACTCATAGTCCTTGGTAGGACCAAAAATGCGCTCGCAGAACAGGCCATCACGCTCGGGCTTATAGGTACGATAGTTGATGGTCTCGGGCTTCAGAACCTCACCATACGAGCTCTCCAGAATCTCTTCAGGAGAAGCCAGACCGATGGTAATCTTCGTGAAATTAGTCTTTATCTTACTTTCTTTCTTAAAAGCCATAATTGTAATCTTTATTAGTATCCGTTAATCAAGGGTTACGCTCAGACCTAAGCCCTTAAGCTCGTGCAGAAGCACGTTCAACGACTCAGGAATACCAGGAGTGGGCATAGGCTCACCCTTAACAATTGCCTCGTATGCCTTGCTGCGACCTACAACATCATCCGACTTGATAGTCAGAATCTCTTGCAGTACGTGAGAAGCACCGAAGGCCTCGATAGCCCAAACCTCCATCTCACCAAAACGCTGGCCACCGAACTGGGCCTTACCGCCAAGAGGCTGCTGAGTAATGAGAGAGTACGGGCCAATAGAACGAGCATGCATCTTGTCCTCAACCATGTGGCCAAGCTTCAGCATGTATGCGACGCCAACTGTTGCTAACTGGTCGAAGGGCTCACCTGTTGCACCATCGTACAACTGCGTAGAGCAATAGCGAGGCAGACCAGCCTTTTCGGTCCATTCATCCAAATCATCAAGTGTGGCACCATCGAAGATGGGAGAAGCAAACTTAACACCCAGTTCCTTACCGGCAGCACCCAGGATGGTTTCGAATATCTGACCGATGTTCATACGAGAAGGCACACCCAGAGGGTTAAGTACAATGTCAACAGGTGTTCCGTCAGCCAAGAAAGGCATATCCTCCTGACGTACTACCTTCGACACAATACCCTTGTTACCGTGACGTCCGGCCATCTTGTCACCTACGCCAATCTTACGTTTCTTAGCGATATAGACCTTAGCCATCTGAATGATGCCTGCGGGAAGTTCGTCACCAATGGTGATAGCAAACTTCTTGCGCTTCATCTCTGCATCCAACAACTTAAACTTCTTCAGATAATTGATGACAAGCTTAGAGATGAGCTGATTGGTGTACTCTTTCTTCGTCCAGCCTGACAGCTGAATAGCTGTGAAGTCGAGTGCTTCAAGGGCAGCAGCAGTGAAACGCTTTCCGTGAGGAATGACCTCAGTACCCATGTAATCCTTCACGCCCTGGGAGGCCAAACCCTTGGTGAGTTCAAGCAACTTGTCAATAAGAATAGCTTTCAGGTCGGCAACCTTATTTGCGAATTCCTCATCGATAGCAGCCAAACGAGGCTTGTCCTGCATCTTCGAAGAACGTGTCTTGATGGCACGAGAGAAGAGTTTCTTGTCAATGACAACACCATTAAGCGAGGGATTTGCCTTCAGTGAAGCATCCTTCACGTCACCGGCCTTGTCGCCGAAGATGGCACGAAGAAGCTTTTCTTCAGGACTGGGGTCACTCTCGCCCTTGGGCGTAATCTTACCAATCATGATGTCGCCAGGAGTTACGCGAGCACCAATACGGATGATACCATTTTCATCAAGGTCCTTCGTAGCCTCTTCGCTGACGTTGGGAATATCACTCGTCAGTTCTTCGTAACCACGTTTGGTCTCACGAACCTCCAAAGCAAATTCCTCGACGTGAACACTCGTCATGATATCCTCACGAACGATGCGTTCATTGAGCACAATGGCATCCTCGTAGTTATATCCCTTCCAAGGCATATAAGCCACCAGCAAGTTCTTACCCAGAGCCAATTCTCCGTTAGCCGTAGAATAACCTTCGGTAAGGATATCGCCAGCCTTCACACGATCGCCCTTGTTGCAAATGGGACGAAGGTCGATGGTCATGTTCTGGTTTGTGCGACGGAACTTAGGAATGCGATACTCCTTCAGTGCAGGCTCGAAGCTAACAAATTCTTCGTCCTCAGTACGATCGTAAAGAATGCGGATGGTAGTAGCGTCAACGTAGTCGACAACACCTTCGCCTTCTGCGGTAATCATCGTGCGGCTATCCTCACACACCTGCTTCTCAATACCAGTACCAACAATAGGAGCCTCGGTGCGAAGCAAAGGTACGGCCTGGCGCATCATGTTCGATCCCATCAATGCACGGTGGGCATCGTCGTGCTCCAAGAAAGGAATCAAAGCAGCAGCAATGGATGCAATCTGCTGAGGAGCAACGTCCATCAGGTTGACCTCCGAAGGAGGAACAACGGGATAGTCATCGTCACGACGACACTTTACACGCGAACGGATAAAGGTTCCATCATCGTTCAAGGGTGCATTACCCTGACCAATAATTTGACCCTCTTCTTCTTCAGCGGTCATATATCTTATGCCTTCATTGCTCAAGTCAACCTTTCCATCACTTACTACACGATAAGGTGTCTCGATGAAACCAAGGTTATTGATCTTGGCAAATACGCAAAGAGAACTAATCAAACCGATGTTGGGACCTTCAGGAGACTCAATAGGACAGAGACGACCATAGTGAGTGTAATGCACGTCACGAACCTCAAAGCCTGCACGCTCACGAGACAAACCACCAGGACCTAAGGCCGACAAACGACGCTTGTGGGTAACTTCTGCCAAGGGGTTGGTCTGGTCCATGAACTGAGACAATGCATTCGTACCGAAGAAACTGTTGATTACGCTTGAAATCGTCTTGGCATTGATCAAGTCGGTAGGAGTGAACACTTCGTTGTCACGAACGTTCATCTTCTCACGAATAGTGCGAGCCATACGGGCCAAACCAATAGCAAACTGGTTGCTCAACTGTTCTCCAACAGTACGAACATGACGATTCGACAGGTGGTCGATATCATCCACTGCAGCCTTCGAGTTAATCAACTCAATGAGATACTTTATTATCTCAATGATATCCTCCTTGGTCAGCACACGAACACTGGGGTCGGTGTCAAGTCCAAGCTTGCGGTTGATACGATAACGACCAACATCGCCCAAGTCATAACGCTTCTCTGAGAAGAAGAGGTTGTAAATAACCTCACGTGCGCTTGCATCATCGGCAGGATCGGCATTACGAAGCTGACGATAGATGTGCAGGATGGCCTCCTTCTCACTGTTTGAAGTATCTTTGTTCAGGGTGTTGAAGATGATAGAATAGCCACTGGTGTTAGCATCATCCTTCAAGACAAGCACTGTTTCAACACCACTATCCAGAATCAGTTCGATGTTTTCGTCATTCAACTCGGACTCACGCTCCAAGATAACTTCGTTACGCTCAACAGAGATTACTTCACCTGTATCCTCGTCCACGAAGTCCTCTACCCTACTCTTCAACACACGGGCTGCCAATTTCTGGCCCTTATACTTTTCTAAGTTTTCACGCGTTACAGCAATTTCTTCGGTTTGAACGAAGATTTCAAGGATATCCTTGTCCTTCTCAAAACCAATTGCACGCAACAATGTGGTAACAGGTAGTTTCTTCTTACGGTCGATGTAAGCATACATCACATTGTTTATATCGGTCGCAAACTCAATCCATGAGCCCTTGAAAGGAATGATACGGGCAGAATAGAGTTGCGTACCGTTTGAATGTACGCTACTACCGAAGAAGACGCCAGGAGAACGGTGCAACTGAGATACAACAACACGCTCGGCACCATTGATAATAAAGGTGCCGTTATCTGTCATGTATGGAATGGGACCCAAGAAGACATCCTGGATAACGGTATCAAAATCCTCATGTTCAGGATCAGTGCAGAACAACTTAAGTTTGGCCTTAAGGGGTACTGCATAGGTCAGTCCTCTTTCCAGACATTCCTCTATACTATAGCGAGGAGGATCGATGTAGTAATCCAGAAACTCCAACTGGAAATTGTTACGCGTGTCCGTAATAGGGAAGTTCTCAGAGAACACCTTATACAGGCCATCGTTTTTTCTCAATTCTGGTGGCGTGTCCAATTGCAGGAAATCATTGAACGATTTCAGCTGGACCTCCAAGAAATCCGGATAGGGCATCGGATTCTTTACAGAAGCGAAATTTACTCTGTTGTTAATTAAATTAGAAGCCATCTATTATATGTTTTGTCTACTTGGGTAATTTACAAGACACAAAAAGGTAAAGAACCCCCTACCAGAGGATCCTTTACCATTAGTCCTAAACAGGACGGAATTTTACTTCAGCTCGATTTCTGCGCCAACTTCCTCGAGGGTCTTCTTCAGAGCCTCAGCGTCAGCCTTGGGCATAGCCTCTTTCAGAGTGCTGGGAGCACCGTCAACGAGGTCCTTAGCATCCTTCAGGTTCAGGCCACAAGCCTCTTTCACAGCCTTAACGACCTGGAGCTTGTTAGCGCCAGCTGACTTCAGAACTACGTCGAAATCAGTCTTCTCCTCAGCAGCGGGGCCAGCAGCGGCACCAGCAGCGGGACCAGCAACAGCAACAGCTGCAGCGGCGGGCTCAATTCCATACTCATCCTTCAGGATGGTTGCCAACTCATTAACTTCTTTCACTGTCAAGTTAACCAACTCTTCAGCAATAGCTTTCAAATCTGCCATTTTATTAAAAATTTGTTTTTGTTTGTACTTACTTTTATTAATCTTAGGCGGCGATGCGTACGATTATTCGCCCTTCTCGCCCAGAGTCTTGAGGACTCCGTGGATAGTGTTCTGTCCACTCTGCAAAGCCGACAGGACGTTCTTGGCAGGAGACTGCAGCAGTGCAACAATCTCTGCGATAACCTCGTTCTTGCTCTTGATGGAGCACAGGGCATCGAGCTGCTCGGCACCAACATAGCAACCTTCCTCAGCATAAGCAGCCTTCAGCTCGGGCTTAACAGCCTTCTTAGCCTTCAGTTCCTTAATCATCTTGGCAGGTACATTGGCTACCTCTGTGAACATTACGGCAGTTGTGCCTTTCAGTGAGCCATAAAGAGCAGAGAAATCAATCTCCGAAGCTTCCATAGCCTTGTGCAAGAGGGTGTTTTTTACAACAACCATCTTGATATTGTTCTGGAAGCACTTACGACGAAGAGCGCTTGTCGACGCTGCGTTCATACCCTCAACATCTACAAGGTAGAAATGGGGGTACTGCTGCAGGGTCTCGCCCAGCTGTGCAATAATTGCAACTTTATCTTCCTTTCTCATGATTGTCTAAAATTAAGCGATTTCTTCTACAGCCTTAGGATCGACCTTGACACCGCGGCTCATAGTACTCGAAAGATAAATACTCTTGATGTAAGTTCCCTTTGCAGCGGCGGGCTTCAGCTTGATGATAGTGCTGATGAACTCCTTGGCATTCTCCATGATCTTTTGAGCATCGAAAGACACCTTACCAATGGAAGCATGCACAATACCAGTCTTATCGACCTTGAAGTCAATCTTACCCTGCTTAACCTCACGGATAGCCTTTGCAACATCCATTGTCACGGTACCACTCTTGGGGTTAGGCATCAAGCCACGGGGACCCAGAATACGACCCAGCGCACCAATCTTACCCATGATAGCGGGCATAGTGATGATAACGTCGATGTCGGTCCAGCCACCTTTGATTTTCTCGATATATTCATCGAGACCTACATAGTCAGCGCCAGCTTCTTTAGCAGCAGTTTCAGCATCAGGTGTACAGAGGCACAGTACTCGTGTAACCTTACCGGTACCGTTAGGCAGTGAAACCACGCCACGTACCATTTGGTTGGCCTTACGAGGGTCTACGCCCAAACGTACATCGATATCTACCGAAGCGTCAAACTTGGTCGTGGTGATATCCTTGACCAGTTGTGAAGCCTCTTTCAAGGTGTATGCTTTCCCTGCTTCAATTTTATCAGCGACCAACTTTTGGTTCTTTGTCAGTTTACTCATGATTAATTGAAGTTTTTTTAGTTATTACCAGGGAATTCACCCTTGACGGTGATACCCATACTTCTTGCTGTTCCGGCTACCAAAGTCATTGCAGCTTCTACAGTAAAGCAATTCAGGTCGGTCATTTTGTCCTGGGCGATCGTGCGCACTTGATCCCAAGTAATCTCGGCAACCTTGCGACGATTAGGTTCAGCAGAACCACCCTTAATCTTTGCGGCCTCCATCAACTGTATTGCAACGGGAGGAGTCTTGACGATGAAGTCATAAGACTTGTCCGTGTAATAAGTGATAACAACAGGCAGCACCTTACCGGCCTTGTCCTGAGTTCTGGCGTTGAATGCCTTACAGAAATCCATGATGTTGATACCCTTGGAACCCAATGCGGGACCTACTGGGGGTGATGGATTTGCAGCGCCTCCTTTAATCTGTAATTTGATTAATCCAGCAACTTCTTTAGCCATTTTCTTATTGTTTTAATCTATTATTTTGAAAGCAAAGCCAGGTAACATCTGACTATTGCTTTTCAACCTGCATAAAGCCCAACTCTAACGGAGTCTTACGTCCGAAGATCCTAACAGACACTTTCAGTTTCTTCTTTTCGTTATTGATTTCCTCAATTGCAGCGTCGAATCCAGTGAACGGACCATCGATGACCTTCACGCTTTCGCCAATCTCGAATGGGATGATAACATCCTCGGGGATTTCAAGCAACTCGTCGACTGTACCCAGCATTTGGGCAACCTCGGCGGGACGCAAGGGCATTGGCTTTGTGTTGGTCTTGGTGTCGCTCAAGAATCCGAGCACATTGGGGACAGCTCTCAAGCGAGGCTGTACCTCGCCAACCAACTCTGCTTCTACAAATACGTAGCCAGCAAAGCGGTTCTTTTCCTTTACGACGCGTTTGCCATTACGGACTGATACGACTTTTTCGGTGGGGATGAGTACCTGAGATACGTGTTTGGCGAACTCACCACCTTGGTGGAGCATCGCTTCAACGTATTCCTTCACCTTGCCTTCCTTTCCACTGATGGCACGCATAACGTACCATTGTTTTCCAGTTTCAGCCATCTCTCACACGATTATTTTAGCGTAACAAACCATAAATGAATTCCATGCCGTGCTGGAATATCTGATCAATAACGTAAACTACCAATGCGATGCATAGGGAAGCTATAAGTACGAGCACCGCACTGTTCATAAGTTCTGAGCGCGTTGGCCAGGTGGTCTTATGCACGAGTTCTTCGTATGATACTTTAAAGTAATTAAAAATCTTTTTGATCATAATCTTATTATTTTAGCACGGGAAGAGAGGCTCGAACTCCCGACACCTGGTTTTGGAGACCAGTGCTCTACCAACTGAGCTATTCCCGTAGAAAAGTTGAGAGTGGGGCAAGCCCCAAGCTCTCAACTCGAATTTGGATTATTTATCCAAAAATTAATCGAACACCTCGGTAATCTGACCTGAACCTACGGTGCGGCCACCCTCACGGATAGCGAAGCGCAGACCTACGTTCAGAGCCACAGCGTAGATGAGCTCAACGGTAATCTCTACGTTATCGCCGGGCATTACCATCTCGATACCATCGGGCAGGTGAATTTCACCGGTGCAGTCCATAGTACGGAGATAGAACTGGGGACGATACTTGTTACCGAACGGAGTGTGACGACCACCTTCTTCCTTCTTCAGGACATAGATAGAAGCCTTGAAACCCTTGTGAGGAGTGATGGCACCCGGGTGGGTGATAACCATACCACGCTTAACTTCGTTCTTGTCGATACCACGGAGCAGCAGACCTACGTTGTCGCCAGCCTCACCCAGATCGAGCAGTTTGCGGAACATTTCCACGCCAGTGATAACAGACTTCTTGTCCTCACCAAGACCAAGGATCTGGACTTCGTCACCGACCTTAACGACACCAGTCTCGATACGACCGGTAGCAACGGTACCACGACCAGTGATAGAGAAGACGTCCTCAACAGGCATCAAGAAGGGCTTATCAATGTCGCGAACGGGCTCCTGAATCCAGTTGTCCACAGCGTCCATCAGCTCCATAACCTTAGCTTCCCACTCGGGCACACCGTTCAGGGCACCCAGGGCAGAGCCACGGATGATAGGAGTATCGTCCTCGAAGTCGTACTGTTCGAGCAGCTCACGCATTTCCATCTCAACGAGTTCGAGCATTTCTTCGTCGTCAACCATGTCGCACTTGTTCAGGAAGACAACCAGACGGGGAACGTTCACCTGACGAGCGAGCAGGATGTGCTCACGGGTCTGAGGCATAGGACCGTCAGTAGCAGCAACTACGATGATAGCACCGTCCATCTGAGCGGCACCCGTTACCATGTTCTTTACATAGTCGGCGTGACCCGGGCAGTCAACGTGAGCATAGTGACGCTTAGCGGTCTCGTACTCAACGTGAGCGGTGTTGATGGTGATACCACGCTCCTTCTCTTCGGGAGCATTGTCAATCTGGTCGAAGCTCTTAACCTCGGACAGACCCTGCTTTGCCAACACGGTGGTGATGGCTGCGGTCAGAGTAGTCTTACCGTGGTCAACGTGACCAATCGTACCGATGTTCACATGGGGTTTGGTACGTTCGAATTTTTCTTTTGCCATAGCAGTACTTTATAATATTATAAGTGAAAAATGTGTTCAACTTATGGGTTATTACTATTCTCTTTTTCTCTCTTGCTTGTGAGCTGCTTCCGAGAGTTGAACTCGGGACCTCATCCTTACCAAGGATGCGCTCTACCACTGAGCTAAAGCAGCGTCGCTGTGTTAATGGAGCGGAAGACGGGGCTCAAACCCGCGACCCCCAGCTTGGAAGGCTAGTGCTCTATCGACTGAGCTACTTCCGCAAAATCCGCAGTTTCCTGCGTTGTTCATTATGTTGTGGGTGGTGATGGATTCGAACCACCGAAGGCGTAAGCCAGCAGATTTACAGTCTGCCCCATTTGGCCACTCTGGTAACCACCCAACTTTTAATTTTTCAAAGAGCAAAGGCGCTTTTGAGCCTCTTGTCGGATTCGAACCAACGACCCCGAGATTACAAATCACGTGCTCTGGCCAACTGAGCTAAAGAGGCAATTTGCACACCGAATTTTGGCCATTAAGCCGCTAATCGGCTGCAAAATTAGGGAATATTTGCGAAACCGCCAAAAGATTAGGCGTTTTTTTAGCGATTTTTCTTATCCTTGTACTTTTCAAGCTGTCTTGTGAGCATATCGCAGCACTGATCGACACCTTCTTCAAACGTATCAGCCACCTTCTGAGCATAGAGCTCGTTACCAGGTACTGCAAGGCGAAGGGCAACCTCCTTGTTCATGGCCGTTTCGGGCTTAACCACTTTCAGCGACACCTCTGCCTTTTTAATCTCGTCACAGAATCTGTTGAGTTTCGACACGCGCTTCTGGATGTAGTCTTGCAACTTCTCTCCAGCCTCGAAGTGGATGGTCTGAACCTTTATTTCCATAGTTTTCAACTTTTATTTGGCTCGTGGATGAGCCTGGTTATACATTCGTTTCAATTCCTCGAAGGTCGTATGTGTGTATATCTCTGTCGTGCTCAAGCTTTCGTGTCCCAGCAATTCTTTTACGCTCTGCAGGTCTGCCCGATTGTTCAGCATGGCTGTCGCAAAGGAGTGGCGCAGCACGTGAGGCGAACATTTCTTCAGTGTGGTTACCATCGACAGGTATCGTTTTACCGTCAGGTATATCTGACCCGATTTCATCCGCTCTCCTGTCTTTAGGTTCACCAGTACGGCATTGGTTTGCAGGCGACCTCCCATCTCCGTTTCCAGCCTCTTCCGGTATTCGGAAAGAGCGCTTCTAAGTTCTTCGCCGAAAGGCACCACGCGCTGTTTCTGTCGTTTGCCAGTCACTTTGAACTGTCGCTCTGTCAAGTCCACATCGGCCCAGTTGAGCCCATATAGTTCCGAACGCCGTATGCCTGTCGAATAGAGGATAAGCAAAACCAAACGGTCTCTTTGTCCTTTCAAGTCTTCGGAGAAAAGATCTCCATCCAGCAAGCGGTCCATCTCGCCTTCCCTCACGAACTGAGGCAATGGCTTGTCCTTTTTGGGTCCTTGCAGCAGGCGTGTAGGGTCTTTTGTAACTACTCCAGAGCGAAGCAGGTAACGGTAGAAGGACTTCAGTGCACTGAGTTTCTTACACACGGTGCGAGCGGTATTGCCCCGCTCCATGAGGTCTACCATCCAGTCGCGCACCACATCCTCGTCGAGGTTGGTCCATGTGAGGTTTTCATCGTGCTCGTGCAGATAGTTTTCCAACTCTTCCAGACATGTCTGGTATGTGGTGACTGTCTGCGGTGTGCGATTTACCTCACTTCTCAGGTACGCGAGGAAGGCATTGACCACACGCTTAATCCTCTACGCGGTTCAGCTGCTGAACGTAGATAGCACGCTCCTTAGCGAGACGCTTCAGTACAGAGGGCTTGTCGAACTGCTGACGGGAACGGAGTTCCTTCATTACACCAGTCTTTTCAAACTTTCTCTTGAACTTCTTCAGGGCGCGCTCGATGTTCTCGCCCTCTTTTACAGGTACTACAATCATTGTTTCTTTTTTAGTTATTATATGTTATTAATCTATCGTCTTATGGTAGTGGCCATTATTAGCGGGTGCAAAGTTACTGCCTTTTTTCCGATTGTGCAAACTTTACCTCTATTTTTTATTTCTCGACTTTCGTTAATTACATATTATAATAGGAATAGCGCGCGTACGCATACGCGTAGGCACAGGTCTAAGGCTTTATTAAAGAAGATATAGGTTCGATGCAAAACGAATATAGGTTCGAAGCATGACGAACATAGGTTCGAGGCGCAATGAATATAGGTTCAATCCTGAGAAGGCATAGGGCTTGTTTTTTTAGACGAAGTTGAGAAGCAGCGAGAGTCCCTCCCGCATTGGGGAAGGGCTCTCGTTTAGGCTACACTCTGAAGTCCTTACTTTCCAAGCAAACGGTTTACCAAAGCCGTCACGTCGGCTATCGTAATCTCACCGTCTTGGTTCACGTCAGCCGCCATGTGGTTGTACAGTCCCTCTGTGTCCTTACCCAGAACGATGTTTACCAGAGCGGTCACATCGGCTATCGTAATCTCACCGTCATTGTTGACATCGCCTAACTGCACAGGTTTCTTCAGCGAAGTTTGGAAGGCGATTTCACACAAGTAACTACGATATGTTGCAGCCTCGATCTTATAAACCTTCGTTGCATCAAGATCCGTTGCCGAAAGTGTAAACGTTCCAGATGTGACAGAGTTACTATAGCTTTGCAAGGCAGTAGATGAAGCCACAGGAGTTCCATCAGCACTAACTTCACATTCATACACCTTTAACGTTGCTGGATATGTGCTGTTGGTCTTACTTTGACCCAAGCCTAACAATTTCACAGCCGTCGTATTGCTTACATAGAAGGAGAACGTCTCTTTCGTAGAATTAGTCCTTGAATTATAACCCATAGCACGGGCACCCGCACTTGTAAAGTAGGTTGAACTACCCAAAAGTTCTCCACTACCATTCCAACTGGTACCTGCATATTTGTTGTTTGTGTTAGTCACATTACTTTCTATCCACTTCTGTGGATGATTGTTGTAGTAAGTACCCACCCAAGCACCATAAACAGGCAAGGTCAACCAAGCTACTTCATCCTCTTCATACTCAGTGTACTTATATAAAGCATCGACTAAAGCCGTATTCCATCCAGCCTCGTCTATCGTCGCGTACTTGGCAATATTCAGGAATGGGTCACTGGCTGTTCCACCATCATTAGCAGAAGCCGATAATTGAATAGTAACAGGTTCTGCACCTTCACTCGAAAGCGTAAGCGTACCAGTATAGGTTCCCTCCTGCGAAGCATTGAAGGTAATAGTCACCTCTGCTCCAGCAGCAATCGCTTCGGCAGAAAGCATAGCAGGACTGACACTGAACACCCTATTGGCATCAGTAAGTGTCAAATTCACGTCGGCATTAATAAATCGTCCTGTGACAGTAAATGTCTGGCTTTGTTCGGAATCGATATTTGCCGAGAAGGTCAAAGCTTGATGGTCAACAAGAATGGTGGGAGTAGCAGGTTCAGCAGTACCAGAAAGTGGGATGACAACATCTTCTGCACCAGCACTACTAAGCGTTATACTGCCCGTGAACTCACCTGCCTCCGAAGGATGGAAGGTTACTGTTACCTCTGCCCCGTTTGTAGCCTCATCAATGCTTATAGTAGTCTTGTCAACGCTGAACACCTCATTTTCGTCACTAACGCTTATGCTAACCTCGTCTTCCAGATACTTGCCACATACAGTAAAGGTCTTCGTCGTCTCAGTTGTGGCATAAATGTTGTCGAATACTATCTCTGTGGGAGTTGCACTTAATCTGGGAGTCTTAACCACCTCGATAGGTGTCTGGAAGCCAATCTCGTATAGGTAACCCTGACAAATTGCAGCAACGACTTTATAAATCTTCGTAGCATCAAGGTCGGTCACAGAAATGTTTACGTTGGCACTAGCGGTTATACTTTGTGCACTTTTGGTGATCTCACTAGCGACTGTAAGGCTTCCACCTGCATTCATCTTACACTCATAAACCTTCAAAGACGTAGGATATGAACTGTTTACATTTTTAGTGTTCTTACCATAAAGTTTTGCGCCAGTAACATTTGTCACATAGAAGGAAACACTCTGCTCTGTGGTACCACTTGTAGCACCAAAAGAACGAGATGCAGCAGAAGTGAAATAATTATTGCTGCCCCCAAATATATCATTGGCTGTCCAGGTTATACTTGAATAGCCTGTTCCACTATAACTAATCCAGGCTTGCGCTTTTGGGCTATAGGCTTTCGACGAATATGCACCATATACAGGCATAGTCAGCCAAGCGATTTCATCCTCTTCATATTCCGTATATTTATATAAGGTATTGACATAAGACGTATTCCATCCAGCCTCATCAATCGTAGCATACTTGGAAATATTTAGGTATGGATCACTTGCAGTTCCACCATCTCGAGCCGTAGCACTGAGGTTGATGGTAACACTTGCTGCACCAGCACTGGCCAACAACAGAGAACCAGCAAAAGTTCCCTCCTCTGCCGAGTTGAATGCAATGCTGACGGAAACGCCTTCTTCCGTGGCCTCAAAAGAGGTCTTGTCCACAGAGAACACGCCATTGGGGTCAGTCAGTGTTACCATCACATTACCTGTCAGGAAACGGCCTTCTACGTTAATTGTCTGGGAAACTTCCTTGTCAAGCAATGCCGTAAACTCAAGGCTTTCCTTATCTGCAATGATGGTAGGAGTTGCGGCCTCTGCCGTTCCTGCCAAAGAGATAGTCACATCCTCTGCATTATTGCTTGAAAGCGTAATAGCTCCCGTCTGTGTACCAGCGGTTGTGGGTGCATAGGTAACAGTAATCTCAGCAGAAGCCGAACCATTGGATTGAGTGATTCGAGTCTTGTCAACACTAAACACATTGCTCCCACTCTTCGAGACTGTGATATTACCTTCCAGGTTTATGCCTGTAACAGATATCGTTTCCGTATAGGTTCTTGTGGCATAGCCCTCAAATGCGAGTTCCGTCTTATCCACCTTTATCGTAGGAGAAGCGCTAGCACCCAGAATATACTTGATACCAGCCAAAGCATCAATCTTGCCTTGCCCAAAGTGCGAGGCATTTGTTCCACTGGTATACGAATCCTTGATGGCGGTTTGCCTCATCACCTCTTTGATATCGTTAACCGTCATGTTCTTGCCAACTTCCTTGGCAGCCTGCATCCAAAGGGCTACAATGCCGGCAGCAACTGGCGTCGCCATCGATGTGCCTTCCATACTTCCATACGGGCTGGTAGTATCTGAGTTGACACGGTACATACCATATTCTGCCGAATTATCATTGATATAACTATAATCGCCAGAGGTATCGTAATGGTTTACGGCAGAAACTATTGTCGCACCAGGAGCGGTTATCCAAGGAAGTTGCACCTGGCTTGCACCCTGTCCTGCTACCTGATATGACGAGAAATAAGCGATGTCGCCTATGGTTGGAAATTCAGAGGACATGCTGTGTGAAACTCCATTATAATCTGTCACACTGTTGCTTGTCACATAAGCGCCAACTGCAATTACATCGGAGATAGTTGCCTCATCGCTAATAGATGAGTCATCAGTTCCGGCAGTCCACGTATATCCACTAGTGCTTGGAGTGTTAGAAAAATAATTATAAGCACTTGGGCACCACACGTCCACCATAGAACTACCACTGCCGGGATAGAACTGTACGGCAAGATAATAATTACTGTTGACTGAGACGTAACCATTACCGCTTCCATAAGCATACAGATAGCATCCCGTACGGCCGCTTGAAGACGTTTCCTTGATAGCATAGAGACCGGATACACCCGAAAGGCTTACACTCGCACCATTTGTTGTAGGAGTAACGGTGGCAGTGTTAACAACACTACCTGTACTTTTGTTGATTGTCATTACTTTACACATCATCGTAGCTGACGAGGAAGTGCGAGTCCATGCCTCACCTATGACGCCAAGATAGAAATTGGAGCCACTATAAACATATGGCCTAATGACAGAGCCGACAGGTTTGGAACTCGATGAAGTACCATTGAAGTACATGCCTCCATTACCTGCATTGTTGCTGGCAGCAAATAGACAAATGTGGTTGGGATGAGAATCACCAAAGTAAGTTTTAACAACATCGGCCATGTCGCCTGTGCCATCTCGTGGACCAACCGAAACTCCCCACGAATTGCTAACAACAACTGGTTTACCTTGTTCATCAGCATAATTACATATCTTCTGAAATGCTTTTGCAAGGTATGTGTCCGACAGACCATTAATACCTGCCAAATAGAGATCGGCACCAGGCGCCATTCCGCCATATGTAGCATTAGCATGATCGTCGATAACGGTTACCGTTGATCCGCTAACCTTTACACTCGAACCACCCGCTGTAGAACTTGTATGGGTTCCGTGATCTTCGCTCGCGTCGTCAGTCGTGGGGGAACCACTTGTAATTGAAGTATATTCCGTATCCTTACTTCCATTATAGACATATGCGCGTTTGATTCTACTATTACCATTCTTATCCTTGAAGGCAATATGCTGGAAATCGATACCTGTATCGATTACACCAAGTACTACACCCGTACCGTCGTACTTGCTCTGTATCCCCGCAGCAATGGCATCGGGTGATTGTGTTAGC
The DNA here is from genome assembly GCA_902801325.1 of uncultured Bacteroidales bacterium. GTDB lineage: Bacteria > Bacteroidota > Bacteroidia > Bacteroidales > Bacteroidaceae > Physcousia. Next base: position 53,567 of record CADCHQ010000012.1, on the reverse strand, counting down.
ACGTCATCGGCGTTGGTTGCCGTACGAGCCATCTTGGTTTGAAGACTCATTCTCCGCCCCACGCTCACTTTCTTAACATTAGCAATAGTTGCTACAGCCTCAATTGAGTCAACAGGGATGAGAGCTGTAATGAGCCCGTTCTTGAACACACCTTGCACAATCACCCCCTTAGCCTCAAGAGCAGATGTACTATTCTCGTTTTCTAAACGGACAAACGAGGACATGTAAACCTTACCATCAATAGTGTCAGGCTTTGCATATAGGGGTTCAATACGCTTGCCCTTGAGATCCAGTGTTGATAGATCAAGATCTGGAGTAATGTCCTTCACTTTGATTGTTGGTTTGTTGATGTCTTTTGCATCGCGATCCTTAAGGAAGAAGTAAGTAGCAGCCGACAACTTCTCCTCATTCTGTGCGAACAGATGCATCGGCTGCCCAAAGAACAAAGCGAGCAGCATTACGAACACACTTCTCAGTGTAAATCTTCTTATCATAAATAAAGTTAGTTAGTACTCTTTTTACGTTAAACTAATACTTAATCTATCGCAACTCGTTTCACAACGGCACAAGGACGAAAGTCTTTAAGCTTTCCCAAGCTTTTTACGACGAATTGATGCAAAGATAGGATGTTTTCGTGATAAATCAAAACATTTTCCCCACTTTATACTAACAAACATAAAAAAAGCGTTGCAGGAGAATGTCCTGCAACGCTACAACAAACAAGCGATTGTCTGCGTTTATACCAGATTGGGATTATCCTTACCCCATTCCTCAACAGCAGGAATGATGCCAAGGTCGATGATTTCGTCACGCATCTTCTGCAAGTGTTCATAAGAAGCCTGAAGTGCAGCCATTTCTTCAGCCGTACCCTCGGGAGCAGTGAAGTGAACACCATCCTTGTCAATAACAGAAGGCATAGCCATCATTACATGCTTGAAGCCACACTTGTCACAGTTCACATAGCAACCAGCAGGCCAAGTGAAGGGTTCACCACCCATAGCGCCTTCGATCATCTTCACAGCCTGATAAGCAGGGCTTTGGAAGGAAGAGCGACCACGCAACTTGATAATGTTGCTACCGCCCTGAGTTGTCATGTGCTTAATCTCAGCCCAACGTTCTGCCGACAGAGGCAGTTCGCACAGAGGCTTGCCGTCGATGAGAGCCTTGCTGGCAAACACTGCCATCTGCTCACCGTGACCGCCATAAGTGTAAGCATTTGTCACCTTGTCCTGCTGAACACCAAACTCCTGTGCCAACTGCTGTTGTAGACGTGTGCTGTCGAGAGCAGCCAAAGAAGTCAACTGATTGGGTTTCAGGCCAGAGTGGATAAGAGCGGTCAGAGCCGTAACGTCAGCGGGATTGAAGATAACAACCACATGCTTTACGTCGGGGCAGTACTTCTTAATGTTCTCACCGAAGTCGGCTGCAATCTGGCAATTACCTTTCAGCAAGTCCTCACGAGTCATACCCTCCTTACGAGGAGCACCGCCGCTGGAAATGATGTACTTAGCACCTGTGAAAGCCTCTTTTGCATCGACTGTGTAAGAGAGGTTTGCACCTGGAATTGCACAATGGCACATTTCATCATATACGCCATGAACACCGGGCTCATAGATGTCATACAAACAAATGTTGGGAGTCAAACCCAACATCAGCACACTCTGAACCATGTTAGAACCGATCATACCACCGGCACCAACAATCACAAGTTTTTCGTCAGTTAAAAAAGCCATTTCTTAATGTTTTTGTTTGTTAGTTATTGAGTTTTTAATGATTTGCCCACAAATATACAAAATAAATATGAAATACGTATTACGAATTGCGAAATAATTGTGAATTGTGCATTGTGAATTGTGCATTATTTCTTACCTTTGTATGAAATTGATATCCCGATATGGCAGAACAATTAAACATTGCCCAAGGAAACAAGGATGAGAAGTATACCACATTGTTTCCTCAAATACAAAGTGTGATAGAGGACGAACCAGATTTGATTGCCCGCATGGCCAATGTTGCTGCTATGCTTCACGAGACATTCCGTTTCTGGTGGACTGGTTTCTACCGAGTAGTTGACACCCCCAAACGACCAAACGACCAAACGACCAAACGACCAAACGACCAACAATTGGTACTTGGTCCGTTTCAAGGGTCATTGGCTTGCACCCGCATTCGCCGAGGGCGTGGAGTGTGTGGCACGGCATGGGACAAGGACTCAACGCAAGTGGTGCCTAATGTCGATCTATTTCCTGGTCACATAGCCTGCTCCTCGGCTTCGAAAAGCGAGATTGTTGTCCCCGTTCACGATAGTGAAGGCATGGTTGTAGCTGTGCTCGATATCGATAGCGATGAATTCAACACTTTTGATGAGACCGATAAAGTATGGCTTGAAAAGATTGCAGAACTATTATCCTAGATTGTCTGGAAGGACTAAAAAGAAAATACTATGAATAAGATTGAGAATCTCCGCCAATGGCTGCACGAGCATGGTCTCTCTGCCTACATATTTCCCAGCACAGACCCGCACTCGGGCGAATACATACCCGACCATTGGAAGACACGCGAATGGATTAGTGGATTCAACGGTTCGGCAGGCACAGCCGTAGTCACGCTCAATCGTGCTGCCCTTTGGACTGACAGCCGTTATTGGCTGGCCGCAGAGGAGCAATTGGCAGGTACACCCTTCGAGGTCATTCGATGCCGTAGAAACGTGGCAACAGCCGAGGAGTTGATTGAGTGGATTCAGAAAGAAGACGCAAAAGGGGAAGGATTGACAATCGGCATCGACGGATGGTGTGTAACGGAAAGTTATGCCGAATGCTTGCAGGATGCAGCCGTCAAAGTTGGAATGTCTCTTCGCACCGATATAGAACCAGCATCGGCATTGTGGACCGACCGTCCCGCACTTCCAGACTCCCCCATCGAGATTCAGCCGCTGGAGTATGCCGGCGAGACAGCACAAAGCAAACTCAAGCGCATCCGCGAAGCTGTGTATGCCGAAGGCGCCAATGCCACCATTATTACTCAGTTAGATGAAATAGCATGGACGCTCAATCTGCGTGGGGCAGACGTGCATTGCACACCTGTCTTTGTGGCCTATCTTGCCCTGCTACCCGACGAGACTATCCTGTTTACCAATCCGAACAAGATAACACCAGAGGTGGCAAAATACCTGTCCGAAATACATGTCCAGACTCTGCCTTACCAAGCCATATCCCAAAAGTTGGGGGAAAGCCACGCATTGCGAGGTCTCCGTTTTCTCACTGACCCCGAAACGACAAATAATGTCATCTTTGGGATGTTGTGCCTTGCCGATACCATGGATAATCGTCCTTCATTCCCCGACGACTTCTATGCCAACGCCGCCAGCATTGCCATTGCCAACAGCGCTCCCGTTACCTCACCCATCATTGAACATGCCAGCCTCATTGCACCCATGAAAGCCATAAAGAACGAGGCGGAGATTGCGGGTTATCGCAGTGCCATGCGCAAGGACGGGGTGGCACTCGTGAAGTTTCTCAGGTGGCTGTTGCCTGCCGTAGAAGCTGGTGGACAAACCGAAATCTCCATCGACCAGAAACTAACAGGTCTGCGAGCTGAGCAACCACTCTATCGCGACATATCCTTCGACACTATTGCAGGCTATGGAGCACACGGTGCCATCGTGCACTACGAGGCTACACCGGAGACCGACATCCCCCTCGAGCCCCACGGTCTGCTCTTGCTCGACAGCGGTGCTCAATATCAGGATGGGACAACCGACATCACTCGCACCATTGCCCTCGGGCCACTTACCGAAGAAGAGCGCACCGACTACACCCTTGTTCTCAAAGGACACATCCGTCTCGCTATGGCTAAGTTCCCAGCAGGTTCGAGTGGCACACAACTCGATGTACTTGCGCGCTATGCCATGTGGCAACAAGGACTCAATTTCCTGCACGGAACAGGTCATGGCGTGGGCTCCTACCTCAGTGTGCACGAAGGCCCTCATCAGATTCGAATGAATTACATGCCTGCTCCTCTGGTTGCAGGTATGACACTGACCAACGAACCAGGCATCTACAAGGCAGGGAAACACGGATGTCGCACGGAGAACACCCAACTCATCACCCATTACTGCGACGGTGAGTTTGGCGAGTTCCTCCAGTTCGAGCCACTCACCCTCTGCCCTATCGACACGGAGCCCATCCGTAGAGAACTCATGACGGCAGATGAGATAGAATGGCTCAACAACTATCACCAACATGTCTATGAAGAACTCTCTCCCCTACTCGACGACGAGGACAGAGAGTGGTTAAGCGAGGCGACACGCCCCATTGAAAAATGAAGACCTCTCCCCGGCCCTCTCCAAAGGAGAGGGAGAATATAAATTGTCAACTCGTCAACTTGTCAACTTGTAAATTAATCAAATTATGGCCATAATAAAGAAACTCAACGGCATGCCTGGCCCGCGCTTTGGTCGGCATTGCTATTTCTCGGAAGGCGCCGTCATCGTAGGTGACGTGGAGATGGGCGACGACTGCACCGTTTGGTTCAACGCCGTCGTTCGTGGTGATGTTCATTATATTAAAATAGGTAACCGCACCAACATTCAGGACAACTCATGCATCCACACTCTCAACGGCAAAGCCCCCTGCATTCTGGGGGATGACGTCACCATTGGGCACTCTGTCACGCTACATGGTTGTGAGGTAAAGGACGGGGCACTCGTGGGTATGGGTGCGACGGTGCTCGACTACGCCGTAGTGGGACGTGGAGCTATTGTAGCCGCAGGCGCTCTCGTTCTCTCCGGCACACAGATAGGCGATGGCGAACTCTGGGGAGGCGTACCTGCCAAGTTCATTAAAAAAGTCGATCCCGAACAGGCACAAGCCCTCAACAAGACTTACGCCCGTCATTACATCGAATACAGCGACTGGTTCCGCGAGGCCGACAGCGACCCTGCCAACACCCAGCAAGTCACCACCAGCGAGGAATACAAACAAAAACAGGGCCAAACACGTAATTAAAAGAGCCATACTCATTTTTCCTTATTGCAAATGCAACAATGCAACACTGCAAATAAGCGAGGACAGTGCGATGTTTGCATCAGCCATACCGAGCGGAAGCAGTCTCGGCCGAAGGTCAACAAATTACAAAATCGGGAGGCAAAACCTCCCGATTATTTTGATAAGGTCTTTAAGGACCTTAAAGACTTTAAGGACTTTAGAGACCTTAAACCCTTCAATACCCGCGGTTGTTGCGCCGCAGCCTGTCCATGCGCTCCGAGAATCCGCCCTGTTTTAGAAAGTCCTGTTCCAAGCGTCGGAGTTGCCGGTGGAGCAGGTAATCGGCCTGTGCCAGCAGCACCAGCGCCATATTTGCGATGGTCTCGGGCGGTCGTGTTTCGCAGAGTTCCATGTAGTGGGCAGCATCGTTGCACTGGGCGCCCAGCCTTCGCATTGCAGTCCATTCCACACTGCCTTCCTCCCACTGCCGGTGGCCGCGCGTTCGCAGGTAGTCGAGGTAATCCTCACGCAGTTCGTGAAGGCTGGCCTTGGCGACGTTGATGAGTTTCAGTTCCGTCTTGGCCGACGTGGAAGAAGCCATGCACCCCTCTATGATGTTCTGCTTGCCCGAACGGGCAGCCTGCACCATCTGGTCGACCGTGCGGTCGCCTCGTTCCAGAAAGCGATGACAGAAGTAGTACGTCATTTCGTAGATGACTTCCGTCTTTTGGTACGAGAGCAGCCGGCGGTAGTTGTCCCTTTGGGGTATGAGGTGTTCTTCCATGATTCTTTTCTTTTTTAATTAACGACTTTAAGGACTTTAAAGACTTTAGAGACCTTATCCACCTGCAAAGATACTTTTTTTTTATCGAAAGTAAGGCATTTGTTTACCGTTTCGCGCGTAACTTAAGCAGTTTTTGTCTAAAACAAGGCTGTGTTATAACAAAAAATATGATTATGCATAAATACTTTCTGTTTTGGTAAGGGTGGATAAACAAATTGAATACGAACATATAAATCTACTCAAATCACAAAAATATAAAAGTATCCCTTTCTTCATATAATATATAGCATTCAACAATATTTTCTGTTAAATAAACGCGAAATAATTTGGTTGCATGCTCAAAACATCTTAACTTTGCACTGGAATCAATAGATAATATTGTTCATTTAATGCTAATAGTAGTTGGATTATGGAGAAACTTACAAGCAAAGAAGAGGAAGTGATGGAACTGATTTGGCAGGTCGGGCAGTGCGCCCCGAAGGATGTTTCATCGCTCTATCCCGAACCGCAGCCCAGCGCAAATGCCATTGCGCAGGTGTTTCAGGCACTTGAGAAGAAAGGTTACTTGGCACACGAACCGAAAGGTCGCGGCTTTGTCTATCGTCCTATCGTGGACAAACAGGCATATGGTCGAGGGCGATTGTCGAGTGTAATCAATCGCTTCTTCAGTGACTCTTACATGAGTGTAGTGTCGGCACTGATGCAGGAGGAGAAGGTCACCGAGGCAGACCTGTTGCAATATCTAGCTGACTTAAAACGTAAGGACGAAAGCAAAGAGGGCTGACCTATGGCTACATTCATTATCTACGCCATCCGTTGGGCGGTGACGCTGACGCTGCTCTACTCGCTCTACAGGCTTCTGCTCCGGCGCGAGACGTTTCACCGTCTTAACCGTGCCGTGCTGTTGGCAATCCTTGTGGTGAGTCCGCTCCTGCCACTTGTGCCGCTGCATACTTATGAACCGACAGCTATGGATGTAATGCTTACAAGAATTGAGGAGCCGCTGATGAGCCCAACATCTGATGCCAATAATGCTACGCTCGCCACCCAAGAAGGAAAGAATGCCGCATCGGGTCTTTGGGTGCGCTATCTGGCGTACATATATATAATAGGTATCGCCGTCGCACTCGCTGTATACTTGTTCCGTTTGCTGGCTCTGATGCGTGTCATTCGTCGTAGTCAGCGCATAACTCATCCGATAGTTCCGAAAGATGTTCATCTTATGCTGGACATGAGAATCAAACAGCCCAGCAGCTGGATGCACTGGATTATTATCGGTCCAATGGATCTGAAGCAGAACGCTGAGACTGTACTTCGGCACGAACTGGCTCACGTGAGGATGAGACATTCGTGGGACGTGATTCTCTGCGACCTCAGCTGCCGTCTGCTATGGTGTCTGCCCTTCGCCTGGATGTTGCGTCAAGACCTGGTGGACGTGCATGAGTTTCAGGCCGACGAGGCGGTATTGCAGGGAGGCGTGACACTGGAAGAATATGAGCACCTGCTGGTGCGCAAAGCCGTACAGACGCAGATGCTGCCCATCACGAACACCCTGCGCCGAGGGGCACTGAAGAAACGTTTTGCCATGATGCACTGCGGTCGTTCGTCACGGTGGTCGCGACTCAAACTGCTCTATCTCCTCCCAGCCCTCGCTGCTTGCCTGTGGGTGTCGGCCAAGGGCGAGGTATATACGACCTATCTCAACGGAAAACTTGCCACGCTGGAAGAACTTAAGGCTCTTGATTCCAGCACCATCGCCCACGTCGATGTCATTCACAGTCAAAAAAAGGTGTATGTAGAGACAGTCTCCGAGCCGCTCACCACCGTCGAGCAAATGCCTCAGTACCCCGGTGGCGACGCGGCCTTCAACCAGTACATGGCCCACCACATCCGCTATCCGAAGGTTGCTGTCGAGAACGGAGTAGTAGGAAGCGTCCAGGTGCAATTCATCGTAGAGGCAGACGGGCGCATCACCCACGTGCACGCCATCGACGCACCTCCGGGAGAAGCCGATGCAAGGGTCTATGCCTACGGCGATTTAGATAAACACCCGACGCAGGAGGAAGAAGACGAGGGGCATCGGGCCCTGCGGGAGGCGGCAGAAGAACTCTTTCGTGGAATGCCGCCCTTCGAGCCAGGCCGTCAAAACGGGAAGCCAGTCCGTGTGCAGATGACAAGAACGGTCAATTACGACCTAAAATAAGATAACGCCCACATATTAAACCTATTTCGCAATCCACCTGAATGGCGGACAGCCCTTGCTATACCCTGACAATAACCCCCAAATACCAAACATTCATGCAAAAGATTCTTGTAACCATGATGGCCCTCACGCTGACGATAGCAGCACAGGCACAGAGAGACACGATTGGCGTGTCACAGTTTACGGCGATTTATCGCTATGAGTGTAAAACCACTGATGCCGACGGACAGCCGGTAACTGACTCAATGTACATTGCAGTACAGTCATCGGGCGGCATCACAAAGAGCTTCCCTTACGAAGAGTATGTCAGACAGAAGAAGGGTGGTTCACGCATCGCTGACGGCTATCTGGCAGCCCAGATGCACATGGGTACCATCTTCACGAACTACCCAGAAGGAAGAATCACAACGCAAGAGATGCTCTATCCGTATCGCTACATGGCAGACGAGCCATTGGAAAAGCAGAAATGGACGCTGACGGATGCGCAGGACAGCATCTGCGGCTATGCCAGTCAGTCGGCCACGACGAAGTATCACGGCTTGACGTGGAACGTGTACTATACGGAGGACGTGCCAGCCAGCATCGGGCCGTGGAAGTTGGGAGGCTTGCCTGGTCTCATCACGAAGGCCACCGATGCCAAGGGCATACATACCTTTACGCTTTACGGCTTCCATCAGGAGGATACTCCAATAATATTCACCCAATACGTCAATTGGATTGCTCCTGACGGGCACGGCAAGTTCGCAGCCCAGCGAGTAGATTATCAGAAGATGAAAGCCTCTAAATTCCTTGCCTATAAGAAGAAAGTGCTGGGCAACTCTCGCTACTTGAAAGATCCCACCTACTATGCCCCCGACCCCATGACGGCCTTCGGCTATGTGGAGAATAGTTTTAACTCGTCTGGCGATAACGTACGCAGCGTCGCTGGGGTAGTCCTCATTTCCAATCCTCATAAATATCAACCGTTGGAACTGAAATAAGCGATATGAAACGACTCCTATATATTACACTATATGCAGTGCTGGCAGCGTCGGCGTCGGCACAAGAAGTGATTGATTCGACGCAGTTTGTGGCTGTGTATGATTACGAGTGCAGAACACAAGATGACGAAGGACAGAATGTCACGGACAAGATGCAGGTCGTGGTGCAAGTGGGACGGACGGTTACGAAGTCGATGCCACGTTCTGCCTATCGGTCCGGGGACGAGTCGGAGAAGGCAGATGTGATGGCTGACTATCAGGAAGCTCTGATGCACATGCCAACGGTGTGGATAGGTCGGCCCAGCGGCAAGACCACCGTGTGCGAATTCATTTTCCCGCATGAGTATGAGGGCTACGAAGAGACACCCGACATCGCATGGACGCTCACTAATGATACGCTGACCGTAAGTGGCTATCTCTGCCAGCAGGCCACGGCAAGGTTTCGGGGTGTGGAGTGGCACGTGTGGTACACCGATGAGATTCCATCGTCGGCAGGGCCGTGGCGGTTGCGTGGTCTGCCTGGGATGATTGTAAAGGCAGAGAATGAGGCTCACACGTTCAGCCTTGCGGGGTTACGGATGGAGGCATCACCCATCACTGCGCCTGAGCAAAACCCCGAAGTGCACAGAATGAGATACGCCAAACTGTTGAAGCACAAGAACGAGATTTATGGCAACCGCGAATATTCCAAGAATCCCATGTACTATGTACCAGACCTTCAGGGCAGCATCACGGATATGAGCGTCCTCAACCGCAACGGCCAGCAACTCCTGCTTGCCAATGGCGGTCACCCACTGCTGACAAAGGCGCATGTGTATCAACCGTTAGAATTAGAATAAGACAATGAAAAAGATTTTAGTAACAGTGATGGCCCTCACGCTGACGATAGCAGCACAGGCTGGGAAAATCGACTCAACCCAGTTTGTAGCCTTCTACAATTACTCCATCCAGACACAGGACGACGAGGGGCAGAACGTCACGGACTCGCTGCGGCTGGCTCTGCTGGTGGGCACACGGGCCACCTATTGCACCACCGTACTTTCCTACAACAGGGACGGCCGAGCAAGCCAGGAGATGGAGAATGCGTTTATCATGCACCACCAAAATGTGCTGACCGATGTGGAGAGGTCGGAAGTCATTGCCGTCGAACCCATCTATCCCCATCGCTACGAGTCGCACGAGCCGATGGCAAAGATTGACTGGACGCTGACGGAGGACACGCTGACCATCAGCGGATTGTTATGCCGCCGGGCCACAGGCTCGCTCTATGGCAAGCAATGGACGGCGTGGTACTGTGAGGAAATCCCGTCATCGGCTGGCCCGTGGAAACTGCGCGGACTGCCGGGCTTGATTATCAAAGCCGAGGACAGCGAGGGCATCCACTGCTTCACACTTTACGAAACGAAGAACGAGGTGCGCGACATCAACATGATTGGCAATCCTGAGTACCAGAAACTAAGCCGAAAGAAACTGATGGCATTCAAGAAGAAGACGTTAGGCAATCCACGCTATGCGAAGGAGCCCACCTACTATGTCCCAAAGGGTGCCGACGACGTAGTTGAGGTAAACCTAAACGGTACCATGTACTATGTCGGTATGAATTCCCACATGATGACACCGCAGAAGAGCCATGTGTATAAACCGTTGGAATTAGAATAAGACAACTATGCAACGACTCCTATACATTATATTATATATAGGGCTGGCCGTCCATGCGTCGGCTCAAGTGCGAGTGACGGGGCGGGTGACGGCACTCTCCCCCTCTTCGGAGGGAGCCGGAGGGGGCCTTAAGCCCGTGAGCGACGTGATTATTAAACTGATGAACGGCACGAAGACGCTGGCGTTCACCACCACGAATGCGAGGGGCGAATATGCGATAGAACTGAAGAGTTCGCCTAGCGGGGAGGCGACGTTGCAGTTCAGCCACATTAGTTATGAAAAGGAGTCGGAAAGGTTGTCGCTAAAGGAACAGACGACGAAGGTGGACATGATTCTCACTCCGAAGAGCATCAGCCTGAAGGAGGTGACGGTGAAGGCCACCCCGCTGTGGCAGAGGGGTGACACGCTGAGCCATAACCTGGCATCGTTTCTGGGTAAAGGCGACGTGACGCTGGAGGACGGACTTAAGCGGCTGCCGGGTGTGGATGTGGCGAAGAGCGGTGCCATCAGTTACATGGGCACGCCCATCTCGCAGTTCAACATCGAGGGCTTGGACCTGCTGGGCGGCAAGTACAACCTGGCAACGCGGAACATCCCGGCAAACTATGTGACGCAGGTGGAGATTGTGCGCAACCACCACAGCCGACGGGTGGAGAAGGACGTGCCGAGCAACGAGGTATCGATGAACATCAAACTGGCGAAGAAGGCGAAATTCAAGCCATTCGGACAAGAAGAGGCGGGGGTAAGTCCCTTCCCGACCTCGCCCAAAGGGGAGGGCCATGACCGCTGGCAGGGCTTGCTCGGCGTGACGGGCATGATGTTTACCGACAGGTTCCAGACCATCTGCTCGGTGAAGGGCGGCAACTACAAGGACTTTGCCCAGGCCGACATGAGAGATCACTTCGGCGGCTCGGACGTGACGACACCTGCCACCAGTCTGTTCGGCGGCTTCGACGGCGGTGCACCTCCGCAGGGCGAATACCTCTACCAGCGCAACGGCATGGCGACGCTGAACGGCATCCATAAGCTGGATTCGGTCACGACGGTGAAAGTGAATGCCGACTACAGTTACCACCGCGCCACGCACGACATCAGTCAGAGCAACACGTATCTGGCAGGGAATGGCAACTACGTGACCGTGAGCGAACAGACCTCACCGCTCTCGAAGGTGCATCTGCCCAAGCTGACGATGAACTACCTGAAAAATGCCGACCGCCTGTATCTCAGCGATGTATTCTTTTTGAAAGGTATGTTTGAACAGAATGAGGGAGATGTGGTGGCAAACGGAAAAGAGATAAGGCAACGCCGACGTTCTTCGTCGTTTGAGATAGACAACAGTTTTTATTGGTCGGATAGGACACCAAAGGGAACTGTCCGATATGTCAGTGCACCCATTTCATTCAAACGAACACCGACGTTGAGATTGATTTTCAACAAAGACGGGGACGGGTATGCACAGACAGCCCAATCTTCAACACTCAAGATGAATGTCCATACGTCATTCACGATTCCCATTGGCAAGGCTTTTAAGGTGAGACTGCCCGTCAGCGTTTCAGCAATATGTGATGACCTAGAAACTATCTACTCCCCTCCCTCCACGGGAGGGGCTGGGGGTGGGTCTGTGAATCACATTCGCGGATGGGCATTCGAGCCAACCATGAATCCCGGCTTCGAGATTCATTCACGCAACCGCCGCTTCTACCTCAGTGCCGGACTGGGGGCCGCATTGAAGGGACTGTATTATAATAAGCTTAACTACACCAAGCCTGTACTCAATCCCTCGATGGGCATCAACTACACCTTCTCGGCCAACAGCAAACTGTCGTTCTCGACGAGTTACACCACTTCGATTGGAGACATGATGACGCTGCTGACGGAGCCCATGCAGGTGGATTACCGCACGGTGCGCACCTCGTCGGGCATCATCGGCGAGTCGAACACGTGGCACTCGTCGGGCGAGTGGAAATGGCAGCTGCCCATGCAGTATTTCACGCTGAGCCTGGCTGCCAGCCATAGCGAGGGAAAGCGCAACACGCTCTATTCGCAGACCATCAGCGGCATAGACATCAGCAGCTCGGCTTTGCAACGCGACACCCGCAGCCGCTCAAGCAACTTCTCCGTTGCCGCCACGAAGAACTTCCCTTCGCTCTATGCCAAACTGGGTGCCGATGCCTCTTATGGCTTAGGCAACAGCGAGCAGGCGGTGAATAGCGATGTCATAAAGATTCGTTCCAACAACTACAACCTCCACGGCAATGTCTCCGTAACGCCCATCCAGTGGCTCGAACTGCGCTACGACATCCGCTACGGCTGGTCACGCTCCCGCCATTCCGAGGAAAGCAATACAGTGACCTCGCTCACCCACAGCGGAGCCATCCATGTATTCCCCATCGCCACCCTCGACCTTTCCGTGGATTACGACCATGTGCGCCGACAGATTCCCTCCCCTATAGGGGGAGGTCAGGAGGGGGCTCAATACAAGCGCATGTCCCTCTTCAACGCCTCCGCTCAGTACAAGTGGAAGCAGTGCGTCCTCCGTCTGGAACTCACCAATCTCCTGAACCAGCGCCACTACGCCTACACCGTCTTCGACGGCATCAACACCTACACCTACGATTATGGCCTCTGTGGTCGCACAATCATGTTAAGGGCCACGTTTAAACTGTGAGCATTACTTAATTTCAATAAAGCAGTAAAGTTCTTGGACGAGCCAGGCTGCAGAGATCGAAAGCGTTAACTATTACACCATCTGCGGAATTAGGACTCTAAAACCGCTGAGTTCAACCTTTAGTGCTTGCATGTATAACCTATGGGAAAAACGCCATTGCGCTTCTGATATAAGACTTAGGCCTTAGTCGATAAGGCCTAGGCCTTCTGACGATAAGATATAGGCCTTCTGACGATAAGATATAGGTCTTCTGGTGGAAACACCTATGAGGATAAGTCTCGGCCCTTAGGTGGATAAGCCTCAGCTCGCAGGAGGATGGAGCCGAACGCCTAAGGAGGAAAGACTGAACGTCGGCGTGAAAGGATTGTCGCACGACGTGAAACGAATATTGCACGACGTGAAACATTAATCTCACGCCGTGCAATATTTTGCAATATTATTCCCTTTCTGGGTTTGTTCTATGGTGCAAAGATAGTAAAAAACACTTGAATATCCAAATGTTTCCGCCTAATTATTTTACGCCAAGCAGGCGGAGCTTCTCCAGACCATAACGGCCGAGATCGCGAGAGATTACTCGTCAGGGCAGGCCCTGCGCCTTGCGCAGCTGTTGTAGGGCTTTGGTGATGAGGTCGCGAGTACCAGAACCATCGTTGACGTACTGCACCACCATATCGGCATAATCGATAGCCTCGCGCAAGGATGTTGACTTGTCGCGAACATTCTTTGCCTGCGTTAATAGAGGCAGGAGTTCAGATAGGTCTTCAGGTTCTGCCAGATTGCTTGGCCGCATGGTGGCAAGAGCAGTCTTCAGGGCAGCAGTATCCTGACTCTGCATAGCCTCAAGCATGCGACGATAGCCGTGAGGAGCCCATGCCTGACGGTCGGCTTCGCGCTCGCGAGCTTGCTGCAAGAGTGTGGCCCATTCGCCTTGTGCGTTCTTCAACTTACGCTTAACCTCGCCTTGATTCAGACGCAAGTAATGAGTGGCGCGACCCGTATGAAAGTAGTCGGGCAAGAAATGACTGGCACCAATGCTAAGGGCATAGAGAGGCGAACCCGTGCCGTCGTCAGAATCAGGAGCATCGATGGCAACATCGGAAAGATCGGTCTGCAAGTTAAACTCGGCTTGCGACCAGTTATGGACATCGGCAGAAGCCATCACCAACGGACCAAGCATGAGGGCGCCCACCCATTGCGGTTGGAAGTGCACCTGTCCCTGTGCGGTGGTGGCAAGGTCCATCTTGTCGGGACCGTAATTAACATGCTTGCCGAAAGGCATTACAATCTCCACGACATCGCCCTGCTTCCACTGGCGAAGGGGAATCTCGACGTAACTGCAAGGACGGAAATGCTTGGCAACGGAACGACCATTGAGACGAATGTCGAAGTCCTTGGTTGCCCAATAGGGCACACGCAGATGCATAGCAAAACGACCTCCCTGCTCAATGACAATGCGACTTTGCTGGGCAGGCCATTCACATTCCTGACGGAACATGACACCCTGGGCACGCCACATGACCTGAGTAGGCAGATAAAGCGCTACCCAAAGGGTCTGGTCATTAACAAAATAGGCCGCTTCCTGATAGCGAGTATGATTCTCAGCTCCCGTGCCTCCACAGCACGTGCTTTGTGGCGTTTCATTGCCAAAAGGTTTGCGGGCATCAAGGCCTACTGCATACTGGTAAGTGACGCCATAGTGTTCGGGATTGACGGAACCTATAATCTGGTTGTAGAGCAGGCGCTCGTAGTAATCCATCAGCCGGGCATCGTCGGGCGTGTATGTGTTAAGGTCCTTGGTGAGCTTGGCAAGGTTGTAAGCACAGCAGGTCTCATTGATATCAGGATTGGGATGAATGTTGCGCCGATAGTCCGTCATCACATTAGTGTTCATGCTCAGCATTTGGCTGTAAGGCTGACGGAACATCTCGCCATTGCCTACACCTCCCATCGCATAGGCATAACGCCCCTGAACAAGGTTCCAGAAGTTCATGGCCAGACGATAGTAGAAAGGATTCTCATTGCCGCGATACGAACGCAAGGCACCCGTAATCATCGGGATATGCTGGTTGGCATGTCGCGTGCGAATATCATCGATATTGCGACTTAGGGGTTGGAAGAAAGCAGGTGCATCGAAATAACCTGCAGCTTCCAAGAGGCGAGCCTTCTCGTCGGCGTCGGTTACCATCTCGGACAGGCGACTGAGCGACTCAGCCATTCCTCCCACCTCACCGGCGATGTACATGTTCCACATCTCATAGCGGTTGCCAGGACGCTGGCGGCGCTGCTCGCGAGAGCCTTCCGAATCAACGTAGGTGCGATAGTGCAAACGATTCCACACCCAAAGGCCCATATCCTTAGCAATGAGCAAAGCCTTCTGAGCAACAGCCTTATCGTCAATGTTAAGGGCTATGTCGATGAGCCCAGCCAATTGTTT
Organism: uncultured Bacteroidales bacterium; assembly: GCA_902801325.1. Lineage (GTDB taxonomy): Bacteria > Bacteroidota > Bacteroidia > Bacteroidales > Bacteroidaceae > Physcousia. The sequence continues at coordinate 37,854 of CADCHQ010000012.1, read as the reverse complement.
ATGGATGCTATAATAAGGAGCCCACACCCATTCCTCATTATTATAAGGACGATACATTTCTATGAGTACGGCATGCTGGGCAGGGATGGCGTTAAGATAGCCATATCCATAATGCTCCCAATCCTTTTTGTATTCGTCGAAAGCCTCCCAAGTGCCCTTCATATATCGCAATTCCGACTCGGGAGCCAAATCGCGGGCTTCCCAATAACGGCCGAGGGTGTCGACCCAAAGGAAGGTGCGTTCCTGAATGCGACGCAACTCATCAACCATGTGCGTAATGCGCTGACGCAAAAGCGAACGAGTCTCTTCGTCCTGAGCCGAAGCAAAGGCGAAGGCAAGTGCTGACATATAATGACCAGATCCATGCCCCTTCAGTTTTGTGGTGGGCGAATCCCATCCGTCGGCCTGAGGCCAACCGAGAGTGGACAGACCATAAGTGTCACGATAGTTATAAAGCTGTTGGTCGGCATCCCACGAAAGCACTTCACGAATGAGCAGGTCGCGATTGTGGGTCAGGCGATTCTTACCTGTGAGCTGTACGTCGGCTAATGGTAAAGGTTCTGCCTTGGGCTTAACATCTGGCACATCGTCGAGTGCCTCCACCACTTTCACGCGAGCCTCAATGGGATAGCCCAAGTCTGTGGTATTATCGCCAATAACAAAACCCTCAATAGTGTATTCCGAACCAACAGGATGAAGGGTTGGGTCGGCCTGCTCTTCCTCTGTTTTGCGAAGGGAATTGGTCCAACGCGTCTGTCGCCACTCTCCTACCCCATCACTGTAGTTTACCCATACTTGCCAAGGGAGGACGGGAACAGAACCTACGGCAACACTTACCTTCACAGGTTCTACATTACGAATCTGACGAGGCTTGGCAGAAATGGAGAGAGTGAGGAAACAAGTGAATGAGAAAGCTACGAGTAAGAGAGAGCGATGCCAAACTTGCTTGTGCATGGCCGAACGTGAGTAGGTTCGCCCAAAGGGCAGAATGAGAAGAAGAAGGCGTTTCATCGGAGGAAGGTTTTTGAGGTTATAAGGTTTTGAGGTTATAAGGTTTTGAGGTTCTTGCTCCGCTTTGCTACGCAAGCGTAGGACTTTGTCCGTCCGATTACTTGCTCCGCTTTGCTACGCAAGCGTCACTGCTACGCAGATGCCGAGCGATGAGGTTATAAGGTTGTAATGTTGTCTACCACGCTTTGAGAGAAGCCCTTTTTACAGTTTCAATGTCTTAAATATAACATCGGAGGCACCAGCATTACTGGTGATGTAATCGTGACAAACAGCACCACGAGTCTTGCGCAACTGGTTGTCGGACAAAAGGCGGTCGACAACTGCATTAAAGAGTGTAGGACCAGTTATTTCGAAACATCCGCCCATACGAAGCAAGTCCTGAGCCTCACGGAAGCCCTTATTGTTTGGACCTATCAGCACAGGCACACCATAGATGGCGGCCTCAGGCACGTTGTGAATGCCTTCGCCAAATCCACCTCCGACATAAGCCAATTGTCCATAGCGATAGATGCTGGAAAGAAGACCGAAGCAATCAACAATCAGGCAATCAGCTTGAGCAATACTTTCTGCTGTGGCTTGGGTGTATCGCATCGAAGGACGACGCAGACGTTGCTCGATTTGCTGCAAATGGTGCTCATCGATGACGTGTGGAGCCAGTATGAGCTTCATGTTGGGATGACTGTTAAAATAAGGTATGATGAGTTCTTCATCAGGAGGCCAACTGCTTCCTGCCACAAAGACATAAGGAGCATCACTACAGAATCGCTCAACCAAAGGCAGTTCTTTTGCCTGGTGAGCAATATCTATGACACGGTCGAAACGAGTGTCGCCCACAATAGTCACATTGTCGACATAGCCTCGACTTGCCAACAACTGTCGGCTTTGCTCGTCTTGCACAAAGAAATAGGTTACATACTTGAGTACACGAGCATAGGGACGGCCATACCAACGGAAGAATATCTTGTTGGGACGGAAAATGCTGCTGATGCTATAGAAGGGAATGCCGTAGTGATGGCAAGCCCACATGTAATCCATCCAGAACTCGTACTTAATGAAGAAAGCCATTTCAGGACGAATCAGATGCAGGAAGCGATAGACGTTACTGGGCGTGTCGAAAGGCAAGTAGCAAATGATGTCGGCACCTTGATAATTCTTCCTCACCTCATAGCCTGAAGGCGAGAAGAATGTGAGCAATATCTTGTATTCGGGATGCTCGCGACGGAAGCGTTCCATCAATGGGCGTCCTTGTTCGAACTCACCCAGCGAAGCAGCATGGAACCAGACATAGCGGGCTGTCTTGTCAACATTTTCCTTCAGTATCTTGAAAGTATTCCGCTGACCACGAAGCAGGGTACGAGCCTTTTCATGAAAAGGCGATACCAACATTACCATTAACTGGTAGAGATAAATCGCAATCGTGTAAAGCATCAGCCCAAGGTTTCTATGGCATATTGCATACGGCTCAGCGTCTCCTCCTTGCCAAGGAATGCTGCCAATTCATACATGTCCGGACCTTGTCCAGCACCCACCAAGCAGATGCGCCAAGCATTCCAGGGGCGTATGCCACTCTCTTCGGTCCAAGGGTCGATGACTGCCTTCTGCCCTTCCACCGAGAAGTCGTCGATGGTCTTCAGCACTTCGATGAACTTACGCATCTCGTCGGCAGTAGCTTCTCTCCAATTCTTACGGATGAACTTATCCTCTTTGTCAAACGCCGAAGGAGCAACGAAGAAGAACTTGCACAAAGGCCACAAGTCACTCACAAAGCTCACGTTGCGCTTCTTCTTATTGCCTTCACCATCGACATATTCAATGACCTTCAGCTTCATCATCCTCACTACCTCGGCTTCCTTCTCAGGTGTCGAGACGATGCCTTCTGTACGAAGGATTTTGTCGAACTCGGGCGTCCAAGCCTCATCGGGAAGTTGCAGGAGATACTGATGGTTGAACCAAGCCGCTTTGACATAGTCGAACTTGGCCCCGTTCTTAGAGCACTTTGAAAGGTCGAACAGACGAATCATCTCGTCCATAGTCATCAGCTCTTGGTCGTTGCCAGGGTTCCATCCCAACAGAGCCAGGAAGTTGCAAACGGCCTGCGGCAAATAGCCACGTTCACGATAACCGCTGCTTACCTCACCTGTCTTGGGGTCGTGCCATTCGAGTGGGAACACAGGGAAGCCCAACTTATCGCCATCGCGCTTGCTAAGCTTACCGTTTCCTACTGGCTTGAGCAACAAAGGCAGATGAGCAAAACGAGGCATCGTGTCCTCCCAACCGAAAGCGCGATAAAGCAAAACGTGAAGAGGAGCACTGGGCAACCATTCTTCACCGCGAATGACATGGGTCACCTCCATCAAGTGGTCATCAACAATGTTGGCCAAATGATAAGTCGGTAACTGGTCGGCACTCTTAAACAGGACCTTGTCGTCAAGAATGCTGCTGTTAATAACCACATCGCCACGAATGAGGTCATCGACGTGAACGTCCTCGCCTGGTTCTATCTTGAATCGAACCACATATTGGTTGCCTTCGCTTATCAAGCGTTCCACCTCCTCACTTGGGAGAGTCAGCGAATTACGCATCATATTTCGCGTAGAAGCATCATACTGGAAGTTCTCCACCTCCTTGCGCTTAGCATCCAGTTCCTCAGGCGTGTCAAAGGCAATGTAAGCCTTGCCTGCGTCGAGCAGTTGCTGAACATACTTCTTATATATATCCCTGCGTTCACTCTGCCTGTAGGGACCATGCTCTCCTCCGAAGCTCACACCCTCGTCGAACTTGATGCCCAGCCAGTGAAAAGCCTCAATGATATACTCCTCAGCTCCAGGCACGAAGCGTGTGGAATCCGTATCCTCAATCCTGAAGATAAGATCACCACCGTGCTGACGGGCAAAAAGATAATTATAAAGCGCTGTTCGAACGCCACCAATATGTAATGGCCCCGTGGGACTTGGGGCAAATCTTACCCTAACTTTTCTGTCTTCCATTGTCTGCTTTTGCGTGTTTAATGCGCAAAAATACTAAATAATTATGAATTAAGAATTGTGAATTGTGAATTAATTCGTACTTTTGTGCAAAACTATACCACGATGAGCCGTTTCAATCATTACAATAAGATTACGCACCGCGGGTTTTTCAACCGCTTGTTGGTCATTCTTTTGGGAATTACCATCCTCGTCTTCTTCATGCCTCGCGGCACACAGATCAAACTCGACATCAAGAAGGGACGACCTTGGAACTATGGAACCTTTATTGCTCGCGAGAACTTCCCCATCCTAAAATCTGAAGAGATTCTGAAACACGAGGAAGATAGTCTGCAAGCCCTCTATCGCCCTATCTTCGAGATGGATGCCGAGCTTTCCGACCAACAGATACAGAAGTTCCAGCAGACCTTCGACAATGAGTTGCGCAACAGCATCCCTGCCCACTATCGTAACCATATCACGGGAAAACTGCAGGAGATATACAACCGAGGCATTCTGCAAACCACCGATTACGAACGGCTCGTGGCCGAGAAAACTCAAGGCATCGTTGTCTCCATTCAGAACATGGGTACCACCCTTGCCATCAACGAGTTGTTCACGCCTAAGTCGGCCTACGAATACCTCATGCACGAAGCCGACTCTACCCGTTTCCAACGCGGTCTCTTGCAACGATGCAACCTCAGCCACTATCTCGAACCCAATCTCAGTTACGACAAAGAACGTTCGCAGTCGCAACTTGAAAACCTCCAGAAGCAACTCGTGCGCTATTCCGGGCAAGTCATAGCGGGACAGAAGGTGATAGACCAAGGCGACATCGTCGACGACCAGAGCTATAACATCCTCCGTTCTTGGCAGCATTATCAGGAAGGACGCAAGCGTTCGGCAACGGAGCGCTTCAGTCAAGTGGGCGGACAAATCATCTACGTCACCATCCTGCTCTGTTGCCTACTGGTCTTCTACAACCAGTTCCGAAGCGACTACCTGCAACGCACGCGCACCGTGCTTCTCATCACCCTGCTCACCCTCGTCTTTCCCCTCATCACGTATGCCGTCGTCAAGCACAGTTTGCTCTCCGTCTACATCATACCTTACTGTATCTTGCCCATCTTCATCCGAGTCTTCCTCGACTCGCGTTCGGCTTTCATCACCCACGTTGTCAGCATCCTGCTTTCCGCCATAGCTATAGCCTCGCCCTTCGAGTTCATTGTCGTACAACTGGTGGCAGGACTTGTGGCAATCTACAGCCTAAGGTCGCTCTCGCAACGCAGCGAACTCTTTACCGCCGTGATGCTTGTTACCCTCGCCTCGCTCTGCTGTCACCTCTGCTTCGAACTAGTGCGCATGAGCGTCTTCACGGGACAGGAGAAATACGATGTGGATACCTACATCTACATCATCATGAACGGCTTCCTGCTGCTCATCTCCTACTTGTTGCTGTTCCCCTTCGAACGTCTGTTCCGCTTCACTTCAAGCGTCACCCTCGTTGAACTATCCAACACCAACAACGAAGTCCTGCGCCGCCTCTCGGAGGAAGCACCGGGCACATTCCAACACTCGATGCAGGTGGCCAACCTCGCCGCCGAAGTTGCCGTTACCCTTGGAGCCAAGAGCCAGCTTGTGCGTACGGGAGCCCTCTATCACGACATCGGAAAACTGGACGCACCCGTCTTCTTTACGGAGAACCAGAGTGGAGTCAACCCCCACGATAATCTCTCCTACACCAAGAGCGCACAAATCATCATCAGCCACGTGCGCAAGGGACTCGAACTGGCCGAGAAATACAAGTTGCCAGAAGTCATCCGCCAGTTCATCGCCACCCACCACGGGCAGAGCAAGGCCAAATACTTCTACATCAAATACAAGCAAGAAAATCCACTCCTGCAAGTCGACGAGAACTTCTTTACCTATCCTGGCCCCAACCCATCAACCATCGAACAAGCCATTCTTATGATGTGCGACTCTGTGGAAGCCGCCAGTCGCAGTCTTTCGGAGTACACCGAAGAGAACATCTCCACCCTTGTTCAACGTATTATCGACAGCCAAGTGCAGGAGGGTTACTTCAACCACTGCCCCATCACCTTCCAGGACATTGCCACCACCAAGCAGGTGCTCACCGAGAAACTCATGACCATCTACCACACACGTGTGCAATATCCCACACTGGAGACGAAGACAACAAAGTAGAGTGATTTGATTATGCTCCGACAGGAAGACATAGGCACGTAAAAATTAAGCCTAGGTTCGTTGGGCTTTGAACCTAGGCTCGAGATGCATTAAGCCTATGTTCGATACACCTCGAACATAGGCCTTATTTTTCTTACATATTTATTTGATGAAGGGCTGCAGGAATTCGCCTATGCGGTCGAGCCAAGTGTAGCTGCCAGTGCCGGGAGCCGCAGTGCGCTGGAAACAATGGTAGCGAGTGGCAAGGGTGTGCAGTTCGCTCTGTATACCCATACTACGCATCTGCTCCCACGTCTTTACGGAATTCATGGCAGCATAGCCATCGGCATCGCCGTGAATAAATAGCATGGGCGCTGTATTGAGGTCGAAACTAAACTCAGGAACCAAGGTTGCCTCGTCGGCATTACCGCCTCCCGTGTTCTCACCATCAGCACCATCTGTGAGGGCATAGGCTGGGTAGATACCGATACCCCACTGCACATTGCAAGGCTGGCGGTCGATGGCATCGATGGGGAGATAGGACTGATGCATGGATGAGGTCACACCCATGAGAGTGAGATGACCACCCGCCGAGCTGCCCATGATACCTATCCGATTGGGATCGAGTCCCAGACTCTCCGCTTTACTGCGTACGATACGAATGGCTCGTTGCAAGTCCTGCCAAGCCGTAGTATGCTTGGCCAGTCCTTTGGGGCGAGGTGTACGATACTTCATGGTCACTACTGTCACGCCTCGCTCATTGAGATAGCGACGTGCAGGTGCAACCTCGAAGCCATCGGGACCATTGCCGTTGTAAGCACCACCAGAATAGATGATCTGAATGGCTTTCGTCTTCAACTCCTTCGGGAAATACCATTCGAGATAGGGCTTGCACTGATGGTCCTGCGCATCGGGCATCTTGCCTTCGGGCCACAGGTCTTCCGTGATTTTCTCCTTGCAAGCCTCATCGCTAGCAAAGCGCTTCATGAGGTCTTGTTCGGGCTCCAACGGCCCCATATAACCCATCTGACGCATGAACTCCACTGCGCGTTCCAACCCGAAGGCGCCATGTCCCTTATTGGGATAGAGATGGAGTTCGGCAGGAATATTGCGTTTGCGTAACTCGCGATAGATGAGTGTAGAACCATTAGGCGTGTATGGGTCGACACCTCCATGATGGAGACTGATAGGGCACGTCTTTGCATCGAACTTAAAGACATCGGAGAGTCGCACATCGATGCCATATCCCTGACGAGTGGCTGGCGTGCCCAACTCGCCATCCGTGGTGACGTAGGCGGGAGCGTTGACCACTGCCCAATTGATGTGGCAAGGTACCTCGTCGAGTTTGTCGATGGGTGCGTAGGCTGGTGTTTGCGAACTGGTTGCCAGCAACATGGCCAGATGAGAGCCTGCCGACATGCTGATGACACCTATCTTTTCGGGATCGAAGCCTCGTTTCTTGGCTTCACTGCGCACCATGCGCACGGCTCGCTGTCCATCTTCCCAAGCGCTCTGGTAAATAGGAAGTCCCACGGGTCGGGGGGTGCGATAGACAAAGTTGACGCACTGAAAGCCCAACTGCGTGAAGCGTTCGCGCCACATCTTGATAAGACCCACGTCGCAACAAACCTGATAACTTCCGCCCGAGATAAGTATCATGCAACCTCCCGTCGCCACCTCTGGAGCTGGGGCATCGAACCATTCGAGGTAAGCCACCCGGTGTTTGTCGGCTTTGAATTTCTCTGACCCTGCCTCATCGGTCATTGCGGCAATCTGATGACCCTGGGCATCGGGCATCTTTCCCTTAGGCCATATTGTCTCGCGTTCCCATGCAAAGAGGTTCAGGGACGCAAAGAAGTATATGACCAACAAAATACGACTTTTGCAATTCATAATTTACGATTTACTATTTATGTACTATATTAATTATTTAGCAATTTATTTCTCCCCTTCGGGGGAGTCAGAGAGGGGCCTTTTCTCTCCCAGGGAGAGTTAGAAAGGGTCCGTTACATCGGATCGACATCGAAGAAAAGCTGAGCCGAACGATATTGGGGTTGAGAAAGCAGATGAGCACGAATCTGACGCAAACGGCGTCGAGCATCAGCCATGCTGGCAGTAGTCTCTATCTTCAGAATGAGTTGGCGTCGCCACAGCTGGGCCACCCGACTGACTGCAGGGGTATCAGGACCTAAGACGCGAGTGCCGAACTGCTGGCGAAGGAGGGTGGCCATATCCGCAGCAAGACGAGCCACCGTGGGATGGTCGCGATGACGAAGATGGACGTAAACGAGACGCGAAAAAGGAGGATAGCGGAAGGCTTGGCGTTCCTCGACTTGCGAAAGGTAGAAAGCAGGATAATCGTTGGCCACGACCTGACTGATGAGGGGCAACTCGGGAGAACGCGTCTGCATGATGACAAGTCCTTGCTGACGGCGACGACCAGCACGACCTGCCACCTGCGACATGAGTTGGAATGCACGTTCGTAACTACGGAAATCAGGTTGATTGAGCAATGCGTCGGCATTGAGTATGCCCACAACGCTGACGCGGTCGAAATCGAGTCCCTTGGTCACCATCTGCGTTCCTACCAGAATATCGATTTGCCCACGTTCGAAATCGGCAAGAAGTCGTTCGTAGGCCGTTCGACTTCGAGTGGTATCAAGGTCCATGCGAGCCACGCGGGCTTGGGGGAAATACTTCTGTAAATCTTCCTCAATGCGTTCCGTACCATATCCCATAGGCAAGAGTTCGTAACCCTCACACTGGGGACAGCGCTGGGGAATAGGATATGTGGCGCCACAATAGTGGCAAACCATCTGTCGAGAGCCATGATGCTGGGTGAGACTAACATCGCAATGGGTGCAACGAGGAGTCCAGCCACACGTCTGACACTCTACCTGCGGAGCATAACCGCGACGGTTCTGGAAAAGGATGATTTGCTGACGGTGGTCCAAAGCATCACGCATAGCTTGAAGGAGAGGCGTGGTGAAAGCACCTTTCATCTCCTTGCGATGGCGTTGTTGGCGGATGTCGACAACACGAATAAGAGGCAACTGAACCTGACCGAAACGTTCGGAAAGGGTAACAAGACCATACTTACCCGACTGGGCATTGTAATAAGATTCAAGACTTGGCGTGGCAGTTCCGAGTAGGGTCTTTGCACCCATGTGATGGGCCATTACAAGAGCCACATTGCGGGCATGATAGCGTGGAGCCGGGTCTTGCTGTTTGAAGGAGGTCTCGTGCTCTTCATCGATGATGACAAGTCCCAAGTTCTGGAAAGGAAGGAAAATTGACGAACGAACGCCGACTATGATGTCGTAGGGCTGGGAAGAGAGTTGTCGCTTCCAAACCTCAACACGTTCAGCATCGGGGTATTTCGAGTGATATACGCCTAAACGAGAACCAAAGACACGACGCAGGCGCTCGACAAGTTGGGCTGTAAGCACGATCTCGGGCAACATGTATAGAACCTGACGGCCTTGGGCTATCTGTTCCTGAATGAGACGAATGTAGATTTCTGTCTTGCCACTGGAAGTGACACCGTGAAGCAGACAGGTATCGTGCTTAAGGAAGGAGGCCTTTATCTCATCAAAAGCGCGCTTTTGAGCTTCGCTTAACGCTCCATTGTCCCTAGACAATTGTCCTTTTGCCCAATTGTCCTTTTGCCCAATTCGAGAAACTTCCTTCTCATACACCTCCAGCACACCACGCTCTTTGAGAGCACGGAAGGCAGCTTCTGACTGTCCTTCCATAAGGGTCTGTTTCTCTATCTCAACAAGCAGGGAACGATTGTCGAGTGTTAGTGCAGCAGCAGCCTTCGAGAGGTCGAGATAACGAACCAGCAGATCGGCCTGACGCTGAGCACGTTTCAATTGATCAAAGAGGTCGTTGAGACGATTTTGACTGAAATAGCCTTCCGTGAGACGAACGCAGTTGACGGTGCGTGGTCGATAGTTCTGCCGCAACTCCTCGTGCATGGTAAGAGCACCTTTCTCCAGCAGGTTCTTGACAACAGGAAGTACGTTCTTAACTTCAACGACCTTCTGCAAATCAAGGACTTTCTGTTTACGCAGACGTTCCATCAGGTCGAGGACGTGTTGCTCAGACTTAGTTAGCGGATTGTCATCGTCGTAGTCGGGATTATAGACAACCACACTCTCGCTTTCCAACTTCAGTCCACTAGGTAAGGCTGCTTTATATACTTCCCCTAAAGTACAAAGGTAATAATCAGCAATCCATTGCCAAAGCCAAAGTTGCGAGGGAAGAAGGACAGGTGCATCATCGAGCAAATCGATAGCATCCTTCAGTTGTTTCTCGTCGTCATAAGGTCCTTCATAAACACGAAGGACTATCGCGGAATAGATTTTCTTGGAACCAAAAGGAACGATAAGTCTGCTACCCGCCTCCACTTTGCCTCGCATTGTCTCAGGCAAACGATAGGTGTAGGTATCAGCCAAAGGAAGTGGCAGTATTACATCGGCTAAAAGAAATAGGCGAAGCGGACGTTCCATGTCTGACCCTCCAAATTAACCTCGTTTATCTGACCCATGCGACCCAAAGGAATGTTGTAGTTAAAGCTGAACTGGACATGACGCAACAAATCGAGACCCGCACCGATGTTCCAATCGAAAAAGGAGTGTTCGAACTTGCCTATTTCACCAATTCGCTCACGGTCGACCAACCAATTCCACTGAGGGCCTGTGGCCAAATATAGAATAAAATTGGAATCTATCTTCCAATTGTAACGTAGGTTAAAGGGGACAACGAACATGTGCATCTTCTTCTCCCGATACTCTTCCTCCTGCTGGAAACCCAGTTCGTTTTGGTTATAAAGGACAGCTGCATCGAGTCCAAGATTGGGCAAGGGGATGCGAGTCTTTATCTTCAGTCCGACGAACCATCCCGTACGGTTTTCGCGTGAAATGAGTTCGCGTGAAGCAGAGAAATGGCTCAAGTCCAAACCTGCCTCAACTCCCCATTGCCAGGGCTTATCCTTATTCTTTTTGATAGCTTCCTTGACGACAGGCAGAGGAATGGGAGTCTGGGCTTGCAACATTGAAAAGCCCCCTCCTATCCTCCCCCATAATGGGGAGGAACTTTGATTAAGAACAGAGAAAGGAACATTGAAGCCGTTAAACTTCAACATTCCAATCAATAATATCACGAATAGCCTTTTCATGTTCTCCATAAAAGCATTCCTTTCTCCCTCCCCATTACGGGGAAGGACTTGGGAAGAAGGTTCTTACTTTACCTCCTTTGTCTGCGTGCGCTGACAGCAGGAGCAGAGTTGGCACGACTGCCTTTCTCTTTCTTCTCCTTGGTAGCAGCCGACGAGCGACGATTGGTAGAACCCTGACTGACAGCCTTTTCCTTACCCGTAGGTGCAGAACGACGCTTTGCTTTTGTCTTAGGTTGCTCTACTGCTACACTATCAGCCAGACTATCGACAACCTCACGCTGATGCCAGATATTCTCCTCGAACTCCACCAGCTGACGTTCAATCTTCTCCTGTTCCTTCTTCACCTTCACGGTATCGGGCTCGTTAGCCAGCACCTTACCCTGCATGTTGGCAGTCTTATAGATCTTACCATCATAGCGGTTCATGGTAAAATAGTCGTCGGCTGTCATATTGGTGACATTGTTAAGGTTCGATGACATGATAGGCAGGCGGCTCAGGTAGGGAGCAATATCGTCGTACTTCATCCAGAACAAGGGCTTTGCAGGTTCGCCTTCCTCTATCAGGATAGGACAAAGGGCGGTAACCTTGGCATGATAAGTACCCGTACGCTGGTCGAAGAAACTGCTCTCCTTGATGTAGTAACGCGTTACGTTAGCCGAAGGAATATCATTGTCGGCTACGGTTATCTTACCATTGTTTTCCTCGTAATAGATGTAGTTGCGCTCCAGCACCTCCTTGACATCAGTCACTCTGTCCTTTTCTGCAAACGATTCGTTACCATCAAGATTATACTTATAGGCCGAAACGCGCTTCGACAGGAAGAGTCGGAAGAGGTAGGTAAAGAGGTTTACCTGACGATCATTGGGCTCAACAGGATAATAGAGCGGGGCGTTCTTATCAGACAAGAGGTCGAGCTGGCGATAGATATCACGACGCCACACCACATCCTCGGGCATCTCTGCTTCGGTGGGGAAGAGAAGTGAGGCGCGATCCGTCGACTGCTGAGTCTGGTTCTGCTGGGCCGCAGCATTGCTCGTAGTAGTTCTTCTACGTGCCGGCTGGGCGCTGACTTCACCTATGAATAATGAACAAAGGATAAAGGACAATACGATGCGCTTCATAACTTTTATCTTTTAATTCACTTTTATCTTTTACTATTTATCTTTTATCTATTAGTTGACTATGACTTCCATAGCACTGTTCAGCGTACGCTCGATGCCATCAGGACCGACGGCGCGTACATGAGTGATGTAGAAACGCTTTCCGCGATTCAACTGACGAATCATATTCTTCTGACGGAGGGTGAATTCCGAAGACTGTGCAATCTCGGGAACGGCATTACCCATATTGTCGTAGAAGACCATTTCGAAGCCCTTCACAGAGAATGGGATGTTCAGCAAGCCGTCGTCGATGGCAGCACCCAAGTTGGTCATACTCATGAGATTTTGCTTCGAAATCTTGCCACCCAACAGATGGTCATCGCCAATGGGGATGTATGCCGTTGGGTCGGGCAACTTACGAACACGGAAAGTGAACTTACCCATTTCCTGGACGCGTCCTTCCGTCTGTGCGGCAACGGTCACTACAGCTTCACCACCTACATTCGAGGGTCGAGCTATGTACTTACCGTCACCCTTTTGCGTGAACGAGCCACCTGACATCGACACCTGCAAGCGACTGCTGGGAATACCAGGCACACTGACACTCATGGGGTTGTCGTAACCTGCATAGAGCACATTCATGATGTCGGCACTTACAGTAGCACTTGGCGGAATGACGGTGTACTTCTGCTGGAAGTCGCGGCGAACCTTTTCACCACTACCGTTCAGTGTCTCAATCCAACCCGTCAGCGTGAAGTCACCTGTAGAGTTACAGATGGTTTCATAGACGCCGTGATCGCTCTTAATCTCACGACCACCCACGAAAATGGTAGGACGATTGGTGGTATCAACAGCAGCCATGAAGATTTGAGCAGAGAATCGACCTCCCTGAACGATGGTCTGAGCATTGGGAACAACATAGGCATTGACCTCGTTAACACGAATATCCTTCACGTCGATGTTGCTCACCAGACCGTGTAGTACTTCACCTTCAGCATGACGCACGTCGTTCTGCAACTTAGTCAGCAAGGTAACAGCGGCAGACGTGGGCATACTCTCGAACATATACTCCTGCCAGTTTTTGCCTTCAATCTTGCCTTTGGCAGGAACTTCGGTGTTCAGATTGCTCTCAATAATCTTGCGCTGACCCTGGTCGGTCACCATCTTGGTGATGCGTTCACGGTAGCTGTTCACAGCATCATAGAGCTCCTTGCCCCTACCTTTATTGGGTGCCAGCATAACGTTGGAGGCTGCTTCCAAATCCTCTTGATTGCGGATGTTGTGGATATCGCCGTCCTTGCCATCGCTCTTCTTCACGATAGCAACCTTCAGTTCCTCGGCCAGGTTATAGAGCGAGTCACTCATCTGTCGAACATACTGTGCCTTATCGTACCACTGCTTTACCTTGGTAGGATTGGCTTTCATCTGTTCGGCAAAGTTCTTATAGATACCCTCGTTGGTTTGAATGGCATTCTGCGTAGCCAGTTCAATACCGTCGGAAACGATGGTGAAGCCTTTCAGTACATCACTGCTGACGTTGAGGGCCAACATGGCCATCAGCACAACGTACATCAGATTGATCATCTTCTGACGAGGGGTTATCTTTTTCTTTTTTATCTGAGCCATAGTCGAATTTGACTATTTGAGAATTTACTATTTACTTATTATTTATTTCTCCTCAGCATCAGCGGTTGCCGATGGATTGATAGGACCGACAACGTTCACTGTCAAGGCCTTGATCATGCGGGCATATACATTGTTGAGTTCCTCAATCTGCTGTGCCATGCGACGCGTCTGCTCATCAATCTGCTCGATGGTGCTAACCTGCTTGCTGATGTTGCGCAACTGCAATTCATAAACGGTAGCAATGCCAGTAAGCGTACGGTTAAGGTTCTCCATCTCCTCGCTGTCGGTTGACATGCGTTCGGCTTGTACCTTCACACGACCCAGCACTTTGGTGAGTTCTGTTAATTGTTCTGCATAATTCTTCACAGCCTCTTCCACTGTTGCGGGATCGGTAGCCTGAATCTGTGCGGCTTCAGTAACGCCACCACCAACGACTCCACCGCCGATGACACCGCCACCACCAAGGATGACAGGAGCGCCACTGCCTCCGCCAACAACGACGGGCGAACCCTCACCAGCTTCTGCACCCTCAACAGGAGCACCACCGCCACCGATGACTATGGTTCCGCCTGCAGGAGCACCGCCTCCGCCAATGACAACGGTTCCACCGCCGCCACCAACGACGCCGCCTCCGCCTACTACAGCTGCAGCACCGCCTTCACCAACGGGAACTCCACCGCCAACAACAGCAGGACCGCCACCACCAAGGATGACGCCGCCACCGCCACCACCATTCTGTGCGGCAGCTGAAGCGACAGCAGCCAGTTCTTCGACAGTCTCGCTTGAGAGTGTGGCACCAGAACCTGAGATCTCAGGAACCTTCTCCGTCACACGTTCGAAACCGGCAACGATGAACACAAACACCTCAGTACCCATACCGATGAACAGCATCAGATTGGCGCCTGGAAGGTGGGTCAGTTTAAATAATGTACCCAAAATAACGACGGCAGCACCCCATGAATAGGCGTAATTCATGAAGGTCTGTCCAGCCATTGTATCCATCCATTTCTGGATGATTTCTATCAGATTGAGTTTCTTTGCCATGATACAAATAAGTGGTTAACAGGTTAAAAGGTTAACAGGTTATAGTGGATTACTTCTTTTTCGATTTTGCCGAGCCCTTGGTGGGTTTTTGTTGCTTGGAGGCATCGGTCACCATCGAGCGGACACAACGGAAACCGATGTACGAACGAGGTTGGTTCTGGTACTCATAAGTACGCCAAGCACTGCGAATCATGCTTTCGGGGTCTTTCCACGAACCACCACGCACGCTCTTCTTCTTCAGTCGATAGGGATCTTCCTTCGCGGCATTGTACTTCAGTTCAGGATTCATGTCGCTCATGCTCTCCACACCGGCTTCGGTATAGACTGTGCTTGTCCATTCGGCTACGTTTCCAGCCATATCGTATAGGCCATTGGAATTCGAACTAAAAGCACCGCACTTGGAAGTAATCAGGCTTCCGTCCTCCGTGTAATTACCTCGGTCTGGTTTGAAGTTGGCATAAAAGCAATTCTTGTCGCTCTTGACCTCACCACTCTCCCAAGGGAAGGGATTGCCTTCCTTACCACGAGCAGCATACTCCCACTCGATTTCCGAAGGCAGACGATAGCGTTGGATGTACTTTGCCTGACCGCCGATACCCTTCAGCAGGAAGTTGGTGCGCCACATGCAGAAGGCGTTTGCCTGTTCCCATGTCACTCCCACAACGGGATAGTCGTCATAGGCAGGATTATTGAAATAGAGCTTCATGTAGCGCTCGTTGTCGGCATTCTGGAAATCGTTGACCCAGCAGGTCGTGTCCGGGAAGATGTTCACGATGTAAGTGTTCAGGAAGTCCCACGGCCCAGTGAGCGGACGAGTGATGGTCTGACGAACAATCTTGCCGTCGTCATCAATCCAAGCCGTATCCTTGCTGATCATTACAGCCTGATTACGAATGGCATCGTGCGAAGCATCGGTATTCAGGTCGCGCTCTTCAGGGTTCAGGCGATACTTACGCTGGGCGGCAGCAGCATAGTCATAGATCTCATAGCGATAGTTCATCTGACTGGCATCCAGCATCTTTGTCCCGTCGATGGGATGAATGATATAGACACTCTCAATGGCACGCTGTTCGTCCTCATTTGCCTTCTTCCAGGGGATAGCCTTGTTCCAGTTGAGGTAGGGAGTGATGGGGTTGCCCTCCTTATCCTCCTCAATCTTGTAGGTCTCGTCGCCACCATAGGCGGGGTCAGCCAGACGCTCGCGGATAATGCTATCGCGAACCCAGTTGACGAACTGGCGATACTTGGCATTGGAGACTTCCGTCTCGTCCATCCAGAAACCGTCGACTGAAATGTCACGCTTGGGGAACTCAGAGCCCCACAAGGTGTCACTTTCCTCCATTCCAATCAGAAGCGAACCTTTGCGTACGGGCACCATGCCGAAGGGAGTAGGCTCAGAAAAGGCACTACCCTTCACGCCCGTCACTTCGCCACCCATAGCATTGGCCGAAGAACTGGAACCCATGCAGGACGCCAGCGAAATTAATATTGAAGAAATAATAATAAAAAATGCAAACTTTCTCATTTTTATCTATTCTTTATTCTTACTTAACTCTAAACTATTATCTTCTAATTCTTAACTCTTAATTCTTAATCCCATTTACAGCAACCTCACGCTCTTATGCAGGTTCTTACCTTTCTTAAACAGGTTCAGGTCGGTTTGGTATCCCAGCACCAGTTCGTGTGTTCCGTATAGAGCGCCAATGCCCTGTGTGTACATTTCGTACGAGTATCCGATGTTGATGCCGTGGAACTTTGTTCCCACCAGAACTGCTATGCTGACTGTCGGACTATAGGAGAGACCACCATAGAGATGTATCTTCTCCCCGTCATAGGCCAGCCGGGCTGTAATGTCGCCTCGCCACGCTTGCAGGTCGCTTCGCAGGATTGCCGATGTGTAGAGGGCATACTCAGGATTCTTGAAGCGGATGTTGTAACCGCCTGTCAAGTAATAGAGCCGACTCACTTTCACCTCATGCGTCTTGTCGTCGCCCAACTTGATGGTCGGACCTGTCAGATGCATCGAACTCACACCCACATACCAAACTTTCTTGTAAGTGTATCGCAGTCCAGCGTCCACGTCGATGCCTGTTCCATTGGCCTGACTGGTAGCAAATGCGGGGTCTCCGCTGTCGTTTACGTCGAGTTTCGAACCATCGAACGTTTCGTTCAGGAATCCCACTCGTGCCCCGATGCTCAGCCGTCCGCCCCAAAGGGGTTGGTGATAGGCATACTGGATGTACAACTTTTTATTGGCGAAAAGACCATACTTGTCATTCATAAATCCCACGCCAGCGCCATGTCGTGGACTCATGAACCAGAGTGGCAGGTCGGCCGTAGCAAGTATGGTTGCGGGAGCATCTTCGAATCCCGCCATCTGCATGCTGTAGGCTCCTTGTACGTTGAGTTGTCCGTCCAATCCGCTTGTAGCGGGGTTGAAGTAGGATTGCAGCGCCCAATAATTGGTGAACGCCGCATCGTACTGAGCATAGGCTCGCGCAGCCATCAGCACGCTCACAACCAGCCACAACTGTCTTTTCATCCTTGTTAATAACGCGCACCCCCTTCGCATTATTGTGTGCATACATTAAATAAATGAAGAATTAAGGGTGAAGGGTGAAGAATTATTTCCGGAATTCTTGCTCCACGATATTATGCTAGCGTTCTCAGGGCCGAACGAGGCTCTGCATTGGGAAACTTGCGACGGAGGGCATGGGGAGAGTCCTGCCCTTGCCCCTTCTAATTTCTCAAAACTTTTCACTTATGTATCATTCTTCCGTTTTCTGCCCTCAATCTTCCAATTCCGATGTTCTTTTCTCAAATCTTTTTGTAACTTTGGCTTTTGAAAGATGAAATAAACCCATAAATACCATTAAAAAAATGAGAAAAACATTGCTCTTTATTCTGACCCTCCTGCCTTTGGCAGGTATGGCTCAGCCTCAGGGAGGATTCGGCGGTTTCCAAATGCCGCAAGTTACACTGGAGACAAGCCAACAGTGGAAAGACGTCAACTATGTTGGCGACGGTCAAGCCTATCACACCTGCGATATCTATCTGCCCAAGCAGGAGAAGGCCGCCTATCCCGTAGTTATTCACATCTACGGAAGCGCATGGTTCAGCAACAACAGTAAGGGCGCTGCCGACTTGGGTACCATCGTCAAAGCTCTGCTCAATGCAGGTTACGCTGTAGTTTGCCCCAACCACCGCTCTAGCATGGACGCCAAGTGGCCGGCACAGATTCATGACATTCGTGCCGTCGTTCGCTTCATCAGAGGCGAGGCCAAAAAGTACAAGTTCGACACCTCTTTCATCGCCACCAGCGGTTTCTCCTCCGGCGGTCATCTAGCTTCCATCACTGCCACCACCAGCGGTACCAAGCAGACTAAAGTGGGCACGGTAGACATCGACCTCGAAGGCACTCTGGGACAGTACACCAACGAGAGCAGTGCCGTCAATGCGGCTTGCGACTGGTCTGGTCCCATCGATCTCACAGCAATGGATTGTGGTGAACACATGACTATGGGCGACAACAGTCCTGAGGACGTGCTGCTCAACGCCAAGCTTGCCACCGAACCCGACAAATACCTCAGTCTGAGTGCCACCACCTATGTGGACAAGAACGACCCTCCCGTCATCATTTTCCACGGTGAGAAGGACAATGTAGTGCCCTGCTGCCAAGGTAAGAAGTTCTTCGAAGTGCTGCAGGCAGCTGGCGTCAAATCGGAGGCTACCTACGTACCTGAGGGCGGTCACGGAATGGGTATGTACAGCGAAGAGAACCTGCAGAAGATGGTCCGCTTCCTCGATGCCGCCCGCGCTGGTCGCAGTCGTATCGTCGAAGACGGCGGCACGGGTCAGTACAAGGCCATCATGAAGGAAGACCCCACCCTGAAGGAGCACACCATACTCGTGCCACAGGACCTCACCCCGTTCAATGCCAAACACCCCCTACCCGTTCTGGTTTGGGGTAACGGAGCATGTGCCAACTCACCCTTCGAGCACATTAACTTCCTCAACGAGATAGCCTCTCACGGCTACATCGTGCTGGCAACGGGCGTCATCCCCATGACCGACGAATGGTACAGAGGTCCCATGTCTCGCTCGGAACAGCAAATCGAGAGCATCGACTGGATCATAGCCCAGAACGCCGACCCCAACTCGCCCTACTACAACAAGATTGACGTGAAGAACATCTGCGTAGCAGGCATGTCGTGCGGTGGACTGCAGACCCTCTACAACTGCGCCGATCCGCGCATCAAGACTCTCATGATTTGCAATAGCGGACTCTTCAAGACGTCCAACGCCAATCAGGCTGTCGGAGGAATGCCCATGCCCCCGAAGGACAAACTGAAGGAGATACACACCCCCATCATCTACATCCTTGGCGGCAAGACCGACATCGCCTATGAAAACGGCATGGACGACTTCCACCTCATTCAGCACGTACCCGCCTGCGCCACCAACTTCCCCGTAGGTCACGGCGGAACGTACAGAGAGCCTCACGGTGGTGAATTCAGCGTCGTAGCCCTCGCCTGGCTCGACTGGCAACTGCGTGGCGACAAGCAGGCCGCCAAGATGTTCAAGGGCAAAAACTGCGAACTCTCGAAGCGCGACAAGTGGACCATCGAGAAGAACAAGAAGTTCGGAAAATGAGATAGGCAGAACTTTTCCTAGTTCTGAGTTCTAAGTTCATAGTTCTGAGTTAGTGCACCTCTGCGATACATAAGCGTGCTGAAGGCCGAGCGCTGAGTTTATTGTTAAAAGGAACCGAGAAACCCGTTGGGCTCTCGGTTCCTTTCTCATTTTTCATTACATCATTGGCTAATTACCCTTCGCAGGCAGTCTCCCAAAATGGGAGGGTGCTCCAACCCTATCATATCGAAGAGTTCCTGTCCAAGGAAGTCATCATTTTCAACTAGCACAAATAAGCCTACATAGGATGTTAACGCTATTTTGCACACACACAAGACACGACGTGTGTGAATGTTATTCTATAATGTAAGTCTTTCAATGAACGCTTGATCGTTTTACTTTGACACCGAACCCTTGTTCGGCAAGCTTCGAATACTTGTTCGCGGTCCTTCGAACGCTTGTTGATTTATCATCGAGCCTAATCTCGCCTGCTCGGTGTCTTTGGAAAGTTCTCCTCCCTTCGGGGGAGTCGGAGAGGGGCCCTTCTCTAACACAATACAAAGATAGTGATAATTTGTGAGATATGCAAATTTTCCGCTCTCCTGACGAGCTTTGGATAAAAAGGTTTTTGAAAGTAAGTTCGTAACATGTTGATATACAAGCAGATGATGTATTAATGCCAGGGGCCTTGGGTGTGGCAAATATTAAAAATCTAACAATATAACAATATAACAATATAACAATAAGGATTTTCACATGTGCGGGAGAGGATGCGCAGTATAATACTGATTATAGATTATTATTCTTTAGTATTAAGTCATGATATAGTATCATATTATTAATTTTATTATATATTATAATAAATTATAATATATAATAAGCTTTTAGGAAGCAACTCTATTCTAAGAGGTCGAAAAGCTTATTGTTATATTGTTATATTGTTAGATGTTAGAAAATGATGTATTCCTAAAAGAGTCTGTTGTCTAAGGATTTTTCAAAAAACGCCCATTTCATCGAAGAAATTGGGCTTTGCCCAGAGCCTCTCTCCCCTGTCCTCCGTCGCGAGTGGGAACTCGCTCCCCTTTGTGGGGCCGAAGCCACATTTTGTGGCTTCTCTAAAGACCCCAGTCGCCTCTCCCCCATAGGAAGAGGGCTTTCCTTAGAAATCAGACTTAAAATGGGCGAAAAAAGGACAAAGACAAGGCCCCATCTTGTAGCGAGGGGAGTATATAGGGGTACAATGGCAAAACATGTTGAAAAAGATGACTCCCCAAAATGGGGACTCATCGACTCAATGGGTAGAAGACAGAAAACCATCATCATCAACGTAAGCGGACATGTAGATAACGATGACAGGCACCGCCCCGATTCAGGGCCTTGCCTATGACACCCGACCATGTGGACGATGATGACAAAGGGGAGTAACATTTCGTTACCCCCCTTCCCTCTTGCGAAGGAGACATTAGCCTTAAAACTATTAACCTAATAAGCAATAAGTTCTCAACTGTCAACTCTCCGCTCGGCTCTGCCACTTGCGTAGAGAAATCGGAGCAAGAACTATCAACTATCAACTGTCAACTGTCGACTGTCAAGCATCTCAGTACGCCAACACATTCCACAACTCGCGAATGCGGGCCTCAGGGTCCCATTGGTTGCGGAAAGTCCACTGGGCCGTGATGGCATGAGGGGCAGGAGCACCCTCCATCTGGTCGAGATTGTTCCTCAACCAACCGCTATCTCCTCCCTCGCGATAACAATTGTAGTAGTATGCACGCAACCCCCACTGATTGGGGTCGGGCTGACGGTCGGAATAGGCATAACGAATGTTGGTGTCCAAAATCTGAGCCGACAAGCGACAATTGAGCAGAACAAATTGGGCATCACGGTGATAACGGCCTAAGATGGCGGGTGAAAGGGCGTCGAAATAGGAATCCTTGACCACGAGTTTCTTGTCCTTGTCATTACTGCCGTCGTGCCAGAGAATGGCGCGTTTGTCGCCCAGAAAATGGCAACGCGTAGCATAGCACCAGCCTCGCGGACACAGGAAATCGATGCCGGGACAACGCAGGAAGAGGTCGGCATGATACGACAGTCCCCCACCCGACGGCCAGAGCGAGAGGGCATCGTTGCCGTCGGCCCACACGTTGCAGTTGATGACGATGGTGCGTGTTCCACGTCCGTAGATGGCCATCTGATGGGTGGTGTTGCCGGGTTCGACCGCTGTCCCGTAATTGTTGTAGACCGTGAGTCCACTGATAACGCAGTCGTCTGCCCCATCCTGCATGACAATGACGCCGTTGCCCACGCCCTTACCGTGATATTCCCTCTTGGGCATCTTCTCGCGTGCCTCAGCCAGTATGAGAATGGTGCTGTCGCGATCCTCGCCAACAAGGACGATATTCGGACGGTCGATGATGACTTTCTGCCAATAAACCCCGTTGCGAATGAGTATCTTGAATGGTTGCTGCGGTGAGGCAGGCGCCTTTTCTATGGCCAGTTGGATGCTGTCGCCAGGACGAACAATGACGTCAAAGTCCGACTCCTGCTTCACGGGTTTGCGGAACCAGTCGATGGTGCCTGTCTCATTGCCTCCCTTCGTGGAAAGACTGATTTCGGAAGCGTTGCGGACACGATGCTTACTGACCCACTGCTGATAGAGCGGATAGAGGCGAGCCGGACGATTGCCATACCAAGCATACCCGTTGCGACGCTCACTGCCTATCTGTTCGAGACGCCGACGCGGAATGCCGTCGCGGTCACAAACGAAGGGTTCGCCATAGGTGAGGTCGTAGAAACGAGCCCACATGGGGCCAGCCTTGCCGTCGGCCACGAGTCGGGTATCGCGCTCAGGACTGCCAGGCTGCGCTGTGCGTTCCACCCGATAACCCGTGAGTTTGTGATCGTCGAACCACCGCATGGCAGCATTGACAGCACGTTTCACACGTTTGTCGGGCTTCTCCAGTTCCATCAGTAGCTCCACGATGGCAACACTCTCCATCGAGCAGTACGAGGGCAGTTCGTAGGCTCTTGCTCCTGCCGGAAGTAGTGTCTCACGATCGTGTTGCTGACACCAGACGGTGGGTTGTCCGTTGCTGATGATTTGTGTGTTCAGGATGCACTCGATGCCTTTGTCGAAGGCCTGCGAGGCACGTCTGCGAAGCGATTCGTCGGTCAGGTCGGATTGATAGGGCTCACGCTGTTCCTTTATGTCACGCAACAGGCGCAGTGTGCTGACCATTGCATCGTCGTTGAAGGTGATGTGTACCTGATAGCCATGCATCTCCGGCCAGAACTGAGGCCACCCGCCGTTGGCGTACTGTCCGCTGAGCAGATAATCGACACCTCTACGGAATGCTTCACGATAGCGCTCGTCGCCCGTCTGCTGATACATGCGAGCCAGGAAGGTCATCTGCGACGTCGTAGCCCCATTGTCGGTGGTAGAGTCATCGCGTCGGTGTTTGTCGCGAAGCACTTGCTGTCGTTCGTCCTCACCCAGGGGGCGCCTCATGTCCACGTTCTTGGGCCAACCGCCCGTCACACGCTGATAGAGCAGTATTTGATCGGCCACACGTCGGTCATCGTCCAATCGGCCCTCGGCCTTCCTCTCCCGAGCCTCCATCTCTTCTTTTTCCAACGAAGCCCAAATGAAGGGACCAACGGCTTTGGGATCATTGTCGCGAACGGGTTCGCTCAGGTAATAGGCATAGGAACCATCGCGTCGACGATTCTCTTTCAACTGTGCTCGAGGATTCAGTTGCTTCAGGGCGCTCTCCACTTCCTGACTGAAACCCGGTCCGAGTCCGGCTACAGCACAACCGGAGGTCAGGGATATCGTCTGGTCGGCATTGACGCGAATGAATTCCCGGACAATGGCGTCGTAGGCTTTCAGGCCAGCCTGACGGTATTTGTCGCCCAGCCATCCGCGATTCGAGGCTTTCAGCAGGGCATAGGCAAACATCGACGAGCAGGAACTTTCCAGGTAGTTGCCTTCGCGTTCGGGACTGTCCATCACCTGATACCAAAGTCCAGTCCGCGAGTCCTGCCAACGAATGACGGCATCGAGGTCCTTCCGCAACAAATCGATAACCTCACTACGACGACTATAGGCTTCTGGAAGTGCGTCCAAGAGTTCCACCAAGGCCATTGTGAACCACCCCTGAGCACGGCCCCAGCAATGCTGTGAGAGTCCCGTCACAGGGTCGGCCCAGAACATATTCCGATTCTCGTCATAAGCATGGCGGTTGAGACCCGTCACGGGGTCGAGGGTTCGTTGGTAAGTAGTCGTGATTTGGTTGACTGCATCGTCGTAGACGGCAGAAGAGGGAGAGAAAAATGAGGAGGAAGAAAAGAGAGGTCTGGCTAACACGCGGAAGGGCAGACCCATGAAGATGCCGTCGAGCCAAACCTGATAGGCATAGATGGCCTTGTGCCAAAAGACGCTATCCACGGCAGTTCGCGGTTGGTGGTCGAGTTGCTGCATCAGTGTTCCTATTGCCGGCATCAATCGCAGTTCGGGATTCACGATCTGCATGCGAACAAGGAAATGACCCGTGCGAACGTGGTCGAGGTTGTACTCTTGCAAGTCGTAGCCTCGAATGTGGCCCTTCTCATCTACCATGGTGTCCACATACTCACGGCAATAGTCCATAATGTCCTGTCCGCCATAGCGCAGATAAGTGTCCAGCATAGCCTCGAGTTCGATACCCATCACGTAACTCCACTTGGGCTTTGTGGAGAAGTCCAGAAGGTAGGAATGTGGCGTACGTTTCATCTCCGAACGCACCATCCACTCCGAATAATGCCTGTCCCGAGACTGTAGTCTCTCACTTTGTGCACTCACACTCAACGCATTGGATAGCAGAGCAATAAAAAAGAACCGAAGGATGAGTTTTTTCGCCATTCGTAAGGTCATTTGTAGAGTCCAACACCACGTAAACTGCAACAAATATAAGGATAATTCCTGATTTCCCAATAGTTTGATTGAAGGAATGCGACGAAAAGGGCCAGAAAACACCAGCGAGACAAACAATTGGAATTGTTTATCTCGCAGGCATTAAACGAATGAAGTCGAACTATCGAATGAGAACGACCTCAAGCAGGAGTGTTAAAGACTGGGAACGGTAAGCACCTGAATCAGTGCATCAATCTGCTGCTGACTCATGCCGTGAGAAAGCAGATAGTTGGCAAACGCTTTGGCATAGTCCACGTTCTTCAGCTGTGCTTCGTCAGCGACGTCGGCATAGTACATCAGGCAGGTGTTGAGTCGCAGCGACACCAATGTGTTGCACAAATCGGGGGCCCTTTCGGGTGTAATCCGATAATAGTTATCATAGGTAAGGAGGTAGTCGGCAACTATCTCCTCATACGTAGCCCCGCACAATCCCTCAAGCAAAGCACACACATATCCCGTACGGTCCTTTCCCTCCATGCAATGCACGATATAGGGAGCTGGGTGCGAGGGAAGTTCCTTCAATGCTTCTATCAGTCGCTTGTTGTAGTCATCTGCCGTAGGATCGGCCTTCAGCGGACAGAGTATCACACCGTTCGACTCCCAAAGTGAACGACTGTAGGGAGGCATATCGTAGCTTTGCATCTTTTCGTCCGTGTCGGCGAGATTGAGTACCGTTTTTACCGCTTCGCTTTCCATATATGCCGAAACATAGGAGGCTCGGTTGATGTCGTTGCAGAAAGGCGATGAACTGCGGTGCAGAATGCCGCTTGCAACATTGCCGGCACACACGGCACGAGCATTGGCGAACTTGGCATCGGAGACGGTGGGATAATCTTCGCGGATGTTGGTGTACTTCATGCTCAACGCCCGTTGTACATCAAGACTGCCACCCTTTTCCTTCATCTTGACGACGACAGCATGCCCTTCCAGTCCCATGAGTTCTTTGGGCAGTCCTACGTTGTTGGCCGTAAAACAGATGCTGGGATAGGTGGGATAGGCTACGCACAGATACTCCCCATTGCGAGTGTAGTAGCCGTCGTAGTAAGGCATAACGATTTCTTTGCCGTCGATGGTGATACTTATGACGTCGCCGAGTGTGAATCCTGCCTCCGTCATGTCTGCTTCCTTGAAATCTAACATGGCTGCGCCGAATTCGTTATACGACGTGATTATGCCTTTCAGCATTGGCACGTCTTTCTTGCCATCATCGTCAGAGCAAGAGGTCGTCAGGGTTAGTAAACTTGTAAGAACCAAGAGGACAACTGACCTCCAACCGCTCTGCAAGCATGCAGAGGAGGATAAACGTGTTGATTGATTATTCTTCATGTCTATTAAGTATTGATTAATCCTATCATTTAAGGTCTCCGTTACTAAGCATTTGCCCCATCGATTCTGGAACATTAAAGAAACAAGCGACATAACTTAGTTACATCGCTTGTCATCTCTTTAATACTCATCCTCGTTGAAAAGAAAGTCTTCCTTCGTCGGATAATCGGGCCAGACGTCCTCGATGGTTTCATAGATTTCGCCTTCGTCCTCGATTTCCTGAAGGTTCTCAATCACTTCCAAAGGTGCACCGCTTCGTACGGCGTAGTCGATGAGTTCCTCTTTAGTTGCAGGCCAGGGAGCATCCTCGAGCTTCGAGGCCAATTCCAATGTCCAATACATATCTTTATTATTTACGAATTACGAGTTGTGAATTACGAATTACGAGTTATGAATTACGAGTTGTGAATTACGAATTACGAAAAGGCCAAATTTAAGTTACGATTTATCGTTCTTCTGTTTTCGGCGTGCAAAAATATAACATTGGAATGAAATAAT
Source organism: uncultured Bacteroidales bacterium (assembly GCA_902801325.1). Taxonomy (GTDB): domain Bacteria; phylum Bacteroidota; class Bacteroidia; order Bacteroidales; family Bacteroidaceae; genus Physcousia. Next base: position 11,337 of record CADCHQ010000012.1, on the reverse strand, counting down.
CAACGATTTCGCCAAATATTTTCTTCTATTCCTGCTAAATTATTGATTTTCTTTGCAAAAAGGAAGAAGAAATCACTTAACCTATTGATATATTGCAACAAAACGGGGTCGGTAGGCACTCCATCGTCGATGCTGTAGATGCGTCGTTCGAGACGACGACATATGGTGCGGCATACATGCGCCAAAGCCGCTCCACGAGAGCCTCCGGGAAGGATGAAACCTTTCCAACCGCCACAGAGAGCATCCATCTCATCGATGGCTTGCTCAAGCAATGCAACGTCGTCAGAAGTCACAGCGTGGCGAGCCGGACGGTCGATAGTAGCCAGTTCACAGCCTACGGAGAAGAGGTCGTTCTGGATCTTGATAATCAACTGCTGGTCAGAATCTTCCGTAACATAGGTCAGCAACAGCCCGAGGAAACTATTCAGTTCATCCATCGTGCCATAGGCTTCCAGTCGAGTATGGTTCTTGGGAATACGTTGTCCTCCCACGAGACCAGTGGTTCCGTCATCGCCGCGACGGGTATAAACATTAGATTTTTTCATGGTTACCAGTTTATGATATAGTGTTGTTTCTTCATTTTCGGTAAGAATATCGCCACACCCATGTCGCAGAGGTCAAAGGTGACAGTGGCACGGGAGTCGTTGACAAGATTACGCCAATGGCGACGATAACGGTTCAAATCGCATACTACAATCATCTTTCCACGAGAACCCTGCAGGGTGATGACCTCGTCGTCGACAAACATTTGGCGTGTCTTACGACATCCTGCATGAAGATAAGATTGCGTTTTCGACCCGACAAAGCCAGGGATGTAAACTTCCTTCGGTTGCCAGTAATTGGCCAAACGGAAGAGCAATCTGTTACGCGAGACACGTCGGTGGCAAAAGATTCTTTCCCACCACTTAAAGAGTCCATCGAGCCGTTCGTCGGCATAATAACGACCTGGACAATAGAGAACTTGCGTCACCAAATTATAGGCAAAAGGCGAATGAATGCCATAGCCACGACGATGACGAAAGCGTAAAAGCCAGACAAAAGGATTGCGAAAAGGCAACATTTTTAAGTCATATTTATAATAATTTAACGACAAATGCGTTATATTATTATGTAAAATCGAAAATTAAGGTAAAAAGTTTTTCAATTATGGAATATCGTCATCTATCACAGGCCGAAATTGCCCAACTTGAAATGCAGGGTTGCACGGCCGAAGACTGGGCAACTATACAAGTCCACCCGCAAATCAATGTAAAATATATCCGCCAGGTGCGTTTCTCAGGCGAATGTCGCATCGGACACTTTGAAAAAGCCTTCACAATGCCAGGCGGCATTCACAAGCATTCGGGCTTGTTCCATGTCAGCCTGCACAACGTGGTTGTAGGTGATAATTGCTGCATCGAGAACATCAAGAACTATATTGCGAACTACGACATCGAAGCCAACTGTTTCATCGAGAATGTCGACATCATTCTAGTCGACGGAGTGACTCGTTTCGGCAATGGTGTGGAGGTAAGCGTACTGAACGAAACTGGAGGACGAGAGGTGACTATCCACGACCAGCTGACAGCTCAGGAGGCTTACATGCAAGCCATGTACCGTCATCGTCCAGCACTCATCGAGAAACTCAAGAAATTTGCCGATGAAATCGGGGATTTTAGACAATCTGACCGCGGACACATTGGTCACAATTCCGTCATTGTGGACACAGGATACATCAAGAATCTGTACATAGGTCCGTGTTGCAAGATTGAGGGTGCAGGAAAACTGAAAAACGGCAGTATCATGTCGCGAGAGGACTCACCTGTACACATCGGATACGGCGTGATTGCCGAGGACTTTATCGTGCAGGATGGTTCGCATATCGAAGACTGCACCACCATCTCTCGTGTCTATGTCGGACAGGCTTGCACATTGGGACACGGGTATTCGGCTTCCGACTCGCTCTTCTTCTGCAACTGTCAAGAGGAAAACGGTGAAGCTTGCGCCATCTTTGCAGGTCCTTTCACGGTGACTCACCACAAATCGACCTTGCTCATTGCAGGCATGTTCTCATTCATGAATGCTGGTTCAGGCTCGAACCAAAGCAATCACATGTATAAGCTAGGTCCTATCCACCAAGGGGCGCTAGAGCGTGGCGCCAAGACGGCATCGGACTCGTACATCCTTTGGCCAGCACGTATCGGTGCTTTTTCATTGGTAATGGGACGACACTCTACCAATCCCGACACATCAGCACTACCCTTCTCCTACCTCATCGAGAAACAAGGCGAGACGTGGTTGGCACCAGCCGTAAACCTGCGTTCAGTAGGCACCATACGTGATGCACAGAAGTGGCCGAAACGCGACAATCGCCCAGCAGAAGGACGACTGGATTTGGTGAACTTCAATCTGCTGTCGCCATACACCATCGACAAAATGGTGCAAGGATTGGCCATACTGGAACAACTGCGTTCGCTCTCAGGTGCCACCAGCGACACCTACACCTACCAGAGTGCTAAGATCACTCATTCTGCACTGGAACGCGGCATCATGCTCTACCGAATGGCTATCGAGAAGTTTCTGGGCAACTCGCTCATCTCCCGATTGGAGAAGACCCGCAAGTTGAAGCCCGAAAGCAACATTGGCGAAGGCGACTGGCTCGACCTTTCGGGACTCATTGCTCCTCACACCATGATTACCCAACTGATGAACGACATCGAAGCGGGCAAGGTGACTACCAATAGCGAGATGAACCAACGCTTGCACGACATACACCAGAACTACTACGATTACGAATGGGCATGGGCTTACCAACTGATGCTGCACTTCTACAACCTCAAGGAAAGCGATCTAGACAAGAACGAGGTGCTGGTGGACATCATCAAATGCTGGAAGCAAGCTGTTGTCGGGCTCGACAAGATGCTTTACCAGGATGCCCAGAAGGAGTTCTCCCTCTCCACGAAGACTGGTTTCGGATTCGACGGCAACACATCGACTGTCGAAGCCGACTTTGCCGAAGTGCGTGGTCAGTTTGAGAGCAATCCCTTTGTCACCGCTGTTCAAGACCATATTGCCAAGAAGTCGGCATTGGGCGAGAAATGGATTGAACGACTGGGATAGTTCGCGATTCCTCGTACACGTATGCGCGAATAATAAATGAAAGGACTGCGGTTGAAAAATCGCAGTCTTTTTTTGTCGAATTAAATTTTATTCGTACTTTTACCCGCAGAACTGCATAAAACACATAAAAAACACGAAACCATGAAAAAGATTTACTCCTTTCTGGCATTCCTGATGGTAATGCTTGCTACACTTTTCACAAGTAGTGAAGCAAAAGCCCAACTTAGCGAGCTGGAACAAAAGACAGTAACCGTAGGTGGGGCTGTAGCCGACTTTGAGCCCAACACTTGGTATTTTCTGCACCAACGTCGTATCGTAAACGACAATAAGGTTGCGCACAGCGAAGTTGGAGGTCTTCCCGAAGGTGCAGGATTCATGCACGACGAGGGCGAAGGAAAGCAAGTTTATACCCGTTCCATCGATGATGTACCCGACAACAGCGTTGCAACTGAGAAAGCGGGATTCCTGGTTCGTTTCGTTCCAAGCGAGGAACACGAAGATGCCTATCTCATGCAATATGGAACAGGCAACTACGTTACCATCCCTTCCAACGCTAGTAACGGTACGCGTTTTACCTCCACATCGTCCATCTATGACGCAACGGAGATGAATGTCTACAAGATTCAGGACACCGACGGACACTTTTCCATGAACGTCTATCCTATGGGTGTACGCATCGACTGCACAGGTGTAGGCTACTCCGTTCCCATCTGGGGAAATGGTGAAAACACAGGTCTCGACGGCAATGCCGACTATTCCTTCCACGAAGTCATCTTTGCCGACCTTAGCGAGTTCGATGCTGCTATGAACCAGCTCATGGAGATTCTGGAACAGTACAACAACTATCGTGATTCATTCACTATTGGTACAGAACCAGGTCAATACGGTGAGGCTGAGGTAAACGCATTCATCGAAGCCCTTGATGCTGCAGACCGCGACAATCCCGACCTGAACCTGGACGACCTGACTCCCGAGCAACTGCGCCAACTTGGGCAGAACATCATTGCCGCTTATGAGGCTGTGCTCGCAAGCCATGTTCCTTATACCCTTGCCGATGGATATTACTGGTTGAAGACAGGACAAATATACACCGCCACAGAGACAGATCCCGAAACGATGGAGGAGACAGAGGTGGAAGTGGCCAAATACATGTACACAAAACTTAACGGAAGCACACTCAATGCCCGTTGGGGTTCGCCTGATGACATCATGACTGATGCCACCTTCCTGTGGAAACTCACGAATGTGGACGGGGGACGCGTGAAGTTGTGGAACGTAGGAACGAACTCTGGCTTCAACAACGTAAACCGCAGTACGGCTGTGACGATGTCAACAGAAAGTACAGCCGAGATTGTAATCACGCCTGCCGTAGTCATTGATAATGTGGTTTATGTCAACCTTAACGTCTATCCGCAGGATGCCTCCGAAGGGCGCTATCTGCACCAAGGCGAGCACAACAACGGTGCAGGCACTGAAGGCAACATCGTGGGTTGGTACACCAGCTATGGCGAGGGTGAAGCTCACGGTTCGGAATGGCAGTTCATCGCCGTTAGCGAGGAGGATGCACAGAAGATTATCGATGCTTATGCGCCTTATTGGGATCGTGAAAAGATGCTTGCCCAATACGATAGCATCATGACCCATGCCCAGCAGAATCTGGAGATTGCTCAGGACGTGCAGAAGAAGGTTTACACCGACCAGGCATTGATTACCGATGTCAGCCAGTTGAGCAGTCCTTGTTCCGACTCGGAGGAAGGACAGAATCTGGAATACCTGCTCGATGGTGACGTTGAAACCTTCTGGCACAGTGATTGGCACAACGAATACGACGGAGGCGACCATTACCTGCAAGTGGAGATGACCTCAGAGGGAGTGGAGAATGCCGTGATGCAGTTCACACGCCGCAACCACATCTGGCACAACATTACCGGATGGGCCGTTTATGGTACTGACGACCCCGATGCTTTGCAAGACGGATGCTACCATTTGGCCGACCTCACCACACCATACAAGAATCCCGCCGAGACCATTACCACAGACATATTCCCACTGAACGGATACAAATACATCCGCTTCTACTTCACAGAGAACGAAGGCAAGAAATATGCCCACTTTGCCGAGTTCCAGATGTACAAGGCCGAAATCCTGCAATCTGAGACTTGCCAGTATAACGTTATGGGCGAACTGGCTACGAACTTGCAGAAGATAGTCGACGAACTGAAGGATGTGGAACGAGACGACATCACCATAGAGAACTTCACCGCTTTGAAGTCGGCCTACGATGCCTTTATGCAGAAGTTTGTCGATCCCGCAGCCTTGCGTGAAGCCATAGAAAAAGCGACGGGTGTGGCCTCCACCCTTGTCATCGGAACGCAACCCGGTTATTGGTCGGAAGGCAGTACGGGAACTACGTTGAACAACACCATCAAGGACGCAAAGGCCTATGACGAAGCAGGCAACTACACACCAGAGCAAAGTGACAAGTACGTAGAAACACTTAATGCTCAAGTCGATAATCTGTATGCATCGGCCATCGGCATCAAGGAAGGCAAATGGTACTACCTGCGCTTCGCTCCAGAAGAGATGTATGACACTTATGGTTGGGCCAAGTCGGGTGCCAATGCTGAAATTAATGCCGAAACGGGTGTTGCCACCACTCCTGCCCTATATGGCAAGTATCTGGTTGTATCCGACGCTGTTCGCAACGAGGACAACGGCACAGAAGTTGAAGAAGCCGATGCTGAACAGGTAGGACTGGGACAAACCATACACTTCTTCGTACCCGAAATCAGTGAGATTCAGAACACAGACCTTGCCAAGTTCCGCTTCATCAACGTTGGCGACAGCGCCTTCATGATGCAGAACAAGGCCACTGGCATGTTCCTGAAGGCAGCAGGAAGCACGGGGCAGGTTACCCTGAGTGTCCACCCCACCCTGTTCGATGTTCGCGCCATCGGTTACGGACTCAATGTGGTTGCCGCCCGCAATCTAACAGGAAGCAAGCAGAACTATCTGCATGCTCAACTCGCCAACAACGTGCTGGTGACTTGGAATGCTTACACTCCCGGCAGCAACAGTGGTCTGCTTATCGAAGAAGCTGAGAACGTAGCCAACGATTACGCTGGTGATGAGTTCCGTGTACGCACGCTTGACGGACAGATGTATGCCTACTGCTTCCCAGTGGAAATCAGCGTTGTAGACGGGCAGATGTGGGGCATAGACAAGATAGAAGGCACCACCGTCACCCTGTCGAAAGTTGAAAAGGCTCAACCCGGTCGTCCCTTCCTCTACATGAAGGGCAAGCCCGAGAACTACGTTGCCGATGCCGCTGCCGACGACTATGATATGGCCGTCTTCAAGCATGGTTACGAACTTGTGACCGAACCGCAAGCCACCCGTCCGCTTAAGGGTACTTTCCAAAGTAAGCAGGTGGGCAGTGGAGTCATCGTTCCGTCTGGCAACACGCTGGCCGTGAGCAAGAAGTCGAGTACTTCAGTAGCAGCTAACGGGGCATACATCTCTGCCGACGAGGCTTATGAGCTGGAGGCTGAGGTAGTAGTCATTTATGGTGATGCTGCCGACAGCGTAACCGAAGTTCTGACAAAGGTTGCTAATGGAGGTGAAGTGTACACGCTCGATGGCCGTCTGGTAAGTCGTCGAGGCAACTTGAACAACCTGCCAAAGGGCATTTACATTATGAATGGAATCAGAATAATGGTCAAATAAACAATTCACACACACATTATTCGACTGAAGCATGGCGAAAGCTGTGCTTCAGTTTTTTTATAATAAGTTTAAAAACATGTTTTCACAAATTTTATGAACATAAGTTTTGCATCAAGTTTCTTTTTTCTTATCTTTGTCGCCGAACACATCTTTTTTATTATTAATTAACTAACCAAAAACTGTATGAAGAAGATTTACTTACTTTTTACACTGTTGCTTACCATGTTTGGGGCAACAACAGCGTTCGCACAGGATGACCTGATCGTCGAAATCAGTTCGAAGACGGGTACATGGACTGCTGCAGGTAGCCCTGCATACGCCAACGAGTGGGCTACTTATGAGAAGGAACCCGAAATCAAGATTAAGAATCTAACGGGTGAAAACAACATGTGTTTCTGGGACAATACGAAGACTAACCTTCAGTTCTACAACTCCCAGTCATACAGCGGTACATCGAAAACGTACCGTATCTCTGTTTCGTCAGGGTATTTCATCAAGGGTGTCAGCCTCGATTTCTACAAGTATGCCCGTCCCGCCGATGTTGCCGGTGCTCACGATGTCACTGGTTTCGTAGGTATCAGTTTTAATGGCGAAACCGTGTTCGAGAACGAAAGCTATGATGAGCCCGTACACGCCGAGGTTACTGACCTGGAGGAAGATTATGTCGACATGATTGTTTCGGGTGCCAACCCAGCAGTCTTTGCCAACACCTTCAATTTTGTTGTAACTTTGGGCAAACTTGGTGCAGCCGAAACAGCATTGGCCGAGATGATTAAGGTAGCCGATCAGTACTCTGCTTACCACCTCTATGGTGGCGAAGGTCCCGGTAACTACGATGCCGAGAAGGTGGCTGCCTTCGAAGGAGCCATCGCCGCCGCTCACGATGCCGACAGCAATCCCGACATTCAGGACCTGCCCGACGACGAGTTAGCAGCCCTCTATCAGGATTTGACACAAGCCATCAAGGACGCCTACGAGGCTGCTCTGGCTTCACGCAACACCACGATGGCGCTGGCCGACGGTTACTATCGCATCAAGACTGGTTTGAATTACTATACCACAGAGACCGTTGTTGACGAAGAAACTGGTGAAGAGACCTCACAAACCGTTTACCACGACAAGTACATGACCAGCATCCTCTCTGGCACAAACATCGTAGGCCGCTGGCAGTCTGTTGAGGACATCGACAACGACTGCGCGTCGCTGTGGAAGGTTACAAACAAGGACGACGGTTATGTTGATCTTGTGAACATGGCCACCGACTCTCGTTTCAACAACATCACTGCCACAAGTGCCGTTGTGTACATGAGCTTGAACAGCCAGAATCTGGTAGAGTTAGACCCCTACATCACCTACGAAGGCACCACCTACGTCAACATTCGCCGTGCTCCTGTAGAAGGAGAGAAATATGGCAACGAGGGTTACTGGTACTTCCATCAGGGTGGTCACTCCAGCGGTAAGGGCAAACAGGGTAACCTCGTGCTCTGGAGCAGTAGTGGAAGTTATAATCCCGACAGGGAAGAACCCGTCGTTGTCGGTGGTTCGGAATGGGTGTTCATTCCCGTTGACGAAACTTTGGCAGAGTCTATCATTAAGGCTTACGAGCCTGAGAAGGACATTGCCCTGATGAAGGAGCGCTACAAGATGATACTGGCTGACGCCCAGGAGAAGATTGAGATTGCCAAAGACATTCAGTCGGTAATCAGCAATGAAGCTTTGATTACGGACGTGGCTCAGTTTAGCAGTCCTTCGACAGAACCAAGCGAAGGTTCACTCGATGCCCTGATTGATGGTAACGCATCTACATTCTGGCATTCGGCTTGGAGTGGAGGTAATGTTCCCAATGGCACACACTACCTGCAAGTAGAGATAACTGAAACCGACGTTACTGCTGCAGCACTGACCATTACCCGTCGTCAGGCCGCAAACGACCACATCACAGAATGGGGCGTTTACGGAAGCAACGATGCTGAGGCCGAGAAGGACGACTGTGAACTGCTGGCTGTATTGAGCACACCATTCGGCAACAACACCGAAACGGTCAGCTCAAGTGCATTTGAGACCAAGGGCTATAAGTACCTGCGTTTCTACATCAATGGCACCACCACAGGTCGTGGCTATGGACACGTTTCCGAGTTCCAGCTCTACAAGGCCACCATCATCGACTCTCCCACCACTCAGTACAAGGTTATGGGCGACGTTGCCAAGAACCTTAACGACGTGCTGGAGGCTCAGAAGTCTCTGGAAATCGACGACCTGACCAAGGAAGAGTATGAAACTCTGAAGGCTGCTTACGACGCATTCATCGAGAAGTTTGTTGATCCTACTGAACTGCGCGAGACACTGGCAAGCGTAGAGGGGGCTGGCGAAGGCGTAGTCATCGGAACCAACCCAGGTTATTGGAGCGATAAGTCGACTTCAACTACACTCTCTAACACCATTGCTGCCGCTACAGATTATGACAAGGCTGGTGCTTACACACAAGAACAGACCGACAAGTATGTGGCTGACCTGAAGGCTCAAGCCGAGACAGTCATCACTAGCGCCAATACCATCAAGGAAGGCAAGTGGTATCGCATCCGCTTCGCTTCCGAGGCCGACTTCGAGGCTCACGAGTGGGACAAGATTGCCGGTTACAACGAAAACAACACCGACGATCCTCTGTGGGGTAAATATCTGGCAGTAGCCAACTACGAGGCATTGGAAGATCCCGAAGAGGGCCAAAAGCCTTACGAGATTGAACCTCTGGATGCAGAGGACGCTTCACTGGGCGAGAACATCTTCTTCGTAGCTGATGGCGACATCGCTAACAAGGACATGTCCAAGTTCCGCTTCATTGCTGTAGGCGACAGCGCTTACATCATCCAGAACAAGGCCACCAACCTGTTCCTGAAGGCCACCAGCGGTAGCAGCACAGTAACGCTGAACGCTCATCCCTCACTGTTCAATGTAAAGGCTGTGGGCTATGGCTTCAACGTTATCTCTGCCGAGAACATCAACGGCACAAGCCAGAACTACCTGCACGGTCAGAAACTTTACAATGTGCTCGTAACCTGGAATGCCTACACCCTCGGTTCGGCAAGCGCCATGTACATCGACGAGGCTGAGGATGTGGCAGGTGACTACGCTGGCGAAGAATTCAATGTTGCCGCTCTTCAAGGTGAAATCGCAACATTCTGCTTCCCCGTTAAGGTTGCTGCTACTGAAGAAGGAATGTACGACGTGAAGGTGGATGGTACCACCATTACGCTCATCCCCATGACCGAGGCTGCAGCCGGACGTCCGTTCATCTATGTTCACAGTGGAGAACTTGAGGGCTACAATCCCGACAATGAACGCGAACTGACCATCTTCAAGCACGGTTATGACCTTGTGGCCGAACCTCAGACAGACAACGCCCTGAAGGGTACATTTGAGACAACAACCTTGGATCGTGGTGAGGCTTATGCTGAAGGTAACACGTTCATAGTGAACACCATCTCGAAGAACCACCTTATCCAGACTGAGCGTGTAACCATCGGTGCTAACAAGGCTTACATCGCACCCGATCCCAAGTTTGCTGCCGATGCAGAACTTACCATCACCATTGACCTCGACGGAGAAGACGGCATTGCCGAAACTCTTACAAAGGTGGCAAAGAGTGGTGCTATCTACACCATCGACGGCCGTCTGGTAAGCAAGAAGGGTAATGTAAATGACCTGAGCCGCTATGGCAAGGGCATCTACATCCTGAATGGTGTAAAGGTCGTGGTTAAGTGAGCAACAAGACAGAGCTTGCTCGGGCTTGTTCGAACGTGAACGAGCTCGAGCGTTAGCTCAAGGTTGTGGTTAAGTGAGAGCAATGAAAGCTCGCTTACATTGCCGAACGTGAACAACTTAGAACGAATGTTCAAGGTTGTGGTTAAGTAAAACCTAATCCACTTCGAATGAAAAGGGAGGTCCCAACAGGGCCTCTCTTTTTTGTTTCAAAGCCAGCACACATCTGACTCGTGGGGTGTTTTGAAAACACCTCATCGCATAGGCACTACCCCGAATCAGGGTACTGCCTTTGTCATCCTTATTTACATGTCCTCTGTCGTTGATGATGATGGTTTTCTGTTTTCTACCCATTGAGTCGATGAGTCCGCATTTTGCGGAGTCATCTTTTTCAACATGTTTTGCCCGAGCATCCATCCCTAAAGAACTGTTTTCGTGGTAATTTTTCACTCTTTTTATACTTTTAGACACACAATTATTCCTGTTTTTTATCATATTTTAAGGGAAGTCCCTCCCATTCGGGGGAGGGATTTAGGAAGAGGGGCCTTAGGTTGCGCCTTGGGCGGAGCCCAATTTCTTCGATGAAATGGGCGTTTTTTGAAAAATTTATAGACAACAGACTTTTAGGAAATACATCATTTTCTAACATATAACAATATAACAATATAACAATAAGCTTTTCGACCTCTTAGAATAGGGTTGCTTCCTAAAAGCTTATTATATATTATAATAAATTATAATATATAATAAAATTAA
>CADCHQ010000011.1 GCA_902801325.1 uncultured Bacteroidales bacterium | reverse complement strand
ATATAATAATATATATAATAAATATGTAAATAATATTTACTCTCCCCCACGCGCCTTTCCCCTCAGATTTGCAAGATACCGACCAGAAAAAAAACTGTAAACTGTACACAAACTGTACACATTCTGTTGACCTACCCCCTCACGTGGAAAACTGTAATCTGTACACATTGTACACATCTTGTTGACCTACCCCCTCACGTGGAAAACTGTAAACTGTACACATTGTACACATCCTGTTGACCTACCCCCTCGCGTGGAAAACTGTAATCTGTACACATTGTACACATTTCAGGCAAGGGAAGGGAGTGCCGAAAGCCTTAGGTTCAAGCGTCGAGGACCTTAGGTACGACGTCCGAGAGTCTTAGGTGCAAACGTCGGTGAGCTTAGGCGTAAGAGGCAATGGACAATTGATAATTGCCAGTCATGCATCGCGCTGACAAATTACAACGAAAAGGTGGTTTGTTGCTTTCACAATGTAATTTTTTGCATGTTTTTGCTTTATGATTCGTAATATTTTTGTCTTTAAACGGCGTTTTTAGGTAGTTCTGCTCGAAAAAGCAAAATAAATTTGGCACTTTGCTCAGTTAATCGTACCTTTGTAGCCAAATTTAAGGTAAAAGGATGAAAGAAAGGATTTCAGGAGCGGAGGCACTGATGCGTAGTCTTGTGGCAGAGGGAGTGGACTTGGTGTTTGGTTATCCCGGTGGTGCCATTATGCCTACGTACGATGCCCTTTATGATCATCGCGATGAATTGCATCACATTCTTGTCCGTCATGAGCAGGGAGCTGTTCATGCGGCACAGGGATACGCTCGTGTGAGTGGCAGGGTAGGGTGTGCTCTTGCAACCAGTGGCCCTGGTGCGATGAATACGGTTACTGGTATTGCAGATGCCATGATTGACTCTACGCCGATAGTTGTCATCTGCGGGCAAGTCGGTGCTGCTGTTATGGGTACTGACGCATTCCAGGAGGTCGATGTCATTGGTGTAACTCAGCCTATCACGAAGTGGGCTTACCAGATACGTCGTGCAGAGGACGTTGCGTGGGCTGTCAGCCGTGCTTTCTTTATTGCTCGCAGTGGCCGTCCCGGACCTGTAGTGCTCGACTTTGCCAAGAATGCCCAGACGGGAATGGTGGACTACGAACCCGCAGTGGTGGATTACATTCGTAGTTACCAGCCAGTGCCAGTGCCCACGGATGATGTGATACAACAGGCTGCCGACCTCATCAATGAGAGTGAACGTCCGTTGGTGCTTGTCGGTCAGGGTGTGGAGCTCGGTAATGCCCGCGAGGAGCTGCGTCAGTTCCTTGAGAAGGCCGATTTGCCTGCTGGCTGTACGCTTCTGGGTCTGTCCGCTTTGCCTTCCAACCATCGACTGAACATGGGAATGTTGGGTATGCACGGCAATTTAGCACCCAACGTGATGACCAATCAGTGCGACTTGCTCATTGCTGTGGGCATGCGCTTTGACGATCGTGTCACAGGTAATGTTGAGACTTACGCTCGTCAGGCCAAGATCATACACTTTGATATAGACCCCAGCGAAATCAATAAGAACATCAGTGTGGATCTGGCGGTTGTAGGCGATTGCAAGCAGACGTTGTCTCGCGTAAGCGCACGCCTGAAGGAAAAGAGCCATACGTCGTGGCTCGAAAGCTTTAAGCCCTATTGGGATAAGGAAACCGCCTGCGTCATCGAACCTGCCATTCATCCCACCGAAGGACCTTTGCTGATGGGTGAAGTGGTAAATTGTGTCAGCGAAGCCACGAACCATAAAGGCATACTCGTTACGGATGTGGGCCAGAACCAGATGTTTGGTTGTCGGTACTTCAAGTATGAGGAACCGCGCAGCGTGGTTACTTCTGGCGGTTGCGGAACGATGGGATTTGGTTTGCCGGCTGCTATCGGTGCCACCTTTGGTGCTCCAGAGCGCACCGTCTGCCTGTTTGTCGGCGATGGCGGTTTGCAGATGACCATTCAGGAACTTGGTACTATCATGGAGCAAAAGTCGCCGGTCAAGATAATCCTGCTCAACAACAACTATCTGGGCAATGTCCGCCAGTGGCAATACATGTTCTTCAATCGTCGCTATTCGTTCACGCCCATGCTTAATCCTGACTACGAACGCATAGCCTCGGCTTACGGAATTCCGTGCCAGACGGTGACAGACCGCAGTCAGTTGGGCGAGGCCGTTCGAACCATGCTGGACACTCCAGGCCCCTACCTGTTGCAATGTGCCGTGAAGGAGGAAGACAACGTGCTGCCCATGACCCCTCCCGGAGCTAATGTCGATGAAATGCTTTTAGAAGTTAAATAAGGATGGAAGAGAAATTCTATACAATGCTCATATATAGTGAGAACTTTGCAGGTATCCTCAATCAGATAACCGCAGTGTTCACACGTCGGCAGGTCAATATCGAAAGTCTGAATGTGTGTGCATCCAGTACGCCCGGCGTGCACAAATACACCATCACCTGCAACTGTACGGAAGAAATGGCCAAGATGCTGACAAAGCAGATAGAGAAGAAGATAGACGTCCTGCAGGCACATTATTTCACCGATGAGGACATCTTCATCATGGAAGCCTGCCTGCTTAAGGTGAGCACTCCCATTATGCTGGCCAATCCGCATGTGTCGTATATCATTCGCCAGCACGATGCCCACATGGTGGAGGTGAATCCCACCTATAGCATCATCGAGAAGAAGGGTATGACCGAGGACATACTTGCTTTGTACCGCGAACTCAATGCCTTGGGCGCTGTGCTGCAATTCGTGCGCTCTGGCCGTATCGCTGTTACTCGCAGTACTACTGAACGCCTTGACAGATATCTTGAGGAGAGAGAGAAGACGAGGAAGTAGGGAGACCCTCATGGAAATTAAGAATTAAGAATTAAGAATTTATCTACTAATGGGAGATAAGGTGCTTCTTCGCAAGCCCTATCGGCTTTACTCCTTTACTCCTTGACTACTTAACTACTAAAAATAAAATCGTAAAAATCTTGCTCCGGCAAGCTACGCAAACGTCACAAGTGCCGAGCGAAAAGAGAAAAGATAAAAGTGATGAGTGAGAAAATATTCAATCTTCAATGTTCAATGTTCAATGGAAAAAATTGATTCCTATCCCTTCTACGTCGAACCCTTTCATGTGGACATGACTGGCCGCATGTTCTTAGGCATTTTGGGCAATCACCTGCTCAATGCCGCCGGTCGTCATAGCCAGCGTCGCGGATGGGGCATAGGCGCACTCAATGAGACACGCCACACTTGGGTGCTGAGTCGTCTGAGCATCGAACTTGAGGAAATGCCTCGCCAGTACGAGAGTGGCACCATTGAGACGTGGGTGGAAAGTGTGATAAAGCTCTTCACCAATCGTTCTTTCGCCATTCTGCGTGAGGATGGTTCGGCCTATGGCTATGCGCGTAGCATTTGGGCAATGATAGACTTGGAGACACGCCGTCCCTGTGACTTGTTAAATCTTTATGATGGTGACATTCTGCGTTATGCTGTGCCTGAGGAAGAAAAGGCTTGTCCCATCGCTGGGCATGGGCGTTTCCGTTTCCGCGATCCGCAGTTGATACGCACCATTGACACGCACTACTCCGATGTTGACATAAATGGTCACATCAACTCTATCAAGTACATCGAGCACATCCTTGACCTCTTTCCTGCTGAGCGATTCCGCGATCAGCGTCTCAATCGTTTCGAGATTGCTTACAAGAATGAGAGTTATCTGGGCGACCGTCTGTCGTTTTATGTGCAGGAGATTGATGAAAACGAGACCGACGTGGAGGTGCGTAAGAACGAGAGCGAGGTGGTGTGTCAGGCAAAAGTGAGATTCGTATAAAAGGGACCCTCTTAAGAATTTATCTACTAATGGGAGATAAGGGAGTTGAAGGAGTTATCGCTTCGCTCGTCCTTCGGACAGGAGTTAAGCCATTACGATTAGACTAGTTGCATCTTCGCAAGCCCTATCGGCTTTACTCCTTAACTCCTTAACTACTTGACTACAGAAAATAAAATTATATATTTGTAATTTGTAAAAGTAAATTAACATGGCAAAAATGAATTTTGGCGGTGTCATCGAAGAGGTTATGACCCGCGAAGAGTTCCCATTGGACAAAGCACGCGAAGTGCTGAAGGATGAAACTATCGCCGTCATTGGTTATGGCGTACAAGGTCCCGGTCAGGCTTGTAACCTGCGCGACAATGGCTTCAATGTTATCGTTGGCCAGCGTCAGGGAAAGACCTTTGAGAAGGCTATTGGCGACGGATGGGTACCAGGTGAGACCCTGTTCAGCATTGAAGAGGCTGCCCAGAAGGGAACCATCGTTATGTGCTTGCTTTCTGATGCAGCTGTTATGAGCGTTTGGCCCACCTTGAAGCAATACCTCACTCCCGGCAAGGCATTGTATTTCAGTCACGGATTTGCCATCACTTGGAACGACCGCACGGGTTGTGTTCCTCCCAAGGACATCGACGTTATCATGGTTGCTCCCAAGGGTAGTGGCACTAGCTTGCGCACTATGTTCCTTGAGGGTCGTGGCTTGAACTCCAGCTATGCTGTTTATCAGGACTATACAGGTCGCGCACTTGAGCGTACGCTTGCTCTTGGCATCGGTATCGGTTCGGGTTATCTGTTTGAGACCACCTTCCAGCGCGAAGCCACCAGTGACCTTACGGGTGAGCGTGGTAGCCTGATGGGTGCTATTCAGGGCTTGTTGCTTGCTCAGTACGAAGTACTGCGTGAGAACGGACATACGCCCAGTGAGGCCTTTAACGAAACCGTAGAGGAACTTACTCAGAGCCTGATGCCTCTGTTCGCTCAGAAGGGTATGGACTGGATGTATGCCAATTGCTCGACTACCGCTCAGCGTGGTGCTCTCGACTGGATGGGTCCCTTCCACGATGCCATCAAGCCTGTGGTTGAGAAACTTTATGCCAGTGTGAAGAGTGGTCACGAGGCACAGATAAGTATCGACAGCAATTCGAAGCCCGACTATCGTGTGGGTCTCGAGAAGGAACTTGCCGCTCTGCGTGAGAGCGAGATGTGGCGCACAGCTGCTGTTGTTCGCCAGTTGCGTCCTGAGAACAATTAACCATTGTAGTACAATTCGATAAGCAGGAGCGCGGGCAACCCCATGTGGGTGTCCGCGCTTCGTCGTCTTCAAGGCTCCCGTACGGCATGCTCCCTCGGAATCACCCAGGGCTTGACTGCAGCAGGCTTCTAAGCGTTCCTTCGACTGCCATAATATGGCAGAAGACAGTACCATAGAATGGCAGTCACTCTTTCGCCTAAGATATACTGCTAAGAGAAGCCAATAAAAACGCGAGACCCGGTTGAGCCTCGCGCGCGTATTTATATATGTAAGGAAAGATTACTGATAGAACTTGTAACGGTTGTCCTCAATCTTAGCCTTGCGAGCCAGCGTCTGCATGAGACCCTGCATACCACGCATGAGTGTGGTGGTCTGTTGAGTCTGCTCCTGCTTGGGGTCGAACTTACCCTCGAGCTTCTGCTGGTCGAGCACCTGGAAGGCATAAACGGCACCTTCGCCCTTCACACCAGTTACGAACTGACCCTTCTTGGCAGCACTAACAGCACCGCTGAGAACGGGTTCGCTGCTGGCTACTTTCTGTACGAATACAGGAGCTGCGAAGGTGATGTGCTGAACAGTATCCTCAACGGCACCAGCCATCTTGGCAACTTCGGCTACACTCTTAGCACCCTGAATCTTCTCAACGAGCTGAGCAGCCTTCTTGTCCTTGATAACCTCTTGTGAGAGAATCTGGTGGAGGTTCTCGTCCTTGATGTCGCGCATTCCCTTAGGATGGATTGCGGTGAGCATAACTACGAGGAGCTGATCGTTGGCATTGCCTGCTTCATAAAGTTCGCTTACCTGACCAACCTTGCTCTTGAACACCCAACGCAGAGCGTCGGTAGTACCGCGAACACCGGCAATGTAGTGGTCGCCTGCACCAATGTACTGGGCAGTCTGCACGGTGTAACCTTCCTTGGCAGCATTGGCTTCGATGTCAGCCTGCTTGGGATTGGCAGCAAGGAACGAAGAGAACTTGTTCCAAATCTTGTTGTGGGTGTCTTCGCTGAAGTCGATGGGGCGCTTGATAACGGCAACGTCGTACTTGTCAATAACATTGCGACGGTCGGTAACCTTTACAATAAGGCTTCCACCAGCGATGTCAAGGCGCTTGTAAGTGCCAACGGGAGTCTCAAAGAGAGCTGCAACGAAGTTCTTGTCGTCGTCGCGAAGGACAGACTTGTCAACTTGTGCGCTGCTTACCCACTGAGCCTCTGCGGCTTGGTTGTAGCGCTTGGCGATGGTGTCGATAGGAGCACCAGCCTGAAGAGCCGTGAAGATGCTGTCGGCCGACTTCTTGGCCTTGTCGTCAGTGCCAGTAACACTGATGAGGCGATATTCTACAGAATCGGGCTGCTGAACGCGTGCATAGTACTTGATGACGTTGAGCGTGTTCTCTGCCTCGTTCTTGTAAGGACCTACGAGTGCGCCTGGAGCAATGCTGTCGAGACGTGTGGCAATGTCGGTGGGAAGTGACTTCTTGCTGACGGGCAGTCCGTTGTAGCTTACCGATGAACGGCTCTCACGAATGGTGTTAGCTACGTTCTCGGCACTTTCCAGAGCCTGAGCATATTCAGTGAGTTCCTTTTCCAGGTCGGCCTCGTCGGCTGCACTGGCATTAACGGGAACTACGATGTACTTGATGTCACGAGCTTCCTGCATCATGTCGAACATGTCGGGATATTGCTTGCTCATCTCGTCATACTTGGCTTTAATCTCAGCTTCTGTGGGCTCTACGTCAGTGTCCTTGATGGTGGTGTAGGGCAGGGCAGCGAGGAGCACTGTGCTCTCGTTGTTGCGTGCTTCGAAAGAAGCCTTTGCGCTAACGGGGTTGCTGATGAGGCAGTTGCTGAGCAGTGTCTGATACTTCTGTGAAAGAGTTTCCTGACGCACTTGCTTTTCGATGAACTTCCAGTATTTGTAGTACTGGCTCATGCTCTCCTTCTGTGCCTCGGGATATTCAGGATTGTTCATGATTTCCTCGTAGTTGGAGAGGAACTGCTTAAGCAGGTTGATGTCGAACATTCCCGTCTGCTGGTTGGTGAAAGGAGTCTGGCGCAGCAGCTGGCTCTGACCGGTGTTGATGATTTGCTGTACTTCTGCATCGGTTACGGTGAGACCGAGGGCTTTAGCCTCGTGCTCGATGATCTGCTGGCTGATGAAGTCGTTCCAAGCCTGATCACGCAACTGAATGCCCTGCTGCTCGGTGAGGTTCTGGTTGCCGTTGCTCAGTTTAACGGCGTTCTCATACTCGTCGCAGAGTTCGTTGAAGTCCTGATAATTAACGTTTTCGCCATAGATCTCACCGATAACTTGGTGTCTGGCGTTTTGGCTTGAAGAGAGGGCGCGTACCAACTCCTCAGCAATGAATGCAAACAAGGCGAGACCCAGAATAAGGATAAGGATTGTTCCCTTGCTGCGAATTTGTTGTAAAGTTGCCATAAATTTGATTTACTATTTTTTTGATTTTATTATTTTTTATCTCATTTAAGCATAATCGGGCGCAAAGATAGTGAAAATCGAGCGCAATGCCAAAAAAAGAACGGGAAATTATGACGAAATGACTTGAAAAGAATGGCTTTACCCGTTATTTTACGACTTTTAGTCGCACAAGTTCGATTTTTGTGGTTGTATTCTTCATTATTTTGAACTCCCAATGCCCAAACTTGACGACTTCGTTGAGTTTGGGGAAGCTTTGATACTCGTGCAGGATGAGTCCTCCCAATGTGAGATATTCGTCGCTCTCAGGCAGGTCGAGGTCAAAGCGCTCGTTGATGTTCTCAATCTCCAGTCGGGCCGAGAGCAGATATTCGCCATTGCCAAGGTCTTTGGCCGTGTAGTTCGTGGTATCGTGCTCATCTTCAATCTCTCCGAACACTTCCTCCATGAGGTCCTCGAGTGTGACGATGCCTGATGTTCCTCCAAACTCATCCACAACGACAGCCATCGACTTCTTTTCCTGCATCAGTTGCTTCATCAGTCTTTGTGCAGTCATGGTTTCAGGCACGATGGGGAGTTCGCGAATGCAGCCGGTCCACTTGTCATTGGGCTTCAGGCGGAACATTTCACTCGAATGAACGTATCCCACAATGTTGTCGATGTCTTCGCGGTAAACGATAATCTTCGAATGCCCGCTTTCCACGAATTCATTTCGGAGCACTTCGAGCGGGGTGTTGATGTTAACTGCGTCTATTTCAGTGCGTGGAACGATGCAGTCGCGTATCTTGGTAGTACTGAAGTCGAGGGCGTTTTGGAATATCTTTACCTCTTCATTGATTTCGCTTTCATCGCCCACGTTCTCAATGTTTTGCTGAATCAGGTCGTCGAGGTCGACCTTGGTAAATGACTTCTCCTTCTCCACGGGCTTCACCTCTGCACCAACGAGCCACAGACAAGCCTTCGAGAGGCCGCTCGTAAACTTACTGATGGGGTAGAGTAGCACATAGAACAGGTAGGCTGGTACTGCGAAGGCGTTCATCATCCCGTTGGGGTTGAGTCGGAATATGGTTTTAGGCAGGAATTCGCCCGTGACAAGCACAATGAGCGTACTTACTATGGTCTGAATGGTCAGTTGGATGGGACCATTGTCCTGCAGTCCCATAGGGATTAAGATGAACTGGTTGACCAGTTGCGCCATGATGATACCATAGACGACGAGTGAGATGTTGTTACCCACCAACAGCGACGATATGAAACTGTTGGGATGGGCGTAGAAGATGCCGAGAATGCGCGAGGTGATACCTTGCTTCGAAGCTTTGTCCATCTCCATCTGCAGCTTGTTGCTCGACACGAAAGCAATCTCCATGCCTGAGAAGAAGGCAGAAATGAGTAGGACGATGATACAACTTATAATTAACATCTAATATTTGACAATTTTCAATTTTACAATTTTAGGACCTGCCCTTTCCCTCCCTGGGAGGGTGAAAAGCCTTGCCCTTTAATGGGAAGGTTTGGAGAGGGTCCTCACTTCCAGTGCCCCTGTTGCAGTTTAGGTGGTTGCTTGTTGGGAGCAGAGGGCATGATACGGCCGGCTTTTTCGCCAGTGGGCAAGGTGGCAGCAACTGCAGCAGCAGTGTCCTTGGGTGCTTCTTCGTTCTTCTTGTCCACGTCGCTCACAGGGAAAGCCCCCTTGGAGTTCGAGACGTAGTAGTCGGTCATTTGTTCGTTCGAACGGAAGTCTGTGCCTTCCAGCTCCTGGTCGGTGGTCTTGATGCGCATGTACTTTGTGCTCCACATTTCATGCTCGTTCATGTCCCAGAACAGTTCCTCGGTACGGAACAAGGTTCCTTCCACGTTGTGGATGACCACCCTTCCTCGCAATTCCCACAGGCGCTGTTCGTGCAGGTATGCGGTGTCGGCTTCAACATGCAGGTCGATGTGGAATCCTTCGTCGAAGCGTTCCATCAGCAAACCTTTCATGAATTTCCAGCTGGGTGGGTTGGTGTTCGTGTAGATGTCCCATTCCTCTGCCACCAGTTTGTATCGTATCACGCCAGAGTCGGAGATGAGCGTACTGATGCCTTTCGATCGCATGAAAGCCAGCGAGTCGTCCTCGTTAATAGCAGCGGCAATGTGTTCTTGTTCGTTGGAACAGGAGATGCTGAGAAATTGAGAGAATGAGATAATGAGAAAGAGGGGAAGCCATCTCAATCGCCTCCCTACTTCCTTACTATTCTCTATTTCTCCATCTCTCATTTTGGGGATGATTACTGGAACCTAAACTTCATGAACCATTGCTCGTTGAAGGTTACACCGATGTGAGTCATGAAGTAGTTCTCCGTGATGTGACTGCCCGTGCTTGGCGAGCGTCTGAGCCATTCGAAGGAGACGTTGATGAGTGAACGCGTGTTTGTCTTCAGGGGCAAACCGACTCCCGCCGTCAACCTGTATTCCTTAGGTCCGTCATGTCCGTTGACTTTCACGTACGAAGTGGCATAAGAAGCGCCCACGCGGTAGTGCATGCGCTGGTGGTATTTGCCGTATCGGTCGTGAATATAGTCGGCTCCTACGGCAGCTCTGTGCATGTTGTTGTATTGCGTGGTGGAGATTTCTATGCTGCTGCCTTCCAGCGTTGAGTGCGACATAGGCACCTTGCATCCGCTCCAGCGTTGCAAGCTGTAGTCAGCTCCTAAGGTCAGCATTCTTGTCCTCTGTCCTTCGCCCAGTTCTTTCCACCTTTGCCAAGTCAGTCCTGCGCTGATGGTGTGGGGCAGGTCGAAAGCCTTTGTGACCTCATTCTTGATGGTGTCTCCCTTGCTGGTATATCGGATTTGTGTAACCTTGCTTCCGACATTGTGTCCGAGGCTGTAGGTAACGCCCAGCGACAGCACGTTTTCTTTGTTCAGTCGAATGGGATATTGTGCGCCAATGTCCAGTTTGTATGTCTTCAGGTCACTTCCCCATTCTTCGTTCTGTGCGTTATAGGTAAGGCTTTGGGAACTACCTTCATAGAACAGTTGTGCCAGCGAGTGGTTGTAGTCGCCCCAGAGGTAACCGATGTTTGCACCGATGCTCAGTCCGGCAAAGGGATTCCATCCCAAACCCAGATACAGCTCATGGAGACCTCCGTTGCCGTAATAGGTCGTGCTCGACGATATGGTCTGGCCAGTGGTGTAGTTTGTGCCTACACGATGACTTTCGTTGAAGTTGTAGCCAATGGTGGAGTAGGGGACAAATCCGAAAGACATACCCAAGCCTTTGGTCAATCGCATGCCTGCGTTTATGTACTCCAACGTGGTGTTCATTGCTCGCACGCTGGTGCCATTGCCCTTGAGACGGCCCACCTGCAGTCCCATGCCTGCATCAAAGATGAAGGTGAGTGAGTCGATGGCCGAATACGAGGCCGGGTTCAGCATGTTGACCTGCGTGCCGCTTTGGTAGCCTTGTGCCACCCCGGCCATACCGCGGTTGAAACCCTGTGACTGGTCGTTAAGGATACCTACTCCGAAACGAGAATACGACGAGTTGCTGCCATTGCTTTGAGCCCATGCTCCAATGGCCATCAGGGTGATAGTCAAGAAGGTGAAAAGACGCTTTATCCGAATCATTCGTTATAGTCTAAAATCTGGTTAAGTCCACGAGGGACAAGGAAATCGTCTGCAAAGATACGATATTTTGTTGAAATACCCAATTTCTTTACGTCTCCTCCCGTTAAAAAAACTGAAACTTGCGGATATTTGCGTCTAAATCGGCGGATGTAGCCCTCAATTTCGTATTTCATACCCCAAACAACGCCACTTCGCAATGCCGTTGCCGTATCATAACCCAGTTCGGGTGCTTCTCCCTCACCGTCTATTAAGGGCAGTAAAGCAGTGTGTTCGTGCATGGCTTGCAGTCTCAGCCTTAGTCCAGGGGCGATGTTGCCTCCGATGTAATGGTTTTCGCCGTCCAGAAAGTCGTAGGTGATGCATGTTCCGCTGTCGATGACCAACAGTTCGCCTTCGGGTTTCAATGCCCTTGCTCCGGCAATGCCAGCTATGCGGTCGGCTCCCAGAGTTTCCGTTGTGTGGTACATGATTTCCACAGGAACGGGCGTCTGTCCTGTTAGTTGCAATATTTTGAATCCCAGTGTATTCAATACGTCATGTCCCTCTTCTGGCAGATGGGCCACACTCGAGTAGATTCCTCTGTTGCAATTTGTCTTGCGAGCAAAGTCTTTCACTCCCTCCAACTTGTGATTGGTGGCAAATCCCTCCACAATCTTTTTCCCTTCGAAGGCGAAAACTTTCGCCCGCGTGTTACCTATATCTATTATTAGTTTCATAATCGGGGGACAAAGATACGATTAAGCGAGGACAAATGCAAATCTATTTGCGATTTGTTGAACCGATGGGGCAGTGAGAGCAAAGTATGCTTGCATAAACTTTGCCGAGTCGCGACAGAAGAAGACGAAGCCAATGTGAGTATCTAAAACCATTGGGTAAAGATGCGATTAAGCGAGAGAATTTGCAAAAAAAAGGAAAGAAAACATAGAAAAACTTATTGATTGGGTGTAAACTTATGCTTACAGAACAACCGAGAACATTTTCAGTACATGGCCCGTATGGTAATCCCGTTATTCCTTACCTATAACTTTAGAAAATACTAATATAAACGATAAAAAGTGGCAATAAATTTTGGAATACCAAAAGTTATTTGTAATTTTGTGGCAGCAAAAGAAAGGAGGCAAAAATGGATATCTACGCAATGACAGACGGCGCGCTGATGAAGCAAATCGGCAGCAAGATGAAAGAACTGCGCATCATCAACAGTATGAAGCAAAGTGAACTGGCATCTGCTTCAGGTGTATCTGTGTTCACAATTAGCGCTGTTGAGAACGGGAAAGCGCCATCTCTGATGGTCATGATTCAGCTATTGCGCGCCTTAGGACACTTGGACTATCTCGACCGGTTTTTCGGGGAACGTCTGCCTAGTCCCGTCGCCTATGCTAAGATGCTGAATAAGAACAAACTGCGCCAGCGTGTAAAGATTAGTGCGCAGGATCAAACACAACCGATTCAAGTAGCTGATCCCGAATGGTGACACTTGCAAATATCAATATCTGGGGGCGAAAAGCCGCAACCGTGTTGTGGAACGACAACACACAGTCCGCAGTATTCGAGTACGATAGTGACTTCACACTTTCCGGATTGGAACTCTCTCCCTTGCAGATGCCCCTACAAAGGCGGCACGCCTACACTTTCGCTTCCTTGTCCCACGACACTTTTATGGGACTTCCTGGCCTCTTGGCCGATGCCCTCCCTGACGCATACGGCAAGGCGTTGCTCGACCGCTGGCTTGCTTCCGTGGGGCGCACCTTTGCTAATCCCGTGGAACGTCTCTGCTATCAAGGCAAGCGTAGCATGGGGGCTCTTGAGTTTGAACCGGCACAAGATTCCTTCTTAGAACAGGGCAACAGCATCGAGATAGATTCGCTCGTGCAAGTGGCTCGCGAGGCGCTGGATGGAAAGAGACAGCTGAACGTCAACCTGAATGCCGATCGAAAGGAGGCCCTGCTGAACATCATCAAAGTGGGCACCTCCGCTGGCGGACAGCGAGCTAAGGCTGTTATTGCCTACAACCAGGAGACTGGCGAGGTGCGCTCAGGGCAAATGAAAGCTCCTGAAGGCTTCACGCAGTGGTTACTCAAACTGGACGGAGTGACTAATCAGGAACTCGGAGACCCCAAGCATTATGGTCGAATCGAGTATGCCTACTATCTGATGGCGTTAAGGGCAGGGATAGAGATGATGCCCAGTCGGTTGGTCGAAGAAAACGGTAGGGCACACTTTATGACACGTCGCTTTGATCGCACTGACAATAATCAGAAACTGCACATGCAGACACTATGCGGCCTGGCGCATTTCGATTACAAGTTGCTTCGTGCCTATTCCTACGAACAAGCTTTCCAAGTGATGCGTCAGCTTCATCTGCCCTACAGCCAAGCTCAGGAGATGTTCCGCCGGATGGTGTTCAATGTCGTCAGTCGCAACCAAGACGACCACACCAAGAACATCTCTTTCCTCATGACGCCCGATGGCAAGTGGCAACTCTCACCCGCCTATGACGTCACTTGGGCCTATAACCCGACAGGGGAATGGACGTCACAGCACCAGATGTCTATCAATGGGAAATGGACTGACATCACTCGCTCGGACCTTATGACAGTTGCGAGCAGTATGCATATTAACCGGCCTGATGAAATCATCGAACAGGTCCAAGATTCCGTCGCCGCTTGGCCAGAGGCTGCACGCAAGGCTGAAATCCCAGACGATACCATGCGTGCAATTCAACAAACTCACTCGTTTGTTTGAGTCTTCGGGCAATATTATACCCATTAATATAACTTTTGAAATATCTATTGTAAACAAATAAAACGCTAGTATACATTAGATAATTCACAAGTTATCTTAACGATTTATTAGCTTTGACTTCGCCGTAATTGGAACACCCTTAGAGGCCTACGCTTGTGTGAAGAGACGGAGCAAGAAAATAGGATGCGTCTTTCTCTATCTTTGACTTCATTGAAAATAGGATGCACCTCGTTTTCACTATCTTTGACTTTGTCGAAAATAGGATGCACCTCGGTAGTCCCAAACAAAGAAAGAACAGTGCTCTGCACTTCGGCCTTTGGCCTTTCATATTGGAATATTGCAAAAACATGTAAACACGTTTTGTGCCATGTTTCCATATTTTTCTGTTCTTTGTTTGGTATTACGCTCGGTTTTCACTATCTTTGCACGCGATTTTGCGCGCGAATAAATAAATGAATAAGTTCTTATTCGGTATTTTCCTCCTTTTCTCCTCTTGCATAGGGATAAAGGGACAGTCGACAGGCGACTCCATTGTCGCCTCGCTGTTGACATGTTCGCCTGGTACGAAAACGTATTCGCTGTATGGCCACACGGGTCTGCGCGTGAAGAATGTGACACAGGGCTTGGACGTGGTGTTCAACTATGGCGTGTTCGATTTCCGTCGTCCTCATTTCACGTGGCACTTCATCCTGGGTGAATGTGATTATGAGGTGGCTGGCTATCCTTTTGCAGCTTTCATGGAAGAGTATGAGAAGCGTGGATCGTCGGTCATCGAACAAACGCTGAACTTGACTCAGGAGGAGGCCAACAGACTGTTTGCCCAGCTAATTATCAACTGTCAGCCAGAGAATAAAATCTATCGTTACAACTTTCTGCTGAACAACTGCACTACGCGAGCTCGCGACCAGATAGAAGAGGCCGTAACGGGCAAGGTGGTATATGAGGAGAGCGAGGAACATCCCACATATCGCGAACTCTTGCGCCGAATGACGAAGGAGTATCCTTGGACTACCGTTGGTAACGACCTATTGTTAGGTGCGCATTGTGACACGGTGCTAAGTGACCGTGCTGCGCAATTCCTGCCGGGACAGCTATTGCAATATTTTGCTCAGGCGCGAGTCTTTGATGCCCAGGGCAATCGCAAGCCTTTGGTGGCAAAGACCGAGGAACTGGTGGCGGCTCGCCCGCAGGCGATTCCTGAAGAGTTTCCACTGTCTCCCCTAATGGTGGGACTTATCATGGTGGCCTGCGGACTGCTGATAGTCTTCTTCGAATATCTAATACACCGTCAGTTGTGGGGCATCGACATTCTGCTCATGCTCCTTCAGGGTTTGGCGGGCTGTCTGCTCACGTTCATGTTCCTATTCTCCAAGCATCCCACCGTGGGTTCGAACTGGCAGATATGGTTGCTCAACCCCATCCCCCTGTTCTGCATCTTCTGGGTTGTGAAGTGTGCCATACAGAAGCGTACCTGTGCCTACCATTATCTCAATTTGCTGGCAATAGGTCTCTTCATCGTGTTCATGCCTTGGATTCCGCAATCTTTTAGTGCGCTGACATTGCCATTGGCATTACTTTTGTTAACTCGTCCTGTTAGTTACCTGATTCGCTACGGAAGAAAAGAAGAAGTGAAGAGTGATAAAGTGAAGATTGATGAAGTGAAGAAATAAATTGTTAATAGTTAAATGGTAAATAGTAATCGCATACTCACCTCCCTTGCCATGCTGATGGCACTGATGGGTGTCGAGGCTCAGACTGCGCCCGACGTCCCTCGTTTGGTGGTGAATGTGGTTGTCGATCAGTTGCGTAGCGACTATCTCGATGCGTTCTCTCCGTTGTACGGCAATCGCGGTTTCCGCAGGTTGCTTTCTGAAGGACGCACCTACCCCCAAGCACAATATCCCTTTGCTTCGCCCGACCGAGCATCGGCGACGGCATGCCTCATGAGTGGCGCTTCGCCGTATGAAAACGGTATTGTGGCCGAGCGATGGCTCGACCGTTCGACCTTGCAGCCCACCCATTGCGTTGGCAAGGGACAGCCCGACCGCTTGCTTGTAAGCACGCTGACCGATGAGTTGAAGGTGGCCACAGAGGGCAAGGGACTTGTTTATAGCATTGCTCCAAACAGCGATGCTGCCGTACTGGCCGCCGGACATGCGGCTGACGGCGCGTTCTGGATGGACGACGAGACAGGGCGGTGGACCACGTCGGACTATTACCGCACACCATCTTGGCTCTCCTATTTCAACAGTAGTAACCATGCTTCCCAGCGCATTGGCGACTGGGTGTGGGAACCCACGAACGACTTTGTAGGAGAGTTTAACTATTTTGTCTCCGGAGGCACTAAACCACCTTTCAAGCACGTATTCAAGGGCAACCGGCGCTTCCGTCAGTTCAAGGCGAGCGCACTGGTGAATGAGGAAATCAATGATTTCGTGGCTCATTGCCTCCAAAATACGATGCTAGGTAAGGATGCTGTTACCGACATCCTCAATATCGGGCTTTATGCGGGCAACTTCGACCATAAGACGGTGGTGGAGTGCCCCATGGAACTGCAAGACACCTATGTGCGCCTCGACGACCAGCTGGGACGCCTCATCGATATGGTGGAGGAAAGGGTAGGGCGTGATCGCGTACTCTTTGTAGTCACCAGCACTGGCTACAGCGATGCCGAACAGGCCGACGACAATCTGGCGCAATACCGCATCCCATCGGGTGAGTTCAATATAACCCGTGCACAACTGTTGCTCAACATGTATCTGTCAGCCGTCTACGGACAGGCTCAGTACGTAGAGGCAACGATGGGTAATCAAATCTACTTCGACCTCAAGAACATTGAAAAACGAAATATCAACCTGAGCGAATTGCTCGAGCGCAGTGCCGATTTCCTGATACAACTGGAAGGCGTTCGCGATGTCTATACCTCGCAACGCTTGGCTCAGGGTGCATGGATTCCCGGCATTAAGGCTCTGCGCAATGCGTATAATCCCAAGTGCTCGGGTGATGTCATGGTGCAGGTTGCGCCTGGATGGACGCTTGTCAACGAACAGACGGGCGAACGCCATCAGCAACGCGAAACCTACATGGGATTCCCGCTCTATCTTTATGGCTTGACCATAAAAGCTGAGGTGGTGGAATCGCCTGTAACGGTTGACCATATTGCACCGACATTGGCCCGTTGCTTGCGCATCCGTGCTCCAAACGCCTGCTCTGTAGAATCGATGCTTAATATTGAACATTGACCATTGAACATTGACCATTGAGCATTGAACATTGAACATTGACCATTGAGCATTGAACATTGAATTAAATAGTACATAAATTGTAAATTGTAAATCGTTAAATTGTAAATTAAATAGATGAAATTTATAGATTTTCTAAGCAGTATATTCGGCAATAAGGCCCAACGCGATATGAAGGCCATACAGCCATTGGTGGATCAGGTAAAGGCCATTTACCCTGAAATACAGGCATTGTCGAATGATGAGTTGCGCGCTCGTTCACTGGAGATTAAGCAACAAGTGCAGAGTGCTCCTGCGGACTTGCGCCAACAGATTGCCGACCTGAAGGCAAAGATTGAGGAAACGGAGATTCAAGACCGTGCGCCCATCTTTGCACAAATCGACAAATTGGAGAAAGAGGTACTGGAGGTGTTTGAGAAGGCCCTCGAAGAGGTGCGCCCCATCGCCTTCGCCATCATGAAGAGTACAGCCGAGCGCTTTACGAATAACGAGAACATCGAGGTCACTGCTACCGACTTCGACCGTGAATTGGCTGCCCGCCACGATTTCGTGGATATCGAAGGCGACAAGGCCATCTACCACAACCACTGGGTTGCAGGCGGTAACGAGACGGAGTGGAACATGATACACTACGACGTGCAGCTCTTTGGTGGTACCGTTCTGCATCAAGGTAAGATTGCGGAAATGGCAACGGGTGAAGGTAAGACCCTCGTGGCTACCTTGCCTGTGTTCCTCAATGCGCTGACAGGTAATGGTGTGCATGTGGTGACAGTCAACGACTATCTGGCCAAGCGTGACTCGGAGTGGATGGGACCGCTCTATATGTTCCACGGACTCAGCGTAGACTGTATCGATAAGCATCAGCCCAATAGCGAGGCTCGTCGCAAGGCTTATATGGCAGACATCACCTTTGGTACGAACAACGAGTTTGGTTTCGACTACCTTCGTGACAACATGGCTACCGACCCCGCCGACCTCGTGCAGCGTTCTCACAACTATGCCATCGTCGATGAGGTCGACTCCGTGTTGATCGATGATGCCCGTACTCCTCTGATTATTTCTGGTCCCGTGCCTAAGGGCGAAGACCAGCAGTTCGAGCAGTACCAACCTCTCGTAGAGCGACTTGTCAACGTACAGCGCCAGTTGGCTACCCAGTTCTTGGCCGAGGCGAAGAATCTGATTGCCAAAGGTCAGGAGACGGGTGACAAGGATGTGCTGGCACAAGGTTTCCTTGCTCTGTATCGAAGCCATAAGGCTCTGCCCAAGAATAAGCCCCTCATCAAGTTCCTCTCTGAACCGGGTATCAAGTCTGGTATGCTGGCCACGGAGGAAATCTACATGGAGAACAACAATAAGCGCATGCCTGAGTGTGTGGAACCTTTGTACTTCGTGGTCGATGAGAAGCAGAACAGTGCCGACCTTACCGATAAGGGTCATGCTTGGCTGGCCGAGCAAGTCAATGATAAGGACCTCTTCGTCCTGCCCGACTTGGCCATGCAGATGGCAGAACTCGATAACCTGCCTGAGGAAGAACGCATTGAAAAGAAAGACCAATTGTATACCGACTATGCCATCAAGAGTGAACGCATGCACACCATTCAGCAGCTGCTGAAGGCATACGCTATGTTCAATCTTAACGAAGAGTACGTTATCATCGATGGTGAGGTGAAGATTGTCGATGAACAGACGGGTCGTATCATGGAAGGTCGTCGTTGGAGCGATGGCTTGCACCAGGCTGTCGAAGCCAAGGAGCACGTACAGATTCAAGCTGCCACGCAGACCTTTGCCACCATTACTTTGCAGAACTACTTCCGCATGTATCACAAGCTGGCTGGTATGACCGGTACCGCCATCACTGAAGCTGGTGAGTTCTGGGACATCTACAAACTGGATGTAGTGGAGATTCCTACTAACCGTCCCATTGCTCGTGATGATATGGACGACCGCGTGTACAAGACACAGCGTGAGAAATACAAGGCTGTCATTCAGGAGGTTGAGCAGATGCGTACCAGCGGACGTCCCACACTGGTAGGTACTACGAGCGTGGAAATCAGTGAAATGTTGTCGAAGATGTTGCAGATGCGCAAGATACCTCATCAAGTGTTGAATGCCAAACTCCACCAGAAGGAGGCCGACATCGTGGCACTGGCAGGTCAGAGCGCACCGGGTAATGCTTATATAGCAACGGATGGTCGTGGCTTCTGTGAGAAGAGTGCAGCTGTCAACTACCAGACACGCCTCGAGGAAGAAGCTGCCAAGAAAGAGAAACGTGAACCTCGCGATGCTGCTGGTCTCGTGAAGACAGAAGAGCGTATGTTGGGTGCCGTTACCATTGCCACCAATATGGCTGGTCGTGGTACCGATATCAAGTTGAGCGAACCCGTTCGTCAGGCTGGTGGTCTGGCCATTATCGGTACGGAACGTCACGAGAGTCGTCGTGTTGACCGTCAGTTGCGTGGTCGTTCAGGACGTCAGGGAGACCCAGGTAGTTCTGTCTTCTATGTTTCGCTGGAAGATAAACTAATGCGTCTGTTTGCCTCCGAGCGTATTGCCAAGGTTATGGACCGCTTGGGCTTTGAGGATGGTGAGATGATAGAACATCCTATGATTTCGAAGAGCATCGAGCGCGCACAAAAGAAAGTTGAAGAGAACCATTTCGGCGTCCGTAAGCGTTTGCTGGAGTACGATGATGTGATGAACAAACAGCGTACTGTCATCTACGAGAAGCGTCGTCACGCCTTGATGGGAGAGCGTATCGGTATGGACATAGCCGATATGATATGGGACCGCGTTTGCAACATCCTTGAAAATAATGACTTTGCAGGTTGTCGTGAGCGCTTCCTCGAAATCTTTGCTATGGACTTCCCCGTTCCTCAGGACCGTTTGGAAGGAAGCAAGCTTGACGATATTGCAGAGGAGGTTTATCAGAAGGTGATGGACCGCTTCAAGGAAAAGACCAATTTGATGGCCAGCAATGCACATAAGGTTATCAAGCGCGTTTATGAAGGTCCGCAGGGACAAATGTACGAGCAAATCCGTGTGCCTGTCCTCGATGGGCGTCATGTCTATCAGATTGCTGTCGGACTGAAGGAAGCTTACGAGACCCAGTCTCAGGCTTTGGTGAAGGCATTTGAGAAGGCTATCCTGCTTCACACCATCGATGAGGCTTGGAAGGAAAACCTGCGCTTGCTCGATGAACTGAAACATTCCGTACAGAATGCTTCGTATGAACAGAAAGACCCCCTCCTGATATTCAAACTCGAGAGTGTAAAGCTGTTCGACGATATGGTTAATCGCATTAATAACAAGACCATTGGCATTCTCATGCGTGGTCAGGTGCCCGATGTCGATTTGCAAATGGCACAAGCGCCTGCAGCTAACCAGCAACCTCGTCAGCGTCAGCAGTATACGGAAAGCCGTCAAGACCTGACCGATCCTGCACAGCGTGCTGCTGCCGGTCGTGATACTCGCGAACAGCAAGGTCCTGTTCAGCCCATCACTGCCGAAAAGCTTCCTGGCCGTAATGACCCATGTCCTTGCGGTAGTGGAAAGAAGTTCAAGAATTGCCACGGAAAGAACCTGTAAAATTGTAAAATTATACTATGATTGCAACACCACAAACCTATCAGCAGATAGAACGAGCCATCCGCAGGGTGGCAGAGAACTTTCGCGCCGGGCAAGATGCTGTCCTTACCGACATTCACTTGCAAGTAAAACCTTCGTCGGGTGAACTGCTTGCTTACGATGACAATGATGAAGAACTCACCCGCGTTGTGGTGGAGCAATGGATAGAAGCCCAGGACGATGACTTCTACGAGGAAGCAGCTTCGCAATTGTGCCAGTGCTTGGAACAGATGCGTGAATCCACAATCGATAAGATGACGGTCATGCATCCCTTCTCCTTCACATTGGTGGATGAAGATGGAGAGACCTTACGCGACCTTTATCTTGTCGACGACGATACCGTCATCCTCAATAGCACGCTTCTCGAAGGACTCGATGAAGAGCTCGACCAGTTCTTGGCAGATTTGCTGAAGTAAGCAATTATAGTAGTATCTTTAAAGGGATTTCGACACGCTTTATTCGCGTCGGAATCCCTTTTTGTGTTAAATATTTTTATAATATGTAGTCAAAAGGATAATATTTCGTTTATTTTTCGTACCTTTGTGCGCTCAATTGCAATAAAAGAAAAGAAATAAGATAAAAAGATGAAAAAATCATTACTTTTACTCATGGTTTTCACGCTGTTAGCCGGTGCTGCAATGGCTGTTCCCGCCAAGCGCGGAATTAAGAAAACCTTGACATTGAATGACGGAAGCCGAGTTGAGGGTACATTGACTGGCGATGAACATGTGAATTATTATAAAACGGCCGATGGTAAGGCACTGCAACTTGTGGGAGAGGCATACCGGTATGTCAATATCGACTCTCTGAATCAGCTTCGTGCCAAGCGCATACAGGAACGCAACAAGGTTCGTGCCGCACGTCGTCATGCTGGTACTGCACCTGAGGGCGGTTATCATGGTCAGAAGAAGGGATTGGTCATATTGGTTGAGTTCAATGACGTGTCATTTACCTATGACAAGGCCACCTTTAGCGACTACTTCAATAAGGTTGGCTTTAACTTGCAAGGCATTCATGGCTCGGTTCATGACTATTTCTTGGAGCAGTCGTATGGCCAGTTCGATTTGGAGTTCGACATCGTAGGTCCTGTTGCTGCAGGTCATAATGCTTATTACTATTCCACGGACAATGCTCGTGTAGCCACTTTGGTGAACAACGTTTGCAAACAGGTGGATAGTGAAGTGGACTTCAATAAGTATGACTGGGATAGTAATGGTGTAGTTGACCAAGTCTATATTATTTATGCCGGTTATGGTGCTGCACAAGGTGCAGAAGGTACTATTTGGCCGCATGAATGGTCCGTTCGTGCCAGTGGCAGCCAATACCAAACTCAGGATGGCCCGAAGATTGACACCTATGGAATATCTTGTGAGTTGATGGGCTCTACTGGAAACAAGATTGATGGCGTAGGTACTTCTTGCCATGAGTTCAGTCATTGCCTCGGCTTGCCAGACTTCTACGACACACGTGACGAGGGTTCTAATTTTGGTATGAACGTATGGGACCTTATGGACTATGGTTGCTATAATGGCGAAGATAATGGTCATTGTCCCAGTGCCTATACGGCCTATGAACGTTGGTTCGCAGGATGGCTTACTCCTATAGAACTTTATTCTAGCCAGCAGGTTACCGATATGCCTGCCATCGAGGACCAGCCTGTGGCTTATGTCATTTATAACGATGCCAATAAGAACGAATACTATTTGTTGGCCAACCACCAGCTGAAGGGCTTCGACCAGGCACAGTTTGGTCATGGATTGCTGGTGATTCATGTTGACTACAACGCTTCGGCGTGGACGGGAAATACCGTTAATAATGTAAGTGGACACGAGCGCATGACCATCATTCCTGCCGATAATTCTCGTGCGGCTTCATCTCGTAGCTTGGCTGGCGACCCCTTCCCCGGATATAATAAAACGACGGCCTTGACCGATGAAAGCACGCCTAAGGCATCGCTTTACAATGCGAACACATCCGGTGAGAAGCTGATGGGCAAGCCCATTACCGATATTGATGAGACAAACGGACTCATTACCTTTAACTTCATGGGCGGCATTGCCATTGACCCACCAGTAGCTCGTGAGGCCACCAATGTCAATCTCAACGACTATAGCTTTACTGCAAACTGGGCATCCTATGAGGGAGCACAGAAGTATGCTATCAGTCTTCGTCAGGTTATTGCCAGCGAAGATCCTTGGAGCTTCCTGATGCTGGGTGAGAAGTTCGAGAAGTTCGAAAGTGAAATCGCAGGTTCGACGGATATCAGTGCCGAGCTTGATGAATATACCTATCGTGAAGGATGGGAGGGAGAAAACCTCTTTGTTTCACCCAATCGACTGCGTGTCGGAAAGGCTTCTAAGCCCGGTCGTCTTGTCACACCCGTTCTTGACGCTCCTTCTCAGGAGGCACTTTCCATTTTGATAACTCCCCTTAGTGGTTCCATCAAGTCTGAAGGTACACTTGAGCTGCGTATTATGTTGGCTGAGGACACCACTCAGTATGCTTCTGGCGAACTGACTGGAATTCCCATTGTCGGTTCTGATAAAGCTGGTTCTTCGTGGCTCATGTCTATGGAGAGTTGGCCATACGGTCCCTTCCGCATCGGCATTTGTGCTGCTGGTGCTGGTGTTTACATGAATTATCTGGGCGTCTTTGATGGCCAGTACAGTTGGGACGACTTCCCCAGTTCCAGCTCTGCACCTGGGCGTGAGGGTAAGCCTTCGCTGAAGCGTTTTGAGATTGATCCTGAGGCACTTGTGTGGAATACACCTGATGGGAAAGCACCCAAACAGGCGACTTCTCAGCCTCGTCGTGCTAAGAAGGAGACCACAACCATCTACGAGACCACACAGACACACTATGACTTTAAGGACCTTGAGCCTGCATCCTATTATTATAAGGTGCGTGTGACTACTGCTAAGGGCAATTCGCCTTGGAGCGAAGAGATCTTCGTTGACCTCAACAATGCCATTCAGTCGGTTGAGTCAGATACTCCGATGACGAAGACCGGTAAGACCTATATGCTCGATGGTCGTCAAGTGGATAGCCAAAACCTGCGTCCGGGCATCTATGTTCGTGACGGTAAGAAGTTCTTGGTTCGTTAGAAAATCTCAGTTACAAATTGATATGAAGGCGGCATTCCTAGCTCGGAATGCTGCCTTCTTCGTTAAGAATCAGACGGGCGTTTCTCTATATATACCTTATTAATACGCATGTGCGCACTTGCGCGAGGAGTCACAAAACGTAACGGAGTGTGCCCCGTTTGCTTGCACTTTCTAACTTTTTTTAAAGATTTTTCATGTTTTTTTAATATTTATCCCCTTGAAATGTGAATAAATCAAAAAAAAACACTACCTTTGCATGATGATTGCATATTTATGTGCAGTGGAATGCCTATGAAGAAAAGAGGTAAAAAGAGATAATAAATTGAAATTCAACTAATGTTTAACTAAAAAAGTAAAAGAGTATTCTATGAGAAAGAGAATTGCGCTTTTCTTGGCTTGCTTCATGATGGCAAGTCTAGCTTTCGCCCAAACGCGTGTAACGGGTACCGTTATTAGCGCTGAGGACGGTGAGCCTATCCCCGGAGCCTCTGTATTGCTCGAGGGCACCAGAACTGGTGTCGTGACTAATGCAGATGGTCAGTTTGCTCTGACGGTTCCTTCTGACGTTAAGCGTCTGGAGGTTTCATGCCAGGGTATGATTAAGCAATTGGTACGTGTAAGGCCAGTTATCAAGGTAGAAATGGCCGTTGACGAACACTCTCTTGACGAAGTGATGGTCATCGCCTATGGTACCCAGAAGCGTGCTGCCTTTACTGGTTCGGCCAGCGTTGTAGGTGCTGATGAGATTCAGAAGGTACAGACAACCAACTTTGCCGATGCTATTAAAGGTAAGGCCACTGGTGTGCAGATTTCTTCTCCTTCCGGTCAGCCTGGTACAACACCCACCATTCGTATCCGTGGTTACAACTCTCTGCAGGGTGGTATGGATCCCCTGATTGTTGTCGACGGTGTGCCTTATGATGGTTCACTGAACGACATCAACCCTGTTGATATCGAGAGTGTTACCGTTCAGAAGGATGCTGCTTCCAGTGCCCTGTATGGTGCACGTGGCGGTAATGGTGTCATCATGGTAACTACCAAGAGTGCTAAGAAGGGTAAGGATGCTACCATCACATTCGATGCCAAGTGGGGTGTGAACACAAAGGGTGATGTTGATTACGAAATGATCACAAGCCCTGCTGGTTATTATGAGACCTACTACAAGAAGTTGTACAACTATGCTACAGCCGCTCAGACTGGTGGTATTGGTTCTGGTCTTGGTTACGATCCCACCCGTGCATGGCAGTGGGTTAACCAGAACATGATTCCTGACACAGATATGGGTCTGCGTTACAACGTTTACAACGTGCCCGAAGGTCAGTATTTGATTGGCCAGAACGGCAAACTGAACCCCGGTGCTACCCTGGGTAATGTTGTTACCGGTGCTGATGGCAACCAATATCTGTTGGTTCCCGACAATTGGCAGGATGAGATTTATCACAACAGCCTCCGTCAGGAGTACACCGTTAGCGCCAGTGGTGCCAGTGACCGTGGTACTTTCTATGCCAGTGCCAACTATCTGGACCACAATGGTATTACCTACAACTCTGGTTACGAACGTTTCTCCGGTCGTTTGAAGGCAGACTATCAGGTAAAGAAGTGGTTGAAGATTGGTGCAAACATGACTTACAACCATTTCAATCGCGATCGTCTTGACAATGAAGGCATTTATGGAAGTGTAGGAAACATCTTCTCACTGCGTAATATTGCCCCCATCTATCCCATGTTCTATCGTGATGCTACAGGTAAGATCCTCTATAACAATGTGGCTAACGTCTTAGGTTACGACTATGGTGAAACCACTTATGTGGGTCTCGTTCGTCCTTACATGAATGGTGCTAACCCCATCAGTGACCTGTTGGTTGACACTTATAACAATGAGGGTAACTCATTCAATGGTGTTGCTACAGCAGACTTCTATCTGCCTTATGGCTTCACCTTCACCTCGACAAATGCAACTTACTTGTATGAGTCTCGTTTAACTCAGGTTACCAATCCTTACTTTGGTCAGTACAAGTCCAGCAATGGTTTGGTGTACAAGTCACATTCACGTCAGTGGGACTATGACTTCCAGCAGCGTTTGAACTGGCACAAGATTTATGGTCAGCACGATGTTGAGGCCATGATAGCCCATGACTACTATCGTCAGCGCAGTTACGGCATTAGCGGTCAGCGCCACAATATGCTCACCCAGACCAACAAGGAACTGGCTGGTGCTGTGGTATTGGACGATGCTAGCTCTGACTTCTCTGAATATAACACAGAGTCATTCATGGCTCGTGTTATGTACAACTATGCTGACAAGTATTTTGTATATGGTAGCGTTATGCGCCAGGGCTCTTCTGCTTTCCATCCCGATCACCGCTGGGGTACCTTCTGGAGCGCCAGTGCAGGTTGGATGATTTCTAAGGAGAACTGGTTCAAGGCTAAGTGGGTCGATGAGTTGAAGCTCAAGGTCAGCTATGGTGAAAACGGTAATGACGAAAACATGCGTTATGCTTACTACTACACCAACCGTTATTCTATCGTTAACAACAATAACAAGATTTCTCTGACTCCCAGCAGCCGTAAGGGTAACGAAGAGCTGACATGGGAAAAGAATGGTCGTCTGAATGCCGGTATTGACTTCAGCCTCTTCGGTGAGCGCCTGTATGGTACTCTTGAGTATTATAACAACCGCACGAAGGACATGCTTGCCAGCTTCCCCTATCCTGCAACTTTGGGTTACACCAGTGCCATCTTCAACGTAGGTAACATGATTAACCACGGTGTTGAAATTGAGTTGCACGCCGACCTCATCCGCACAAAGGATTTCAAGTGGAATGTTTATGCTAATGCTTCTTACAACTACAACAAGATTACCAAGTTGGCCGAGGAGCGTAAGACTCAGGAGTACGATGGCTACTTTGGCTACAGCAGTGGCAGTCGCTACTATACCGAAGGCAAGTCTATGTACACCTACTTTGGTAAGTCTTATGCCGGCGTTTACAATGAGGAGACCTACAAACTGGCTGGTGACGAGGCTTATGACCCCAACAAGGGTGGTCTCGCCATGTATTGGAAGAATCGTTACAAGACCGATGCTGATGGTAATGTAATGAAGGACGACAAGGGTGCCAAGATTGTCGAAGAGAAGTATGCTGTATTCAACCAGTCTGAAGCCGACAACTTTGTAGGTGAAGACTTGGCCAGCAAGGTATTCGGTGGTTTCGGTACCAGCTTTGACTTCAAGGGCTTCGACCTGAGCGTTGACTTCCAGTATGCACTGGGTGGCAAGGTTTATGACGATGAGTATCAGAACTTGATGAATGGTTCTGCAGGTTATGGTTTCCATAAGGACATTCTGAATGCTTGGACTCCCGAAAACTCAGGCAGCAACATTCCTCGCTTCCAGTATGGTTATAGCTATGGTAACTCGGGCTGTGACCGTTGGCTCATCAGCGCTAACTACCTGACTTTGGGTAACATTACATTTGGTTACACCATCGACAAGCGCATCCTGAAGACCCCGCACATCCAGAGCATCCGCATCTATGGTGCTGCTGACAATGTTTACACATGGAGCAAGCGTCGTGGTCTTGACCCCCGTCAGTACGCAGCCAGCGATCCCGGTTCGGCTAGTGGTCTGATGTACTCTCCCATCCGCACTGTATCATTTGGTCTTAACGTAACGTTCTAAACCATTAAAAAGAAAGGATACAATATTATGAAAAAGATGAATAAAAATATCTTGGGTCTTGTCGCTATTGCTGCCAGCGTGTTTTCTATGACATCCTGCGTAGAGGAGACATTCCCCACTGACATTGCCACTGACGAGATTGTGGCTGCTTCTGCTGCTGCTACGGAAGGCTTGGCAAATGGTATGCCTGCTTATCTCGTTGACGTTTGGACGACAGATAACCACATGTTTTTCGGTTATCCCGCTGAAATGATTATCCGTGATGCATGCACCGGTGATAAGCATTATTTTGGTGAAACTGGATACAGCCGTTGGAACAACTGGTATCGTAATCAGTATATGGGTGATGGTTACCTGACCACTCAGTTCCACTGGAACTACTACTATGGATTCTTGGGTTCGGTGAACGGTGTTATCCGCGCCATCGATGAAGAAACTGCATCAGAAGGACCTTTGGCTTATCTGGGTACTGCTTTTGCTTATCGTGCCCTCATCTATCTTGACTTGGCTCGTATGTTCGAGTTCTTGCCCAACGAGAAGTTCCCCGATGGAAAGAACAAAGAGGGTAAAGTGGTTACCAACCTGACTGTGCCCATCGTTCGCCACGACATCACAGAGGAGGATTCAAAGCACAATCCTCGTGTAACTCGCGATTCTATGTTCAACTTCATTCTTGAAGACCTGGAAAAGGCTGAGAAGTATGTTGTGAACCTGCCCAACAATGCTGATGGTGCTCTGCCCGACCTGTCTTGTGTATATGGCCTGAAGGCTCGTCTGTATATGTGGGTTGAGGATTATGAGAACGCAAAGAAGTATGCCCGCCTGGCCATCGACAATGCTGTTGTTAAGCCTATGACTGAGCAGGAAGGCCTGAGTGTTTCCAATGGCTTCAATACCGCTTCTGACTTCATGTGGGCTGCTTTGCAGACCGACCAGACCTATGCCGTACAAACAGGTATCATCAACTGGACAAGTTGGGTATCGAATCAGTCAACCTTTGGTTACACAGGTGCTGGAACAAAACTGTATTGTGGTATTGACCGCCGTATGTACGAGCGCATCAGCGATACCGACTGGCGTAAGAAGATGTGGGTTGCTCCCGAAGGTTCTCCCCTCTATGGCAAGAGCACATATCCCACTTCACCAGACTACGACTTCAAGGCCAAACTTCCTGCTTACGCTTCTCTTAAGTTCCGCCCAGGAAGCGGTAATGCCGACGAGAACACGATTGGTGCTTCTACTGCAATTCCCGTCATGCGTGTTGAAGAGATGTACTTCATCGAGGCTGAGGCTGCTGAGCACGTTAGTGCAGGTAGCGGTATCCAATTGCTGGAGACCTTCATGAAGACTTATCGCGATCCCAACTACAAGTATTCTGGTAGCGATGCTATTGATGAAATCGTCTTCCAGAAGCGCGTAGAGTTGTGGGGTGAAGGTCAGACCTTCTTCGACATCAAGCGCCTTGACATGTCTGTTACCAAGGGTTATCCCGGCACCAACTGGCAAGATCCCTTGCAGCGCATCAACACCAATGGTCGTCCTGCATGGATGAACTTCGTGATTGTGAAGACAGAACAGGCCAGCAATGAAGCTCTGGTAGGCTGGAACAATCCTGACCCCAGTGACACCTATGATGTTTGGACTGAAGAATAATCTAAAAAAACAAAGATATTATGCGAAAAAGTATTAAATACAGTCTGCTGGCAGTGCTGGCCGTTATAGGTCTCGCATCTTGCAGCAATGACTATGAGTACAGTGGCGCTGAGGCTATGAAGAATGCTCAAGTATTCTTCGCTGACAAGACTTTGGCCATCACCAGCTACGATCTGGATATGAATGCCAATAGCTTCGACGTTGAGATTCAGCGCGTGAAGACTGATGGTGAGTTGACCGTAGCTCTGGAGAATCACCAGAATCCCGCTTCCTCTACTCACTTGACCGTTCCCGCAAGTGTAACCTTCGCAGATGGTGCCGACAAGGCTATCATTACCATCGGTTACAATCCTGAGACTATCAAGTATGAAGACCCGAACCGCGACACCTTGATTATTGCCAATGCAGATTACACCACACCTTATGGTGGTACAGAGTATCGTTTCACCGTAAATGTATCCGAGCCTTGGGAGGAAATGGGTGTTGGTCAGATGCGTGATGATCTTCTGAGCCTCTATGGTATGGATCCACTTACATACGATGTTACCATAGAAAAGAATCTTTCGCAGGAAGGTCTTTATCGTGTTGTGAACCCCTATGGAGCTTCATATCTGGATGTATTAGATCCCGACAATGCCCCTTATAAGGATGACCCAGATGATACACACTATATGTACATACATGCCGAAGATCCCGATTTCGTATGGGTTGAGTCATTCAACTCCGGCTTGATTTTGAACAAAGATGATGGTGAGATTATTTTGGGTAGCCGTGTAGCTATTTGGTTGGCAGCTGGAAATACGCTCGAAGACATCAAGGGAGCTCAGCCCGCGATGTTTGGTAAACTGGAGGATGGTGTTATTACTTTCCCCGAACCGAAGTCATTCCTCTCTGCTCTTGCTAACGTAGATGGTGGAGAATGGGGTTGGTATGGCAACACAAATGGTCTTTTTGCTATTGCTTTGCCTGGCCATGAGCTCTATACACCCGATTATTCTGCAGATGCAAAATTCATTGGTATACTCAAGACCGTGGCTGAAACCCATCAGGCTTTAGTTGATCTGAAAGTAGGCGTGGACGTTGCTAAAGCAAAGTACGCTATGACTGATGCTGGACAAAGCGAATCAGCCGTTGCTCAAGCTATTGTAGCTGGTGAAATAGAGGCTGAAGAATTGGATGGTGACTCAGTTCGTGTCTACCTTCCTCTTGAAGAAGATGGTAAGTATCGTGTGACCATAGTTACCTATGATGAGGAAGGCACTGCACAAGAAAGTGCTTCTTGCGTCTTCGATTTTGAGAAGGGTGGCAGCAGTTGGGAAAGCCTGGGTATGGGTGTTTATACAGAGAATATCCTTGCCGCACTTTATGGAATTGATACTCAAGTTTACGAAGTCGAAATTCTGGCAAGCACAAAGAATCCTGGTCTTTATCGTATGAAGAACGCTTACGGTGAGGCATATCCCTATAACGATCCTGGTGACTGGGACACTTCGATGGATTACTATTTGGAAATCAACGCACAGGATCCTCAACTCGTATATGTAGATAAGCAGGAAACTGGTCTCGCATGGAAGGAAGGTCCCTTCGCTGTACAAAGCCTTGCTTCATATTACTATGAACTCGGTTATACAACCGACATTATCTTGGCGAATGCTCCGAACGCATTTGGTACTTTTGCCGATGGTGTTATTACAATTCCAGTAGGTGGTATGCTTGCATACCTTAATGGTGATGGTCCGTATAAAGGAAATACAGGTGGTGAGTTTAAGGTTGTCCTGCCTGGCGCAGCATCTAAGAGTGCCATTAAGGCTGCTAAGTTTGCTAGCCGTCTGCGTGGTGGAAAGCACAATTCAAAGAACTTTAAACCGTTCCGTATGAACGTTAATAAGACGTTTGCTAAGCCTATGGTGAAGAATCTTAGGCCTGGAGTGCTGTGAAGTAATCAGTCGCTTAGACTTATAATTACAATCGTCCCCTCGCATCTGCTGATGCGGGGGGATTTTGTTTTACAACCATCGATTTATGATTGTAGCAATCATCGAAAATTTACTTACCAATCATCGAAAATTTACTTACCAATCATCGGCCCGTGATAGTACCAATCATTAGTCGATGATTGTAGCAATCATGCGAAGGGTATTGCACAACCCTGTATTTTGTATTGCCGAAGCAAGGGCTGGAGATAGTACAAGTATGAGGTAATGCTATATACAAGCATCGGCCCCTGCTATATTAAGCAGAGACCGATGATATAGTATTACGAGTTTGATAAGACTTAGGCCTTCTGAAATAACCCCTAAGGGCTTCGGCGATAAGGCCTAAGGCTTTCCGCAATAAGGCCTAGGCCTTTTTGCTTAGGACCTAAGGGCCTTGAGCGTTTCTTGCAGGGCAGCAATCTTGCTCTCGGCATCGCTGAGTTTCTTGCGTTCGAGGGCAACAACCTGCTCGGGGGCGTTCTGTACGAAACGCTCGTTGGAGAGTTTCTTCTGGATGCCCATCATAAAGCCTTCCAGACGCTTGATTTCAGCTTCAGCCTTCTTGATTTCAGCTTCAGCGTCAATAAGATTACCGAGAGGCACTGCATACTCCTCAGTACCTACCAAGAAGCTTTGAGAACCTTCGCCCT
The DNA here is from genome assembly GCA_902801325.1 of uncultured Bacteroidales bacterium. Classification (GTDB taxonomy): domain Bacteria; phylum Bacteroidota; class Bacteroidia; order Bacteroidales; family Bacteroidaceae; genus Physcousia. The sequence continues at coordinate 96,697 of CADCHQ010000011.1, read as the reverse complement.
TCTTCTCGACACAACGAATCTCGCTGAGGTTGGCCATTTTCATTAATGTATAATTAATGGCCCCGCTCCCCGCTCTCCCCGTGGGGGAGAGGGCTTCATTTCCCAGCATCTTCTCAGAGGAAGAAGGATTCTCCTCCCCACGGGGGGAGATAGAGAGGGGCTTCACTGCCTCCAGCACGAGGGCTTCCTTCTGTGCGATGTTCTTTGAGTTGCGAACAGCACGGACGCCACTGATCACTTGCTTAGCCTTCTCGTAAAGGGCAAGCAATTGCTTGTCGTCTTCGCTCAGGGCTTCTATTTTCAAGGGGTGAACCATGATGCTGTCGCCATCTTTCCTTTCGGCCATTGCTTGCCAAAGCTCTTCGGTGATGAAGGGCATGAAGGGATGAATAATCTTCATCAGGGTCTCGAAGATGTCGAGGGTAGCATCCAGCGTCTTGCGGTCGATAGGTTGCTGATAAGCAGGCTTAATCATCTCCAGATACCAACCAGAGAACTCATCGGTAAAGAGCTTGAAGGCAGCCATAAGGGCCTCGCTAAGGCGGTATTTCGAGAATGAGTCTTCTATCTCTGCTCCCACCTCGCGTATCTTGGCATTCATCCAACGGATGGCGCTGGAGTTAATTTCAGAGTTTTCGGTATTATCGGAGTTGTCAGAGACTTCCCAACCCTTTACAAGACGGAAGGCGTTCCATATCTTGTTGCAGAAGTTACGGCCTTGTTCGCACAGGGCTTCATCAAAGAGAATGTCGTTGCCGGCAGGAGCTGCCAACATCATACCCATGCGCACACCATCGGCACCGAAACGTGCAATGAGGTCAAGCGGGTCGGGACTGTTGCCCAGTGATTTAGACATCTTTCGTCCCAACTTATCGCGCACGATACCTGTGAAATATACGTTGCGGAACGGCATCTTGCCTTCGTATTCGTAGCCGGCCATAATCATGCGAGCCACCCAGAAGAAGATGATGTCCGGACCAGTTACGAGGTCGGCAGTGGGGTAGTAGTAGCGTATCTCTTCGTTACCAGGGTTGTTGATGCCGTCGAAGAGGCTGATGGGCCAAAGCCATGAGGAGAACCAGGTGTCAAGTGCGTCCTCGTCCTGGCGTAAGGACAGACCTCCCCCGTCCCCTCCCAAGGAGGGGAGATAGGGTTTGAGGGCAGGATATTGCTCTATTGCCAGCTTGTAAGCTTCCTCTTCGTTTTCTGCTACGACAAAGGCTCCGTAAGGAACGCCCAAATCTTGCAGTGTAGGAGATTTTCCCTCCCCTTGGGGGAGGGTTAGGGTGAGGTAGTAAGCAGGAATGCGATGTCCCCACCAGAGCTGGCGACTGATGCACCAGTCCTTGATGTTCTCAAGCCAGTGGCGGTATGTGTTCTTGTACTTGGTGGGATAGAACTTGATGTCGTCGTTCATAACAGGAGCAAGGGCTATCTCTGCCAGATGCTCCATCTTCAGGAACCATTGCATAGAAAGACGTGGCTCGATGGGAACACCCGTACGCTCGGAGCAACCTATCTTATTGTCATAGTCCTCCACCTTCTCCATGAGTCCACTCTCAATCATGTCCTTCGAAATCTGCTTGCGGCAGTCGAAGCGATCCATGCCTACATACAACTTAGCTGCTTCGCTAAGTGTGCCGTCGGGATTGAAGACGTCGATGGCTTCCAGATTATACTTTTCACCCAGCATATAGTCGTTGACATCGTGGGCAGGCGTCACCTTCAGACATCCCGTACCAAACTCGATATCAACATATTCGTCCTCAATAACGGGGATGACGCGGTTGACCAGAGGAACGATAACCTTCTTTCCCTTCAACCATTGGTTCTTGGGGTCGTTAGGATTGATGCACATGGCCACGTCGCCCATGATAGTCTCAGGACGTGTGGTTGCTACCACTGCATAGTAGCCGCGCTCGTCCTTGTGGATGACGTTGCCGTCTGTTGCGGTATCATCGCAATTAACGGGACCGGAAACATAGTACTTCATGTAGTAGAGTTTCGTGTGCTCTTCCTTGTAGATAACTTCCTCATCGGAGAGGGCAGTCAGCGCCTTAGGGTCCCAATTGACCATGCGCACACCACGATAGATAAGGCCCTTGCGATAGAGGTCGCAGAAGACCTTGATGACGCTTTCGCTACGCTTCTCGTCCATGGTGAAGGCCGTGCGGTCCCAGTCGCAAGAGCAACCGAGCTTGCGCAACTGCTTCAGGATGATGCCTCCGTGCTCTTCGGTCCATGCCCATGCATGCTTCAAGAACTCCTCACGGGTGAGGTCGGTCTTCTTAATGCCTTGTTCTGCCAGACGATTGACCACCTTTGCTTCGGTGGCAATGCTGGCGTGGTCGGTGCCAGGCACCCAGCAGGCATTCTTCCCTTCCATGCGGGCGTGACGAACCAATATGTCCTGAATGGTTTCATTCAGCACATGACCCATGTGCAATACTCCCGTCACGTTTGGGGGAGGAATGACAATCGTGTAGGGTTCCCGTTCGTCGGGTTTTGAACTAAATAATTTATGGTCTAACCAATACTGATACCACTTGCCTTCAACTTCGGCAGGGCTGTATTTTGTTGCTAATTCCATTTAATTGTTTAACGTTTAAAAGTTTAACAGGTTAACGGGTTAATGGGTTATTTGAACTCGAAGATGCTGGAGAAGCCAGTCATGTCGAACACTTGACGGAGATCGTCGGTCATGCCTGTAATGTACAGATGGATGTTTTTTGCCTTAGTGGCTTTCAGCAAGGCAAGGAACAAACGCAGTCCGCTTGACGAGACATACTCCAGTTTAGCGCAATCGAGCACGATGTCACCACCTTCGAAATCGAACAAGGGTTGTATGTCCTGTTCTGTCTTTGTGGCTGCAGCCGTGTCTAAGCGGCCTTCGAAAATGACCCTTAGTCCATTTCCTTCTTGTTGGATTATAGTATTCATAAATTCTGCTTTTGAACTCGTTTATGATAAAATTCGGTGCAAAGGTACAACATAAAATTAAAAATTAAAAATTAAAAATTAAAAATGATATTAAAGTTTACTTATTTATTCGTATCTTTGTGAGCAAATCTTATACTAGAGATAGAAATGACGGACATCGTACTTTCCAGTTTCCTCAGCCTGTTTGCTCTATTCGGAAAGGAAGAGAAAGTAGATGAAACGCGAGCAAGAAATATGCTCGTGAGCTATCTTCAGCATCATTTCGGTATTCGGAATATCAGTACCTATCTCGACCTTTACAGCGATATGCGTGCTGTGTATGAGATGAGCGACACACTTGACACCGATAGTGTGGTGGCCTCTATCTGCAATAGTTTGCACGGTAGGATACGTGCCAGAGAAGAGGCGATGTTGCTGCTCAGAATCATGGAGTTCTGCGGACTGAAGGGTGGCGAAGAACCACATCCAATGTTCAGGACTATGGCTTCGGCATTTAAATTCCCTGATTCGTTATTCAATGATTGCGTCGATTTCGTTAGCGGACGCAGTTCTGAGCGTGTCAAGCTGTTCCAGCCCGAAGGCTTTGAGGGCACTCTGAAGACATTGCTCACGCCTTCCGGAACACTTGTCTTCACCTATATTGGCGACGACAAGGTGCTGCTCAATGATGTGCCTGTGCTGTCCGGAGCCTATCAGGTGTGGTTGCAAAGCAGTGTTCTTAAGGGTAAGGGCGGTCAGCCAGTCTATTATTCAACCATACTCTCGGCTTATAGTAAGCAACAGGGAACCGATGAAGATGCTTACCAGCAGGTGGAACTCTGTGGGCGTGACATCAACTTCCGCTTCCCGCAGAGCGACAATGGTATACATAACCTGAGCTTTACCTTACGCAGCGGTGAACTGATGGCTGTTATGGGCGGTTCGGGTACAGGTAAGTCCACGCTACTTTCCTTATTAAACGGCAGTCTGGCACCTCAAAGTGGTACTATAACCATCAATGGTCACGATATCTCGGACCCCCAAGCTCGTGACCTCATCGGTTTCGTACCTCAGGATGACTTGCTCATAGAGGAACTGACCGTTTATCAGAATCTGTATTATACGGCACGCCTTTGCTTTGCCACATTCTCAGAAAGCGAAATCAACCAGCGCGTGTTAAAGACGCTCAAGGACTTAGGACTTGACGCAACCAAAGACCTTATGGTGGGTTCGGCCATCAATAAGTACATCTCCGGCGGTCAGCGCAAGCGCTTGAACATTGCTTTGGAATTGATACGTGAACCGGCAGTCCTGTTCCTTGACGAACCTACTTCGGGACTGTCTTCTGCCGACACGGAGAATGTTATCAACCTGCTTAAGGAACAGACATACAAGGGAAAGTTGGTGGTAGTGAACATACATCAGCCATCGAGCGATGTTTACAAATTGTTCGACCGGCTTTTGTTGCTCGACCGAGGCGGCTATCCTGTGTTCGATGGCAATCCCATAGATGCCATTACCTATTTTAAGACTGCGGCAAACTATGCCGATGCCGAGACAAGCGCCTGTCCCACCTGTGGTAACGTAACACCAGAGATTGTGCTAAACATTCTTGACGAGAAGGCAATCAGCAGCAATGGTGAGACCTTGGAACGCCGAAAGATGACTCCGCAAGAGTGGCACGAACTCTATCTCGAGAAGCGACTCAAATTGCCTGCGGTAGAGGTTGGTAGTGTACCTGTTACCGACCAACAGAAACCAAACAAACTACAGCAGTTTGCTATCTTCCTCAAGCGTAACATTAGGACCAAGATCACTAATGTGCAATACTTGTGCATCGCCTTGTTGCAGGCTCCCATCCTGGCAATCATTTGTGCCGTGCTCACCCGTTATGCACCGCCAAGTGGTTATACGGTGATGGACAACAAGAACTTGGTGAGCTATTTCTTTATGTCGGTAATCGTGGCTACGTTTATCGGCATGAGCGGTAGTGCTGAAGAGATAATCAAGGACCGTGCTTTGCTGAAACGCGAGAAGTTCCTACGGCTGTCACAAGGCAGTTACATATGGTCGAAGATAGTATTCATGGCAGGCTTGTCGCTTATTCAGACCTTGCTCTTCATCCTTGTCGGCAATACCATTATGGGACTGCATGGCCTGTTCGGTGTGTGGTGGCTAATCCTGTTTGTCACAGCTTTCCTGGCTAACCTCACGGGATTGTTGCTGTCGCAATGCCTTAATTCTGTTGTAGCAATATACATCAGTATTCCCATCTTGCTCATCCCGCAGATACTGCTTTGTGGACTTGTAGTAAGCTTCTCTGACCTGACGCCTAAAAGCACGACAGGCAATGTGCCGCTCATTGGAGACATCATTCCCTCACGATGGAGCTATGAGGCACTGGCTGTCACCTCCTTTACCGACAATCCCTATGAACGTCCCTTCTTCCAACTCGATAAATGTCGTCAGGAACACCAGTTCTACAACAAGGGCTTCCTCTATGAACTGCAATCGCAGTTGGAGACGATGCGTGACGAAGAACGTCGGGAAATGGCAGTTGACCCAGCCCACATGAGCGTCATCAAAACCAATCTGCCAGTGTTGGCTTCGTTCTGTAACCTGAAGCCGTACGAGGGCGATTTCTCTTATGAGTCACTTCGCGCTTATTTGCAAGATGCTGATGCAACACTGTCAAAATGTGAGAATGAGGCCACCCTAAAGAAAGATGCTTTGATAACAGCCTTTATTAAGCAGAATGGAAAGGAGGCCTTCCTGGAACTGAAGAAGAACAACTATAACATCAAACTGGAACAGTTCGTGACTGGAGCCGACCAGCAACGCTTGCTTGATATCATCGATAACCATATCGTTCCGCGTACGGCCTTTGTCTATCTGACTCCGCAAAGCAAGATTGGGCGAGCTCCGTTCTATAGCAGCGAGAAACTGTTGGGCTCATCGCGCATCAAGACACTATGGTTTAACCTTGGTGTTATGCTGTGTATGTCGATACTGTCAATCGTTTTACTGCTCACAGACTGCCCTGGTAAGTACATGAGAGAACAACAAACATAGGATAATAAAGACGAGAGAATAATCAGTTAAGTACAATTTATTAATAATCAAAACCAAACAAAATGAAAAAGATTTCGATTTTCGCTGTCGCATTGGCAGCCGTGGCCTTCACCTCATGTGGAGGAAACAAGAGTGCAAACGCTGACGAGCAGGCTCAAGAGAAGAGCTTTGAGCAGGAGCAGGTTGAGGCAAAGATTAAGCTTGAGCTTGATAGCCTTTCAGCTGAACTGGGCAGACTGGACAAGGTGCCTTTCCTGCAGGAAGGTGAGAATGGTGTGCAACTGACAGCAGAGGAAAAGCAAGTGAAGCCCGACTATCTGCTTTCTCCGGCTGTAGCAGAAAATGCAACCACACTGGCCGAGAAGTATCGTGCATTGGCAGCCCTGTGCGTTGACAAGCAGATTGCTTCCATGTATGAAATGCCTACTGACGAGTATGAAGCTGCCATCTCCAAGTTGGCTGCTGACATTGACGATCCCTCTTTCAAGGAGATTGATGATGTGTCAAACATCCACGAAACCAGCCAGAAGCTGTATGATGCCATGAATGCAAACGGTCGCATCAACTATTTCTGGCAGATGGTAGCTGGTTCTCTTATTGAGGAGTTCTATGTTGCATCGCAGAATATCGATAAGTTTGTCACCGTTTTCGATGACGACTCTGCCACTGCAACAACATTCCGTATCGTGCTGCTGAATGAGGCCACTGAGCGTCTGGCCAGCTATGATCCCGAGTTCGAGACCGTTGCCAAGGTTGCTGAGGCACTTGAGCCCCTGGATGCCATCAACGTAGAGCAACTTAAGCAACAGCTTGAGGAGGCCAAGGAAAATGTGGCCAAGACTCGTAACGAGCTTATTAAATAAGATAAGGTATTGAAAAAGAATAAGGGGTGAGGCATTTGTCTCACCCCTTACTTGTTTTATTGATGGAGCTTCTTGCGTAGCGTAAAGACATTCTGTCCGTTTACGCGTTCGTAATTGATGCTGTCCATGATGCTGCGCATCAGATGAATGCCTAAGCCGCCAATGCGACGTTCTTCGGCCGACTGGGAAATGTTCACTTGTCCGTGTATGGTGGGATCGAATGGAGTGCCGTCGTCGCTAATGACAAACTTTAAGCGTTCGTTATTGGCCTCGGCTGATATGCGAACCTCTCCTTTCTCTCCTTCGGGATAGGCATAGTTCATAACATTGACGACAGCCTCTTCGATGGCAAGGTTGATCTTCATTGTGGTTTGCATGTCGAAACCAAGGCTTTCGCACACTTCCTCTACGAATTCCCCTAAGCGAGGTGTTTCCTGTATGTCGTTGGGCAGCGTAAGCTGACGTTGAAGTATTACATCCAGTTGCTTATGGGTGTACAAAATGGCCAACATGGTAAGGTCGTCGCTTTGCTCGGCACCATTCACAAAGTTATGCACGGTGTCGGTCATTGTCTTGACAAGTATCTCTGGGTGGATGGAAGTCGAGGCTATTGTTTGCTTCATGCGCTCTGTGCCAAACTGGTGGTGGCCAATATCCTCAGCCTCCTCCAGACCATCAGTATATAGGAATATGGCGGTTCCTGGGTCGATGACCATCCTCTGACATACGTACTTGTAATCGGGAAGTGTCCCGACAGGAAGATTGCTTTGGACAGGTAGCTGTTCGCAATCATTCTTGCAATCGGTATTGCCGTCTTCCCCATGTGAACTTGAAGGCTTAATGAGGAATGGAGCATTATGCCCGGCATTGCAGTAGCGGAGGTTGCCTGTGGGCAGATCCAATACACCTACAAACAAGGTCACGAACATGCAGGTGGTGTTGCTCTCATTCTGCGAATCGTTCAATGCCGAAACTATCTCCTCTGGATTTGCGGTGTGTGTCGACACGTTACGGAATAATGACCTTGTCACCGCCATTACAAGCGAGGCTGGCACTCCCTTTCCTGAAACGTCGCCGATGCAGAAGAAGAGCTTCTCGTCGCGAATGTAGAAATCATAAAGGTCGCCACCAACGGCTTTAGCAGGAGTCAGCTTACCATAGATTTCGATGTCCGAACGCTCGGGGAATGGGGGGAAGATCTTGGGAAGCATGGACATCTGTATGTCATGAGCAATCTTCAACTCGTTTTCTATGGAAACCTTTGAGGTTGTAGTCCGTTTTAGTTCCTCCACATAGTTGGTAAGCGAGTGCTGCATGGTGTCAAATGAGTCGCGTAGCTGGCGTATCTCGTCATCCTGACGTATCACAGGCAATGGGGTATCGAAATTACCCTGCGCAACCTCGTTGACGGATTCGGTAAGATAACTCAGTGGCCTTGTAGCACGCCATATAGTGAGGCGAGTGGTTAGGAATATGATGAGGCCGCCTATCAGAACGAAGAACCATACGAAGATGCTGATGGCAATTGCCCATATATAAACCACCAGCCAGTTCTGAACAACGGCCATAGTCCAGCCAGTGTGCTGTATAGGAGCGTAACTGATGTAGAATGTGTCGTCTGGCGTCCTAATCTTTTCAAGCATAGAAGTCTCGCCTGCAATCATTTTGCGATACACGACATCGTCCAAAGTATCAGGAGTTGTCAGGACCGCTTTACCATAGTTCCCTTTAAGTATCTTTTCTTTGTTGGGATGCAGAATGTATTGCCCGTTTCTTCCAATAATGAAACTATAGAAATACATTTCCGCATCGGAACCATCGCTATTGACGAAAGAGCTATAAAACAATTGCCCTTTGAGTTGATCGTGCACCAGGTTTGACAAATCTTCCAAAGGAATATCCACGCCAAATACACCAACCTTGCGTCCCGTCTTGTCATGAATAGGCTGAACATAGGTACAAAGCAGGGTCTTTGCTCCGTCCTTGTCATGATAAGGCTCTGACCAGTAACCTTCTTCGTTTTCAAAGCCTTGGACATACCATTCTTGGTCTAAATAATTATGTGTGGCAGACCCCAACTGCATGCGTTCGATATGTGTGCTGTCGCGGTAATATACATAGGGCTCGAACCAATGTCCTTTGCTGGGATAGTAATCAGGCTCAAATGCTACGCCGCAACCCATATAATGGGGATTCATTTGTAGCTCCTTCTCCAAAGTGTCGAAGACCTTGGACGGACTATCCAAATTGGCCTCAATCTCATACACATTGTTCTTCGCAGACACCTCAACGGACGTTACCATGGCTTCCATCCTTCCGTTAATGATGCTCATCATGTCGTGAGCATGCATCTCGGCCTGAAGCTTAAAGCCTACGAAGAGGATGAGAAGCACTATACTGATGATAAGTATATTACATAATGTGACTATTAAGATGACTCGCCATGCAAGACGGCGGGCAAACTTACTTCTTCTGTTCTTAAACCACATATCGGCGTCTTGTTTTGCCACAAAGATACATATAAATTCAAAAATCAAAATTAGAAATTAAAAATTATTTCGTACTTTTGTAGGAATTGTATTTGAATCCGTGTCAATATGCATACAAGAGAAGAAAAATTGGAGGCATTCGGGCGATTGCTTGATGTTCTCGATACACTAAGAGAGAAATGTCCTTGGGATAGAAAGCAGACCAACGAGAGTCTGCGCGCAAACACCATCGAGGAAACCTATGAATTGTGCGAAGCCTTGATTAAGGATGATGTTCAGAACATATGCAAGGAGTTGGGCGATGTGCTACTGCACGTTTGCTTTTATGCCAAGATCGGTGACGAGAAAGGACAATTCGACATAGCTGACGTTTGCCACAAGTTGTGTGACAAACTCATCTTTCGCCATCCTCATGTCTATGGCGATGCAGTGGCTGAGACGGCAGGTGATGTGCTGAAGTCATGGGAACTCATCAAGCAGAAGGAAAAAGGTGGAAACAAAACCGTACTGAGTGGCGTTCCTGCAGCATTGCCGTCAGTGATAAAGGCTGAGCGCATACAGGAAAAGGCTTGTAACGTAGGCTTCGACTGGGAAAAGAAGGAAGATGTGTGGGATAAAGTGCAGGAGGAATTAAGCGAACTGCGTGCCGAGATAGAAAAGGGCGACAAACAGCATAGCGAAGAGGAGTTCGGCGATTACATGTTCAGCTTGATAAACATGGCTCGCTTGTATCACATCAACCCGGATAATGCACTCGAACGCACGAACCAAAAGTTTATCAGTCGCTTCAACTATGTTGAGGCTAAGGCTAAGGAACAAGGACGTAGCCTGAATGATATGACCTTGGGTGAGATGGATGCCCTGTGGAACGAGGCTAAGGACGAGGGGCAAAAGGCATAGGTTCGATAGTCATTGAACCTAGGTTCGGCAACCCTTAAACCTAGGTTCGACGAACAACGAACCTAGGCTCGGCAGATGATGAACATAAGCAGCGCAGACGAACGGCAAAAGATGTACAGGCGGCGGATATAAACCTTAAAGGAAAAAAAAGAAGGCTAAAGACAAGGGGTGAGTGTCCTCAGTCTTTAGCCTTCCTTTATTATTTTATTTCTAGATCTTTGTCTTTTGCCTTTAACCTTTAGGCAATAAAAAAAGGGAACCCCCCTTAAAACCACTCCAAAGCCGGGAAATACAACAAAGCAACATATATAAAAAAAGTAACTTTGGAAGGTGGGAGGTTCCCATGACGGGATATATCTGTCTTTTTACGGTCTTTAGTTTCTGTTGTCTCTTGGACGTGTAAATCGTTGTAACATCTCGCGGTGGAATTCTCCGTCGGCATACATGATGGCGTACACTTTCTTGGCGGGAATCACCTTGCACATCTTCTTGTAGTAAGTCTCTTCAATGTTGGCTGCTTCCTCATGCATGTCCAGAATCTTGATGAGGGCATTTTGGTAGGTCTTATCAGGCTCGTTAAAGCCAACGCTACGCTTCAGTTTGTTCTCTCTGTACATCAAATCGCGCTGCTTGGCCTTCATCTCATGGAAGATGGGGAATACCTTTTCGCTTTCGCTGGGTGAGAGTCCTGCCTTTTGGGCAATGTAGCGTTCCATCATAACCTTGAATTCATTGGGATTGAATTTAGGTTGCTTGTTGTCTTGAGCTTGTACAGACAGGCTCAAAAACAAAATTAGTACAAGACTTGTCAGTATCCTTTTCATATCTCTTAATAATCAGCTTCGGTTAGATAGGCAGCAATCTCCATGTTGTCGACCATAGCGTAGTCGAGTACCTGGTTGTAGTACTCTTCCTGTGCGGCCTCCTCGTTATAGGCGTAGGATGGAGCGGTGGTCTTGTGGTTAAAGTAAAGCGCGGAACCGACACCAAGCACAACAACAATGGCAGCGGCATAGCGCCATACACGAGGCATCAGGCGAACAACCTTGCGAGGCTGTTGCTGCTGAGGCAGACGAGCCAGCAGACGTTCGTTGAAATTCTCGAAGTAGCCTTCGGGAACGCGGAAGGGGTTCTGCTGTCCTTCGAGTTCGTGAATCCTTGTTTCTTCTTTCGTCATCATAGTGTTCCTTTGTATTGTTAGATAGGGTGTAATATAAATGGTTTAATCGTTTTGATCAAAAAAGTCACATATTTTTTTTACGGCATGATGGTACGAGGCTTTCAGGGCTCCAACACTTGTTTTCAATATCTGACTCATATCCTCATATTTCATCTCATCATAGTACTTCAGCATGAATACCTGACGCTGTTTGGCAGGGAGCTTTCCTATGGCTTCTTGCAGTTGTGCCTGAGTCTCATCGCCATCGAAATAAGCGTCGCTTTGAAGGGTTGCTGCAACATGATTCTCATCATCAATACTTACTGTCATTCGCTTCTGCCGATCCAGGAAGTTCAGGGTCTCATTGGTGGCAATGCGATAGAGCCAAGTGCTGAGTTTGCTTTCGCCTCGGAATGAGGATAAACCTGTCCATACTTTTATGAATGTGTTTTGAAGCACATCATCGGCATCGTCGTGATTGAGTACCATGCGACGGATCTGCCAATATAGAGGTTCCTTATAGGCATCGACTAGCGTGGTAAAGGCGGCAGTCCGTGTCGTCTCGTCTTGTAATTGTGCAATGAGTACTTTCTCGTCGATGGTAGTCATCTCCTATTAGATGTATATAATAAGAAAAGGTTTATATTCGATTTAATTCTTTTTCCAACTCCTTGTCGTAACCATACTTGTCAGAGAAGGATTGCAGTGAACCTTGCGGTGACGGATATAGTGTCCAGTAATCAAGCCATACGGGTATTGAACCCGAATACCCAATACTGTTCATCGGTTTCGCATCGGGATTGTTTTCTTGCCATGCTTTGCCCTGCTCAGAGAGAGGTTGCAGGCCAACGGCAATGCGGATGCGATCGATATAGAGTGGAGTTGGATTGTCAATGAAGAAAAGAGCCAGGTCGAGTGGCCGTTCTACGCGTATACAACCGTGACTGACGGCTCGGTCGGCACGTTGGAAGGCTCCTTTGTTATTGGTGTCATGAAGATATACCGAGAAGTTGTTGGGAAAACGGAAAATGATACGTCCCAAAGAGTTTCCGGCTCCTCTTTCCTGCCTTAGTGTATAACGTCCACTGCGCAAGTCGGCAGCAGACAACCATCTGGGATTTACCACCTGCTTGGTTTCCTTATTGATTGCATGGTAGTTGTTTCGTGCGTAATAAGCACTGTCGCCCACATGACGAGGCACAATCTCCTTCCTCACAATGGTTTGTGGAATAACCCAATAAGGATTCAGTTCGACATGATTAATGGCACTATGGAGTAGGGGAGTCTTGTGTGAGGCGTTGCCACAACATACACGCATGGTTGTCATAGTGTCGCGTTGCGTGTCAACCGCCGTTAGTTCTTGTGCAGCGAGGTTTACCCAGATGTATCGTCCACTAGTGGGATGTGGATAGCGCCAACGAGCGCGTTCCATGTTGATGCGTGCCAAGCGTGTGCGAGAGGTGTCGCCCGATTGCTTAGCACGAATGTATTCCGATTGCATACGTCGGAAAAGAGTGTCAGTAGGTTGTATCTCTGAGAGAAAGGCTGACATACGATGATGGCGTACCTGCTCGAGTGCATGATGTATGAAACTGTCACTTACCTCTTCGGAACGTTGGTCATATATCTGTCGGTAAGCAACAGTAGTCCTTGTCTCGCCAGGATCTGGTGCATCGACAAGCAGATGATTCATCAGGTGTCGGGGATGTAGATAGCCGTATCGCTGTCCGCAGGCATAACGAAGATAGGCGCGGGTAAGCAAGTATTCGAGTCTGCCTGTCAATTGATCTGTGTTCGCGTTTGTAAAGTCATGCTTACGCAGCTGCTGGAGCAAACTACTGATAGTGTCGGCATTAAATGCATTGTGACTAAGACCTAAGTCTTCGGTCTGTGAAAGATAGTTTAATAAAGTATCGGCTTCAAGACTGATGCCCATGCGGTTAGCCCACACGAAGGGATTGCCTTTATCATAATATTTCTTTGAATAGGCATCGGCATACATGCGATTCGGCATTTTCCCAGCCTGTTTCTGCACTTCCTTGTTAATGGATGAAGCATTGATGACGTATTCTGGATTGATCCATTGTTTTAGGTCATCAATATCAAGCATGCGCGAAACGCCAGACCTGCGACCACAAGCCCAGATAAATAATAATAAGGAAAAGGATGTGATTAGAAAAAAAACGCGACGCATGGGGCGCGTAATTTAACGAATAGAAATTTTACGAACTACTTTCCCGACTTTCAGGATATAACAGCCGCGTTGCAGATTCAGTGAAAGCGTCTTGTCATTGCTGTCGATACGAATGGTTGCAACTTTTACACCGGTCAGGTTATATACTTCAAGCGTTTCACCTTCAGCCCCAGTTACATGTACTTTGCTACCATTGAATGACAAAGTTACTGCCGACATCTCGGTTTCGATGTCGTCACGCTCGCTTTGTGCCATCAAACCGATGGGAGCACCTATCAAGAGGAGGCTAAGCGCGATTATTTGCAGTTTCTTTATCATGTCTTTATATGTGTAGCACATAGTTTACGAAAGCAAAGATATGTGTTTTTTTCTTTCCTTCCAAATTTTTTTGCTTTTTATTGCAATTTTTCTCTTATTATGTCGTTGCAGGAGTGATTATGATGCTTTTCCCTTCGTCTGCCAAGACCGTATTGGGGAAAATTGAACGAGCTTCACGTAACATCTTCTCTTCATCACGCATGCGAGAGGAATAGTGTCCGATGCACAACTGACCAACGTGGGCTTCCTTCGCTATTCCCGCCGCTTCCAAAGTTGTACTGTGATAGGTCTGTCGTGCTCTGAATTCGTTTTCTTGGTCGAATGTGGCTTCGTGGAAAAGCAAATCCACATCCTTTATCATTGGGACGAGCGAAGGTAATGGCGTGGTGTCGCTGCAGTAAGCGAAGCTGCGTGGTGGGGTAGGGGGCGTAACCAAATTCTCGTTTGGTACTATGGTTCCGTCGGGAAGAGTCCAGTCCATACCAGCTTTGATGTTGTTGATCTGGCTGATGGGAATCTCATACATGTCTATCATGTCGCGACGGATATGTGGGAGGCTTGGTTTCTCACGGAAGAGGAAACCACAGCATGGAACACGATGACATAAGGGAAGACTCCACACTTCTATGCTTTTGTCTTCGTGAATAATCTGATGCTTCCGTGTGTCTACAGCATGGAATATGACCTCAAACTCAAGGTTGGGGCAAAATAGTTCTGTGGCTGATTGCAGGAAGGCTTCTAATTCTTTGGGGCCGTGTATGTGGAGTTGGGCGGTTCGACCTAAAAGACTCATTGTACAGATAAGTCCTGGCAGTCCCAGACAATGGTCGCCATGAGTGTGGGATATGAAGATGTGTCCCACACGTTTCATGCTGAGTCCTTTTTTGGCAAAGCGTTCTTGTGTGCCTTCGCCGCAGTCAATCATAAATAGCTTGCCGCGGGTTGAAAGTACTTGACAGGCAGGGCGATGACGTTGTGTGGGGTTAGCGCTGCCGCATCCTATGATATGTAATTCGAGTGGTTCCATGGTTTTTAAAGAGAAAAGGCACGCAGATATTGCGCGCCTTTTCCTTTAGGAAATTAGGGAGATTAGTTCTCGCCTTCCATCTTAGCTTTGAGTTCTGCCAAAGCATCAATGTCACCCAGTGTGGTGCTGGCAGCCTGGTTTTGGATAGCAGGCGTGTCGGCAGCCTTCTTAGCGCGTGGAGCCTTTTCCTTCTTGGCGTCACGTGCAGCAGCACGCTGTGCATCTTCGTAGATGCGGCTGTGGCTGAGGATGATGCGCTTGTTGTCCTTATTGAACTCAATTACCTTGAACTCCAGCTTCTCATTGAGTTGAGCCTGACTGCCATCCTCCTTAACGAGGTGCTTAGGAGTGGCAAAGCCTTCAACACCATACTCCAGCTGAACTACAGCACCCTTGTCGAGCATCTCGGTGATGGTGCCTTCGTGAACAGAGTCAACGGTGAAAATGGTCTCGAATACATCCCAAGGATTCTCCTCCAGTTGCTTGTGACCGAGGCTGAGACGGCGGTTGGCCTTGTCAATCTCCAGTACACAAACCTCAAGTTCAGCACCAATCTGGGTGAACTCGCTGGGGTGCTTAATCTTCTTGGTCCAGCTGAGGTCGCTGATGTGGATGAGTCCGTCTACGCCTTCTTCGATTTCTACGAAGATACCGAAGTTGGTGAAGTTGCGAACGCGAGCGGTGTGCTTAGAGCCTACAGGATACTTCTCCTCGATGTTCAACCAAGGATCTTCCTTCAGTTGCTTGATGCCCAAAGACATCTTGCGCTCTTCGCGGTTGAGGGTAAGGATAACGGCTTCTACCTCATCGCCTACCTTCATGAAGTCTTGAGCGCTGCGCAGGTGCTGGCTCCAGCTCATCTCACTAACATGGATGAGACCTTCAACACCGGGAGCAATCTCTACGAATGCTCCGTAGTCGGCCATAACGACAACCTTGCCCTTTACGTGGTCGCCAACCTTCAGGTTGGGATCGAGAGCATCCCAAGGATGTGGGGTCAATTGCTTCAGACCCAGTGCAATGCGCTTCTTCTCGTTGTCAAAGTCGAGAATAACGACGTTGATCTTGCTGTCAAGTTCAACGATTTCGTGGGGATCGCTTACGCGGCCCCAGCTGAGGTCGGTGATGTGGATGAGACCGTCTACGCCACCCAGGTCGACGAATACGCCATAAGAGGTGATGTTCTTGACGGTACCTTCCAGAACCTGTCCCTTTTCCAGACGGCCCATAATCTCTTGCTTCTGAGCCTCGAGCTCGGCCTCGATGAGAGCCTTGTGGCTAACAACGACGTTCTTGTACTCTTGGTTGATCTTCACAACCTTAAACTCCATCGTCTTGCCAACGAATATGTCGTAGTCGCGGATGGGCTTAACATCAATCTGACTTCCGGGAAGGAATGCTTCGATGCCGAATACGTCGACGATCATACCACCCTTTGTGCGGCACTTGATAAAGCCCTTGATGATTTCTTCTTTCTCCATGGCCTCGTTGACGCGGTCCCAAGAACGGCTTGCACGAGCCTTCTTGTGAGAGAGAATCAGTTGACCCTTCTTGTCCTCTTGGTTTTCGATGTAAACCTCAACGGTGTCACCAACCTTCAGGTCGGGATTGTAGCGGAATTCGCCTGCGGGGATAATACCGTCGCTCTTTGAGCCGATGTTGACAACAACTTCGCGCTTGTTGATAGAGATAACGGTTCCGTCTACGACCTTATGGTCGTCAATTTTGTTCAGCGAGCTTTCATAGGCGCTCTCTTGTGCATCGCGGCTCACGCCGTTGCTTGCATCACCGTTGGCATAGGCTTCCCAATCGAAACCTTCCAGGGGTGCGACATTTTTGTAATCTGTCATGTTAATTAATTGTTTTTTAATAAATTAAATAGAGTTAGACATTATGTTGATACAAACTCGGGCGCAAAGGTACAAAAAAAGCGGCGAACGGCAAAATAGTTCGCCACTTTTTTATTAGTATGTTGGGTTTCAGCCTTCTTTGCCAAGGATAATGTTCACTAAAGCTGTGACGTCGGCAATGCTTATGCTTCCATCCTGATTGACATCGGCTGCAACATGGTCATAAATGTAAGGCGATGTGTTGTCCTTGCCCAAAATGATATTGACGAGTGCCGTAACGTCAGCAATCGATATCTGTCCGTCTTTGTTAACATCGCCAAGGATTAGAACGATTTCTCCCACTTTTCCGCAGATGAATTCAGCTACAGCAGGACGGTGGTCGCCCAGTTGCTGTGTGTTGCCGTCGTGGTTGACTGCATCGTAGGTGTAGTCCTGCTCCAGGCGGAAGCTCAGGGCCTTGAGCTTCGGCGTGTCCTCGGCCTTGGGGTTGAGGTATATGATTTTGTCAACAACTTCATATCGGCTGAGGTCTGAGGGATTGCTTTGGTCCGTGAGGTCGTCCATGTCCGTGGTGGGATAGATGCCATTGCGCCAGTGTTCTACCCATGCGTCGGTGAGGTCGTATCCATTCGCAAGTATATCGAAGAACTTGGTCTGGATATCTTCACGTGTCCATCGGCTGTTGGTGTCGCCCAGGACGATTTTCGGACGATTGTTGTTGTAACTGCTATTGATGGCGTTGGCAAGCTGCAGCCATTGGCCATTTCGGGAATCAGGTACATCGCCGGCATCCATGTGAAGGATGAAGACGTCAATGAGTGTGCTGTCAGTCAGTGTGACGTCATAGTGTCGGAATCCCTTCTTTACATATTGGTTGCCGTCGGTGCTGGTAGTAGAGTTCCATCGTGTCCAGCTTTCGTTGCTTGCTGTCGTGGTGCTGTTCTTCCAGATCAGATTAAGCCCATCAGTATCGAAGGGAAAGCTTAGGTCTGTTAAGCTTAGAGTGGCCCTAACGGTTCCACTACTATACTGGTTGGAGAGAGCAGTCATTAAGGAACCGTGATAATTGAAATCCTCACTAAATCCCATAAAGTCGTAACTCTTTTGTGATAAATATTGGCTAATAAGTTTGCTTCCTTCCGATCCGGGACCATCTTCGTTTAGAGTAACAAATGCAACTTTTTGTGGCAATCCGTCCACATTCAGGGCACATGCGGTGAAAGTTGTTTGTTGTATTTCACGTTCGGGAGCAATAAGTAATGTGGTTGGTTCGGATGGTTTGAAGTATATGCGTCCGGGGTTGAGAGACATGCATGGACTGACGGGTGATGAACTTACACTTTCAGTAAACTGATTGCCGTCGTTGGTGTATTCTATGTTTGCCAAGTTTCCGAATAAGAAATAGTTGCATGTGGCAGGTACTTCGTAATAGTACCATTGGCCTGCGGAGAGTATCGTGGTATTGTCATTGGGGAGGGGTAGGGCTGTAAGGGATAGTGGAACTCCGTAATAGATAAGTCGGAAATTGTCGGCCTTGAAGAAAGATGGCCCCCATACGTTGGAACCTACATGCACAACGCTGGTTGTTATAGTCATGTCTTGCGAACCGTCGAGTAGAAAATTCACGGAAAATTCTTCACCTGTATAGTCGTTGTCGGCTGTCATGGTTTTAGAGAGGCTGTTCCCGTTGACGTCCAACGTGACCTCCCAGTCTTTCCAACTGCCCAATAAAGCCGTGAGTTGGTATTTTCCAGTGGGCATTCCCCGTACGGTCTGCCTAATTGCGTCTATAGCTTCATTCCATGTCCATGTCCATGTGTACCAGTTCATAACATAATTTCCGTCGGCATTGGTAAGTGGCCTGTCTGAAACTGGCCATGCATTGAGCTCGCCTCCAGCCTCAACAACATTACCTTCGACGTAGATTGTCCATCCCGTCATGTCTCCCGTCTCAAACGAGGGGTTGACGATGTGGTCGGTATAGTCAGTTTGTGCTTGGACAGTATGGATGCCCATTGCAAAGAACAACGTGATGAGTAGAATTTTGATATCTTTTTTCATGGTATTATTGTTAATTGAGCGCAAAGATATCAAAAATTTTTCAGTCTTTGAAAAAATATGTTTAACTTTGCACTATATGATGCAATAATATGTTTGTCATGAAGAAAGATATCGGAAAGACTTTTACTATTGGCATCCTGACTTCGGGTGGGGATGCACCAGGTATGAATGCGGCCATCAGAGCCGTCACTCGTGCTGCTATTGCCAACGACATGCGTGTGATGGCTATCTACCGCGGATATGAAGGACTGATTAACGACGAGGTTCGTGAGTTCAAGACGGAGGACGTGAGTGGTATCATCCAGCGTGGTGGTACTATCTTGAAGACGGCTCGCAGTAAGGAATTTATGACTCCCGAAGGACGTAAGAAGGCTTTCAAGGTGATGCAAAAGCGTGGCATTAATGCTTTGGTAGTCATTGGAGGTAATGGTTCGCTGACGGGCGCTCGCTTGTTTGCTCAGGAATATGATATCCCCTGCATAGGTCTGCCTGGTACCATCGACAATGATCTGTCGGGCACAGACTCAACTATCGGCTATGACACTACTTTGAACACCATTATGGAGTGTGTGGACAAGATTCGTGACACAGCGAACTCTCACGAGCGCATCTTCTTTGTCGAGGTAATGGGTCGTGATGCTGGTTTCCTGGCTCAGAACAGTGCTATTGCGGCAGGTGCTGAAGCCGCTATTATTCCTGAGGATTCCACAGGTGCCGATCAGTTGGAACACTTCATAGGTCGTGGTATTCGTAAGTCGAAGTCCTCCAGCATCGTAATTGTCAGTGAAAGTCCCAAGTGCGGTGCTATGTACTATGCCGAACGCGTGAAGAAGGAGTATCCCGAGTATGATGTGCGCGTTTCCATCCTTGGCCATCTGCAACGTGGTGGAAGTCCTTCGGCAGGCGATCGCATTCTAGCCAGTCGCATGGGTATGGGAGCCATACAGGCTTTGCTTGACGGACAGCGTAATGTGATGATAGGCATTCGCGACGATGAGATAGTGTATGTCCCATTCTCTATGGCTGTGAAGAGCGACAAGCCTTTGAAGAAGGACGTTATTGATGCCTTGAATACGCTATCGATTTAAGTAGGGAATCTGTCATCCCTATACCTTATACTGATAAGCTTTAGGTCCTCTTTCATCGAACCTAGGCTCGAGGTTCATCGAACTTAGGTTCAAGTATCATCGAACCTTAGGCCTTGTTTCGTCGAGCCTATGGCCTTGGTTGCACAACCTTTAGGTCTAAGTTGTACAACCTTGAGTCCTTGCCTGGACAACTTGTAAGTCTAGATTGGGCAATCCTGTAAGACAAATTATACGTGCGCGCGCGTACCATATAATATTTATATGCGTATGCGCGTGTGCCATTCTGTCAAAACGAATGTTTTTCTATGTCACAATGTCACGGACCTTTTGACTTAGGTCAATAAAGGCCTATTTTTATGTTAAAAAACATCTTTTTGTTTGGTCTAAGATAGAAAATGGCAGTAACTTTGCACCGTCATCTAACAAAAGAGACCCCTGGCGAGGGGTGAGAATAACTAAAGCGTATCGACAAGAAAAAGAAAAGTCGTACGTATTATTAAACACTAATTAAGGTAAAAAGATTGTAAGCTATGAAAAAGATGATGATTCTGGTAAGCACCATCATGATGGTAGCTACCGCAAACGCAAAAAATGTAGAGACAAAGCCTTTCGAAGGCGTAGATGTGAATGTTCCCGTTTGTGTCCGTTTCATTAACGGCCAGAACTATGAGATGGGAGTACGAAGCACCGATAGCATCGCAGCACGTAATATACTATGGTCCATTGAAAATGGCGTACTGAAGATTCGTTCCCGTCGCACAGTGTCGGAAGACAACCAGAAAACAAATGTTTGCATCACGATTGTCTCGCCTGTAGAACCGAAACTGACCGTAGGCCGCAATTTTGAGGTCTCTTCTCTTAAGGGACGCAAGGACGTGGCTATGGCAAAGTAAGTAAAATGAAAAAAAAGTAAAAAAAACAGTAAAAAAGTTTTGGTAGTATAGGAAAAAGTCGTACCTTTGTACCCGCAATTGAGGAACAGAGGTTCCGACAGGGCGCTTAGCTCAGCTGGTTCAGAGCGTCTGCCTTACAAGCAGAGGGTCGGCGGTTCGAATCCGTCAGCGCCCACAAAAAAGTAAAATGGCTCCTTAGCTCAACTGAATAGAGCATCTGACTACGGATCAGAAGGTTGTGGGTTTGAATCCCGCAGGAGTCACTTTCTTTGTGCGCGGAAGCCGCAGATAAGTGCGAGGGTGGTTACCAGAGTGGCCAAATGGGGCAGACTGTAAATCTGCTGGCTTACGCCTTCGGTGGTTCGAATCCATCACCACCCACTTCTTTGACAGATTGAAACGGTGCGTTAGTTCAGCTTGGTTAGAATACATGCCTGTCACGCATGGGGTCACGGGTTCGAGTCCCGTACGCACCGCTTTTTCCCAAGAGATTTGCGGCAATGTTAGTGCAAGCCGAATACAGAAGGGTTTACTCTTATGTTGAGGCGAAGCCTAACTTCGCGGCTCTTTGGAAGAAAGTTGCGGCAATAGCTCAGTTGGTAGAGCATAACCTTGCCAAGGTTAGGGTCGCGAGTTCGAGTCTCGTTTGCCGCTCTGTGTTTTCATGATTCTTTTTCGGTGCGTTAGTTCAGCTTGGTTAGAATACATGCCTGTCACGCATGGGGTCACGGGTTCGAGTCCCGTACGCACCGCAACAACAGCCTTCCTTTCCGGGAGGCTTTGTTGTTTCTATGCGTATCTTACTCTCACCCGTTCCCCTTCGGGTCAGGGTTATTCGGATTCCATCCTCATCAAGCTTCGCAAGTCGAGTCCCGTACGCACCGCAACAATAGCCTTCCTTTCCGGGAGGCTTTGTTGTTTCTATGCATATCTTACTCTCACCCGTTCCCCTTCAGGTCAGGGTTATTCGGATTTCATCCTCATCAAGCTCCGCAAGTCGAGTCCCGTACGCACCGCAGCAACAGCCTTCCTTTCTGGGAGGCTTTGTTGTTTCTATGCATATCTGACTCTCACCTGTTCCCCTTCGGGTCAGGGTTATTCGGATTTAATCCTCATCAAGCTTCGCAAGTCGAGTCCCGTACGCACCGCAACAATAGCCTTCCTTTCTGGGAGGCTTTGTTGTTTCTATGCGTTTATGACTCTTACAGGCTTTTCTATCATCCGATAAATGATGGATTTATAATGTGTTTTATGAGAACTAATCAAGATAATTGATTGGTTTCGACCAGATTTGTTGTTATTTGGCCCCTTAAATATGAGCATTTGCTAAGCATAGATAGCAAAAGGGAAAACTTAAGTGAAAAAAGTGGGAAAAAGTTTGGAGAAAACTTGCATAACCATCTAACTTTGTGATATCAAAACGATATCATATTAATAACTCCTAAATTAATAAATTATGGAAACGAAAGAAAAAGTTTTTAGTGGAACCGTATTGAATGGATTCCTCATGTTGTTTAGCAACTTGGCTCTCACACTTTGTAGTATTGCTCTGTTTGTCAAGGGCGTTGTAATTCTGGGTGATGGCGTTGCTTTTGGCGGATGGCTTATGGCTTTGTGTGCACTGGTGTTCGTTGTTTCTCTGTTCTTGTGGGCAGGCTTTATGATGCTTGAGCCCAATGAGGCACGTGTTATTACCTGGTTTGGTAAGTATGCTGGCACTTTTGCTGAGGCCGGTTACTTCTGGATCAATCCCTTCTATGGCTCGAAGAAGTTGTCCTTGCGTGCTCGTAACTTGGATGCCGAACCCATTAAGGTCAATGATAAGGTTGGTAATCCTGTGATGATAGGTCTGGTGCTCGTGTGGAAACTGAAGGATACGTATAAGGCTCTGTTTGAGGTGGATACACAGACGATGGCCACGACGGCCCAAGGCCAGGTGGGCACTGACGTGAAGAGCATCATGAATGCCCTGGAGAAGTTCGTACGTGTGCAGAGCGATGCAGCCTTGCGTCAGGTTGCAGGTCAGTATGCCTATGACGATGAGGATGGTGGAGCAGGAGAGCTTACTCTGCGTTCTGGTTCAGACGAAATCAACCAACTGCTGGAACAGAAACTTGACGATCGTTTGGCTTTGGCTGGCATTGAGGTTGTGGAAGCTCGTATCAACTATCTGGCTTATGCTCCTGAGATTGCAGCAGTTATGTTGCGTCGCCAGCAAGCATCGGCAATCATCACTGCCCGTGAAAAGATTGTGGAAGGTGCCGTTTCGATGGTTAAGATGGCCTTGGACAAACTGTCAAGAGAAGAGGTTGTAGACCTTGACGACGAGAAGAAAGCTGCCATGGTTTCGAACCTACTTGTAGTACTCTGTGGTGACGATTCTGCTCAGCCCGTTGTAAATGCAGGCACGTTGAATCATTGATAAGTTGCAAACCCCGGCCCTCTCTTCGGAGAGGGGGTGGGGTGATGGTGAAGGGTTAAGAATTAAGAATTAAGAAATAAGGATTATCTATATGAAACGTTACGAATATAAGGCGATATCCGCAATCTGGAAGCCCGAGAAAAAGCTAAATCAACTTGGATACGATGGTTGGGAACTGGTGGCAGTTTATAGCAGCGTCATGTATCTGAAACGTGAATACAACGATTAATGGCCAAGAAAGAAAACATAACGAAAAATTTCATCCTGCGTATCGATTCGGACACCATGTCTGCCATTGAAGCGTGGGCGGCTGATGAGTTCCGCTCTACTAATGGGCAGTTGCAATGGATCATTACCGAAGCCCTACGCAAAGCACACCGCTTACCGAAGAGAAAGTTTCCCGACAAAACCAACTCAGTATCAGACTAAAAAGAACATTTTGGAAAACTTTTACTCTAACGCCAATTACTTAAGTACTTGATTACTAGGTGATTGGCTTTTTGTTTTGGAAAACTTTAAAATTTTTTATTTTTTCTTGTGTTTTGTTTTGGTTAATCCGGATAAGTGTCGTAACTTTGTAAACGTTTTCCGCTGCATATTAAATTTTAAGGTAAAATAACAAAAATAGTATCATGATTGTAATCAAAAGAGACGGCTCTTCAGAGGAGTTTGATAGGGCCAAAATTAAGAATGCCATCATAGGGGCGTTCCAGTCAGTATCCGCCTTGGATGAAGAGAAAATCAAGAGTGTGGCTACTGACCTTAGTGAAAGCATTTCCGTAAGAGACGGCTTCACGGTGGAAGAAATCCAGAACCGTGTTGAGCTTGCCTTGATGCAGAACGGCTACTATGCCGAGGCTAAGTCTTACATCCTGTATCGCCAGCAGCATGCTGAGGCTCGTTTCATCAAGGAACGCATCGACTATATGAATGAGTATAGTAAGACCACTGACAACGCAGCCACTGCCAGCGAAACTGATGCCAATGCCAATGTGACCATGAAGAACGTGGCCAACCTGGAAGGCGAGGTTTACAAGACCACCAACCGTGTCATTCAGCGCCAGCGCATGAAGGACAAGTTGAACCAGATGTATCCTGAAGTGGCTAAGCAGTACGAGCAAGACCTTAACCACCACATCATCTACACTCACGACGAAGCCAGCACCCCCGTGCTGAAGCAGTATTGCATGGCTGTGAGCCTGTATCCCTTGATGACAGAAGGTGTGGGCAACATTGATGGCGTAACTCCTGGTCCTCCCAATGACTTGCAATCCTTCTCTGGTCAGATTACAAACCTTACGTTCCTGCTCTCCTCGCAGTGTAAGGGTGCCGTTGCATTCGGCGAATACTTCGTGGTACTTAACTATTATATTATCAGCGAATTTGGTACTCATTGGTATGACCACATGGACGACGTGGCCACTACGGATTGCTGTCTGCAGCAGCGCACTATCCGTGACCACATCATCAAGGCCTTCAAGCAGTTTGTGTGGGGCATCAATCAGCCTGCAGGTAACCGCAGTTACCAGTCGCCCTTCACCAATGTCAGCTACTACGACCACACCTATTTCGACAGTCTGTTTGCCGATTTCTGCTATCCCGATGGTAGCAAGCCCGAGTGGAAGGCAGTGGACACATTGCAGCGCATGTTCATGAAGTGGTTCAACAAGCTTCGCCTGAAGCAAGTGCTCACCTTCCCCGTTGAGACTATGGCCATGGTTTATGATCCCGCAACGAATGACATCATCGACCAGGACTATAAGGACTTCACTGCCGAGATGTATGCCGAGGGACACTCCTTCTTCACATACATTAGTGACAGCGCCGACTCCCTTGCTTCCTGCTGCCGCCTGAAGAATGAGTTGACTGAGAACACTTTTAACCCCACCTCTGGTCTTACGGGTGTGATGACGGGATCTTGCAATGTTATCACCTTGAACATCAACCGTATCGTTCAGGATGCCAAGCGCACTGTTGCCGGTACTGAAGGGGACCATGACTTCTATGCCTTCCTGCGTTTGTATCTTGCCAACATCCTGGAGCGCGTCTATAAGTATCACATTGCTTACAAGACCATGCTCTATGAGATGGAAGACCGTGGCATGTTTGCTGCTTCTAACGGTGGTTACATCTACATCAGCAAGCTGTATTCTACCATCGGTATCAATGGCCTGAACGAAGCCGCTCGCTTCCTGGGCATGAAGGTCAGCAACAATCCTGAGTACATCCAGTTCCTGCAGCTCATCCTGGGTACCATTAAGGAAGAGAACAAGCGTCACAGCATCAAGGATAAGAAGAAGCCCTTCCTGTTCAACAGTGAAGTTGTGCCTGCCGAAGGTCTGGGTGGCAAGAACTATCGTTGGGATAAGGAAGACGGCTATTGGGTGCCTGAGGACGAGAACCTCTACAACTCGTACTTCTATGACGCTCATGATGACACGCAAGTGCTGGATAAGTTTATCCTGCATGGCCGTCAGACCTATCAGTACACCGATGGCGGCAGTGCCCTGCATTGCAACCTTCAGGACCACCTCTCTAAGGAACAGTACCTGAAGCTCATCGACTTTGCCATCCAGAACGGCACTTCGTACTACACCTTCAACATCCCCAACTCCAAGTGTGAGGATTGCGGCCACATCATAAAGAAGCCCATCGAGGTATGTCCCTGCTGCGGTTCGACCAACATCACCCAGTACACCCGCATCATTGGCTATCTGCGTCCCATCCCCGCCTTTGGTAAGGACCGTCAGATCGAGGCTGCAAAGCGCACGTACAGTTGTAATTTATAAAAGGGAGTTAATCTCGCTTGCGAGAAAAAGTTATATTGGGAGTAAATTCGCTCCGCTCAAGGAGTTATATTGGGAGTTGTCTCTTTAGCTCCTGCCCATAGGGCTTAACTCCTCGTTCGGAGAACGTTAGCTCCTCAGTCCGAAAGGCTGTTAACTCCTGAGCTTTAGCTCTTAACTACTCTTAGTACTGAACATGAAATTCGTCGACGTAAAAGAAGTATTTGCCGAGATTCCTGACGAGATAACCCTAGCCATCAGCATCAGCGGCTGTCCCATACGATGTAAGGGATGTCACAGTCAGTACCTATGGGCTGATGCAGGCGAAGAACTTACTACCGAGGTGCTTTCCACGTTGCTGGAGAGGCATCTCGGTGTTTCTTGTCTCTGTTTTATGGGAGGCGATCAGGACCCTCGCGGCATCAATGAACTGGCCCATTGGGTAAGGACACACTCAAAGGTGAAAGTGGCCTGGTATAGTGGTCGCGATGAACTGAACGAAGCCATAGCACTTGAGAACTTCGATTATGTGAAACTTGGCCCATGGGACGAAAGTCGGGGACCGCTGAACACGTCCACCACCAACCAGGTGTTTTATCGCGTGGTGAATGGTGCACTTGAGAACATAACAAGCAGATTTTGGAAACTATGATAGACATCAAGCGAATATGGCACTCGATGCCGTTAGGGGAGGGGAACGACCTCCAGCAAATGGACAAGCAGATTGACAAGAATCCTGGCCTCTGGGAGCATGTGGCCAAGTGGATCAGACACACCGAACTCGGTTTCCTGCCTATCGGTCGTAATGAGATAGGGGAGGGGGCATTTGCCAATGTTGCCGAATACGATACCAAGTTGCAGAATGTGTTCGAGGCCCATCGCCAGTACATCGACGTGCAGTTGCTGTACAGTGGTGAGGAGGTGGCCGTGGTAGCACCGTTGAAGAAGGCAAAAGGTCAGCAGGACGACTATAATGCAGCAGGCGACTATGTGCTTTATGCTGAGGCCGATGAGTCTGTCGCTCGCCTGATTTCTCCCAACAGTTGGCAGTTGTTCTTCCCCAATGAAGCTCACAAACCCTGCATGGCTGTCGATGGCAAACCTGGTCCTGTGCGCAAGATATGCATCAAGATACCCTTCTGCGCGTAAGATGCGCTGCGCTAAAGTATAAAGTATAATGAAGAAAGTATAAAGATTGGGGATTAGAGATAAAAGAATAAAGACTGGTTCGTCCCATCCTTAAATAATAAATCGTAAATCGTCAAATAGTAAGTTAATATTATGTCACTAAACAAAGTAATGTTAATAGGCAACGTGGGTGCAGAACCCGAAGTTCGCTATGTGGAACAAGGTGTGGCAGTAGGCAGTCTCCGAATTGCCACCACCGAACGCGGTTACACACTGCAGAATGGTACTCAGGTGCCAGAACGCACCGAATGGCACAACGTGGTTGCATGGCGCAAGCAGGCCGAATTTGTGGAGAAGTATGTTCACAAGGGCGATAAATTGTATATAGAAGGCAGCCTTCGCACTCGCAGTTATGATGACCGCAATGGAGTGAAGAAGTACGTCACCGAGGTGTGGGCCGACAACATCGAGTTCCTCTCTTCCCCACGTGGAGCTCAGACACCCGGAACTGCTGAACCCTCGGCACAAGGTGAAACTCAAGCACCCTTTTGATGGATCTTTCCGCACTTACTGACATCACTGTATCCCAACCCACGTTGGGGTCAATCGTAGCCATCGTGCTGGCCCTGTTGCTGCTGTTGTGCTCAGGGTTCGTGTCAGCTTCAGAGATGGCCTTTTTCTCCCTCTCGCCTGTCGACCTGAGCGAGGTGGAGGAAGAGCACCATCGTTCCGACACTAAGATACTGAAACTCAGGGGCGAAAGCGAACGCCTCCTGGCCACCATCCTCATAGCCAACAACCTGGTGAACGTGGCCATCATCATGCTTCTCAACTTTGCCCTCATGCAGGTGTTCCACTTTGCCGTGCCTTGGGTGGAGTTCCTGATAATGACCATTGTGCTCACCTTCCTGCTGCTGCTCTTTGGCGAGGTCATGCCCAAGATCTACAGTGCCCAGCACAGCCTCTCGTTCTGCAGGATGGCAGCCCCCGTGTTCACGGTGCTCAACAAGGTGTTCCGTCCCCTGTCCTCCCTCCTTGTGAGAAGCAAGGGACTCACCGAGCGCATTATGGCTCATGAGGCTGAAACACTGACCGTTGACGATCTGGAACAAGCACTCGAACTCACCGATAAGAAGGAGATAGCCGAGGAGGCAGGCATGTTGCAGGGTATTATCCGCTTTGGAGGTGAGACGGTTCGCGATGTCATGACACCCCGCGTGGATATCGTGGACCTGGAGATGCGCACTCCCTATCCCGAAGTCCTGAAGTGCATCGTAGAGAACAACTACTCCCGCATTCCTGTCTATCAGGGCACGGAGGACAACATCAAGGGCATACTCTACATCAAGGACCTCCTTCCACACATCTCCAAACCCGGCAATTTCCGTTGGCAGACACTCATCCGCCCTCCCTTCTTCGTGCCAGAAACAAAGATGATCGACGACCTCCTGCGCGATTTCCAGCAGAACAAAGTGCACATGGCCATCGTTGTCGATGAGTTTGGAGGCACCAGCGGACTGGTAACCATGGAGGACATTCTGGAGGAGATAGTGGGCGAGATAGACGACGAATACGATGATGAGGAACGTCCCTACCAGCGTCTCAACCAGAACACCTATCTCTTCGAGGCTAAGACAGCCCTCAGTGAGTTTCTCCGCATTGTAAATCTCGACGACGATTTCTTCGAGGAGGTTGAGGGTGAGGCCGACACCCTTGCCGGTCTTCTGCTGGAGCTGAAGGGCGAATTTCCCAAACTCCACGAACGCCTCACCTACCGCAACATCTCCTTCGAAGTCATGGAGTTGGATGAGAGAAGGATAGTAAAAATAAAGGTGATTGTGGGGAATAAGGATTAAAAAAAAGAGAATCGAGTAGTTCGGTTCTCTTTTTTTTTTTTACTTCATCACTTGACCTTTGGTCTAGTCCTGTCGCGACTCGGAAATGCTAAAGTAAACTTTGCATTACTCTCACTGCTCCATCACTTCATCAATTCTGTTTCTGCTCCTTCTTTTCGTGTATTGCTCTGTTAGCACTCGCTGTTCCAGACATTGTTGAGTGCAATCCTCCTTCTTCATCCCTGAAGCGGATATCATTTGACGACCAACTACTTCTTGGAGCAGCTAAATCACTCAGAATACCGGTCTTGAACAGGAAGAAGTAGGCCAGTACCAACATGATAGCTTCTTGGATGAGCATCTGGAAAATGCCCACTATCAGCAACCATACAACAGCAATCACACCCAGCAGATAGATGATGGAGAATAGGGTTATTATCACCCCATACTTAGCCCCAAACTGAGCAATGTTGTTCTTCGCAGATCTGCCCAATCCAATGAAAAGGATACCAGACAGGGTTGCCAGTAAGCCTATCTCCTGTATGAACTTCGGCACTTTAAGTCCCCACTGCAGAATGGCAGCAACCACAAATGCTGCAGGAAGGGCAATAACTAATGCGATAGCAGCAGGTTTCAGGGAGATAGATACCTCCTTATCATACATAGCTTTAGTTTTCGACAGGAACGTCTGGTAGGTGTAAATACTGATAATTTGTGCGATAAGTACTAACATCAGAGGAATGAAGCGGAAGAAACCACCCCAGAAACCATATCTGTCAGGATCACACCACCAAATGGCTTTGTTCCCCACAGAATAGAGGGCCAGAATCTCCAATAATGCTGCTGCAGCAAGACAAACCGGTATGCCTACAATACCAATCTTCTCAGTACTCTCCGACCAGTTCATAAAGCACATTACAATTGCTGCTATCACCAAGCCGGCAATAAGCAGATAGGGTAGGAGGGTTCCCAAAAGACCCGGAACAGATTCTGGTGCAGTTTCAGCAGCTGTCTCTTGAGCTAAACACAACAGGGGGAGAACCCCAAGCATGAAGGTTAAAGTCTTTCTCATGATTGTTTAAGTTATTGATTTAGGTTGATTTGGCAGTAAAATTAGGACTTTTTTTTCGAGACTCCAAAGGATTTGAGAAAGAATTTGCAAAAGAATATGCGAGTTCCATGGTTATATTGCAAAATTGCAAATTGCATTCATTTTTTTCAAGAGCCGAAGAAAAGTAAGAATAATTATGTATAATATATAGTTAATATATTGATATATAATAAGTTATAATAATATTATATAAATATTTAAGTATACTTTCTCTTTTACACTAAAATTTTTTGCATGCAATTTGCAATTTTGCAATATTGCGCAAAAATCGCCTTTGCATAGACTTTGTCATTATGCATTAAAAGATGAAGGCTAAGGTTCGATGCTTGAAGGCCATAGGCCTTATTGCCGAGGACCTAAGGGCTTCCGGCAGAAGACCTAATGCCTTACGAACGAAGACATAGGCGTTCCTTGACATGAATATATATAGGCAGTTTTTGTTAATAAAGTGCAAATTCTATGGATTAATACTATGTATTTGCGCTTTTTTTATTAACTTTGACACCCTAAAGTGAATAAGTGTAAAAAGTAATACGATGACCATTGCCATACTCTGCCTGATGCTGCTGGGCTATCTGCTGATAGCAACCGAGCACATACACCACGTCAATAAATCTACCGTGGCCATGTTTGCTGGTGTCACGGGATGGATTCTCTACATCATCGGTGGAGCCGACAAGGAAATGGTGGCCGGAGAGGTGTTTGTGCGACATTCTGCCTACATCTGCAGCATTGTGCTCTATTTGCTTTCGACGATGGCCATTGTGGAGGTGTTGACTCAGACGGGTTGCTTCGATTTCATCACCTCGCTCCTGAGAACCAGGAACATGAGGCGCTTCCTCTGGGGGACGGTGTTTGTGACTTTCCTCCTGAGTGCCAACCTCGACAACCTGACTACCACGGTGCTGATGCTGATGCTTACAAGGAGACTGTTGCAGAATCGCCGACAGCGGCTCTACATAGGAGCAGCCATAGTGATTTCGGCTTGTTGCGGGGGGATGTTTACGGTCATTGGCGATGTCACTACCCTTATGATTTGGACCAAGGGTGCCATCACTCCCACCAGCTTTGCGGGAGCGATGATTCTGCCTGCTCTGGTGGCAACGGCTATACCTACACTGCTCATCTCCTTCGAACTTCCTGATACAGTGGACATTCAGCGTCCCTCAGTCGTCTACCGAGGTGATGACAGCATGATGCCCCTGTGGCAACGTTGCGTGATGCTCTTCCTGGGTATTGGAGGATTGTGGTTCGTGCCTACTTTCCACCGACTCACCCTGTTGCCTCCCTTCTTGGGTAGCTTGTGTGTGCTGGGTGTCATCTGGGTGCTGAATGAGATTTTCAACCACCGAGGCATCCATAGCGACCAGCCCCTCTATCTCCCCGGAAGTGACAGAAGACTGCAGTACGAGGTGCTGCAGACCATCATGTTCTTCATCGGAGTAGCCCTGTCGGTGAGCGTGCTGGTGGAGGTTGGAGCCATGACTGCCGCAGGAAACTGGATAGACACCCATGTGCATGACATCTACGTCTTTGCCATCTTCATGAGTGTGCTCTCGGCAGTGTTGGACAACATCTGCATCGTGTTCTCCGCCATCAACATTTATGACGTGGCACAGGGGGCACAGACTGCTTATGAGGAGTTCTTCGTGCAGAATGGTCAGTACTGGCACTTGTGCATCATCTCGGCCTGTGTGGGTGGTTGCTTGCTGCCCATAGGAAGCACGGCAGGCTATGCTTTGATGAAGAGCGAGGACTCCAGCATGTGGTGGTATTTCCGCCATATTTCCTTCAAGGTTCTGCTGGGGTGGACGGCAGCGCTCATCACCTATTTCGGGGTGGACTATTTCCTGAGATGAAAAGTTTTTTAAAAAAAGATATGAAGTTCAAGCATCTACTTTTGCTGATAGGGCTGTTGGTCAGCTGCACCCCAGTCCGTTCCTATGACAAGACCACCTACTACGGCAGTGCCAACGGAAAGTCGGGAGCCTCGCTCAAGACTGCACTGCACGGCATCATTCGCAACCCCTCCGTCACCAGCTACGACGGACTCATCGATGCTTACCGCAAGACCGACACCCGAGCCGACGGATGTGTGCGCGACTGGTACAGCAACACCACCCACTTCCACCACGGCACTGACAAGGCAGGTTCTTATCAGAAAGAGGGCGACGTCTATAACCGCGAGCACTCGGTGCCCCAGTCGTGGTTCTCAAAGGCCAGCCCCATGAAGAGCGACATCGTGCACGTCATCCCCACTGACGGATACGTCAACAACCGCCGCTCCAGCTTCCCCTTTGGCGAGGTGGGTTCGGTCACCTATCAGTCCAACAACGGGTATTCCAAGCTCGGTTCCTGCAAGACCAGCGGATACTCAGGCACCGTGTTTGAGCCCAACGACGAAGTGAAGGGCGACATTGCCCGCATCTACTTCTACATGGTCACCTGCTACGAGGACAAAGCCACCGGATGGGGGCACAGCGTCTTCTCCAGCAGCAAGTATCCGGGACTGGAGTCGTGGGTGCTCAGCATGATGATGCGATGGGCCAAGCAGGACCCCGTGGATGCAGTGGAGCAGGCACGCAACGAAGCCGTCATGGAGGTGCAGGGCAACCGCAATCCCTTTGTCGATTTCCCAGGTCTCGAGGTCTATGTCTGGGGCGATGAGAAGAACACTCCCGTCAGCCTCACCAACTATCAGAATCCCTACGAAGGCGACGTGCCCACGCTGAAGACTCCCACCGCCTCGTTCCCCACCAGCAGCGTGACCCTGCAGAAAGGGAAAACCCTGACCCAGACACTCACCACCAACAGCGACGGCAAACCCACCTACACATCCTCCGACACCCGCGTGGCAAGCGTCAATGCTACATCGGGAATGGTCACCGCACTGCAAGCCGGCACCACGGTCATCACAGCCACTGTGCCCCAGACCGCCAACTACTATGCCGCATCGGCTCAGTATGTGCTCACCGTCACCGATCCCGAGAATCCCACACCCCAGCCCGGAGAGGGAGGCACCTATGAGCGCGTCACCATCCAACCCACCGACTGGAGCGGCACCTATCTCATCGTCTATGAAGCAGGCAGCCTGGCCATGAACGGAAGCCTCACAACCATTGACGCTGCCAACAACTTCCTGGAGGTGGACATCAACCAGGGCAAGATCCAGAGCACCGAAGAGACCCGCAAGTGCGAGTTCCAGGTCATAAAGAATGGTTCGGGATATGCCTTCCTCGGGAAGAACGGACAGTACATGGGCACCATCACCTCTGGCAACAAGCTCACCAGCACTGCTGACCCCCTGATAAACACCCTCTCGCTCTCGTCGGACGGAGTGGACATCCGCTCAGAGTTCAACACCTCGCTGCGCTACAACACCTCCGGCAAGCGCTTCCGCTTCTACAGCCCCGGCAGCCAGCAACCCATCCAACTCTATCGCCTGGTGCAGACCGATGCCATCCATGACGTCTCCCTCCCCGGGAAGCATGGAGAGGCGTACGACCTCTCGGGACGCAAAGCCCCAAATCATCGCCGCGGCATCGTAATCCGTAATGGCAAGAAAGTGGTGAAAAGATGATGAAGAGAATCCTGTTCCTTGCTGCCCTCCTTTGCAGTGCAGTTTCTTATGGCATAACCCGGAGTAGCCTGACATCATACTCCAGTTCGCTCAACGGACTGAAGAAGGCTGAGCTGAAGACGGCTGTTTACAACCTCATAAAAGACCCCAAGGTCCTTTCCTACGGCAGTGGCTCTGGTGCAACATGGTCGGGATTTTATAAGACCGACCGCGTGGCTTCCACTAACGAGTGCATCAACCGTTACAGCTCGAGGAAGTTCTATTTCACGTCCTCTACTTCGGCCCCGTCGGGCATGAACATCGAGCACTCCTTCCCAAAATCGTGGTGGGGAGGTACCACGAATAGTGCCTATAAGGACCTTTTTAATCTCTATCCTTCAGATTCTCAAGCCAATTCCGACAAGAGCAACTATCCCATGGCTACAGTGACAGATGTGGATAAGGACAAGTCTGGAGAGGAAGGTTATGATAAAATAGGCAAATCTACGATTCTCGGAGTGGCAAACCAATGGTGCTGGGAACCAGGTGACCAATACAAGGGTGACTTCTCCAGAGTCTATATGTACATGGCTACTTGTTATCAGAATCTTACTTGGTCGGGTACACAAGGTCTGCAGCAGTTGGAGAATAATACATGGCCTACTTTAAGGGAATGGGCCTACACTCTCTATCTGCAATGGATAAAGAGCGACCCGGTAAGTGAGCTGGAGGTAACTCGCAACGATGCTGTTTACAACATACAGAACAACCGAAACCTCTTTGTCGATTATCCTTATCTTGCTGAATACATCTGGGGAGATAGTGTAGATGTGGCTTTTAATCCCAACACATCTATTACCACAGCTTCGGATGATAACCGATATAATGGTGGTTCCATACCTACAACTCCAAGCATCTCACTTAATCAAACCACAGCCTCCGTTGTTGCTGACAATACCATTACGCTGACGGCAACCACCCAGAATGCTGGTAATGCTGCCGTCTCTTGGAGCAGTAGTAACACAAATATTGCTACTGTATCTAATGGAATTGTTACAGGAGTTGCTACTGGTACGGCCACAATTACCGCAAGTATTGTGGTTAGTGGTGTTACATACTCGGCTACTTGTGCAGTCACCGTTACGTCTGGAGGTACAATTCCTTCAGAGGGCGATATCTATGTAAAGGTTACAAATAATTCCGACCTCACCGATGGGCAATACCTTATTGTTTATGAGGCCGGTAATAAGGCATTCAATGGAGGGCTCACTGCAGATGCTAATTCTAATTATATTTCTGTCTCTATCTTTGATAATAAGATTGCTGCTACTGATGCCACAAATGCTGCAGAGTTTACCATTGCATCCATAACAGGTGGTTATAGTATATTGGGCAAGGGTGGTAAATATATTGGAGGACAGAAAGATAATAATAAGGTTGTTTACAGCACGTCATCTGTCGATAATACAATAAACATTTCAAATGGAAATGCAACCATTACGAGCAATTCTACATATTTGAGATTCCGAAACGAGAGTGATCAAAATCGCTTCCGATATTTCAAGAATTCTTCTTACGAGGATATCCAACTCTATAAAAAAACATCATCGGGCAGTCCTACCCAACCTGTTGACCCAACAATCTCGTTTGCAAACTCTACTGTTTCCATGACTGTGAGTGACACTTATACGCAGATTGTTTCTACCAACTCTAATGGTGCTATTTCTTACTCCAGCAGCAACCCCAGTGTGGCTACTGTTTCAAATACTGGACAGGTTACGGCTCTTTCTGCTGGTACTACCACTATTACTGCTTCTGTTTCAGCAACTTCGTCATACAATGCCGCTTCTGCTTCATACACGGTCAACGTCAGCAATGCTGTCTCACCTTATACAGGTAGTGGTACGTTGGATGATCCCTACACCGTTGCTGATGTTCTGCTGCTATTCACTAACAATGAAAAGCCTACTACGGAAGTCTATGCTAAGGGAATAATCTCTCGCATTACGTCATTGAATCCTCCAACATATACTAACGCTCGTTACTATATCTCAGACGATGGCTCTACAGCAAACGAGTTTTATGTTTATAATGGTAAATACCTTGACGGAGCAGATTTCACCAGTGACGACCAGATACAAGTGGGAGATGAGGTTGTGATATATGGTACGCTTACCACTTATGGTACCACCAACGAGTTTGCTGCCAACAACTATATTGTAAGCCTCAATCGTCCTTCAGATGTTCTCCTTGGCGATGTAAACAAGGATGATGATATAACCATTGCCGACGTGACTGCTTTGGTGAACATCATTTTGGGTAAGGACAATGGACCAGAACCTCTCTACAACCACGAGGCGGCTGATGTGAACGAGGACGGAGGTGTAACCATTGCTGATGTAACGGCCTTGGTGAACATTATTCTGGGAAAGACGAATTAGAAGATGCAAAGGATACTATCACGAGAAGAAGCCAATCTGCTCCGCCAGTTGCTGGGTGAAGCCCGCAATGTGGTTGTCCTGTGTCATAAGAATCCTGATGGAGATGCCATAGGAAGCACAGCAGCAATGACTTTGCTCTTGCGTGGTATGGGTAAGCGAGTGACGGCTATCATGCCCAATCCTGCACCCGACTTTCTGGGATGGCTCCCAACAGCAGACGAGATACTTTTGGGTGACAGACAACACTTGAAAGTGGATAATGCTTTGCAGAGAGCAGACTTGATAGTGATGCTCGACTTCAACACCCCCAGTCGAATGGGCGAATTGTTGGAACAAAAGGTGATGGCAACTGATGCTCCGAAG
The DNA here is from genome assembly GCA_902801325.1 of uncultured Bacteroidales bacterium. Classification (GTDB taxonomy): domain Bacteria; phylum Bacteroidota; class Bacteroidia; order Bacteroidales; family Bacteroidaceae; genus Physcousia. The sequence goes on along the minus strand of CADCHQ010000011.1, from coordinate 60,219 downwards.
ATGATGATAGACCACCATCTCAATCCCGATGCACCTTGTCAACTCATCATTTCCCATCCGGAGATGTGTAGCACCTGCGAAATCATACTTCGCATCATGTGTGACATGGGTTGGCATCTGCACATGACTGCTGACGAGGCAACGGCTATTTATACGGGTATGATGACGGACACGGGAGCATTCACATATGCCTCGAATCGCCCTGATATCTACGAAGCCATCAGTTTGCTCCTGACTACAGGCATCGACAAGGACATCATCTACCGGAGAGTGTTCTTCACCCATACTGAAGGCCGTTTCCGCCTGTTGGGCTACCTGCTCTATGAGAAGATGGAGGTTATGCCGGAGATTCATACTGCCCTCATCACCATGACCAATGAAGAGCGTCTGCGCTTCAAGACCAAGAATGGAGCAACAGAGGGTTTTGTCAATCTTCCTTTGGAGATGGAGGGCATCAAGTTGTCCATCTTCTTACGTGAAGATTCAGAACAGAAGGGGCTGATTAGGGTATCTACTCGCAGTGTCGATGACTTCCCTTGCAACGAGATGTGCCAGGACTTCTTTAACGGAGGCGGACACAAGAATGCTTCCGGAGGCAGTCTGAAGATGACCATCGAGGAAGCCATAGAGGTAGTGCGCGAAGCCCTTAGGGCTTATGAAGAAAGACTTAAGGTTTAAATGAAATAAGTATTAGGTTCAAAATATGAAGAAATTATGTTTGCTGATGCTTGGCATCATGGTAATAGCTACAAGCATAGTCAGCTGTAAGGACGATGAGTCGTATGCTGAGCAGAAAGAGAAGGAACGCAAAGTCATTAATGCCTTCCTCCAGCGCGATCCCCTGTTGCTGGTGAGTAAAGATGGCGATACGCTGCTCAATACAAGTAAGATTAATCCCATCAGTGTGGAGCAGTTCGAGGCTCAGGATTCGATGACAGATGTGTCGAAGAACGAATATGTTCTCTTTAAGAACTCTGGTATCTACATGCAGATTGTGCGTAAGGGTGCTGGAGAGAAGATGAAGAGTGGAGAGACGAAGCGCATCATCACCCGATATTGGGAGTTTAACATGCTTGCCGATACCTTGCAAAGCAGCGATGTGGTTCCCTATTGGGCAACAAGTCCGGGCGTTATGGATGTGAGCTGTAACTCAGGTACTTTCACGGCAACGTGGAACATTGACAATTATCCTCCCGGGGCCATGTATCAGATTTATGGAACTTCGTCCACCAGTGCCAAGAGCGTACCTAATGGTTGGGTTGTGCCTTTGTCATACATTAAGGTGGGAAGGCAAAAGACAGCTGACGAAGGCATAGCTCTCGTACGCATGATAGTTCCTCATACACAAGGCACGGAGATGGCTAAGAATGCCGTATTCCCCTGCTTCTATGAGATAAGTTATCAGGAAGCACGCGACTGACCATGCTTCTCAGTTCTTTGAGGATTGCTCCGATGGCTTAGACCATCAGGTCAGTAATAACATCGTCGCTAACAAACAAACCTTGGCGGGTGAGACAGAGATGTCCATCCGCCTTCTTTGTCAACCATCCTGCCTTGATAGCCCTTTCGGCAGCTTGGGATATATACAAGCTTCGCTCCCTGCTATATACAACCTCCACCTCGGGTAAGTATAATCCCTCACGGGTGCGTAGGGCAAGCATCACAAGTTCGTTGTATAATGTGTCGTCGTCCAAATATTCTTCTTCAGAGGCAGGTTTGCCTTCCTTGATGCATTGGATGTATTTAGCCAGGTCCTCGCAATTACTACTGCGCTTCCTTGCTCCGTCATAGCTGTGTGCTCCTGCTCCCAATCCCACATAGGGTTTCCTTGTCCAGTACGATGAATTGTGACGAGAACGATACCCTGGTTTGGCGAAGTTAGAAATCTCATAATGTTCCAAACCAGCCTCTGCAGTAAGGTCCATCAGTTGTTCATAACAACTAAGACTCAGTTCCTCGTCAACCTCTTTCACTTCACCCTGTTCTCTCATGTCATAGAGCTTGGTCCCTTCTTCGAATTGCAGGGCATAAGCCGACAGGTGAGGAATGTCGAGGGATAGAATGGTCTTAACGTCAGAGGAGAACGCTTCCAGACTCTGGTGAGGTAGCCCATAGATGAGGTCGATGCTCAGGTTGTGGTAACCATTATCCTTAAGCAGATAAATGGCTTCCAATGCTTGCTTCCCAGTGTGACGGCGATGCAGCGTGTGAAGTATCTCATCATCAAGTGATTGTACACCCATGCTCACCCTGTTCACAGGTGTTTTTTTCAGGGTTTCTATCCATTCAGGATTTACATCATCGGGATTGGCTTCAAGGGTTATCTCGGCAGTGGGAAGTAAAGTGACATGCTCCTGTATCCCATCGAAAAGATAAAGCAGAGCCTCTGGGGTTAGTTGTGAAGGAGTGCCTCCGCCAATGTACAAAGTCTCCACTTCGCCACATTCCTCTTTCCTCATCTTCAACTCCTCCACTACAGCAGCCACATAGGGCATCTGCCACGTCTTTGGTAGTGTGGTGGAGTAAAAATCGCAATAGATGCAGCGGCTCTTGCAGAAAGGGATATGGATGTATAGTCCTGCCACTTATTCTTCTTCGTCAATGAACCATTGCCCCTGCTCGTCCTTTCGCAGTTTGAGCGTATCAGTCTTACTGTGCCCATCGGCATAAGATAGGGTGGTGACTACTGTGGCTTTGCCTTCCTCTTCATTCACCTCAACCTCACCAAGCTCATAGCTAACCAGTCGGTCGCTATCCTTCATCCCAGTTTCGGCAACCTCCTCGCACAAGTTTGCAAATTTCTCTCGCAGTTCTTGCACTTCCTCTTCACTGCCTTCAAAGTACACCAGATTCAGTGCTTCCAGATACTTGCCATGAATGATGGCTTCGGCATACTGGGTAACAACTCCTTTTGGGGTGTTGTCTCCTTGTCCCTTGCCACACGCAAGCAAGAGCAGTGTCATCAGGACACAGAATATCGCTTTTTTCATATTCTTCTCTATAATAAGGTTATATGCACGCGCATATCGACTTGTTCGTAGTGACAAAGTTACGGAAAAACAAACTATCGGCAATGTCTATGCCTTTTTTTGTGTCTGATAACTTAAAAAACAAAGCAAACATTTGGTCACCTCGCGCCTTTTCACTAAATTGCGAACCGATTGTGGAAAAATCACCCTGAAAACATCTAAAATTATACTTAAAATACTAAAACTATGAAGGTTTATCAGACCAATGAAATCAAGAACATTGCCATCTTAGGTAATGACGGGGCGGGTAAGACCACCCTCACGGAAAGCCTGCTCTATGAAGCAGGCATCATCAAGCGTCGTGGCCGCGTATCACAGCATACCACAGTCAGCGACTATTTCCCTGTAGAGCATGAATATGGCTACAGCGTGTTCAGCACTGTTTTCCACACCGAGTGGAACGGCAAGAAGCTGAATTTCATCGACTGCCCAGGTAGTGATGACTTCGCAGGTGCTGCCATCACAGCCCTGAATGTTACTGACACTGCAATCCTTTTGCTGAAGGGTTCTGCAGGCGTTGAGGTTGGTACACAAAATCACTTCCGCTACACAGAAAAGCTGAAGAAGCCCGTTATATTCCTGGTTAACCAGCTCGATGATGAGAATTGTGACTACGACCGCATACTGGAGCAGTTGCACGACATCTATGGTTCGAAGGTTGTGCCCATTCAGTATCCCATAAAGACTGGTCCAGACTTCAATGCAGTCATCGATGTCCTGCTCATGAAGAAATATTCTTGGGGACCTGAAGGTGGTGCTCCTACCATCGAGGATATTCCTGCCGACCAAATGGAGAGAGCTACTGAGCTGAACAAGGCTCTCATCGAGGCAGCAGCTGAGAACGATGAAGGCCTGATGGAGAAGTTCTTTGAGAGCGACAGCCTTACAGAAGACGAGATGCGCGAAGGTATTCGCAAGGGATTGGCCATGCGTGGCATGTTCCCCGTATTCTGTGTTTGTGCTGGTAAGGACATGGGTGTTCGCCGTCTTATGGAATTCTTAGGCAATGTTGTTCCTTTCGTTGACGATATGCCTCCTGTAAAGAATAGCCGTGGCGAAGACATTAAGCCCGATGCAAGTGCTCCCACAAGCCTCTTCTTCTTCAAAACCAGCATGGAACCTCACATTGGTGAAGTTCAGTACTTCAAGGTAATGAGTGGTAAGGTTCACGAAGGTGATGACCTGAACAATGCCGATCGTGGTTCTAAGGAGCGTATTGCTCAGCTCTTCTGCTGTGCAGGTCAGAATCGTATCAAGGTTGATGAACTGGTTGCCGGTGACATCGGTTGCAGCGTTAAGCTGAAGGATGTGAAGACGGGTAACACCTTGAACGACAAGAATTGTGAGAACCGTTTCGACTTCATTAAGTTCCCCAATACCAAGTATTCTCGTGCCATCCGTGCCGTCAATGAAAGCGACACAGAGAAGATGATGAATGCCCTGCAGAAGATGCGTGAGGAAGATCCCACATGGCAGATTGAGCAGAGCAAGGAACTGAAGCAAATTCTGGTACACGGACAGGGTGAGTTCCACCTGCGTACACTGAAGTGGCGTATGGAGAACAATGAGAAGATTCAGATTATCTTCGACGAGCCTAAGGTTCCTTATCGTGAGACCATTACCAAGGCTGCACGTGCTGACTATCGTCATAAGAAGCAGTCGGGTGGTGCCGGTCAGTTTGGTGAAGTTCACCTCATCGTTGAGCCTTATGTAGAAGGCGTTCCTACTCAGGAGGTTTATCGCTTTGGTGGTCAGGAATTCCGTATTACTGCCAAGAGTGAGGAAGTTATCGACCTGGAGTGGGGTGGCAAGTTGGTATTCATCAACTCAGTTGTAGGTGGTGCCATCGATGCTCGCTTTATGCCTGCTATCCTGAAGGGTATCATGCAGCGCATGGAATCAGGTCCTCTGACGGGTTGCTACGCACGTGACGTGCGCGTAATAGTATATGATGGTAAGATGCACCCCGTTGACTCTAACGAACTTTCATTTATGCTTGCTGGTCGTCAGGCCTTTGCACAAGCCTTCCGTGAGGCTGGTCCAAAGATTCTGGAGCCTATCTATGACGTGGAAGTACTTGTTCCGAGCGACAAGCTTGGTGATGTAATGAGCGATCTGCAAGGTCGTCGTGCCATGATTATGGGTATGAACAGTGAGTCGGGTTATGAGAAACTGTCCGCTCGCGTGCCTTTGAAGGAAATGAGTTCTTATAGCACAGCATTGAGCAGTCTCACTGGTGGACGTGCAAGCTTCGTTATGAACTTTGCCAGCTATGAACTTGTTCCGACCGACGTTCAGCAGAAGCTGATTAAGGAACACGAGGCAGAAGAAGCAGAATCATAGTAATGTCGGATTCTTTACATTAAGTAGAGAAATCTGTTAATAATGTTAAAAGGAAGGGCAAATATTTTGCCTTTCCTTTTGTTTTGTTAAATCATAACAGTAATTTTGCTGCATGAAACGTTGGGTACTTTGGATGATTAGCCTTGGCATCGGCATTAGTTTTGTCGTGCTTCTGTTGCTTCAAAGCCAATACACCGGTATGATGGTGAAGATGCGCAAGGAACAGTTTGACGAGAGTGTAAAGCGCGGTCTCGATCAAGCCTCTCATGATTTGGAACGCATAGAAACCTTCAACTATCTCGAAGGTATCGTTTCAAACTACGTTGAAGATCTAACGCAGGTGGATAGCGAGAATGAGAAGCCTCACTCGCGCAAGGTTTTGGGAAACCCGACACTCATGGGTGTGCAACGTTTCGATACCATCAGCATGATGCCTCGTCTCTCGCTTGGGATGAACCAGCGTGCAACGATGGGAATTTCCACTCAGCAGTTCCAGATGGCTGTCCGTAATGCCTATCTGTATCAAAAGAATATCCTCGACGAGGTAGTCTATAGCATTCTTTATAGTGCCAGTGAGAATTCATTCGAAGAGCGCATTAACACCAAGGTCCTTGACGCCAGTCTTCGTATGGCATTAGAGCAAAACGGTGTTACACTTCCCTTCCATTTCAAGATACTGACCAGTGACGGTCGTGAGGTGTATCGTTGCTCCGACTATGAAGAGAAAGGCTCGCAGTATGCCTATACCCAGACGCTTTTCCGCAATGACCCCTCGAATAAAATGGGAGTGGTCAGGGTTCACTTCCCTGATCGTAACAAGTATGTGCTTGGCATAGGTCGGCTGATGATGCCGGCCATGATATTCACCTTGATATTGTTCGTGATGTTCATGTTCATCATCTATCTGTTTGTACGTCAGCGTAAGATAAATGAGATGAAGAATGACTTTGTGAACAACATGACTCATGAGTTTAAGACGCCTATAGCAAGCTTGTCGCTGGCAGCTCAAATGCTGGCAGACGAGAGTGTGAAAAAGACTCCTGCCATGTATGACAATCTGGGTAAGGTGATTGATACCGAGACAAAACGCTTGCGTTACCAGGTGGAGAAGGTTTTGCAAATGTCACTATATGACCATGACAATATTGCCTTGAAGCCTGTTGAACTGAATGCCGATGACTTGATTGAGAACATCATTGGAACCTCGTTCGCACTGAAAATTGAACGCCAGGGCGGAACCATTGAAGCAGATCTCGAGGCAGATAATCCCAACATCTATTTCGATGAGTTGCATTTTACCAATGTCATCTCCACCTTACTTGATAACGCTGTGAAGTATCGCCGTGAGGATGTGCCTCTAAAACTTAAGGTTCGCACTCACAATCAGGGCGATAAGTATTGCCTGAGCATTCAGGACAATGGTATAGGTATTAAGAAGGAGGACTTGAAGCGAATCTTTGAGAAGTTCTATCGTGTGCATACCGGTAACAAGCACAACGTGAAAGGCTTTGGACTTGGTCTGGCCTATGTGAAGAACATGATTCGACAGCACAAGGGAAGCATTAAAGTAGAGAGTGAACCCAATCAGGGAACAACATTCATGATAACATTACCAACACTTAAAGCATAAGATTATGGAAACGAAACAACGTATTTTGTTGTGTGAAGACGAAGAAAGTCTGGGCATGCTGCTCAGGGAGTATTTGCAAGCCAAAGGCTATGATGCTGAGTTGTATCTTGATGGAGAGGCTGGTTTCAAGGCCTTTGCAAGGAGCCACTATGATATGTGTGTACTTGATGTGATGATGCCTAAGAAGGACGGATTCACATTGGCACAGGAGATTCGTGAGATGAATGTTGACGTGCCCATCATTTTCCTCACGGCCAGAAACCTTAAGGAGGACATCTTTGAAGGATTCAAGATTGGTGCCGATGACTATCTGACGAAACCTTTTTCCATGGACGAACTCGTGTTCCGTATGGAAGCAGTCCTGAGACGTGTTAAAGGTGTAAAGACGCAGCCCATTACGCAATATACCTTGGGTAAGTATACGTTCGACACACAACGCCAGATTCTTTCACATGACGATGAGGAGGTGAAACTGACTACAAAGGAGAGCGAACTGCTCCATCTGCTATGCATGCATGCTAACGATGTATTGCTTCGTGAATTGGCTTTGAAGACAATATGGATTGACGACAACTACTTCAATGCCCGTTCCATGGACGTTTACATCACAAAACTGCGTAAACATTTGAGAGCTGATCCCACGATTGAAATCAACAACGTGCATGGCAAGGGCTATAAGCTCATTATTCCAGAGGAGAATCCTCTCGAAGAAGATGAAGAATAAACCAGAATAAAAAAGAAAAGGCGGGTGGTACATAATGTATCATCCGCCTTTTCTTATGGCAATATTGCCTACTTCATGCGCTTTGTAATCAAAATGTGTGCGATGAGGCCAGCAATGATCAGGCCTAAACCAGTGAACTGAACAGGGTTGTAGTCAACCCACTCTGCGAAATAGCTAACCAACAGCACCAATGCGCCCAGAACGATTAGCACAATACCTAAATAGTTCTTCATATTTATATTGTTATTATTTTGAATTCGTCTATATTCGATTACAAAATAACACAAAAAAAATGATACGGCGAAACAATTCCTTCAAAAAAACACTTCTCTTCCGCCTTTTTATGTCAAAAGGCGTAAACTTTAGGCGAAAAAAGCATTTCACCTTGGATTCCTTTGGTCATTTCAAGGAAAAATACTATCTTTGCACCGCTTTTTGCAAAAAAACTTTATTATTAACAAATAAAACGTATTATGAACCAGTACGAAACCGTTTTCATTTTGACTCCCGTTTTGTCTGATGATCAGATGAAGGAAACGGTAAACAAGTTCAAAGGCCTGCTCACCGATAATGGTGCAGAAATTCTTAATGAAGAGCTGTGGGGCCTGAAGAAGTTGGCTTATCCTATCCAGAAGAAATCTACGGGATTCTATGTCTTGTTTGAGTTCAAGGCAGAGCCTGAGCTCATTAAAAAGTTGGAGACTAACTTCCGTCGTGACGAGAAGGTTATCCGTTTCCAGACAGTTAAACTCGAGAAGTATGCCATTGAGTATGCTGAAAAGAGACGTAACAAACAAGCTAATAAGGAGGAGGCATAACCATGGCACAGCAAGCTAGTGAAATTCGTTATCTTAACGCTCCTGCCATCGACACGAAGCGTAAGAAGTATTGCCGTTTCAAGAAGAGCGGTATCAAGTACATCGACTACAAGGACCCCGAGTTCCTGAAGAAGTTCCTTAACGAGCAAGGTAAGATCCTGCCTCGTCGCATCACCGGTACCTCACTGAAGTATCAGCGTCGTGTGGCTCAGGCTGTTAAGCGCGCTCGTCAGTTGGCTCTGCTTCCCTTTGTAACCGATTTGATGAAATAATTAAAGTAGGAGGTAAGATTATGGAAATTATTCTGAAAGAAGATGTTATCGGCTTGGGTTACAAGAACGATATCGTGAAAGTTAAGTCTGGTTACGGACGCAACTATCTTATTCCTACCGGTAAGGCTGTTATTGCCAGTGAGAGTGCTAAGAAGGTTTTGGCTGAGAACCTGCGTCAGCAGGCTGTTAAGTTGGCCAAGATCAAGGCTGCTGCTCAGGAAGTTGCCGACAAGTTGGCTGGTGTGGCTCTGACCATTTCAACCAAGGTCAGCAATGCAGGCACCATCTATGGTAGTGTCAACTCCCTTCAGATTGCCGATGAGCTGGCTAAGCTTGGCTTCGACATCGACCGCAAGAAGATTGTGGTAAAGGATGTGAAGACCGTTGGCGATCACGTGGCTGTTGTGAAGCTCCACAAGGAAGTTAGCGTAGAGGTTCCCTTTACGGTTGTTGCCGAAGGCGCTCCCGTTGTTGAGGAAGCTCCTGTTGCTGAGGTTGAGGCTCCTGTTGAGGAGGCTCCTGAAGTAGAGGACGAAGTGGAAGAAGCCGCTGAGTAATCGTTTCATAAGTTTATAAGTTTGGAAGTCCCGGTTTCCCATTGTGGAAGCCGGGGCTTTTTTGCTTGCTGGAAGTGCGTACTCCACAGTCGTTGTATTATGCGTTCAGCAAGGCATTCGTAGTAGGGATAGTGTATGGCGTAATGGAACCCTTGTTCCCTTTGTCTCGAGCCTATGTTCCCTTTGTCTCGAACCTATGTTCGATTGTCCTCGAGCAAGGGATCGAGTGACTGTCTTCGGATATCCTCGGGAATAAACCGTTTAGATGAAAGTCGGAGAACTCGAAAGTGTTAGTCTTCAAACAAGCGTCCATCAGCATAGGACAAAAAAAGAAGGACCGCACTCCCGTGCAGTCCTTCAAGACCTATTGTTCGTCTCTGATTATTCAGCTACAACAGTAGTGTCAACAGCTGCAGTGGTGTCAACAGCTACAGTATCAACAACCTCTACGGTGTCAACAGCTACAGTGTCAACTGCCTCAGCTTCCTGAGCCTTGTTACCGCAAGATGCGAAAGAGATAGCTGCTACAGCTACGAACATAAATGCTAACTTCTTCATTTTCTTCTTAGTTTAATTAGTAAAACAATCAATTGCTCTTAAAACCGAGTGCAAAGTTACTACTTATTTCAATACGTTGTATCACATTACACCAACTTTTTTTCCTTTTTTTCAAACTTTTTTTCTCCCAATTTCTTATATTGTTGATAATCAGGCGTGTATAAAAACGTTTAAAAAGAAAGTTTTTAACGCTTGCTCGTTTTTTTTGGCATTCCATGAGAAAAACATTACCTTTGCATCATGAATTCGAATCTTCCTTTGGCTGGTAAGAAGGCAGTCTATTTTACCTTAGGCTGTAAGCTGAACTTCTCTGAGACATCGACTGTGGCTTCTCGTCTCGAAGCCCTTGGTGTTTCGCGTGCAGGGAAAGGGGAGATTGCCGACCTATGTTATGTGAACACATGCAGTGTAACAGAGGTTGCCGATCATAAATGCCGTCAGGCCATCCACCGTCTCATTAAGCAACACCCTGGTGCCTTTGTAGTGGTTACGGGTTGCTATGCTCAGCTTAAGCCTGATGTGGTGAAGAAGATAGAAGGTGTTGACCTTGTACTCGGAACTGCAGAGAAGGGTAGGGCGGTGGAGATGATAGTGAAGGGACTCTCCTCCAGCCCCTCCCTGTTAGGTCGGGGAGCAGATACCCTTGCTGCGGAGGAGGATAATGTTAACACTCCCCTTCCTTCAAAGGACGGACAGGGTAGGACTCCCTTTGTCCCCTCCTGTTCTTGTGGTGAGCGCACGCGCTATTTCCTAAAGGTGCAAGACGGATGTGACTATTTCTGCACTTACTGCACTATACCCTTTGCCCGCGGTCGCAGTCGCAATGGCACCATCGCGTCCCTAGTCGCTCAGGCTGAAGAAGTTGCCCAAAAGGGTGGTAAGGAGATAGTGTTGACGGGGGTGAATATAGGTGATTTCGGTAAAACGACGGGAGAGTCGTTCCTCAACCTTATAGAGGCCCTCGACCAAGTTCAAGGCATTGAGCGCTATCGCATTAGCAGCATAGAGCCAAACCTGCTGACCGACGAAGTCATACAGTTCTGCGCTCAAAGCCGAGCCTTTATGCCTCACTTCCACGTACCCTTGCAGTCTGGAAGCGACGAAGTACTGCGTTTGATGCACCGTCGCTATGACACCGCCCTCTTTGAGCATAAGATGTTACGCATACGTGAACTGATGCCTGATGCCTTCATCGGTGTAGATGTCATCGTAGGCATGAGGGGGGAGACGGACGCCCTATTCCAGGAAGCCCTGCATTTCATGGACCGTATGCCTGTGAGCCAGTATCATGTATTCAGCTACAGCGAGCGTCCTGGCACCAAGGCCCTTAATATCCCTCATCGGGTAAGACCAGAGGAGAAGCATGCCCGTAGTCAGCAGGTGCTGGAAGTCTCGCATGCGCATACGCGCGCGTTTTATAATAAGTATATAGGCACTGTGCGTCCCGTCCTTCTCGAACATGGGAAGAAGGGTGTGCTCGGAGGCTTTACCGATAACTATATCAGGGTCACGACCTCCCCCTGCCCCTCCCAAGTAGGGGGGATGCATGCCGATAATGAGATTGTCCCTGTGCTCCTTACTGGCTGGAACGAAGCAGGGGATGCCTTGACTGGAGAATTGATAATAGGGAGTTGACAATTGATAAACTAGCAATTGACAATGAAGAGAATAGCCATCGTCATACTGAATTGGAATGGAGCGGACATGATGCGTCGGTTCCTTCCTTCTGTTGTGGCGAACTCACCGGAGGCCGACGTTATAGTCATCGATAACGGAAGTTCTGACGCTAGCCTGCAATACCTTAGAGATGAGATGCCACAGGTACGAATCATCGCGCTTGATCGTAACTATGGTTTTGCCGAAGGATATCATCGAGGGCTGAAGATGCTTGAGGAAGACCCACCTCAGTCCTCCCTTAAAGGGGAGGAGATGCCCCTCTCCTTGGGAGAGGGGAAGGGGGAGAGGTATTACCTTCTCCTCAATAGCGATGTGGAGGTACATGAAGGTTGGCTCCAGCCCATGCTCTCGTACATGGATGCCCATCCTGAAGTCGCTGCCTGCCAACCGAAGTTACTATGCCAGTGGGCTCCCGATATGTTTGAGTACGCAGGGGCCTCAGGTGGATACATCGATGCCCTAGGCTATCCCTATTGCAGAGGTAGAGTATTCGGCACGGTAGAGAAGGATGAAGGGCAATACGACGATATAGTGCCAGTGCTTTGGGCTACGGGTGCTGCCCTGCTCATTCGCAGTCGTGACTATTGGGATGTGGGTGGACTTGATGGCCGGTTCTTTGCCCATCAGGAGGAGATAGACTTATGCTGGCGTCTTCGCAGTCGAGGGCGTGGGGTGGTATGTGTACCGCAAAGCGTTGCCTACCACCTAGGCGGTGGGACTTTACCTCAAGGTAATCCGAAGAAGGACTACCTGAACTTCCGCAACAATCTCCTCCTCCTTTACAAGAACCTGCCTGCAGGGCGGCTTTGGAAGGTTATGTTCCTGCGCTTCTGGCTCGATGCCCTTGCCAGTGTACGCTTCGTACTTCGAGGTCAGTACCGCTCGTTCTTGGCCGTTTGGCGTGCGCGCTTTGATTTCTGGTGTCTCCTTCCTCAGTTCCGTAAGGACAGGAAAGAGAACCTCCGCCTGTCTAAGCTTAAGTCCGTACCTGAGCAATCTTCCTTCTCCCTGCTCTGGCAGTATCACGTCAAAGGTCGGAAGACTTGGAAGACTCTCCCCATGTAGGACTCACCCCCAACCCTTCCCTGTTGGGAGGGAAGGATAATGAAATAAAGCTGCAGCAGCTATAAATATAGTATATGAATAAGCCTATAGATAACACAAACGTCACATCTCCTTCCCCTCGGGGAGGGCAGGGGGTAGGGGTCTTATATCTCATCCCTTGCACCCTCGGTGATACGCCTGTGGAGCAGGTACTTCCGGCATATAATGCGGAGATAGTCCGAGGCATTCGCCACTTCATCGTAGAGGAGATACGCACGGCACGCCGATTCTTGCGCCGCGTCGATAGGGAGTTCCCAATTGACGACTGTACCTTTTATGAGATGGGCAAACATGCAGACGAGGGTCGATTCGCTACTTATCTTGCGCCAATCGCCAAGGGTTATGACGTCGGAGTCATAAGCGAGGCGGGTTGTCCGGCTGTTGCCGACCCGGGTGCCGATATTGTGTCGCTGGCTCAGCGTCGGGACATTCGTGTCGTGCCGTTAGTAGGTCCCAACAGCATGATTATGGCCGTCATGGCCAGTGGACTGAATGGTCAGAGCTTTGCCTTCAATGGTTACTTGCCCATCGACGAGGGCGAACGGGCTCGGCGTCTGCAGGTTCTAGAGAAACGTGCCCAGCATGAGCGCCAAACCCAACTATTCATCGAGACGCCATACCGTAACCGTCGCTTCTTTGATACCTTAGTTCGCACTCTCAGCCCAAAGACGCGTCTTTGCGTTGCTGCAGGCATTTCGACGGGAGATGAATGGATTAAGACCCACACCGTCTCGGAGTGGCGCAAGCTGGGTCTGCCCTATCTCGCCAAAACGCCTGCAATCTTCCTCTTCCTATAACCTATACATCTTCGATTACTTACCGAAGCATGATTCACTAACCCCTTAGGCCTTCTTTTGGAAGACCTAAGGGGTTACTCATTAAGGCCTAAGGGGTTACTCATTAAGGCCTAAGGGCTTCTTTGTTAAGACCTAAGGCTTAAATGCAGAAGGCTTAGGTTTGTTGTTCGAAAGGTCAGGTGTTCTTTATCCCCACACCTCATCGATGGGCTTGCGGGTCTTGGGACGTGGCTCGTCGGCGGGCAGACCTATGGGGACGAGGACGGAAGGGATGAAGCCTTGGGGAATGAGGCCTGTGGCCATGAGGCGCTCGACGTCGAAGTTGCACACCCAGCAGTTGCCCAGCCCTTGCTCCGATGCTGCGAGGCAAAGGTGCTCGGTGGCGATGGCGATGTCCACGTCGGCGTGGTTGTGTCCGTCGCACTGTCGCGTCCAAGCCTCCTGTTCGTTCTTCAGGCACACTACGATGACGGGGGCTTGCTGTATCCACTCCCGACCATAACAGGCCTTGACTTGCGACAGCATGGGCTCCTTGTCGATGAGCAAGAATCGCCAGGGTTGGCGGTTGACGGCAGAAGGTGCCAGCCGCACGCACTCCTTGATGTAGTCCAACTTCTCCTGAGGTACGGGTTCATTCTTATACTGGCGGCAGCTCTGTCGCGCCAGACATAGTTCCTTGAAGTTCATAAGCTTTCACATTTGGTTTGCAGGACAAAGTTACGGAATCCCTCGGACACTTGCAAGAAAAGCCCCGACTATCCTCGCGGACGGTCGGGGCGTGGCATGCCTTTAACCTTAAAGTACATATATGTAAAAGAGTATTCCCTAGGTCGAAGGCCTTTATTGCTTCTTTTTTGCGCTATTGGGTGCCGGGTTGCGAAGTTGCGCGTACGAGGTCAGGTTGTCGGGGCGCAGCAGGCCCATCATCTGCACAATGTAGGCGCATTTGTTAGGCGATTGTTCCCTGGACATTAGGATGATGACCTCGTCGAACTGGTCGTCCTTGGTTTGATGTCCATAGAAGGTGATGTCACGGTCTCGGACAATGAGTTTGAAGCGCTCGTCGTTACGCAGCTGAGTGCCTCGGCTGAAGATGATTTTCTCTGCAGCCTCCTTCTTCGACTTCAGCACGAGCAGGCCCGAAAGTCGATGGAGCAGAGGACGGATGTTCCAGCCGCTGATGTAGAAGTCTCCGCCACGTCGGTTCTGAGCGTGCAGGATGTCGCCCGAGAAGTAGTAGTCCTCGAAGCCCCAACGCCCCTTGATGTTGCTCAGGTCGATAAGGGGCTTCTGGTCCTTCGGTAGGTCGATCTTCTCATGCCCCCACGTCCATTCATCGGGCAGGCTCCTATACTGGATGATCTTTCCGTCACGGCTTACGAGGATGGAGTCGATGTTGCCAAAGTCATATTTCCCTAGGCGCTCCTGTGCGTCCTTTATGCGCTCCTCGGCCTTTCGTACGGCCTCTTCGGCCTTTTTCATGCGTTCTTTGATCTGCTTCGAGTCGAACTTGCCGTCTTGATTCCAGTGGATAGTATCGCCATCGACTACTATCGTGTGGTTCTCAGTGACGTATTCGTCGGCCCTCGTCGTCCCGACGAAGAGCAACAATGCCATTAGGCATAGGATTGTTTTTTTCATAAGGCTATAGTGTTATTGTCTGTGTTGTTGCTGAGTACGAGGCAGGCCTCTTCGGCCGATGCGAAGGTATCTTGATAGATCGTCTCCTGAGGCTTGGGCCACAGGGTCAGGGTGATGGCGACGATGAGCACTATGCTTGCGGCCACGGCCCAGAGGGTTTTCCTCCGACCCCCTCCCAACCTCCCCGAGGGGAGGAGTAGGGCCCGCCCGTAGCCCTCCCCCTTGAGGGGGGAGCTGGAGGGGGGCTGCAGCTTTGCCATCACCCTGTCGGCCAAGTCTTGGGGCAGGGGAGGTGTATCGCTTTCGTCCATGCGCTGGAGCACCAGGCGCAGGTCGTCGTCAGTGAAATCGGTATAGTCTTTCATGTCTTTCGTCATATCTTTAATCTCTAATCTTCCTAATCTCTAACTTTAATTTCTCGCGTATTCGCTGCATACGCACGGGCAGACTCTGTTCCTTCATCCCGGTGATGAAGGCGATATCGCGTATCGACAGCCCGTCGGCGTATCGCATGGAGACGAGCATGCGGTCGTCCTTCGGGAGCCGTCGTATGGCCTGTTCCAACATGTCGCGCCGTCGGTCGTCGTCCGAGGTCTCGGGCGTGTTGTTCTGCTGCTCGTTCAGTGGCACCATCGTCGGCACGTTCTTCCTCGTCTCGTGATAGCGCATCACCTCGTTGTAGGCTATGCGCGTGAGCCACGTTCGCATGGAGGCTCGTCCCTCGTCGAACTGACTGAGCGAGCGCAAGGCCCTGACGAACGTGTCCTGCACCAGTTCCTCCGCGTCCTCGTGGCATCGGACTGTGCGGCTCACGAAGCGGAGCATGTCGGCTCCATATCGGGCGATTATCTCTCTGTCTTTACCTTCCATACACTCTTATATACCCGACTTTGGGCGCAAATATAACAAAAGTGGGGCAGAATATCCTACTTTATCGTGACTTTTCCCTCATTTCCTTTCCCCCGCGGCGTTAGGGCCTTTGCCGCTTCCACTCCTGCCTGCGCTCCTGCCAGCGGTAGCATTCTACGTGGGCAGAATCGGAGCCTTCGTCGTATACGACCAACTCTACGGGCTGGAAACATCGCTTCCATGGGTTCCAAGTTTGATATTCCATCGTCCGCTTCCCCTCGTCGTAGCGAAACAGTCGACGTATCACAGGCCGGTAATCGTCGAGGTCATCAATCCAGCACGACAGGGTGTTGCTCGTCGGTCGTCCTTGCTCGTCGTAGGTGTAGTCGCGGCGTGTCAGGCGCCCGCTTTCGGTTGTTATGTACTTGGTTTCAGTATGCTCCTGTGCCAAAACCATGAAAGTCGCTGTAATAAGCACTAAGCTTGTGATGATTCTTTTCATATCTTTCTCTCTCGTTTTTACATCTATAAGATGGCGATGCCTCGGAATTATTACACTCCGTCCCTATCTTTCCTCTTATATATACCCGACCTCGGGCGATGATATAACAGGGGGCGGGAGGGAATGATTATTGAGGTTAAAAATGAAGATTATTAACCTTGAGGACTTAAGATTACTAATGTTGAGGGCTTAACCTTAGTAAGCTTGAGGGCTTAACCTTAGTAAGGTTGAAAATGAAGGTTACTAACCTTGAAGGCTTAAGATTACTAATCTTGGGGCGTTAAGATTACTAATGTTGAGGGCTTAAGATTACTAACCTTGAAATTTGAACCCTAATAGGCTTGACCGCCTAAGCCTATTAGGCTTGAAGGCTTAAGCCTATTAGGCTTGCGTGCTTAACCCTATTAGGCTTACTTTTTAGGGTATATTATACTTGAATTCTTATGTCTATTAGACATCGTGCCTTAAGTCTATTAGACATGAGGCCTTAAGTCTATTAGACCTTCTTTTGCAAGGTTATAGCGGTCGCGATTTGTCGTTATGGAAATTAATTCGTATCTTCGTGGCGATGAAGGTCATTATCGCTATCGATTCGCTGAAGAGTTGCTTGACTTCGCGCCAAGCCAATGAGGCGGCATGTGAGGCAGTGCAACAGCGCTGGCCCGATGCCGAGGTAGTGTGCCTACCCATGAGTGACGGGGGAGAGGGTTTCCTCGATGCAGTGGAGGCCACGGGCAGCTATGTGCGTGTCACTGTCCCTGTCCTCGACCCTCTGATGCGACCGATACAGGCCCAGTATCTGCTGAGTGAGGGGCGTGCCTTCATAGAGATGGCGCAAGCCAGTGGTCTCGGCCTGTTGAAGCCCGAGGAACGCAATCCCCTTCGAGCCTCGTCGTACGGGACTGGCCAGTTGATAGCCGATGCCTTGCGGCGCGGTGCCCAGGAGATTGTCGTCGGATTGGGCGGCAGTGCAACGAGCGATTGCGGGAGGTGGATATCATCACCCCTACAACCTCCCCCCGCCCCCTCCCAAGGAGGGGGAGATGATTTCCTAGTCTCTCTTTCGGGGAGGTCCTTCTCTTCATTCATTACCCCCTCCTTGGGAGGGGGCAGGGAGAGGTATCTTCTAGCCACTGACGTTACGAATCCACTGCTAGGTAGTCAGGGCGCTGCCCGCACATTCGCCCGACAAAAGGCCGCTCCCGGTATGACGCCGGCCGAGTTGGATGCTATGGTCGAGGAACTGGAGTCAAGGGCTTCCGCCTTTGCCGCCGAGAGTGCCGCCCGCCTTGGTCACGACTGCAGTGGCGAAGCAGGTGCGGGAGCAGCTGGTGGAGTAGGGTACGCACTGGTGCAATATCTGGGCGCTCGGCGCGTATCGGGCATCGATTTCGTGCTCGACCTTGCCAACTTCGACAGCCATCTCCCCGATGCCGACCTCATCATCACCGGCGAGGGACGTGCCGACCGTCAGACCCTCATGGGCAAAGTCCCTATGGGCATCCTACAACGCGTCAAAGCCTTCTCCTCACTTCATCACTCCATCACTTCCTCACTCCCTAACTCCTCTTCGCCAGCCGTTATACTGCTTGCTGGGCAGGTTGCCGACCGTGAGGCTCTGCTGCAGGCAGGCTTCGCCCACGTAGTCGCTATCACTCCCCCCGACATACCCCTGTCCATGGCCCTTCAGCCCCAGGTGGCTCGGCACAACATCATCGAAACCATTAAACACATCAACCTATGAAACGCCTCCTTATCCTCCTCATTTTCAATGTTCAATGTTCAATCTTCAATGTTCTTTTCGCCCAAAGCGAAGTGCCCGCACCGCATAACATTTTCGCCCGCGACGTCACGTCGCTCAACGGCGATTGGCATTACTTTGCCGACCCACAGGAGCAAGGTTACTACGACTATCGTATGAACAAGACGCGCTGGGGCTATTTCCTTGACGCCAAACCCCAACGGCCTTCCGACCTCATCGAGTACAGCTTCGACAAGTCGCCCACTATGCGTGTGCCCGGAGACTGGAGCACGCAGGACCCCATGCTCTACCTCTATGAGGGCACGGTGTGGTATCGACGGACGTTTGACCTCCCCCCAGCCCCCTCCAAAGGAGGGGGAGATGACCGTGTACTTCTCTATTTCGGAGCTGTCAACTACGAGGCCATCGTCTTCCTCAACGGTAAGGAACTTGGCCGCCACGTGGGAGGCTTCACGCCCTTCTGCTACGACGTCACCGACGTGTTGCGCAAGGGACAGAACACCCTGGTAGTGAAGGTGGACAACAAACGCCATGCCGACAATGTGCCAACCCGCGTATTCGACTGGTGGAACTACGGGGGCATCACGCGCGATGTCCTGCTCGTACGCGTGCGCGATACTTATATAGAAGACTACACACTGCAGATGGCATCGAAGCAACTCCAGGGTGTTGCCTTCTCCGTAAGCCTGAATCGTGGCGTGGAAGGTCGGGAGATTACACTCTCCATCCCCGAACTGAAGGTCAGGAAGACCCTGAAGACCGATGCCGAAGGTCATGCCTCGCTCACCCTGCCCAAGCTAAAGCCGCAACTATGGAGTCCCGACAATCCCAAGCTATATAAAGTGACTATATCCCTCGACGACCAGACCATCAGCGACGAAGTTGGGTTCCGCGTCATCGAAACTCGCGGGCGAGAACTGTTGCTAAATGGTAAGCCCATCTTCCTGAAGGGTATATGCATGCACGACGAATCGGCCTATACGAGCCACCGCATCACTACGAAGGCGGAGGCCGATACCCTGCTCTCTTGGGCCAAAGCCATAGGGTGCAACTTCATCCGCCTCGCCCACTATCCCCACAACGAGCTTACGGTGCGCGAGGCCGAACGGCAGGGCATTCTGCTCTGGGAGGAGATACCTGTGTACTGGACCATCTCGTGGGACAACCCTCAAACGCTGGACAATGCACGCCGACAGCTTACCGACCTCATTCGCCGTGACCATAACCGTTGTGCCACCATCATCTGGTCCATCGCCAACGAAACCCCGCACAGCGATGCCCGCGACCGCTTTCTCTCGGCCTTGGCATCCCATGCACGTAGCCTCGACAACACCCGACTCATCAGTATGGCCATGGAAGTGACATCGGCCTCGAACTACGTAAACCGTCTGCACGATAATATGCATCAGTACGTCGATGTCGTTAGCTTCAACCAGTATGTGGGCTGGTATCGTGACGTGGCCGATGCTCCTAAGATGACGTGGGAAGTGCCCTATGAGAAGCCCGTCATTGTCAGTGAATTCGGGGGTGGTGCCCTTGCAGGCATGCATGGGGCAGAGGACCAACGATGGACCGAGGAATTCCAGGCACGTGTCTACCGCGAGAACCTAGAGATGCTGAGCAAGATTCAGGGTCTTGCTGGCACATGCCCATGGGTGCTCAAGGACTTTCGTTCGCCCCGTCGCCTCTTACCGGGCATACAAGACCACTTCAACCGCAAGGGCGTCGTCTCCGATCAAGGTAAACGTAAGCAGGCATTTCAGGTGCTTCACGACTGGTACAATAAGAAATAAGCACTTTTACGGCCTTAGGATTTGGAGATTACGCAGGGAAATCCTAACTTTGTCCCTTAGAAACATACTACCACCATGAAAAAGATAGCAGAATACATTCAACGTATCGAAATCGATTCGCTTTGGAGTGGTCGCCGTCACATCGTCTGGGACTTGAAGCGCGATGTCAATATCCTTAGTGGCGTGAACGGCGTGGGAAAGTCCACCATCCTTAATCGCGTCATCAAGCAACTGCTCGAGTATCGCGACCTGGAGAAGCACCTCGATGGGGTGACCATCACATATAGCCCTGAGGACTGCGACACTATAAGGTTTGACGTCATACGCTCTTTCGATCGCGCCGTAATCTCCAGCGAATTGCTCTCGAAGGTTAGCGACCTCAAGCTCCAGACTGAGCTCGATTTGCAGCTATATATGCTACAACGACGCTATCTCGACTACCAGGTGAACCTCTCGAACCGTATGATTGCCCTCCTAACGTCTGGCGATCCCGACGCACAGGCTAAGGCGCAAGCCATGGTGGCCGAGAAGACTCACTTCCAAGACCTGGTCGATGACCTGTTCCACGATACGCGCAAGACCATCAAGCGCGATAGCAACGAGATTGTGTTCCTGCAGTATGACGAGTTCATAGACCCATACCAACTCTCCTCAGGCGAGAAGCAAATGCTCATCATCCTCCTGACCGTGC
Source organism: uncultured Bacteroidales bacterium (assembly GCA_902801325.1). GTDB lineage: Bacteria > Bacteroidota > Bacteroidia > Bacteroidales > Bacteroidaceae > Physcousia. Next base: position 39,472 of record CADCHQ010000011.1, on the reverse strand, counting down.
TCGTGCAAAACCACGAACCATACGTCTTATTCATGGACGAACCCGAGGTGAGCCTCCACTTCGAGTGGCAGAAACGCCTTATCTCTCTCGTGCGAGACCTTAATCCTAACGTCCAAATCGTCCTGACCACGCACAGCCCAGCCGTAGTCATGGACGGGTGGCAGGACTGCATCACGGACGTCGAAGATATTATCATCGACAATTGATAATCAGGAAGATAGTAAGCTCGTGGCCCACAGATTATACGATAACATTAGTTCGCGCTACATCGAAGCCGCTAACCGTCTGCGACCAAAGTCTTCACGTCGCAGGGTGGTGGCCTATGTAGAGAGCTATGATGATGTGTTCTTTTGGCGTTCGGTGCTTGATGAATTCGAGTCAGACACCCTGACGTTCGAGGTCATGCTTCCGTCGAAGACCAACCTTGGTAAGGGAAAGAAGAACGTACTCGCCAATACTTTGGGCACTACCGTCCTGGGCGAGAACCTCATTGCTTGCGTCGATGCCGACTATGACTTCATGATGCAAGGCACGACGCCCGTATCCAAGGAGATTATAACCAACCCTTATGTCTTCCACACCTATGTGTATGCCATCGAGAACTTCCAGTGCTATGCCAAGGGATTGCATGAGGTGTGCGTCATGGCAGTCCTGAACGATAGGGAGATAGTGGACTTGGAAGCGTTCATGGAGGAGTATAGCCGCATCATCTGGCCTCTATTCGTTTGGAACGTATGGGTATATCGTTATGACTGCTACTCCCGGTTCACGCTGATGGACTTCGGGGCACTTGTGAGCTTACGCGAAGTGAATCCCTTCCATCCCGAGCGCACCTTGGAGTCCCTTCGTCATGTGGTTAACCGCAAGATAAACTGGATGCAGCAGCACTATCCTCAAGGCAAGGCCACCTATAAGCCCTTGCGTGACCAGCTACTTTCCTTAGGTTTGACGCCCGAAACTACATACCTTTACATGCAAGGGCATACCCTTTTCGACGGTGTCGTCCTGCCCTTGCTCACCCCCATCTGTGTCCAACTGCGCAAAGAGCGCGAGGCTGAGATCCGGAGGAATGCGGTTCATACGCAGCAACGACAGAACGAACTCTCGTGCTATCAACGACGTCAGTCGCCCATCGACCAGATGTTGCGCAAAAGCACTAAGTTCCTTCAGAGCGAACCTTACCAACGTTTGAGGAACGACATCCGAGCCTTCGTGGATAAAATAAATGGCCCTTCAACCACATCGACTGCGGATGAAGAGCCAAAGGTTAGTGCCTCAACTCCCTAACTTACTTTAGTTTGTCGATTATCTTTGTAATGATGCCCCCTTCTGGCTTGCGGAAGAAGTGGTCAATCTGCTTGATGAGCCCGTCGATGGCAAAGACGACTACGCTGTCACCGGGCTGAATAACCGTGCTACCATTAATAGGCATACCTATCTTATCCCTAATCAATCCGCCCAAAGTGACCCCACGTGGGAAGCGCAACTCCCTAATGGGTTTGCCTGTGATGGCTGAACCTTCGAGGGCTACGAACTCGGCCACGTCTGCACTGGCGATAGTGAGGCTCTTCATCGTCGTTACGTCGGCACGTAGCATCATCTGGTGGATGTGGCTGGCAGCAATTACCTTCTTGTTTATGATAGTACCGATGTCTAGCTTCTCAGCCATATTGACATAGTCCATGTTCTCTACTAAGGCCACGGTCTTCCTGACGCCTAGACGCTTGGCAGCAAGGCATGCAAGGATGTTGGTCTCTGTCTCGGGTGTGAGGGCAGCAAAGGCTTGGCACTTCTTTATGCCTTCGTCTATGAGTGTGCCCGTGTCTCTACCATCACCATGAATGACAACTATATCATCATTCTCAAGCAAGTCATTAAGCTGGTAGCACCGCTCTTCATTACGCTCCACTATCTTCATCTTTAGCCAGTCAGGCTTTTGGTGCGCAATGTTGACGGATATACGTCCGCCTCCCATGACCATAACGCTACGGACATCGGGGTAATCCTCCTTGCCTACAAGCTCGCGGATGAGTGCGGTGTGTTTCCTGGTGGTTATGAAGTAAGCGATATCACCTAGTTGCAAGCAATCGTTACCGCCTGGGATGATGGTTTGGTCGTCTCTCTTGATGGTAACAATATGGTATGGAGCATCGGGTGGGCATAGTTCGCGCAAGGGGACATCAAGTATGTGAGCCGTTTCCCTTAGCTTTATACCCATCATGATGAGCGCTCCGCCGTGTATCTCCCAATATTGCCTAACCCATGAGTGCTTGAGTCCTTCCAGTATCTCTCGCGAGGCAAGTACTTCGGGGTAGATAAGCGAGTCGATGCCCATACGATGGAATATCTCTTGGTATTGAGGTTGCATGTATTCGGCATTATCGATACGGGCAACGGTCTTTTGTGCTCCTAATGTGTGGGCAAGCATGCAGCAGGTGATGTTGCGTGACTCGTCGGGAGTTACGGCAATGAAGAGGTTTGCATGCTGGACACCTGCCTCCTTCATAGCCGTGATACTTGTAGGAGGCATGTTGATGGTCATCAGGTCGTAGTCGCCCGAGTCGGTAAGTGAGTCGGTCTTTACCTGACTTTCGTCGATGACTACGATGTCTTGATCGTCTTTCGATAGGAGTCGGGCCAGATGACTACCTACGGCTCCTGCACCTGCGATGATGATTTTCATAGAAGACTCCCCCCTGGCCCCTCCCTGTTAAGGAGGGGAATATTAACATTTGCTAATGGTGAAATTATATTCATATAGTAGATATCGTCTTTCATGTGAGTATACACTCCCCTCCTTAGCTGAGAGGGGTAGGGAGGAGAGTCTTTTTTATACTCTCTTTATCCAGTCCCACTATGTGATAAAGCTCGGCTGGAGTGCCATGCTCTACGAACTGATCGGGGAGGCCAAGACGTTTGACTTCGGGCTTATAGCCGTGGTCAGACATCCATTCCAGTACAGCTGTACCTAAGCCTCCTTCTATGGCTCCGTCCTCAATGGTGACGATGCGCTTGTAGCGTTTGCCTACTTCTTCGAGTATGTCTTCGTCGAGGGGCTTAAGGAAGCGCATGTCATAGTGGGCAATGTCGAGACCGTTTTCTTCTATGGCTTCGGCTGCAACATTACCGATGGGGCCAATGGAGAGCACGGCCGTTTCACCCTGTCCGTCCCTAAGCTTGCGTCCCTTTCCAACTGGGATTTCCTCCAAGGGACAATGCCAGTCGGTGAGTACGCCTTTGCCTCGTGGATAGCGGATGACGAAGGGACCCTTGTCGGGCAGTTGGGCTGTGTACATCAACCTACGCAGTTCGGCTTCGTCCATAGGTGAGGCGATGGTAAGGCCAGGAATGGGACGCAGGAAGGCGAGGTCAAAGGCACCATGATGCGTAGGACCGTCTTCTCCCACAAGACCGGCACGATCGAGGCACAGCACCACAGGCAGACGACTGATGGCCACATCATGGATGATGTTGTCGTAAGCTCGTTGACTAAACGAAGAATAGATGTTGCAGAAGGGAAGCAATCCCTCGCGTGCCATTCCAGCCGAGAAGGTGACGGCATGACCTTCGGCAATACCAACGTCGAACACTCGTTCAGGCATCTCCTTCTGCATGATGCAGAGGCTGCAACCAGTAGGCATGGCAGGTGTTACGCCTACGATACGCTCGTTCTCTCTTGCCAGTTCGAGCAAGGTCTCACCAAATACATCCTGAAAGCGAAGCGGGGTTTGCTTGCCTTGTTCTGATTTGATGCGCTGTCCCGTCTCAGGGTCGAACTTGCCTGGCGCGTGCCATACTGTGGCATCCCGTTCGGCAGGTTCAAAGCCTTTGCCTTTGATGGTATGGATGTGCAACATCTTGGGCCCTTTCATGTCCTTGATGCGTTGCATGGTCTTGACGAGGCCAATGACGTCGTGTCCGTCCTCTGGACCGAAATATCGGATGTTCAAGCCCTCGAACATGTTCCGTTGGTTGGTGAGCAGCGACTTTATGGCATTATTGAAGCGTAGCACCCTTCCCTTGCGGTCGTCGTTTAGAACGCCCCATTTGTAAAGGGTCTTAGAGGCACTGTATCTCAGCTTATTATAAGCCGAACTTGTGTGCAGCTTATGCAAGTATTCGCCCATACCTCCCACATTGCGGTCGATGGACATGTCATTGTCGTTAAGGATGATAAGCATGTCGTTGGGCGTACTGGCAGCATTGTTCAGTCCTTCGAAGGCAAGCCCTCCAGTCATACTTCCGTCGCCAATAACGGCCACGACCTTGCGCTCTGAGCCTTGCTTCTGAGCGGCAACGGCCATGCCTAAGGCTATGGATATCGAGTTGGAGGCGTGTCCACAGGTACATGTGTCGTATTCGCTTTCCTCGGGTGAGGGGAAAGGCTTCAAACCTCCCAACTTCCTGTTTGTAGAGAAACGTTCACGACGCCCCGTCAATATCTTATGCCCATAAGCCTGATGCCCGACGTCCCATACGATTCGGTCCTCAGGTGTATTGAATACATAATGCAGTGCAACGGTCAGCTCTACTGTACCCAGACTTGAGGCGAAGTGCCCAGGGTTATCGGCCAGTGAACGTATGATATATTGGCGTAATTCATCACACACTTGCGGCAGTTGCTCTATGTTCAACTGCCTCAAATCAGCAGGTATTTGTATTGTTTCAAGTAGATTCATCTTGCGAAGATACTAAATAATTGTGAAAGGAACTGCCTTAGGGCGAGAATTTAACCAAATTTGGTTCAAAAAACTCAATTATATGTGAAGGAATAATATTGCAAAATATTGCACGGCGTGAGATTATCGTTGCACGCCGTGCAATATTCGTTTCACGGCGTGCGACAATCCTTTCACGTCGACGTTCAGTCTTTCCTCCTTAGGCGTTCGGCTCCATCCTCCTGCGAGCCGAGGCTTATCCTCCTAAGGGCCGAGACTTATCCTCCTAAGTGTTTCTACCGGAAGACCTATATCTTATCGTCATAAGCCCTAAGCCTTATCGGCGTAAGACCTACCCCCTGTTTTTGCCTAAATCAGCTGATTGCAGTAGATTCATTTTTCGAATCTACTGCATCGCATGTTATTGGCAATTAACTGATTAAATCATTCTTGCAGTAGATTCAGTAGATTTTTGCTCAAAAAATATATTGAATGCGCGCGTGCGCGTGAAAGCATACATTAAACATTAAACTTTTATTCTTATATTGCACAATGAGAAAAATAAACCGTTAACCTGTTAACCTTTTAAACTTTTATTCGTATCTTTGCCCCGTGAGACTCGTCTCACTATGCAGTAGCGACTGCGTATCTTATCGGGAATAAAAGAAGCGTTATGCTCGTCTTGCACTCTGAAACGCGAGAAATTTCTAGTACAACAAGAGGACATGATGGCTTCCATGCGTAAGCGTGGACTTTAGCCGCATCTCTTGTACAAGGTTTTCTCACGGCCTCAGAGTGGAGAGTGGATACAGTTCCACGCTTCTCACGTTAATAAAGGTTCTCCGTGGGGCTGGGAGGTGCAGGAGGGTATACAATGAACATTCAGACTTATAATGAAAACCTATGTTTGTTTTTTCAGGCGTTAAAACAGGTAAAAAAAGAGTATGCTATGTTTTGGACATGCGACAATGAAAGGGAAAAAAGTTCCGTTGAGCATAGCGAGCGAGTGTTTGCCTACGAATTATATAGACAGTGGGAAAACATCCTGGAGAAAAAAGAAAGTAAACTATTATTAAATGGAGAGCCTGGCAAGCACTTGGAAAGGTTTTATAACAATCAACATAAAAAGGGGAAGGGAATAAGAGATGATAAATATCCTGACTTAGTTTTACATCTTGGTCAAGGGACAAATTGGGGACATGAGATTGTGTGTGAAATAAAAAGGAGTTCCAATAATGAGAGTTTAGAGGAAGATTTAAAGAAATTAAATATATTTACACATGGAACAAACGCCTACGAATTGGGTATATTATTAATCTATGGATGCAAATCTACTAAAGAGAGAGTTATATCTACATTTGATTTTGTAAAGTTTAAAAACAGTTATTCCTCAGTATATTCTAGTTTTTCCAAAAGGGAAAAGATCTTAATTGTTTATCTCGAATATGACATAAGCAAAGGTGATGAGTCAACTGAATCTATAATTAGATATGCTACATTAGATAATATTAAATGAAATCATGAAAAGATCTTTATTTTTTCTTATTACATGGTTTATCACTAGTGTCACTTTTGCTGGAGATGGAACGAAGAGTAACCCTTACACTGTGACCGACCTTCAGGCAATGAATGTGAACAGCCTAACCGACGAAGAAGGCTGGGTGCTGGCTTATATTGTAGGCTCGGCAGATAACAAGTTGGAAAACTTTATCACCACTGCCAGTGGTGCAGTAAGATCAAACATTATGTTGGCTGACACTCAGAGCGAGACCAACTACACAAGGTGCATCCCTGCACAGATGGCCAGCAATACGGCTGCCAGAACGGCTCTTAACCTTGTCGATAATCCCACCAATCTAGGTAAGACTCTGCTTGTGAAGGGTAGCATCTCAAAGTACTTTTCGGTAGTGGGCATCAGGAATATTTCTGAATGGGAACTCTTTGACGAAGGCAATGAACCGGGAGAAGGCGGTGGTGGCGAGGAAGAAAAGCCCGATTTCTCGCAATACGAAGAGATTTCCGTTGCTCAGTTCCTCGAAGAGAAAGATACCCAGACGAAGTATAAGTTGACAGGAATCGTGGGCTCTATCAGAAATACTAACTATGGTAACTTTGACCTGATTGACATCGACAACGAGGATGTTTCCATTTATGTCTATGGCCTTGTTGACTACAAAGGCACAACCAAAATATGGAATTCAATTTCTCCCCCAATAGAGGAGGGAGACACGATTGTGATTGTTGGATCATATTATTCCTCCCCATTTTGTGATGAAATTGACAATGCAATCTATGTAGAGCATAGGAAGTCTATTAATAATCAAATTTTATCAATAACGGCAAGGAGTTACATACGATTCTATGGTGATAATAATCCTATATGGGAGTATGATGCAAATTGGACTCCTTCTTCTGGAGAACCTTCCATCTTTTGCGAAGCAGAGGAAGGATCTCCCGTGGGTATCTATCCAATAGTTATTTCACAAGGAAGCATACAAGACACTACTTTTGTTTATGTTAATGGAACTTTAACAATAATACCTGCACCTTTGATAATCACTGCTAAATCCTATATACGAAAAGAAGGGACAGAAAACCCTGACTTTGAAGTTGATTATAGTGGATTCAAAAATAATGAAGACGGAAATGTACTCACCCAAGAACCAACAATCACTTGTGTTGCAACTCAAAATAGCCCTGTTGGCACATACGAAATTATCCCTTCAGGAGCAGAAGCCCCAAACTATGATATTAGTTACGTTAATGGTACGCTGACGGTTGAATATGCACCAGCAACCGTCACTGCAACGAGTCTAACAGTGGTATATGGAGATGTTATACCCGAACTTACATACGAACAGAGCGGTGGTGTATTAGATGGTGCACCAGAGCTCTCAACCACTGCAATGTTTGGTTCCCCTGTAGGAACATATCCTATAACCATAACGCGAGGAAGTGTCAACAACCCAGATGTGACTTATGTTTGTGGCACTCTTACCATAGTAAAAGCACCACTCACCATTACCGCCAAATCATATCAACGCAACATAGACCAAAACAATCCGATATTTGAGGTGACATATAGTGGTTTTAAAAATGGAGATGACAATAATGTTCTAATAACGCAACCATCAATCATATGTAGCGCCACGGCAAATAGCCCAATTGGTACATATGATATTATTCCCTCTGGTGCACAATCCCAGAATTATGATATTAGTTATGTAAATGGAACACTGACTATAGAGTATGCGCCAGCCACGATTACTGCCATTGACAAGATAATGGTTTATGGAGACTGTATACCTGAACTTGATTATGAAGAGAGTGGAACCTTGGATGGGGTTCCTGAGCTTTCGACAACAGCGGCTTCAACCTCACCGGTAGGAACTTATCCCATTATAGTAAGTCAAGGAAGTGTGCAGAATGATAAGACAACATATATAAATGGAACTCTGACAATAATTCCTGCATCATTAACGGTTACGGCCAATTCATATTCACGACACAAAGGGGAAGGAAATCCTGTGTTCATTGTTTCTTACGAAGGATTTAAGAATGGTGAAGATGAAAGTGTATTAACAACACAACCAACGATTACTTGCGTAGCCTCTGCAGATAGCCCTGTTGGTACATACGAAATCATCCCACACGGAGCAGAATCCCAGAATTATGATATCAGTTATGTAAATGGAACACTGACGATAGAGTATGCGCCAGCCACGGTTACTGCCATTAACAAGACAATGGCTTATGGAGACTGTGTACCCGAACTTAACTATGAAGGGAGTGGTACCTTGGATGGGATTCCTGAGCTTTCGACTACAGCTACTTCAACCTCACCTGTGGGAACCTATCCGATTATTGTCGGTCAAGGGAGTGTGCAGAATAATAAGACAACGTATGTCAATGGTACGCTGACAATAACTCCAGCTCCTTTAACAATTACAGCAAAGTCGTACACGAGAAAGCCAGGAGAGTCGAATCCTAAATTTGATGCTTCGTATAGTGGATTCCGAAATGGGGAAGACAAGAAAGTCCTCACTCAGCAACCTATCTTTACATGTTATGCAACAGAGAATAGCCCCGAAGGAGAATACGAAATAATTGTTTCCGCAGCTCAAGCCACCAATTATGATATCAGCTTTATAAATGGCACACTTTCGATTGTTGATTATATCACATTCGCAGATAATACAGTACAAACCCTTTGTTTAGATAATTGGGACAGTAATAACGATGGCTATCTAAGTAAAGGCGAGGCTGCTGCAGTAACAGATATTGGTACGGTATTTAGAAATAGCGGCATTACTTCGTTTAACGAGCTTCAGTTATTTACAGGTCTTACTAGCATTCCAGCGAATGCTTTTAATGGCTGTTCCGTATTGAAATCAATTATAATTCCGAATGCTGTAACATCTATCGGTGACTTCGCGTTTCAGGGTACAAGTCTAAAATCCTTGACTATTGGCAGTGGTGTGCTAACTATTTCGAACTATGCTTTCCACTCAGCGACAAAGCCTGTTAAGACAATATGGCTTACTAATACCCCACCCACTAACTATACCTCTGCAGAGGGAATTGTGAATTATGTGTCAAATAACTTGTATACCGCATTGAGTGATAAAACGGTGTATTCGTTTTTAAGTTCTCTGTTTGATGTGGATGGCGTGAAATATGTGCCTATCAGCCCTTCGGAACGGACCTGTGATGTCATAGATTGCCGATATGATGCCTCGACGGAATTCGTGAGTATAAGAGAGGCTGTTGAGTACCGAAACATTACCCTAACGGTAAAAGACGTAAAACCCTATGCATTCTATCAAGACTTGTCTATTAAGGATATTATTATGTCAAACAATGGTAATATCGGTGCGTATGCATTTAGTGGTATTATGGGAAACTTCTCTGCAAATATTAACAATGTTGGAAGTATTGGAAGCGCGGCATTTCTTAATAGTACGGGGCTAAAGACATTGGAGATTGGTGAACATGTGAAGGATATATGCAATGAGACATTCAAGTCTTGTTCAAATTTAGAATTAGCTTTATTACAAAATAGTGGTATAATAGGAGATTATGCATTTGCGAATAATTCATCTATGAATAGCTGTGGTATAGGGGGACAAGTCACGTCGCTTGGCGAACATGCATTTGAGAATTGTAATAATCTGCAAGGCATTGTTATTCCTAACTCTGTTGACTCTATTGGAGCATACGCATTTAATAATTGCTCTAAATTGACTTCCGCAAAAATAGGAACCGGGGTAGAAACCATAAGTAGTTATGCATTCTCTGGGTGCTCCTCGCTAACAAACATGCAGATTGGAAACAATGTCAATCATATAAGGGAGTATGCATTCAGGAACTGTTCAGCACTTCCAACGTTAAAGATTCCAACAGCAGTAAATACAATAGATGATTATGTATTTGCAGGATGTACTAATCTATCGACTGTGGTTATGGCAGATAAGGCAAGCGAACTTTCGTTGGGCAGCAATGGTTCCTCACCATTGTTTGTGGATTGCCCTCTTGACTCTGTCTATATCGGACGAAATATTATGTATCCGACCAGCAGCAATAAGGGTTATTCACCTTTCTATCGCAACGCCTCATTACGCAGTGTTCATATCACTGACCGCGAGACGGAAATTTCGGATAATGAGTTCTATGGATGTACAAATCTGAAGAACGTTCGTATTGGTGATGGAGTGACAACAATCGGTAACTGGGCGTTCTCGGGATGCTCGAGCCTTGACTACTTTGCCTTTGGTTATCGTGTACAAACAATCGGGCAAGAAGCCTTTTCTGATTGTGTCTCCGTAACCAATATTATTAGCAAAGCCAGCAATCCGCCGACCTGCGGAACACAAGCTTTAGACGATATTAACAAATGGAATTGCACGTTAAGAGTCCTTGTTGGCGCTGCTGTACGCTATCAAGCTGCCGACCAATGGAAGGAGTTTTTCTTCATAGAGGAGAGTGACAAAATAGGAAAGCCTGTAGAAAGTATAGCGTTAAGCGAAAATACAAAATATATTGACGGAATAGGTAAAACAGCCTTATTAACTGCTTCAATCTCGCCCGCAGATGCTGCAAACCAACGGGTTATATGGAGTAGTGATAACGAAGCCGTGGCAACTGTAAATAACGGATTGGTTACAGCGGTATCGTATGGAATAGCAAATATCGTCGTTACCAGTGAAGAAAACGAAGACATTACTGATACGTGTTTGATAACTGTTCGAATAAGTGATGAGCAGTTAGGCGATGTTAACAATGATAATCATCGAAGCATTGCCGACGTTACATCATTGGTTAACATAATCTTAGGCAAGGATGCAGGCTCGCTAAATATGCAGGCAGCAGACGTCAATCGCGATGGAACGATTTCAATTGCTGACGTTACATCATTGGTTAACATAATTTTAGGAAAGGAATAAAGTCCCTCTCTCCCCATACTCTCCCAGCCCCCCTCTCCCCGCTCCCCCCCATTGGGAGGAGAGTCTATTGAATAAAGAACCAGCCCCTCTCTCTGCTCTCCCCGTGGTGGCGAGAGCCAGCCATATATATTGAGAGGATTTAAATAAGCGGAAGAACCAAAGCCCTTTCTCCTAATATTGGAGCGAGGGTTTTGTTTGCTCCACCAAACTTGCATATATAAAAAGAAAGTGGTACTTTTGTACTCAATAACTAACAAACTCAAACATTATGCAACCATTAAATAGTAAGACAGCGCCTAAACGCGTGAGGACGGAACGAGTGATACAGTTTGGCGAAGGCAATTTCCTTCGTGCGTTTGTGGATTGGATTATACAGAAGGTAGACGAGTCGACGGACTTCGATGCGTCGGTTGTAGTCGTTCAACCCATTGCACAAGGTATGGTAGAGAAACTGAATGAGCAGGATTGCCTCTATCATGTCAATTTGCAAGGACTTATCGACGGGAAACCTGTTAACTCGCTAACCCTCATCGACACCATCAGTCGTGCGCTCAACCCCTATCAGGACTTCGATGCCTTCCTTCGTCTGGCTGAGCAACCAGAGATGCGCTTCGTCATCTCGAACACTACAGAAGCGGGTATTGCTTTTGACCCTGCTTGCCGTCTGTCGGACAAACCCGCTAGCAGTTATCCGGGTAAGCTCGTGCAACTGCTTTGGCACAGGTTTAAGACGTTCAATGGTGATCCAGCGAAGGGATTTATCATTATGCCTTGCGAGTTGATCTTCCTCAATGGTCATCACTTGCGCGAGTGCATTGACCAATATGTGGAACTCTGGCGTGAGGACTTTGGTGATGCGTACGAAAGCTTTAAGAAGTGGACGACGGAATCCTGCTATGTTTGTGCCACGCTGGTCGACCGCATCGTACCTGGCTTCCCAAGGAAAGAGATAGGTAACATACAGGAGAAACTGGGTTATGACGATAATATGGTGGTTCAGGGTGAGGCTTTCCACCTGTGGGTTATAGAGACCGCACCCAATTTGCCTTTGGAACAGTTGGCAAAGGAATTCCCTGCCGAACGAGCAGGACTTAATATTGTGCTCACCCACAACGAGGCACCTTATCACGAACGTAAGGTGACGTTGCTTAATGGTCCGCATACCGTGCTTTCGCCAGTGGCTTATCTGTCGGGTATCGACATCGTTCGTGACGCTTGTCAGCATCCCGTAGTGGGCAAGTTCATCCATAAGGTTCAGTTCGACGAACTCATGCAGACGCTAAACCTGCCTATGGATGAGTTGCAGCAGTTTGCAGGCGATGTCCTCGAGCGTTTCCTCAATCCCTATGTCGATCATCAGGTAACAAGCATCATGCTGAACTCCTTCCCCAAGTATCAGACACGCGACTTGCCAGGCCTGAAGACTTACCTTGAGCGTAAGGGCGAACTGCCCAAGGGTCTTGTGCTTGGACTTGCCGCCATCATTACCTATTACAAGGGAGGCGTACGTGCAGATGGTGCACCTATTAAGCCTAATGACGATGCTCGCATCATGGCTCTCCTTGACGAGCTTTGGCAAACGGGCGACACGCGGAAGATTGCCGAAGGTGTGCTTGCAGCCCAAGACCTTATCTGGCACGAACATGGCGATTTGAACCAGATTCCTGGGCTTACGGACATGCTCACGCAGATGCTTGACTCCATACAGGAGAAGGGGATGCTTAGTACGGTAGAGGGAGTGATGGAGTAGAAGACTTACCCCCACCCAGCCCTCCGTCGCAGGCTCCCCAACGCTAACGCCTAACTTGCGTTGCCCTGTTAGGGAGGGGAGTATATACCCACATAAAGTTTACTATCAAAATGGAAATAAAACAGCAAGTAGCAAGCGATACTTCTCCCCTCCTTAACAAGGAGGGGCAGGGGGGAGAGTCTTTTGTGAAAACCATTACGATTCATCCCAACGACAATGTGGCGGTGGCCTTGCAAGACCTCCCCGGTATTCCTGCAGGTCATAAGATAGCCTTGAAGGACTTTGAGGCAGGCGAACAGGTGATAAAGTACGGGTTTCCCATAGGGCATACGATTCATCCCGTTAAGAAAGGCTCGCTTATTGACCACCGTGACATCCAGACAAACTTGAGCGGTACGCTTGATTATAAGGACATTACATGTCAAGAGGCTGAAGGCGAAAGTCTAAAGGCAAAAGTCAAGAATTCCAATGACCTTAGTCCTTTGCCCTTTGCCCATCTTAGTCAATTTCAGGGTTATTTGCGTCCCGACGGGCAAGTGGGCATTCGCAATGAAATATGGGTAATACCCACTGTCGGATGTGTGGATGGCATCGTCCGCAGGGTCGTGGACCGTATGAAAAGCGAAGTCTTCCAGGAAGGCGAAGGCGTGGACGCGATAGTCGGTTTTCCTCATAACTACGGATGCTCGCAATTGGGCGACGACCATGAGCAAACCCGCAAGATACTGCGCGATATGGTGCATCATCCCAATGCTGGAGGCATTCTCGTGATAGGGCTTGGCTGTGAGAACAATCAGCCTCGCGACTTTCAGGCCTTTTGTGGGGATTATGACAAGGAACGCGTTCGCTTCATGATATGTCAGGAAGTGGAGGGCGATGAAGAAGAGTTCGCTATGCAACAGTTAACCGAACTCTATCGACAGGCCACAGGTTTCCGACGTACCCCACAACCTGCTTCGGCATTGCGAATCGGTCTTAAGTGTGGTGGTAGTGATGGTTTCTCTGGCATTACGGCTAATCCTCTTTTGGGTAGGTTTAGCGACTGGCTATGTATGGAACAAGGGGGTACGACCGTCCTGACGGAGGTTCCCGAGATGTTTGGTGCAGAAACGATATTGATGCGTCGCTGTGCCACTAAGGAATTACTGAATGAGACCATTGACTTGATCAATAATTTCAAGGAATATTTCCTCTCGCATGGTCAACCTGTTGGTGAGAACCCTTCGCCAGGAAATAAGGCGGGAGGCATCAGTACCCTCGAAGAGAAAGCACTCGGATGCACGCAGAAGTCGGGCAGTTCGCCAGTTTGCGGTGTGCTTCCCTATGGCGAACGCATAGGCGAGAATAGGGGTTTGCATTTGCTCTCAGCCCCAGGCAACGACTTGGTAGCCTCCACTGCCTTAGCCGCATCTGGGTGTCAGTTGGTGCTCTTTACTACGGGCAGAGGCACTCCATTCGCCACCTTTGTTCCTACCTTAAAGGTTTCCACGAATAGCCGCTTGGCACATGACAAATCGCACTGGATTGACTTCAATGCAGGAACGCTTCTCGAAGGGGAAAGCATGGAGGACTTGTTGCAACGATTCATAGCTCTTATCCTGCAAATTGCCTCAGGCAAAACCACGAAGAGCGAGGCTCGAGGCTATGCGGAAATAGCTATATTTAAGAATGGAGTAACGCTTTAAGTTCTTTGTATCAAATATCTGGAACCCAGATATTTATATTTTCAGTATTTATATTTAGATTATAACTTAATAAGGCCTATGTCTTCTCGGTGTAAGACATAGGCCTTATCTTTTAACCCCTAGGGCTTATTGGCGAAGCCCTTAGGCCTTATCGCGGAAGCCCTTAGGCCTTATCGCCATCGAACCTAGGCTCGATTAACAACGAACATAGGTTCGACGAGTCTTGAACCTAGGTATGATGCGTCTTGAATATAGGTTTGATTCTTGCTTCCCTTAAACCTCAATCTTTTTGTACTTCGGTACAAGCGTCTTCATCACCAACCACGCAATGAGGTAGCTGACGGCACAGATGCAAAAGACAATCATGTAACCGGCCTCTTTCCCTTCGAAACTGAGGAACGAGAAGAGGCTTCCTTGTGCCTGACAGTAATCGAAGAAGTGACCCGATCCCCAGTTGATGAGGAACGAAGCTATGCCTCCCGCCATTGTGCCAATGCCTGTGATGGTTGCAACAGTTGAGCGAGGGAACATATCGCCAATGGTGCTGTAAAGGTTAGCTGACCACGATTGGTGTCCTGCACCTGCCAAACCGATGATGATGGCAGGGAACCAGGCACTCAGGGTTCCGAGTGGCTGTGCCAGCAAAGCCGTGAGAGGGAACAAGGCAAAGAGGAACATGGCGCGCATACGGCCAGCATAGGGTTCCATACCTCTTTTCTCGACGAAGTATTTGGGCAGGTAACCGCCTCCGATGCTAAGTACGGTGACGATGAGATAAAGGACAAAGATGAGCATAACGGCTTGATGCGAGTCGCTGCGATAGCCATACTGGTCGCTGAAGTAAGCGGGTGCCCAGAAGAGGAAGAACCACCAAACGCCATCGGTAAAGAATTTACCGGCAATGAACGACCAAGTCTGGCGATAGCGGAAGCAATGCCAGTAAGGGATGGAACCTCCCTCCCCGTTCCCTCCCTTCGGGGAGGGCGTGGTTTCCTTTTCCGTTATACTCTCCTCCCTCGGGCGGGGATTGGGGGTGGGGTCGTTCTCGTCCTGACGAATATATGCTAATTCAGCCGCATTGACATGTTTGCTCTTTTCGGGACTATCGTATATCGTTGCCCAGAAACCCATCCAAATGAAGCCGAGAGCACCTATGATGATGAAAGCCATCTCCCAACCGAAAGCACGAGCGAGCATGGGTATGGTGGCAGGAGCAGCAAGGGCTCCGATGGAAGCACCTGCGTTGAAGATGCTGGTAGCTAGGGCGCGGTCTTTCTTGGGAAAGTATTCGGCAGTCACTTTGATTGCGGCAGGGAAGTTGCCAGCCTCACCCAAGGCAAGTACGAAACGGCAGGCAAGGAAGAACCAAACGGAGACGGTGCCAACGGAGAGCACAAGGGCAGAAGCCGTGTGAATGGCGCCCCATCCGCATGCAGCATGGAGGCAAGCACCAAGACTCCATACGAAGATGGCGATGAGATAACCGCGTCGAGTGCCCATCCAGTCGATGAACTTGCCGGCAAACAAACTGATGAAGGCATAGGATAAAGAGAAGAAACCCGTGATGAGGCCATAGTCACCATCCTTCCACCCAAATTCGGGAGCAATAAAGTCTTTCCACGTCAGGGAGAGAACCTGACGATCCATGTAATTGACCATAGTGGCGACGAACAGGAGGCTACATATCCACCAGCGCCAGTTTGTTTTAATATTCGACAATTTACTATTTGCCATTTGTCTTATGCATTAATTCTTATTCGTAATAAACAATTATTTTCTTCTCCCCAAGGGAGAGTGTCAGAGAGGGGATTCCTTTAGAATTTGAAATATTGCTTTGCGTTGTAGTACGAGATGTCCTTTATCATCTGCTTGACGCGCACTTGCTCATAGCCTTCGTAAGGAAGTTCTCCGCGTTCGATGTCTCGACCTACGAGGTTGCAAAGAATGCGTCGGAAGTACTCGTGACGAGGGTAGGAGAGGAACGAACGAGAGTCGGTGAGCATTCCCACGAAACGACTCAGCAATCCCAATGCAGAGAGGGCGTTGAGTTGACGCTCGATACCGTCCTTCTGATCGAGGAACCACCAGCCCGAACCCCATTGAATCTTGCCCGGCACACTACCATCCTGGAAGTTTCCAAGCATTGTTGCCACCATCTCGTTGTCGGCAGGATTGAGGTTGTAGATAATGGTCTTCGTGAGTTGACTGTTTTCGTTCAGACGGTTGAAGAAGTGCGACATAGCCAACGCCGTCTGGCTTTGTCCGATGCTGTCGTAACCCGTGTCGGGACCAAGCGCTTGCATCATGCGACTGTTGTTATTACGCATGGCACCATAGTGGAACTGCTGTGTCCATCCTGCTTCGTAGTCCTGAACGGCGAAGAAGTAGAGCATGTGGCACTTAAACTTACGCACGTCTGCCTCGGTTGGTTGCTTGCCGGCCAGTGCATCATTGAATATGGTGCGGATTTCGGCTTCGTTGTATTGTTCGTCATAGAATTCATTGATGCCATGATCCGAGAGTCTGCTACCCATCGCATGGAAGTATTCGTGCCGGCGTTCAAGTGCATCCGTAAAGTCTTGGAAGCTTCTGATCTCCATATCGGCGGCTTTTGCCAGTTTGGCTACATAATCCCGGAAGGCATAGGGATTTTCCACAGCCATAGCCTTGTCGGGACGCCAAGCCGGAAGCATACGGATTTCGAAGCCTTCGTCCTTGACTTGTTTGTGCCAGCGAAGGTCGTCGATAGGGTCGTCGGTAGTGCACACGAGTTCCACCCCATAATGGCGCATCAGTCCGCGGGCAGTCATGTTAGGATCGTTCTGCAATCGTTCGTTCGTCTCGTCAAAGATTTCGCGAGCCGTTTGCGGGTTGAGGAGTTTGGTAATACCAAAGGCCGTCTTCAACTCCAAGTGTGTCCAATGATAAAGAGGATTGCGCATGCAGTAGGGCACAGTCTTGGCCCATGCTTCGAACTTGTCCCAATCCGAAGCGTCGCCCGTAATCAGTCGTTCTGGTACGCCGTTGGTGCGCTCTGCCCGCCATTTATAGTGGTCGCCTCCCAACCAAAGCTCTGTGATGGAGCGGAAGCGATGATCCTCCGCAACCATGCGTGGGTCGAGGTGGCAATGATAGTCAATGATGGGCAAAGCCTTTGCTTGCTCGTGATAGAGCTCTTGTGCTGTCGTGTTTTCTAAGAGAAAGTTTTCGTCAAGAAATGATTTCATGGTTTAATGTTAGTTTAATGCTCACAAAAGTAATCATTTTCTGTGAAATGTCGAAAGAAAATCGTACTTTTGCATGATGAATTGCACGAATGACCGCTTTCGCACGCCCGTTGCCGTTGGTTCGCCCCTTCGGCTCATCGGATTAGAGGACAAGAATCTGTTTATCGGTTCTTGTTTTGCTGAACATGTGGGGAAGCGTTTCTCCGAAGCCCGATTACGGACGATGGTGAACCCGCTTGGGGTGATGTACAACCCTGTGAGCATAGCTCGATTGCTAACTTCGCAAGAGGCTGACCCTGAGCGTGATTTCGTGCTTTACAAAGGGATGTGGCACACGTGGCTGGGCGATTCTTCGCTTTCACGCCTCGATGCTGACGAATGCCGACAAGCGACTGATGAGGCTCTCTCCAGTTTGCATACTGAGCTCAAACGTGCCGACAACCTGTTCCTTACCTTGGGGACAAGTCGGTACTATATTTATAAGGAGACGTATGAAGTTGTGGCCAACTGCCACCGCTTGCCTTCGATAGAGTTTGAGGAATATGACTTGAGCGTGGAGGAAATTGTGGAGGCACTCGATGCGGCTTTGACATCCTTGCACGAGGACAATCCCCGGATGCAAGTGATATTTACCGTCAGTCCTTATCGCTATTCCAAGTATGGGATGCACGAAAGTCAGTTGGCTAAGGCCAGACTCTTGCTTGCCGTCGATAAGCTGCAGACGCTTCACCCCGATTGGATAAGCTATTTCCCTGCCTACGAATTGCTTCTCGATGATTTGCGCGATTATCGATTCTATGAAGAGGATATGCTCCATCCGTCGGACCAAGCTGTGGATTACATTTGGCAACGATTGTCGAACGAATGGATGAGTGATGAAGTGCGTAGCTACTTGGCTCGATGGGAACCGATCCGGCGTTCGCTTGCCCACAGACCTTTGCATCCTGAGTCGCCTGAATATGTTTCGTTCCGCGAGCACACCCAAGCGCAACTCGACAAACTCAGGGACGATTATCCCCACCTCTCTTTTCCTTCCGAATAAAAACAAATGTTATCATGACTTATACCATAAAGAAAATAGCCGAAGCCATCGGCGTTCCACTTAAAGGCAAAACCGATACACCCGTTCGTTGGTTACTTACTGACAGTCGTTCGCTTTCCTCACCTGAGGACAGCCTGTTCTTTGCGATTGTCACGCGAAGGGGTGACGGACACAATTTCATATCCCAACTCTATCAGCGGGGCGTTCGTTCGTTTGTAGTCAGTCGCCTGCCCGAGGAAGAACTCCCAGAAGCCACCTTCCTTGTAGTTGACGACACCCTGAAAGCCTTGCAGCGACTGGTTTCGAACCATCGTCGCCAGTTCAGCATACCTGTAGTCGGCATTACGGGTTCGAACGGCAAGACGATGGTGAAAGAATGGTTGGCACAGATGCTTCAACCGGATTATGTGGTCACGCGTTCGCCTCGTAGCTATAACAGCCAGATTGGAGTGCCCTTGAGCGTATGGAACCTGAACGAAGAGTCGGAGATCGGCATCTTTGAGGCGGCCATCTCCCAGCCAGGAGAAATGAGTGCTTTGGAGGAGATCATACGTCCGACGATAGGCGTATTTACGGGTCTTGGCGACGCCCATCAGGAGAACTTCAACTCGTACAAGCAAAAGTGCCTCGAAAAGCTTACACTCTTCCAGCATGCCGAAGTGCTTGTCTATCCTCGAGGCAATCGTGTGGTGGATATATGCATTCATGAGATTGGTTTCAAAGGTAAACTCATGCCTGTGGAAATGCCCGCCGACTCATCTCCTTGGGACTTGGACAAACAACTTTGTGTGGCCGTTTGTCGGCATTTGGGAATGGACGAGACAGTCGTTGAACAACGCAAGTCGGACTTGGAGCCTATTCCCATGCGCCTGGAGGTGATGGGAGGAAGAAACGGATGCACGCTTATCAATGATTCCTATAATAATGATCCCGACTCGTTGCGCATTGCTCTCGATTTTATGAGTCGGCGTCCTGATGAGAAGAATCGCAGTCACACGCTGATTCTGAGCGACATGCAACAGACGGGAATTCCTGACGAACAGCTCTACAAACAAGTGGCCTCGCTCGTTTCGGAACATAAGATAAACACTTTCATCGGAGTGGGAGAGGGCTTGTGCCATAATGCGGTTGCAATGATGAAAGCGTGTGGTGCCACCTGCCATTTCTTCCCAGATACAGCAGACCTGCTTTCGTCGAAGGTCTTCTTTGAGTTGCACGACGAGGTAATCCTCATCAAGGGAGCCAGAAGCTTCCATTTCGAGGACCTTGTGACTCAGTTTGAGGAGCAAGTGCACGAAACCATCCTTGAGGTGGACCTGAAGGCTATCGTCTCTAACCTGAATCACTATCGTTCTTTGCTTAAGCCAGGCGTTCGCATGATATGTATGGTGAAGGCCGATGCCTATGGAGCAGGAAGCGTCGAAGTCTCGCGCACTTTGCAGGATCAGGGTGTCGATTACTTGGCGGTCGCAGTTGCTGACGAAGGCGTACAATTGCGTCAGGCAGGTATCTCAACGGGATTGATGATCATGAACCCAGAGATGACTTCATTCAGAACGATGTTCCACTACAACCTGGAGCCCGAGGTCTATTCTTTCCGTCTGCTCGACGCCCTCATCCATGCTGCAGAGCGAGAGGGCATAAAAGGTTTTCCTGTGCACATTAAGCTCGACACGGGAATGCATCGACTTGGGTTCGATCCGATGAAGGACATGCCTCGACTCGTTTCACGCCTGCAAAGCCAGCAAACCGTGCTACCGCGTAGTGTATTCTCGCATTTCGTGGGAAGCGACAGCGACGATTTCGATGCCTTCTCGGCTGTACAGTACGAACGTTTCCTGCATGGAGCCGATGCGCTGCAAGCCGCCTATCCCCACCACACGATCCTGCGCCACATATGTAATTCGGCAGGAATCGAACACTTCCCTGAAAGGCAAATGGATATGGTGCGCCTAGGTCTTGGACTTTATGGAATCGATGCCCGCACGAATAAGATGATATATAACGTATCCACGCTCAAGACCACTATTCTGCAGATTCACGATGTGCCTAAGGAGGAGACGGTGGGTTACAGTCGTCGAGGCAAACTGAAGCGTGACAGCCGCATTGCCGTCCTGCCTATCGGATATGCCGACGGGCTCGACCGCTATCTCGGTAACGGACATGCTTATTGCATGGTCAACGGCCACAAGGCACCCTATGTGGGCAACATCTGCATGGATGTGTGCATGATTGACGTTACGGACGTTCCTTGCCAGGAGGGCGACACCGCCATCATCTTCGGAAGGGAGTTGCCTGTGACAACCTTGAGTGACGTCATTGAGACCATTCCCTACGAGATTCTGACCAGTGTTTCGAATCGTGTCAAAAGAGTTTATTTTAAGAAGTAAGAATATGATGAAACGCCTGTTGCTTTTGGTGCTTTGTGCATTTCCCTCTTTATTCACTATTCATTATTCTTTAGGCAACACAGTTGCCGCCCAATCTCGCTTTGTGGGTGGCGACCTAAGCATGATTCCTGCATACGAACAAGCGGGCGATAAGTGGCTCGATGCCAGCGGTACGGTTATTACCGACCTTATTCCTTACGTGAAATCGCAAGGATGGACGGCCGTACGTGTGCGTCTCTTTGTCGACCCTTCGCAAGACACTGATCCTTCCGTTTGTCAGGACCTTGCCTATGTTCTTTCATTGGGTAAGCGTGTGAAGGATGCTGGCCTTTGCTTTATGCTCGACCTACATTACAGTGACACATGGGCCGACCCTTCTACGCAGAAGATTCCTGCCTCTTGGACCGACCACTCTCGTGCGGCACTTGCTTCCCAGCTGTACACCTACACCCATTCGGTCATCTCTGCAATGATTGCTGGTGGGGCAACTCCTGATTATGTGCAGATAGGCAATGAGATTACCTATGGCCTGCTTTGGGACACAGACACAGGCAAGTACCCAAGCAGCAGTTCCCAGTATGTCGCTGCCGGTTATTGTCCCACTTGGAGTGCCTCATATAGCGATGGCACCAGTCAGTGGCAACGCACTGCCTCTTTCCTCAACAATGCCGCTCATGGCGTCCGCCAGTCCTTTGCCGACAGCGGACTTGATAGCATGCAAGTGCGTATAGTTGTTCATACTGAAATGGGCAATGCCACGCGCAATAGCGACAACTTTTATCGTCACCTTCGCACGGCAGGCTTCACCAACTTCGACGTAATCGGACTTTCCTATTATCCCTTCTGGCACGGACCTTTGTCGGTGCTTGGCAGTCTGCTTGCCACCCTGGGCAAAGACTTTGCCGATAAGGAAGTACAAATCGTAGAAACGGCTTGGTATAACAACTGGTATCCTTCCGATGCCAATTACACCATTGCCCAACTCAACAGCAATTGGACGGCCAACGCACAAGGACAGGCCAATTTCCTGCGTGACCTTATTGCTTTCCTTGAGTCTTACAGCAGTGTCACGGGTCTTTATTATTGGATGCCCGAGGAATGTGGAAACGGATACCAAAAGACCGTAATGAAGAATTGGCAGAATCGAGGGCTTTGGCAGAACGGAAGCAGTCAGCGTCATGCCATGCTCGTGGCTCCCGACGGCACCAATCCCGTTGCCCTTCTCTCCACCTTCCTATCTACCGATGGGATAGAAGGAATAGAGAGTCTTCCTCATTCCATCACTTCCTCACAGCATCACTCTCTTTATGATCTTTCGGGCAGACGCATAGAAAAGCCCGTTCGTGGAATCTATATCCAGAACGGGCGTAAGGTTTTGCGATAAGCTCAGATTATTCAGATTATTCAAATAATCTCAGATCATTCCAGATTATTTCGCTTTCCACTGAGCCTTGAGGCTAGGTGTGGTGGCCTTTACTGCCACTTTGCCGCCTTGTCGAGTAGAGCGTAAGATGACCTGCATTTGTCCCAAGTGCATCTGCTTCGTGGTTACTGATGGACCGAAGAGGTCATTGGTGTAATGGTCACCATTGTCAAGTGAGAGCAGGGTGGCACCTGTGCCTTCGATGTTGATGGTAAGTGGTTCGTCGAACGAGGGAACGATGTTTCCTTGCTTGTCAACGGCTCGGATGGTTAGGTACTTCAGCGACATGCCGTCAGCTTTCATCGGAATACTTGGATTATTCTGATTTTCCAAAGTCTCTTCCTCGATGATGAGGCGAACGGCCTTGCCGGCAGTCATTATCTGGTGACGAGCGACTTCCTTACCATTGTTATAGGCGATGGCAGTGAGTTTACCAGGTTGATAGGGCACATCCCACTTGATGATTCCTCGCTTGAACACGTCCGTTGTGTCGTTTTTCTGTCGGCCAAGGCTCTTGCTACCTTGCCCCTTGCTTCCTGCTCCTTGTCCCTCAATAAAGAGTTCCACTTCCTCACAGTTGGTGAACGTAGTCACTTGTTGCTTCGACCCTTCTTTGAAGTTCCAGAATTCGGTGTATGTCTTCTGTCCGACATTAATAGCGTTCCAACTCAGGCTTTCGCCTCCCGTCAGTACGCCTATGTGCACTACGGGTTCTTCCGGTTCGAAGGCACCTTTGATGAGCCATGCTTGTGGACGAGGCCATAGGGTGTGACCAAAGAAGGAATAGTTCCAGCCCTTCTTAGGCCAACGGTCAGCTTCACCCCAGTATTCGATGGCACCCCAATAAGCCAAGCCTACAGTTCGCTTCTGATCCATTCCATAGAAGGGTGCCTGCATTTGGTTGGTCACGGCTTCGCTTTGGAAGAGAATCATGTCTGGCTTGTATTCGAAGTACTTAGGATAACAATCCCATTGATAGTTAAAGGAACTAACCTCCGTCGCACAAGCGAGTTCGGGTGGTGCAAAATAGCTCTTAAACTCCTTCTCCTCGCGTATGGCTCCTGCTCGTGCAGGGAACATTGCCACTGTGGTTGGGCGTGTGGCGTCTAACCTCTTTACCATCTGGTCAAAGATTCTGTATGTGGTGATTCCCCAGTCGTTGGTTTTGTAACCAGACCAATTGTCTCGTATCTGAAGTTCATTGCCCAAACTCCAAAGTACTACGCTTGGGCAGTTTCTGTCGCGTGTTATCCATTCCCCGATGAGTTCAGGCCATATCTGCATGAATGGTTTCCGGCCTCCCCAATATTCGTCATCACTCCATTTATCTATTAATTCGTCCACGATGAGCATACCCATTTCATCGGCTATGCGAGTGAGTGAGCGAGCATAGGGGTTATGTGAACAGCGCAAGGCATTAAATCCGAACTGCTTCATTACACTGAACTGGCGTCGAATGGCATCGTCAAACGAAGCAGCACCAAGGGCTCCCATATCATGGTGGTTGGCCATACCTTTGAGGAACACTTTCTTTCCGTTCAGTTTGAAACCAAACTCAGGACTGTACTCAATGGTTCGAATGCCGAAACGCTCTGATTGCTTGTCAGTAAGCACTCCGTCCACCATGATTTCCACCTCTACATTATATAAATAAGGATTGTCTATGTCCCAAAGCGTTGGCTTTGTTAAGGTGATAACGGGTAGGGCAATCTCGTCGTGACGATGTTTCGTAAGCGTGTTCATCACGGCTTCTGCCTGTCCCAGACTTTGGCCTTCTTTGTCCTTAATGGTGGCTTTCACTAATGTTTGCGGTTGTTCTCCGCTTCCATGAGGGAATCCGTCTACATCCACTTGCACTTGCACACTCGCCGACTCTCCTTTCACTTCTGATTTGACATAGATTCCGTGACGAGCGACATGGGTGTTATTGCGAAGTAGCAAGTGGATATCGCGGAAGAGACCAGCACCGGTGTACCAACGGCTTCCGTTCGGCTTGCCAGAGTTGGCATAGACCGCCACCACGTTCTTGCCTCCATAGTGCAAGTGTCGCGAGATGTCTGTCTCAAAACCTATGTATCCATACTCCGAGGAGGCCACTTTAGTTCCATTGACATATACGTCGCCATAATACATCACTCCGTCGAAGTCAAGTACCACCTGCAGGCCTTGCCACTCTTGTGGAGCATCGAACGTCTTGCGATACCATCCTTCGCACCTTTGTTTGAAACCTCGGGCACCACCGGCCGATTGGTCCCATGGTTGTTCGAACTGGAAATCGTGTGGCAGGTCCAGTTTTCGCCAACCAGCATCATTAAAGTCTTCCTTCTCTGCTCCTTCGGGGTTGCCCAACTGGAAGCGCCAGTCGAAGTTGAACAACAGCCCTTCACCCGTTCCTTGTGAAGGAATCTCATTAAACGGACGATTTACCTTCGTGACTTGTTCTTTATAGTCGCGATACTGGGCAAAAAGGAGTGATGAACTGGTGAAGTGAGGAATTGATGAAATGAGGATGGCCAGTGCCATCAAAGCTGTGCGTTTCATGTTCATGGCTGTAGGAGACTTCATCTGAATTGGTTGATACTATGGCAAAGGTACGATTAAGCGAGCGAAATGCCAAATTTATTTGATTATTTCCGAGCGTGAGTACCTAAAACCGCAGGTTGAAGATACGTAATCGTACGGCAAAGCCTACGCTTGCGTAGCCTTGACGGAGCAAGAACGATTGTACGAATGTGCAAGGACAAGGACTCGAACTTGTTCGGCTATTCCCTCACTCAGCCGTTGCCCGTATGCTGTCCTTGCGGACTTCAGCGGCGAAGGCTTGCGGACGGATGGTGACAGGACCCAGCATGAACTCAGGGATGTTGTAGGAACGCAATAGCTCGCGATGGTAATTGGGATGGCGCTGTGGCAATTCGAAGGGGCGTGTGAAGTGGCCTTTCCCGTCGAAGTGGGCGATGTAGGGACGAGTGAAGTTGCCATCGGTGCGACGACTACTGAAGATGACCCATCGTCCATTGGACGACCAAGAGTGGTACGATTCCACATCGTTGGAATTAAGTTCTTCGGCTGGCTTCACTTCATTGGTCTCAAGGTTCATGAGGCAGAGGTCGGCATCGCTGTGCCAAATGTGGAACACACCGTGGTTGCCACGAGTGAAGAGGAGCCAGCGGCCGTCGGGACTGATGCGGGGCAGGGTAGCCGACAGCGAATCGGCGGCAGCATCGTAAACCGTCTCACGAGGACCAAAGCTCTTGTCCGATAGGGTGAAGGAACGACGATAGAGACTATATTTGATGTCCTTGTAGTTCAGGATCATGTCGAACTCCTTGGTGGTAGCTTGGGCCGTGTCGCGCTTCTCGTAGTAGGCCGAGCAGTAATAGAGGTATCGACCGTCGGGACTCCAGAAGGGGAAGCAATCAAGTTGGTTGGTGTCGGCCTCGAGAGGCATCACTTTGTGATTGTCGACATCGTAGAGCATGAGGTCGCTATAGGTATCTTGCACTTCCACCTTTTGGTTGTCGTTGGTGTGGAACGACTGTCCAGTCTTGTTGGTAGAGTAAGCGATGAGTTTCTCTGTGGGGTGCCAGGCAGGATAAACACCTGCCGATACAGTCTTGCCCGTCTTCATGTCGATGCGTTCCACCTTGCCGTCATAAGCGATGATGGTACCACCATGGCCTTGGCGAACATGGAACTGCAAGCGTTCGGGGTTGTATTGCTGATAAGCGTGGCAGTTGATGCACTGGCCGTCCTTCTCGTCGGTGTTCGACATATTGCCGTAGATGAGGCTCTCGTCGTAGTTCTCAAGACAACGCTGGCGTATGGTCAAATCCTCGTAAGTAACATACGAAGGCGCGATGATTCGATACGAAATGTATGGGTCGATGGAATCGGGCGAAACATGAATGGCGAAAGGCATGAGGCGCGTCCACTTGCCAGTGTTCTCGACAAAGATTTCGACCATCATTTTCTCGTTCTTCTTCATCTTTTCCCACTCCTTCGCCTTCGGACACACCTCGCGGCCTCCGTATATCCACTCCTGCTTCCCTGCAGTTATGCGGGTAACAAACGAAACTCCATCTTCATCGATGACAAAGGTCAGTGGGGCTATGTTGATGGGGACTGTCACATCGTGATAGTCGGGAAAGATGGCCGCAGGTCGATTCGATTCGCTATAATTCGTGGGAACTTTCGGCTTTTGGCAAGAGACAAAAAAGAGACTTAAAAGTGAGAAATAAAGAATGATAGTTTTTTTCATTGGATTTTCGGATTACTCAGAATATTCGGATTACTCGGAAACGGTCTTTAGTTTGTCTTTTGATTGCGTCGCAGGAAATAGAAGTAGTAGAACGTGTCACCAAATTGTGGTAGGAATGCCACTCGCTTCTGGTCCTCCGACATAGAGCCGCACTGGGCGTTGAAGTCCATGAACTGCTGGTACGACTGCTTAACACTGTCGTCAAAGGGAATGCGCTCCAAGGCTTGGGCATTTGTCATTCCAGGCCAAAGGTCGCTGGGGCGCTGTGGTTCGAGCATCGAATAGAGGTAAGCAGCCTCCTGATAATAACGAGGAACGCGGAAGCCTTCCTCTTTCTGGTGCATGTTGATGTACTGATGGAAACGCGGCCAGAAGAGGTCGATGTCCTTCATGATGAGTGCACAGATGAGCGTCATCTCCTGATAGTGGGGCTCGGCACCATGGCCTGTGGAGAAGGTTTTCAACAGATACATTTCCACCAAGGTGTTGTCGCCGTCGAGGCGGTCAGGGAAGGAAGCCATGGGGATGATGGGTTTCATCTCCTCGTCCTCGGCCATCAGTTCGGGATGACGGACAAGGGCTTCATACTTCTCGGCCCATTCCTTGTGGAAGAGTGTCTTCTTCAGAATGTTGATGTACTTTTGAGCCACCTCCCAGTCGTGGGTAAGCAGACTGGTCTTGGTCATGTATTTCAGCACATCGACACTCCAACCAAACTCCACGCCATCCTCCATGCACCAACGATAGCAGAAGCCTTCTTTACCATAATGATAATAGAGAAGTTTGCCGCCCACTTGCGTCATGCGTACTTGCCAAGGGGCATGTTGCTGTTCAGCGCCTTCGGGATAGCGGAACATTTCGTCACCAATCCTGCCGAGGCGGAAAAGGGCCAGATTCTTCATCATCACCATGACTCGGGTGGGAGGCATGGGTTCGCCCATATCCTGATCGAGCGAAATGCGAAGCACACCTTCCCAGTCGAGTCGCTCTATGGCGTTGTTCATTGCCACCTCCTTATGGAAGTTTGTGTCACGTTCCCAACGCTTCGAAACACCCCAGCAAGCGAGGCCGATACACAGGAGACTTAGTGCCCACGACAGACGCAATTCCTTGTAAGCCAGTTCGCTGTTGCGATAGATGAGTCCCGGAAGGGCACAAACGACGAAGGCGCAGGCCAGTGCATAATAAGCGTAACGATATTCATTGCAATCCGTCTGTCCGTACTGGAACGAGGGCATTGCAGCCAAATAAGCCGTGTCCAATTGAACTTGCCCATAGAATTGCTGAACCATGATGCGCGGAACAAGCACCACGAGCACCAAGCCAATGGCAACGTTGATGGCTTCTGCCTTGTCCATGCGCAAGTGGCGGGGAACTATCATCAAAGCAATGGCCAAAACCCACCAAGCACCCATGAGAGGATAGCCTAATAGGCCTATTATGACAAGCCATAAGACCTTTGCCCAACGCCAGGGAAGTAAGAGGTGGACGATGGCTAGAAGGCAGGAGAGTAGTACACCCAAAGTGGGAACCCATGCGTGACCCTGAAGCTTCATGTAGTAGAGCCAGTAGCCCGTTTGAACCAGGCAAGCGAGCAAAGCCAGGGGTACAAGCAAAGAAAGCAGACGCCAAGGTCCACGCAAGTGGAACTGCCAGCAAAGTAATATCATGATGAGCCCCCAGCAAAGCAGCATCAGTAACATTCCCAATACGGGATGATAGAAAAACTGCGTCATGAAGGCGGCAAGCCAAGTGAGTACTCCGCCAGGGTAAATGATAGAGGTGTCGAAGAAGTGGCGAGTGGGCAGCCAAAGTGAGAGTTCTTGCATGCGATAAAGGACATCGCTCTCAGTCCGCAACACAAGCCAACCCATGATTGCCAATGCCACCGTGAGCAGCAGGGGAACAATGAATCTGTTGATTGTTTTCATTCGAGTTGATTATTATCTATGGCAAAGATACGAATAAGCGAGCGAAGTGCCAAATAAATTTGAGCAATTCCGAGCGCCAGTATCTAAGACGAAGTCAAAGTTACGAATAAATGAGCAAAAAACTCAAACAAGTTTGGAAATTTACTCACTTTTTCATATCTTTGAGGCACAATCGATTGAAATTCACTCTAAATAATCACAAATTATGATCAGAAGAATCATGTTTGCAGTGGCCGTGGCAATGTCTCTCTCTGCCTCTGCCGCTCCTAAAACTCAGCCGGCCAAGCCGTATTGGCTTGACCCCAGTGTCAATCGCGTAGGAACGGAAGCACCTCGTGCATCGTTCTTTGCATTTGAGAGCAAGGAACTTGCCCAGCAAGCCGACAAGACAAAGAGCCAACGCTATTTGTCGATGGAAGGCCAGTGGCGCTTCAAGTTCGTTACCAATCATCAGGATGCTCCTGTTGGTTTCTATGCTGAGAAGTACGACGATGCTTCATGGGAAATGTTCCCCGTTCCCGGATTGTTCGAGTTGAACGGTCATGGCGACCGCATCTACAAGAATGTTGGCTACTCTTGGGCAACACAGTTTGCCAACAAGCCCGGTTTCGTGGAGGAAAAGAACAACTACACGGGTTCGTATCGTCGTTCATTCCTCGTTCCTGCAGAATGGAAGGGACAGGAGATCTTCATCCATGTAGGCTCTGCAACTTCTAACCTTCGTCTATGGGTCAACGGACAAGAAGTCGGCTACAGTGAGGATTCGAAGATTGAGGCCGAGTTCAATGTCACTCCGTACATCCGTCCGGGCAAGGAGAACCTCATAGCTATGCAGGTTATGCGTTGGTGCGATGGTTCCTATGGAGAGGACCAGGACTTCTGGCGCTTCACGGGTATTGCTCGCGAAGTATATATGTATGCCCGCCAAAAGACTCACATTCGTGACTTGAAGATTGTGCCCGAACTTTCGAACGGCTATCGCGATGGTAAACTCGCTATCAACGTTGACGTAAAGAATGGAGTAGGTGATTACATTCAATATCGCCTGGAGGACAAAGACGGTGTGCGCGTTCACGAATCGGCCAACGGCAAGATGAATGCAAATGGTTCTGACCGCCAGTTCTACACACTTGAGATTAAGGATTGCCATCTCTGGTCAGCCGAAGTTCCTTATCTTTACACCCTTTACGTAACTCTCCGCGACGGCAATGACAAGGTGATTGAGACTGTTGCTCAGAAGGTGGGATTCCGCAAGATAGAGATTACAGGCGGACAACTGCTTGTCAACGGCAAGGCTGTTTTGTTCAAGGGTGCCGACCGCCACGAACTTGATCCCGATGGTGGTTATGTGGTTAGTGTCGATCGCATGATCCAGGATATCAAGATCATGAAGCAACTGAACATGAACGCCGTGCGCACCTGCCACTACCCCGACGATCCACGTTGGTATGACCTGTGCGACCAGTATGGTATTTATGTTGTGGCCGAGGCTAACTTTGAGAGTCACGGTATGGGCTATGGTGACCGTCGACTGGCTCAAGATCCTCTGTACAAGCAGACTATCGTTGAGCGCAATGTGGCTAACGTGCAGATTCAGAAGAATCATCCCAGCATCATCTTCTGGAGCCTTGGTAACGAGAGTGGTTATGGCGACAACTTCATTGCTGCCTACGAGCGTGTAAAGGAACTTGATCCTTCACGTCCTTGCCAGTATGAGCAAGCCGGTCAGAATGGTAAGACCGATATCTATTGCCCCATGTATCGCGACTATAATGGTTGCGAACAGTATTCCAAGGGTGACAATCCCCGTCCACTTATTCAGTGCGAGTATGCTCACGCTATGGGTAACTCGATGGGCGGTTTCAAGGAATATTGGGACCTCATTCGCAAGTATCCGAAATATCAGGGTGGCTTCATCTGGGACTTCGTGGACCAAGGTATTCGCGGTAAGTCGAAGGTGACTGGCAAGCAAATTTGGATGTATGGAGGTGACGAAGGTCGTTATCCTGCCAGTGACCACAACTTCAACTGCAATGGTGTCATTGCTCCCGACCGTTCACTCAATCCTCATGCTTACGAAGTTCAGTACATTCAGCAAAATGTTTGGGCTCGCAATCTTGACCTCGAGAAGGGCACCATCGACATTTACAACGAGAACTTCTTTAAGGATCTGTCCAACATCTCTTCTAACATCTCACTCGACATTGAGGGTAAGAAGCAAATGCTCTTTGCCAACCTTGATAACTTAGAGGTGGCCCCTCAGCAGACGCGTACTTATGACGTGAAGCAGATGGCCGAGACCATCAAGAAGATCAAGGCTGCCAATCCCGGCAAGGAAATTCTGGTCGACATAGAGTTCTACTTAAATCAACCCGATGGACTGCTCGATGTGGGCACTGTCGTAGCTCGTGAACAATTTATCGTACAAGGTTACAACTATCCTACAATGGAGACAGTGCTGAAGTCTGACAATCGCATGAAAGTATCAGTCGACAGCATGCTGGCTTGCTACACCCTTTCCGCTAATGGAATGGCCGTGACCATCAACCGCTGGACAGGCGAAATCGATTATCTCGACGTTGATGGCAAACCCATGCTTGAAGATGGTTATTCTGTAACGCCAAACTTCTGGCGTGCACCAACAGACAATGACTACGGAGCAGGTCTGCAAAACCGCTTCCGTGAGTGGAAGAACCCCGAAAAACGCCTCCTGCGCATTGGTCTTTCTGGTGATGCTTCAGCTCGCACAGTTACGGCTGTATATCAGCTTCAACGCTTAGATGCTCGTCTGACCCTTACTTACACCTTGGCCGCCAATGGAACACTCGTCGTGAACCAGAATCTCGACGTCAACGAACAGGCTGAGCAACGTACGGAAGAGCCTCGTCGCGAAGGAAGAAGACAAGGCCAGCAGGGCGACCAGAGACCACAACTTTTCCGCTTCGGCATGCAGTGGGTAATGCCAGGGCAATATGAGACCGTCAAGTTCTATGGACGTGGTCCTCAGGAGAACTACATTGACCGCAACAACGGCCAGAAGCTGGGCGTTTACACTCAGCAGGTTGCCGACCAGTATTGGGGCTATGTCCGTCCGCAGGAGAGTGGTAACAAGACCGACGTTCGATACTGGCAGATGCTTGACAAGGCTGGTCATGGTCTGTGCTTCGCAGCTATGGGCAACATGGAAGCTAGCGCACTGAACTACCTGCCCGAAGACCTCGACGACGGTCCTCGCAAAGATGCTCATCAGAGTCACAGCGGCGACCTCACTCCACGTCCCTTCACCGTCGTGCAGGTTCAGGCCCGCCAGTTCGGCCTCGGATGCGTTACCAGTTGGGGTGCTTGGCCTCGTCCAGAATATCAGATGCCTTATCAGGACTACAACTTTACTTATATCGTGCGCGCGATAAAGTGATTGCAGCGCCCTGTGGGCAATCTTACATTCATTTCGGAAAGGGTTTCCTCTCACGAGGGGCCCTTTTCTCGTTCATGGGGGAGGGCATAGGTCTTCGGGCTCTTGAACATATGTCTGGCGCGCTTCAAACGCTTGTTCGAACCTCTCTATGCCGAGGCGCAGCCAATGCTCGCACGGTGAACTTTCACAATGTAAAGTTACGAAAAATAGTTCATCTGCGCAATTTCCCGACCCCGCTGACGGGCTTGGGACGAAAGTTTTTTTTGGAGAATAATTCATAATAGGTTGATATACAATATATTAAGTGTATTTCCGCTTTTCGAAGGAGCTGTGTTTGGAGGATTGGATTTAGCGCATTGCGCATTGCGCACAGAATCGTAAAATCTATATTCAGACGAGGTGCTACGAATATGCTATATTATATATTATAATAAATTATAATATATAATATAAATAATATAATAATAGGTTGTAATCATATTGTGCGCATAAAACGTCGTGCAGAAAATTGTGCGCAATGCGCAATGCGCAAATGCGCTATTACAAGCGTTTAGGCGTGGGGGAACCTCTAATTGTTTAATACACAAGTGATTGAAATGGTTTTTTATTTTTCTTTCGCATGAAGGCCCTTATCCGCCCTTCAGATTTGGCGCTCCCGCCTTTTTTTCGTATCTTTGTTCTAGAGAACGAAGATACTCACGCTCGGCATAAAAATAAATTCTTTATTTGTTCTGCTCTCGCTTACTCGTATCTCTGTATAGTATTAGAAAATGGGGGAAACAAAGAAGCCCCCTCTGGACGCAGAAGGGGCTTCGATACATTCAAATGGGGGGTTAGTTGTGGAAGGTGAGGTGGTCGCCTTCGACCTCCACGGTGATGGGGCGTGTCTTGTCGATGCCCGTACCCAAGAGGGCTTTCGAGAGGTCGTTGAGCAGGAAACGCTGAATGGCTCGTTTGACAGGTCGTGCGCCAAAGTCGGGGTCGTAGCCCTCGCGAGCAAGGAAGTCAACGGCTTGCGATGTGACGTCGAGCTTAATGTCATTCTGGTCAAGCATCTTCTGGATGTTGCTGAGTTGCAGTTGAACCACCTGTCTGATTTCGTCCTCCTTCAACGGCTGGAAGGTGATGATTTCGTCGATTCGGTTCAGGAACTCAGGTCGCATGGCCGTTCGCAACTGTTCGCGCTTCAGGTTCGAGGTCATGATGATGATGGTGTTTTTGAAGTTTACCGTGCGACCTTTCGAGTCAGTGAGTCGGCCATCATCGAGAACCTGAAGCAAGGTGTTGAAGACATCGGGGTGGGCCTTCTCTATCTCATCGAAGAGAACAACAGAGTAAGGCTTCCGTCGAACAGCTTCAGTCAGTTGTCCACCTTCGTCGTAACCTACATATCCTGGAGGTGCACCAATGAGTCGCGAGACGCTGAACTTTTCCTGATATTCCGACATATCGATTCGAGTCATCATTTGTTCGTCATCGAAGAGGTATTCGGCGAGGGCACGGGCAAGTTCGGTCTTACCCACGCCAGTGGTGCCCAGGAAGATGAAGGAACCGATGGGGCGTTTGGGGTCTTGCAAGCCTGCACGACTGCGGCGTACGGCATCCGATACGGCTGTGATGGCTTCATCCTGACCGATGACGCGCTTGTGCAGTTCTTCCTCGAGATGGAGCAACTTGTCGCGCTCGCTTTGCATCATCTTCGAGACAGGAATGCCAGTCCAACGGCTTACTACGTCGGCAATGTCGTCGGGAGTAACTTCCTCTTTCACCATGGCTTCGGTTCCCTGGGCTTCGCGCAATTGAGCCTTCACTTGCTCAATCTCGGCTTCCAGAGCCTGCAGCTTGCCATAGCGAATTTCGGCTACGCGAGCATAGTCGCCGCTGCGTTCGGCTCGGTCGGCTTCAAACTTCAGTTGTTCAATCTGCTGCTTGTTCTGCTGTATCTTATTGAGCAGTTCCTTCTCTCCCTGCCACTTGCTGCGGAATTGGCTTTCCTGTTCCTTCAGGTTGGCAATCTCTTTCTCGAGTTGTTCCAGTTTGGGCTGGTCGTTCTCGCGTTTGATGGCTTCGCGCTCGATTTCGAGCTGTTTCAGTCGACGAGTTATTTCATCCAGTTCCTCAGGAACGGAATCACGTTCCATTCGAAGCTTAGCTGCAGCCTCGTCCATAAGGTCGATGGCCTTATCAGGCAGGAATCGGTCGGAAATGTAACGATGGGAGAGGGTGACGGCAGCAATGATGGCATCATCCTGAATACGCACTTTGTGGTGGTTCTCATAGCGTTCCTTCAGTCCTCGCAGAATGCTGATGCTGGAGGGGACATCGGGTTCATCGACCATAACGCTTTGGAAACGACGTTCGAGAGCCTTGTCCTTCTCGAAGTATTTTTGGTATTCGTCGAGTGTGGTTGCTCCTATCGAACGCAATTCACCTCGTGCCAATGCAGGTTTAAGAATGTTGGCAGCATCCATTGCACCTTCGCTCTTTCCGGCACCTACAAGTGTGTGGATTTCATCGATGAAAAGGATAATCTGTCCCTCACTTTTGGTTACTTCATTGACAACGGACTTTAGTCGTTCCTCGAACTCGCCCTTGTACTTGGCACCTGCAATAAGTGCACCCATGTCGAGCGAATAGAGTTGCTTGTCTCGCAGGTTCTCAGGAACGTCTCCACGCAGGATTCGGTGAGCCAAACCCTCAACGATGGCAGTCTTACCTGTACCTGGTTCGCCAATCAAAATAGGGTTGTTCTTAGTACGTCGGCTTAGAATTTGCAATACGCGACGGATTTCATCGTCACGCCCAATGACGGGGTCAAGACGACCTGCACGAGCCTCGTCGACCAAGTTTTTGGCATACTTCGACAGACTTTGATAGGTATCCTCACTCGATTGTGAGGTAACACGCTGGCCACCACGCAGTTCGCGTATGGCGGCAGAGAGTTCCTTTTCCGTCACACCTGCGTCTTTCAATATCTTCGAGGCTGTAGTGTTGACTGCAAGTATGGCTTGCAGCAGGTGTTCGATGCTTACAAACTCGTCGCCTTGCTGTTGGGCCATTTCCTCAGCCTTCGTAAGCACATCGTTTGCCTCACGGCTCAGGTATGGTTCGCCACCTGATACACGCGGAAGACTACCAATCTGGGCGTCGGTAGCTTGTTGAACAAGCGTGGGATTGACGCCAAGTTTGCGGAAGACGAACTGAGTCACTTGCTCGCCTACCTTCAGCACACCGGCGAGCAGATGCTCGGGTTCGATGTTCTGTTGCCCTTGCAGTTGTACACGCCTAACGGCCTCTTGTACAGCTTCTTGGGCTTTGATGGTGAATTTGTTCAGATTCATAGTTTTGTCTCCTTTCTTTTTAATTGTTTCTATCCAAAGACTTACAAAAACGAGGCAAAAGCATGATTCGTTGCAAGTTTGTCGTATTTTGTGACAACATGGCAATATCCATGAAAATTGTAAGTTGATAATTGAAAGTTATGAATTATGAATTGTGCATTATGAATTATTCATTATCTTTGCACTTGCTTTCAGCATAGTTATGTCGAAGAAACAAGTTCTGTTGTCGAAAGTCCGCGATGGTGGGATGATGACGGGCAGGGATAAACTCTCGCTCGTGCTGTGGCTTAGTCTGCCCGCTATTTTAGGGCAACTGAGTACCATCATCATGCAGTACATCGACACGATGATGGTGGGGCAGTTGGGTGCAAACGCCACTGCCTCGATAGGTTTGGTTTCCACCACTTGTTGGCTATTCGGCGGACTTTCTGCGTCAATAGGAGCCGGTTTCAGTGTGCTGGTAGCTCATCACATCGGGGCAAAGGAGAATGATGGGGCTCGTAATGTTCTACGTCAAGCCATTATGGTTTGTATGTCGTTGGGGTTACTTATTTCTTTTTTTTGCGTCAGCATCCATTCGTGGTGGCCACGTTTCCTTGGTGGAACACCAGAAGTGGCGGCACTCTCATCAAAATATTTCCTTGTGTGGAGTCTCACAGTGCCAGTCATGCAACTGCTATTCCTTTCCAACGGTATGCTTCGCAGCAGCGGAAACATGAAAACCCCAATGGCATTGGGCGTGCTCATGTGTGTGCTCGACGTTGTCTTCAATCTCCTCCTCATCCCCATTTGGGGCGTTGTCGGCGCTGCTCTTGCCACTACCATTGCGGCAGTCGTCACCACCATTTGCTCCTTCTCCTATCTCATTACCAAAAGTCCTGAACTTCGACTGAAAGGAGAGCCTTTCTCAAATTTCAAATTCCAGATTCCAATTATACGGCGAAGCCTAAAGATCGGTCTACCTATGGCGGTCGAACATGTGGTCTTCTGTGCTGCTCAGATTGTAAGCACCATGATTGTGGCTCCCCTGGGTGCAGTGGCCATTGCTGCAAACACCATTGGAATCGTGGTCGAAAGTCTATGCTATATGCCTGGCTATGGAATAGGTGATGCTGCAACAACATTGATAGGACAAAGTTATGGTGCTAAGAGAGGTGATTTGATTCGTTCTTTCTCGCGATTGACGGTAGGATTGGGAATGGGAGTGATGACTCTTCTGGGTGTCGTAATGTTCTTGGCAGCACCTTTGCTCATGAGTATGATGACGCCAGACTTGATGGTACAAGCCCAAGGCATTATGGCTTTGCGCATAGAGGCTTTTGCCGAACCCATGTATGCTGCTTCAATAGTTGTATACGGTGTCTTTATGGGTTTGGGTGATACACTTGTTCCTTGCATTATGAACCTAGGCACGATATGGCTCTTACGCATACCCTTGGCTTATGTATTGGCCCAAACAATGGGGCTCAAAGGTGTATGGCTAGCTATGGCCATTGAACTTACTGTACGTGGATTAATATTCCTCGTGCGCCTAAAAATGAAAAAAATAAAAGTATATGAAGGTAATAAGAAATGAAGAATTTGGCGGTGAGCGTCCTCTCTATCGTGAACACGATTTGCGATTGGAGAATGTGACTATCCATTTGGGCGAATCCTCCATTAAGGAAACGCATGATATTGAAGCAGAGCAATGCCGCTTCGAAGGAAAGTATGTGTTTTGGGAATGCCGCGGATTCCGTGTTACGGATTGCTTTTTTGCCGAGAGTGCACGCTCGTCACTTTGGTACAGCCGCGATGGACAGCTTACGAATTGTCGTGTTGAGGCTCCGAAGATGTTTCGCCGTATGTCTGGCATACGTCTTAAGGACTGCGTCTTCACTAATGCGTTGGAGACGTTGTGGGACTGCGACCAGGTGCATATTGAAGATTGTCGAATTGAGCAGGCTGATTATCTGTTTATGCATACCAATAATGTGTATATAGACCGTTACCATCAAGAAGGCAACTATTCCTTCCAGTATAGTAAAAATGTGGAGATTCATAATGCTCTCCTTAACACCAAGGATGCTTTCTGGGAATCAGAGAATGTTACCATTTACGATTCGGAAATCAATGGTGAATACATGGGTTGGTATTCCAAGAACTTGAGACTCGTGCGTTGCCGAATAACTGGCGAACAACCGCTTTGCTATTGTGAGAACCTCATTATGGAGGATTGTACAATGGGCGAAGATGCCAACCTCGCCTTTGAGTATAGCACCATTCAGGCAACCATTAATGGTCCTGTTCATAGTATTAAGAATCCCACAAGCGGACATATTGTTGTGCGTGGGAAGGTTGGTGAGATCATTATCGACCCAAATCAGAAGGCTCCGGCCAATTGCAAAATAGAAGTACTTTAACCAATATTCAATCTTTAAATATCATGAAATACAACTTTGATGAAATTATCCCGCGACGTGGAACCAGTTGCGTCAAGTGGGATAGGTGTGACGATCCTGAAATGCTTCCACTTTGGGTGGCCGATATGGATTTCCGCGCGGCCCCATGTATTCAAGAGGCTTTACAAAAACGACTCGATCATGGAATCTTTGGATATGTAGAAGTGCCTGAATCGTATTACGAGTCGGTTATCAACTGGTTTAGCCGTCGACACGGATGGAAAATGGAGCGTGAACACATACTTTACACCACTGGTGTCATCCCAGCTATAGCTGCTATCCTTCAAAGCATTACAAAGCCGGGCGATAAAGTGATCATGCAGACACCTGTTTACAATTGCTTCTTTTCACTCCTTCGCAATGCCCAGAATGTGCTGGTCGAGAATCCGCTTGTATGCAAGGACCAATATTTTCAAATCGATTTTGAAGATTTTGAGCGTAAAATCGTTAATGAAGACGTAAAAGTCTTCTTACTTTGCAATCCTCATAATCCAGTGGGCCGTGTTTGGACAAAGGAAGAACTGACTCGCTTGGGTGATATTTGTCTGAAGCACAACGTCTTTGTGATTAGTGATGAAATTCACAACGAACTTGTTATGCCAGGCTATCACTATACTCCTTTCGCTAGTATAAAACCCGAATTTGCTCAGAATGCTGCAGTTTGTACTTCGTCGAGCAAAAGCTTCAACATTGCTGGATTGCAGTGTGCAAACATCACTGTTCCTGACGCGCGCGTACGTACGTTAATAGATAAAGGTATAAATATAAACGAAACTTGCGATGTGAATCCTTTTGGTGTAGTAGCCTTGCAAGCAGCATATACTCCGGAAGGGGAGGAGTGGCTCGAACAATTAATGCAATATGTTTATGGAAACTATCAATATTTGTGTGAGTTCCTCGAAAAACATCTGCCACAAATCCGTGTAACACGTTCTGAGGGTACATATCTTGCTTGGGTCGATTGCTCAGCATTGGGTATGACATCCGTCGAATTGGAGGAAAAATTACGCAAGGAAGCACACGTTTGGTTCACTAATGGGCAGGCTTATAATCCAACCGGAAGTACCTATATGCGCATCAATTTAGCATGTCCGAGGGCCATTTTGAGCAAGGCATTGGATAAATTTTACGATTTTTGTGAAAAAAGTCTCTAAAATATTTTGTCAGTTCAAAAAGTCGCCGTACCTTTGCACTCGCGTCTCGGGAAAAGACGCTGATTAAAATAGTTCATTGACATATTTCCATAGACAAGAAGTAGTACAAGAAATGAGAATCGAACCGTCGATTCTGAATGCGATAAACGAGTCCAATAGTGCCGAGGTCAAACTTAGGTGTGCGCTTTCCTTTTCTTTGCAAGAAGAAAATAAAAAAAAGATAGTACAATGAAGAGTTTGATCCTGGCTCAGGATGAACGCTAGCTACAGGCTTAACACATGCAAGTCGAGGGGCAGCATGAATCAAGCTT
>CADCHQ010000010.1:139163-231117 GCA_902801325.1 uncultured Bacteroidales bacterium | reverse complement strand
GGGGAGAGTAAATATTATTTACATATTTATTATATATATTATTATATAGTATTATATATCAACAAATTATATATAATTATATATATTATTATAAAGAATTATTATACATAATAATTCTTTCTCTCACTCTCTGCCTCCAATAGGGGTCACGAAAATAACTGTAATCTGTACACATTGTACACATTTCACTCCTCACTTCCTAGAGGTGGGGTACAGAAAAAAAACTGTAATCTGTACACATTGTACACATTTCGCTCCTCACTTCCTAGAGGTGGGGTACACAAAAAATAACTGTAAACTGTATACATTGTACACATTTCACTCCTCACTTCCAAGAGGTGGGGTACACACAAAAAACTGTAATCTGTACACATTGTACACATTTCACTCTTCACTTCCAAGGGGTGGGGTACACAAAAATAACTGTAATCTGTACACATTGTACACATTTTCGCGAATGGTTTATCCCTGCAAGTTGGTGTGTTCTTCTCGCTCCGTTGTTATTATAATAAAGGGGTTGCAATAAGTCCTAAGACTCTCGTACTCCCTCCCCTGCCTGGAATGAGTACAATGTGTACAGTGTACAGTTTTCCACGTGAGGGGTAGTTCAACAAGATGTGTACAATGTGTACAGATTACAGTTTTCCACGTGAGGGGGTAGTTGCTATACTGTGAATCTCTAAACAAAGAACCGAGAACCCTCGTGGGCTCTCGGTTTTTTTTGTTGTTAGTTATTGTTCGGACTTCCACTCAATGGTGTACTTTTTCATAATGTTATTGTTTACTTATCTTTTTATTTTGAAGAACTTATTTAATCTTATTCACATGCTTTCTGCATAATTTTGGCAACGCCAATATAGTTTACGTTATGAACTTTTTGGCCTATGCAAACGGAGATACCCCTTTTTTCTGTACTTTCGTTCTTCTCAATTGCAACTTGAAGAATTGTTTTGCCTCCCTGATGGACTTTTCTGACTTTTATCCAGTTGGGTTCAGATTCTGCAAGATTTGTAGAGAAGTCATATCCTCCGATTCCATTGTTCCACAAATATATATCTTGAATATTCCACTCGGCGTCGGCTAAGATTTCTTTGTATTTTTCCGCCGGAGAAAAAATAATTTCAAGAATCTGGGTTGATGCAGTAAGTGTCGTGTCTTGCGCATCGGTAACAAATCCCACGATGTCGCTCTCCACGATGACAGGCTTTACTTCATCTTCGCTGCAAGCCACGAAAGTCAGGGCGGCTAATAGGATAAAGATGTATTTTTTCATAGCTCTAATGTGTTTTAGAATGCAAAGCCTAGACTTATGGCATGGCTGCGTGTCTTGGTGCTATAGTCGTCGGTTCGACCAATATTAACAAGGCCAGCCTCGTAAGAGTAGCCCAGATAAATGCTACCCTTGAACTTCAGTCCTGCGCCCAGATGCCAACCCATGTCGAAGCGCTTCACTTGGGCACTTCCTTCAGCATCCTCGTCGCCAAACCAGTCGTATTCCTGTTCTGAGGTCGTTGTTCCGTTGTGGTCTTCGTGTGTCATCTTCAGCTTTCCGCAAATGCCGTATGCCAGATATGGGCCAGTGTTCACTGTCAGTTGCACCTTGCGGAAGTTGTGTCGATAGGCAGCAAGCAAGGGAATCTCCAGATAGCAGGGCGTTCCCTTTGTTGTCAGTTCGCCCTTGTCGGCCCAAAGTTCGTGTCCCTCAATATCTATCAGACCTATATCACGAGTCTTCTCCCGTATGGCCTTCTGCACGAAATAGAGTCCTGTCTCAAATCCCAGGCTCTCCACGATGGGCACTTCCAGCGACACTCCTGCGTGGAATCCTGCGAACCGCCCCTCGCGTGTTGTTCCCTCGTCCATCACCGTAGCCAGTTGCGACAGGTTCAGTCCGCCACGAATGCCAAGGCTCACTTTGTCACTACTCTTCTTTCCAGAGAAGAACGCATCGCTCCTCTCTTGTCCCCAACTGCTCACGCACACAGCGCACAGCAGTAATAATGTTGCTAATGTCTTTTTCATCACGTTATTGCTTAATTATCTTTTTATTTCCTTGAATGTATATTCCCTTCGGGGCTGAGGACGCAGAGACTTGCCGTCCGCTTAAATCATAGACAGGAGCATTATTGTCAATCTTGAATTTTGAATTATGAATTGACTCGATTCCTGTCCCATCGAGCGGCAGGGCAAAGTGGGCGGTGAACGATTCGCCGTCATTCTCCACGACGACGGTGTAGTCACCATCGGGATAGCCGGCGAGGTTGACATCAAGCGACTGCAGGTTGTGCGTCTCTTGATTGGCGCTGAAGCGGTCCTGCTGTTCGCCGTCCTTGCGGACGTTGATCTTGTATCGGCCATTCATTCCCTCAAAGTCGATGTTCAGCACGGCGTTGCTGTATTCGCCCTCTACCAGACTGATGTTTGCTGCCACGCGAGGGCTCGTCGGCTTGGTCTTAATGACGTGGGTGAAGTCAATCTTCTGCTTCTTAACTTCCCCATCCTCGTCCCAGTATTCTGAAATGTCTTCAGTTAAGTCTGGCCTATAATATAGTGTATCATTCCCTTGAATACAACTCATAAGAAGATATTCACCAAACCATATACTCCGGCTATTTTTGTCAGGCCAATAATTTACTGCGCCAAGCCCTTCTACCCAATTCCAAAAATATTCAGGGAATTCTACTGATACTAATCGGAATTCAGGGATACCTTCATAGTTGTGTGGCTCCCTATATTTGTCTCGAATTATACATGTTTCTATTTCCTGCGAACCTTTATTATATACTTCAATTGTATCGCCCACATTCGATGCGAAATCAAAGATTAACACGGCTTCGTTTTGCTCTGGCATAAATTGATATACCTTTTTTTCATCCTCGTATATTGCTCCAATATATTCAGTTTGTCGACAGTCCTTATTTGTAGTTTGTCGCATCCATTTCTTATAAATATGTTTATCCGTTGGATTAATAATGGTGTCACCCGAGAAATAATAAGTATAAATTTCTTCTATTCCTTTTGTCGAATGCATTCGGTATCCCAGTTTCCATTCTTTGTTTTCGGCCACATATGGTATATAATCATCGGTTCCGCATGTTACAATTTGGTGTTCCATGTTTTTTAAACCAATTTTATATACACCAGATTTGAAGTTCGGAAATTTTATGTTAACATAGCGTTCATACAGGCAGTCAGGTTGATCCAGTAGTCCCTCGTCATATTGAATAATGGAAACATCAATGTAGTCCCCATTAATAATGCACTCGCCATAAGTTGGGAGACAATTCAATTCCATAACTCCAGTTACGCAGAGTGTGTCATCATTGAATGAAAATGTCCAGGGGAATTGTTGCTTAATGTAATCTTCCCATTCTATACCTGTACTTTTGTTTTCTTCATAAT
Organism: uncultured Bacteroidales bacterium; assembly: GCA_902801325.1. Lineage (GTDB taxonomy): Bacteria > Bacteroidota > Bacteroidia > Bacteroidales > Bacteroidaceae > Physcousia. The sequence continues at coordinate 227,715 of CADCHQ010000010.1, read as the reverse complement.
AACGACTCATATCAAGATCTTCTGGCTCAAATCTTACGCGTTTGTAATGCTCATTATTATATGTAGGCCATACACCTGAGAAAAGATCTGATGCCATAGCAGTATGTGAGGCAACAGGCCCAATATCAGGAAAATCGGATACGGCATAGTCAAGATAATAACTAATTTCTATAGGCATTATCCCCCAGTTTAAAGACCCAAATCCTTCTATCCAGATATCTTCTTCTCCATTTTTCTCGTTTTTTAGGTGTATGATTTTAGGGGGTCTTTTCCCATAGAAGTGGGCGTAATCTTGATACTTCCAATATTTTAGACCATTTTCTGATGCTTCTACATTCTCCTCGATAGCATATTCCACTTTCGTAACAAGAAAGATTTTGCCTTCGTATGTATAAAATTCGTCTCCAGGATTTAATCCATAATCTAAAACTAGGATCTCTTCTTTTGGGCTATAATCTTTTGGTTTAAAGAAAACTTTATTTCCATCTTGGCGATATAATAGAGTGTCTCCTGAGATTGTAACAGGGGTATAACTGGTGTTGTCAATTACGCTATCACCATCCTCTATATAATATGACCATTTGGGGGAACCTCCATAACGCATATGATAATACATCTCCCAGTGCTTCAAACATTGCTTCGGATAGGGAATTTCTTCAAAAAACCATTCTGCATTATTACCTAGTCTTTGACGATAGTATTCATTATATGATGAAACAATTGTAGGATACTCGTTTTCCTCATCGGGGTCGTGGAGAACAATTTCAGGAAATCCGTTATTAATTAGTTGATTATTTGCTCGTAAATAAGCAAAATTAAGTAGCAATGTAGCGTGCATGGCTTTGGGTAAGCAGAAAACGGTGTCTCTGTCACTCATCTCATTGTATGTATCTGCACCATCGTTTCCTATTGACCAATATTCATAGTTGTCCATAAGCAATGGAGCTATGCTGGAATAAGAACCAATGAAACTAACTCCATACGTGTCTTCGATATTATTGATTTCTGCAGAAAAGTCCATCCCTGTCAGGTCAATATGCACGTCTTGATAAGGGATGAAAATATAGGGAGTGTTAGGCTGAGGATTGAATTCCCGTTCGAAGACCAAATCCCGTTTCTCCTCTATTCGGTCGTATCTGAAATACCGACCAAGTTCCTTGTCTGGCGTAATGGGAAGAACGATTGAACTCATTTCTCCGGCTTTATAGTCTACGGCATTGTAAAGAACGATGATTTTGTTGTTCTTTAAATTATAATACAAATCTGTTTTGAATGGCGCATATCCGTCTGCTTTAACATCAATCCAGTCGGGCCATTCCATTTGCAAACTGAACCTACCATTTGAGTCAGTTGTTGTTTCAACTGTATTAATAGAATCATTCAAATATTGTTCTGAACCCGAAACAATAGCCCTCTCAATAGGGTTTCCGTCTTGGTCAATGACGGTTCCTTGCAGGGTAGTTTCCTCTGCCTGCACTATGCCCACCAAAGCAAGTGCAATGAAAAGTGTAATTAGTCGCTTCATAGTTGTATATTTTTATCGTTTATATCTTTTCCAGTACCTGTTCGAGTGTGATGTCGGGATCGTTCTCCCCAAAGACCTCTTTCTTCAGTCTCAGCTTGCGGTGCTGCACGGCAGAGATGCTGATGGCATAGACGTTGCCGATGGTGCGGTTGGTAAGTTGCAAACGAGTAAGGATACAGAGTTGCACGTCTTCTTCCTTCATATCGGGGTATTCCTCTCGCAGACGGGTAAGACGGCCGTTGTCGATGATGTCGAGCATGTGCTCCACCTCCTCCCATTCCTTGTCGGTGAGCACGATGTGGCGGTCGGGATGGGTAGAGAGCTTCTGCACGACCTCGGAGCGCTGGTAGATGATGCCCTTCAGAAAATCGACGGAAGCATCGCGCTGGCGCAGTTGTTCGCGCTGGGTCTCTACTTCCTGACGAAGGAATGCCTTTTCGCGCCTACGCGACACTATCTCCCTGCGGACTACAACCGCCAAAGCGATGAGCAGCAGCAGACCGCCTGCGAGCAGGATGCCCTGCAGGCGTTGACGATAGCGCAGACGCTCGTTCTCCCTGTCCTGCCGAAGCGAGGCTTGGTAATAGTCGTCTTTCTGACCGAGAGCCTTGAAATAGAGCGTCTCGGCTCGTTCGAAGGCTTCGTCGATGGCCGTCTCAGCGGCTTCGGCATCGTTGCGGCGAAGAGCCAGTTTTGCCAGGTTGCTCTCCACAATGTAGGCTGCCTGAATGTCGTCGCCATAATCCATGCTGCGATACACGTTCTCGGCCTCGCTAAGGGAGTCGCAACTCACCAGACAACGCCCCAGCACTTGCTGTGCTCCAAGCAGGAGGTCAGGGGGAGCCAGACGGGTGGCTTCGCGTGCATGGGTGAGAGCCTGAGGGAATTGTTCCATTGCCCAGTAGATGTTGGCCAGCGTGGTCAGCGTCTGACTGACGAGAGTGCTGTCGCCTTCGGCTTTCGACAGGCGGTGAGCCTCCTGTGCGTAACGCAAAGCTTCGTCGAAACTGGTATCATTATTATATGCGCGTTGCGACGCGTATGTGGCTATGTAGTCGAGGATGATGATGTGGTTGCGCGCTTTGTCGGGGTGCTGCTTGTAGGTGTCGAGCGCCTGACGAACCATATCGAGTGCAGCATCAGCATTGCCCCACGAGAGCGACTGGGCCAGTTGCAACTGGGAGAGATAGAGCGTGTGGTGGTCGCCTTCCGCCTTTGCCGTCCGAATGGCACGATGAAGCAATTGCTCGCTCTGGCGGATGCTGTCGTGAGCGTTCGCCTCAAGGGCTTGCTCATAGAGCATCAGGGCTGTCTCCTTCGTGGCTTCCCTGCAACTGACGAGGAACATCAGCGTGAACAACAATAGCAGAAAACGAGCGTTCTTCATGTGTTTTTATCATTTCCTGCTGCAAAGTTAGGTGTTTTTATCTTTGCTTGTATCACTTACCCCATGGAAAAATACATACAAAGAAACATCGGCAGAAGTCCGTAAATAAAGGACATCTGCCGATATCTGTCATCCCCGACCCATGGAAAAGAGATTCGAAGGGGGGTGGAAAAGCGCTATTTTAAGGATTTGACCACGCAATCAGTCGATGAGGCGAACAGCACCTTTGTCTGTTCTTTATTTTGCGAAATGCTTTAGAATATCGCTGCATATTTGCGGACTTTTTCCAAACGCTGCATGAAAGTGCGGTTGCTTTTTGCTCTTTGTATGTTATACGATGTCTGAAGACCTATCCAGATGTTTGCATCTATCCCCAGCGCGGCTTCGAGCAGAAGGGCATACTCCGTTGTGACGGGACGCTTGCCGTTCAACACCTCATTGAACACGGTGTACGAGACTCCCATCTGCTGAGCCAGTTCCTTCTGCGTCAGTCCACGAGCCACGATTTCATCCTTAATCATCTCGCCCGGATGTATCAATTCCGACGAAACCATGTTGTTTGCAATTCTATTCGAAGCAATGTTATTAATTGTAATCATACTGCGTCTCCTTTACTTGTAATGATTCGACAATTCCATAATGTTGCAGATGGTAATAACAGGTTCGTCTGTCGTCTGCTCTACCGTGAATTCCACGCGGTACTGATCGTTAGCCCTTACTGAAAAGCGCCCATCTTTATCGCCATGTAATGCCTCGAAATGAAGCGACTTGAACGGGAACAAATCCTCTATGCGACTTGCCTGAATCAATATCTTGACAGCCTTCTGATACCCCCTGACGACCTGAGGCTGGAACTTGAATTTCTTCAGTCCTGTCTGCCCCTTTGTATAAAGGTTCTCCAGATAGTCCTCATTGAAGGTTACAACCATACTGCATTCATTTACTCCTGCAAAGGTATGCAATAGTTTTCAAATTCGCAAAATATCGAATCTGTTTTTTCGAACTTTTGCGATTCAACGCAATCAGTCGATGAGGCGAACAGCACCTTTGTCTGCCGAGCTCACGCTTTGCGCATAAGCACGGAGGGACTTGCTTACCACTCGATTGCGACGCAAGGGCTGCATGGGGCGAGCGGCAAGTTCCTCGTCACTAAGCTTAACATTGATGCTGCGAGACGGAATGTCGATGACAATGATGTCACCATCCTTAATCTTTCCGATACTGCCACCGCTTGCGGCTTCGGGAGAAATGTGTCCAACGCTCAAGCCACTTGTGCCACCCGAGAAACGGCCATCGGTAATGAGCGCACACTCCTTGCCCATGTGCATCGACTTGATGTACGACGTGGGGTAAAGCATCTCCTGCATACCAGGACCTCCCTTGGGTCCTTCGTGCGTGATGACTACACAGTCACCCTTATGAACCCGACCACTGAGAATGCCCTCACAGGCATCTTCCTGACTATCGAACACGACTGCCGGTCCTTCAAAGTGCCAGATTGAGGGATCAACGCCTGCCGTCTTCACCACACAACCGTCCTGGGCAATATTACCGAAGAGCACTGCCAAACCGCCATCCTTGGTATAGGCGTGTTCAATGTCACGGATGCAACCGTCTGCACGATCGGTGTCAAGGCTCTCATAATAGGTTTCCTGTGCGCCTAATTGATTGCAGAAACGGCCTGCAGGCGCGCTGGTATAGATGTCCCAAGGCGAAAGGCCGCCATCGACCGTCATTCTTAATTCTTCATTATTAATTATCGCGTAGCGACAGATGTCTTCACCAAGTGTGGCACAATTGACCCTTTTCACAGAGGTGTCCACGAGACCGCCCTTAGCCAACTCACCTAAGATAGCCAGCATACCACCAGCACGGCCACATTCCTGAACGGAATACTTTTGGGTGTTGGGAGCAAGTTTGCAAAGGCAAGGCGTCCGACGACTCAAAGCATCGATGTCACTCATCTTAAAGTCAACACCTGCTTCCTGAGCAATAGCAAGCAAATGGAGTATCGTGTTCGTAGAGCCTCCCATTGCAATATCGAGAGTCATCGCATTGAGGAAAGCCTGACGCGTAGCGATGGAACGAGGCAACACGCTTTCGTCGCCTTGCTCGTAATAAGCCAAAGCATTTTGTACAATCTGGCGAGCCGCTTGCTGCATGAGGCGCACACGATTCTTGTGAGTGGCCAATATCGTTCCATTACCAGGAAGTGAAAGTCCGATGGCTTCTGTCAGGTTGTTCATGGAATTGGCCGTAAACATACCCGAACAACAGCCGCATCCCGGACATGCGCGATTCTCTACTTCTGTAAGTTCTTCATCGGAAACGGTTGGGTCGGCACCTTTAACCATAGCTGCGATAAGGTCAAGGTTCTCGCCCTTGTACTTTCCTGCCTCCATTGGGCCACCGCTGACAAAAATGGCAGGAATATTGAGACGCATAGCCGCCATGAGCATTCCCGGCGTTATCTTATCACAATTGGAAATGCAAATCATGGCATCGGCCTTGTGGGCATTAACCATATACTCTACGGAATCGGCAATAATGTCGCGACTGGGCAAGGAATACAGCATGCCATCGTGACCCATAGCGATACCATCATCAATGGCAATCGTGTTAAACTCAGCCGCATAGCATCCCATCCGTTCTATCTCAGCCTTGACAATCTGACCAGCCTCATGCAAATGGGTGTGGCCAGGCACAAACTGGGTAAATGAATTCACTACGGCAATGATGGGCTTACCGAACTGTTCACGTTTCATTCCATTGGCAACCCACAGAGCCCGGGCTCCAGCCATTCGCCTGCCTTCAGTACAAACGGCACTACGCAACTGATGTTTCATCTTTATGATTATGTTATTAGTAAGTCTTTAATATTTCGGGTACAAAGTTACAACTTAATTGTCGGATTCGTGTAATGATTTGTGAACTAAATTATTAACTTGAATGTTTCGCATCAGTCCTTCGTACTTTGCTCGCTTAACAGCCGAACCGCGAAAGAGAGACTGATACTGCACGGGACTAAGTTGAAGCCAATCGCCTGGAGACATAGCAAGTAATTCGTCAGAGGGAATGAAATCCGCAACAGGGGTTGCCTCATGAGAGAGATGTGGACAAGCACGCAGACAGCGGTCGCATCCGTAAAAGCATTCCGACAAATGCCGGTACGACTCATCTGGCAGCGGTCCACGATGCTCAATTGTCAGATACGACAGACAACGACGGGCATCAATGCCTTCATCCGAAAGAGCTGATGTAGGGCAAGATTCGATGCAACGCCGACATTGCCCACATCCTTCATGATACGGACGGGAGTACATAGGCGTGTCGTAACGGTCGGCCTCTTGCGTCAGGAGTAATTCAGCCAGGAAAAGAGCGCTACCTTCACGGGGAACAACCAGCTGAGTGTGCCGGCCTATCCACCCCAGTCCACAACGCCAAGCCCAATACTTCTCCATAACAGGAGCTGTATCAACGCATATACGGCCTTCCACTCCCAGCACTTGCAACAGAATCTGCAAACGCTGACGAATGACATCGTGGTAGTCACAACCCTGAGCATACCAAGCAATTGCGGGTTGCGTAGGTTTCTCGCCGGGGTTGTAACTCATTGTCAGGGAAACTATGGTTTTTGTTCCCGGCAAGAGCAGACGTGGGTCGCGACGCAAGGCTAGGTGATTCTCCATGTAATGCATTTCCGCCTGCCTGCCTTCGGAGAGCCATTGTTCATAGTGATGCATATATGCCTCATCGACCTCTTCCGCAGGGGCCAATCCGCAATGTGAAAAGCCAAGACGCATGGCCTCGGCTTTTACTATATCACTCTTTAATTGTGCGGAACTCATATCCTTGGTCCATGAGCCATTGCAAGGCTTCAGGGAGCATTACTTTCAGTTTATCGATGCTTTTCAACGAATCGTGAAAGGTTATGATGGAACCATTACGCGCATATCGCTTCACATTATTCAGCACATCGTCTGCCGTCAGCCTTCGACTGTAGTCACGCGTCACAAGGTCCCACATCACCACCTTATAGCCAAAGATGCGCATGGTCCGATACTGAACGGCACGCATCCATCCGTGAGGCGGACGGAATAGCTTGGTCTGCAGAATCTCGTTTGCCTTATGGACATTATAGAGATACTTCCAGCTGCTCCAGCGCAAGCCACCAACATGGTTATAAGTGTGATTGCCGATAGCATGCCCTCGGCGTTTCACCTCTTGAAACAAGTCGGGATAGCGATTCGCATTATCACCAACCATGAAGAAGGTTGCCTTGGCATTGAATTGGTCGAGCACATCCAAAATCCATGGTGTGGCCTCCGGAATGGGACCATCGTCAAACGTGAGGTAAACGGCTCGTTCCCTGACATCCATACGCCAAACGGCATGAGGATAGAGCCAGCGAACAAAGCGTGCAGGTTGCTCAATCAGCATGGTATGCTACTGACCTCCACCGTTAGACATTGCTGCATAATAAGCCTGCAGACGCTTCAGATACTTTTCGGCTTCCTTCGAATTGGCAGCATCGAGCAACTCCACAGCCTCTTGCAAGGTGACGAAGTTGGTGCGGATGTCAAACGAAGAAGCATTGGCGTAACGAGAAGAGAGGCTCATATACCAATCGAGATACTCGCATGAGGTCTTGGCTACATACGAAGCTATCTCTTCGCCTTTCTGGTTCTTGCCCAAAGCCAGCCAAGTACGTGCCAAATCGAGCGAACGACCTTGCCATCCATGCGGAACATTGTAAGCTGGAATAGCCTTTTCGGCCTTCTCCATCAACTTCAATGCTTTATCCTTCTTACCTTCGCGCAATAATTGCTGACCCAGTTGACCGAAAATACGGCGATGGGTATAGCACATGCGCATAACCGTCTCATCGAGATAGATGTCAGGATTGTCAAGACCACCAAACTTGAACTTATTCATCAGGTTATCGTACGTCTTTTCCGAATCCAGTGTCTTACCACTCTTCTCCGTATTGAAGGGAGTGATGCGGTCTGCAAGGCCTTCACGAACGAAGTTCTTGCCCAGGTCTCCGTAATTGCTTTCGCCAACGGTAATAGCAACATACAGCGGACGTTCCCAGTTCGAACGGGCAAGCATCTCATACATCATCAGCTCACTCTTGTAAACAGTACCGCGTCCTTTCAAGGAGATGTGCATGACATCGGGAATGCTGTCGTCAGCAATCATCATACCGCTACGCTTCACAGCCTCCTTGTCGACGGTGATGACAATGCTATCCGTAGGGATAATCTGCAATTCCGGATTTTCATTCAAAATCCAGCGGTCGATGATGTTTGAGAGTTCATAAGGATTCTCGCCCAAAGCTTCCTTCATGGCCTCGGGGTCATTCTTATAATATTCCATCACCTGCTGAATGGCATCGGGAAAGACACGAACGCCCTCACGCGTACCGGCCACATACTGAATGCGCTTCCACGAAATGGGAAGACTTGGAGAGTCGTATGCCGGACGCTTCATCTGGTCGATGTACCAGTCGGTCTGCAGATACGAAAGGTTGCAAACGCGGGCATCGGTACGGAATTCCTCTGTCTCCTGAGCGTACCACAAGGGGAAGGTATCATTGTCGCCATTCGTAAAGATAATTGGATTGACACCCTTTGGCAGGCTCTGCAGATAGTTCTGACCAAAGTCGCGACAAGTGTATCGTCCGCTTCTGTCATGGTCGTCCCAAGTCTGACTAGCCATCTGCACGGGGACGAGCAAGCAAATGCTGGCAACCAAGGCCGAAATCGTTTCATTGCGAAGGACCTTACTTAACCAATCGGCCAAAGCAGCAACACCCAGTCCTACCCAAATAGCATAGGCATAGAACGAACCTGCATAGGCATAATCTCGTTCGCGCGGTTGCATGGGTGTCTGGTTCAGATATACCACAATGGCAATACCTGTCATGAAGAAGAGGAAGAAGACAACCCAGAACTGCTTCACGCCTTCGTTTCCACCCTGCTGTCCCGCAAGAGGAGACTTTTTAGAGGGGTCTTTATATACCTGCCAAAACAAGCCCAAAAGGCCTAACAGAAGAGGCAAGGCATAGAAGACGTTGCGTCCCTTGTTCTCACGCAGTTCGGTAGGCAACTTGCTTTGGTCTCCCAAACGCCAGTTGTCGAACCACTTGATACCCGTCAGCCAGTTGCCATGCTCCAGTTCGCCATTACCCTGAATGTCGTTTTGTCGACCAGCAAAATTCCACATGAAATAGCGCCAGTACATAAAGTTCATCTGATACGACAGGAAGAAGTAAAGATTCTCGCCCATCGTTGGCATCTTGATTTGCTGGGTACGACCGGCAACATTAGCCTCAACGATGCGTCCCTTCACGCCTCCCATCCAGTCTTCGTAAGCCTGCTTGTGGCGGTCGCTATACATACGGGGGAAGAACATGTTCTGCCCGTACTTGTAATCGATGTTATAGCGCAGGAGTTCGTAGCGGTCTGGCTCGTTAGGCGTAGCCTTCTCTTTGCGCTGATATACAGGCGCGCCCTTCGTGGACACAGGCACCCAATAGTCGCCTTCAACCTTCATCTCCACCTGTGAATTGTAGGCAGGTCCATACAGCAAGGGACGGTCGCCATATTGCTCACGGCTCAAATAAGAACCCAACGTGAAGATGTCCTCGGGAGAGTTCTGATCCATGGGAGTGTTTGCGGTAGAACGGATTACTATGACGGCATACGACGAATAGCCAACCATGATCATGAGCATGCACAACAGGGAGGTGTTCATCAGGCGAGGGCTAACCAGATAGCCATTCTCCTTACGATACTGCAGAACGAAGATCAAAGCTATCAAGGCAACGATGCCGATTACGATACTCGACCATCCATAACCATAGAAAGGAATACCTAACAGGCCTATGCTCAGGGCATAGGACACAATCATGCGCACGCGATGCAACTCGTCGCGATGCGTCTCCCAGATTGACCACAGCACAGCGGTGATGGTCAGGAGAATGTAGATGATCAGACCCGTGTTGAAGGGAAGTCCGAGCACGTTGACGAACAACAGTTCGAACCATCCACCCACCTTCACGATACCTGGGACTATGCCATAGAGCACCGCTGCGATAAGGGCGAACGAAAGCAACAATGCAATGAGCGAGCCCTTGAGATTGGCATTGGGGAACTTGCGATAGTAGAACACCAGCACGATGGCGGGCAGACATAGCAGGTTCAGCAGGTGAACGCCAATTGAAAGGCCCGTGAGGTAGGCAATGAGCACCAGGTAGCGGTCGCTGTGAGGTTCGTCAGCATGGTCTTCCCATTTCAGCATCAGCCAGAACACTAATGCCGTAAACAGGCTACTGTAGGCATACACCTCACCTTCTACGGCTGAAAACCAGAACGTGTCGGAGAACGTGTAAACAAGCGCACCTACCATAGCACTTGCCTCGACGGCTATCAGTTGTCCCATGGTTACCACCTGTCCGTCGGTCCCCACTAGCTTGCGAGCCAGGTGCGAGATGCTCCAGAACAGGAACAAGATGCACAATGCCGACATGAGTGCCGACATGATGTTAATCATCAAGGCCACACGGGTGGGATCGTTGGTCAACTGGGTAAACAGATTGCCCGTAAGCATGAAGAAGGGTGCGCCTGGTGGGTGTCCCACTTCCAGCTTATAGGCCGTGGTTATGAACTCTGGGCAATCCCAGAAGCTCGCCGTGGGTTCCACGGTCGAGCAATAGACAAACGCGGCTACGAGGAAGGCCACCCAACCCAGCACGTTGTCTATCAGTCTAAAATGTTTCATATGCGATATATCACTTACTTATTTTCAAGGTGCAAAGATACTCAAAATAATCCGAAATCGGTAATGGATTAACAAAGATTATGATAAATGCTACAAGAGTGAGCACGAAAACAAGTGCTGCCAGCCATGTGTTGCGCAACGTGAAATAGTGAGCCACAAGGGGCGTACAGCTGAGCAACAGCAGGGGGGTGAAAGGAGTGAACTGAAAGGTGAAGAGGGCGAACAGGAGAATGACCCACGACGTCATTAGATAGATGTACATCATCATGCGAGTACGAATCTTGTCGTCATAGCTGTTCGTCAGGTAATAGAAAGTCGTCCACAAGGTCAAAAATGCCAACAAGAGGAATGGCGCATTGTCGATGAGGTCGGCAGGTGTAATGCTCTCCAGGAGTCCCTGAAGCACGGCACCACGAGACTCCACAATCGCATCCGTCATCCCGAAAACTCCCATGTGGCAATACGCCAGAAGGTCGTTCCACCACGAAAACAGGGGCGAGAGGTCTTCTTGCCACAAGAGCCACCCTATCCAGAACCAGAAAGGCAGAGCCAGTCCCACGAACGCCGCCAAGAAACTGCGAAACGACAGGGAACGCATGAAGACAAGAAAATACCATAGGAAGAATGGTGCCAGGAACAGGACAGGTGGAAGAACGATGCTACCCAAGGAGAGTAGGAGGAAGGCATGGAAGGTGTCTGTAGTCGGTTGAGATTGCTGGTAGGTTCGGAACAGCAAGTAGATGCTGACCGACAAGCAGAAAGCGGCTAGCAGGGAGGGGCTGAAGGGATGCATGGAAATGAAGCAACCAGCTCCGAAGAGCCAGACCGACGACACCATGCGCGAACGGACGCGAATGACTTGATAGGTGTTGTTTGTCTCCAAAATCACATAAGCGGTAAAGGCTGTCAGCAGAAGTCCGACTATCAGGTCGGGCGTAAAGGCACGTTGTGGCAACCACCACATGCCTATAGCCAGCATTGCACACAGGGGCAACGTGACCACGCTGCGCCCAATGCGATTATGGAATTTGGGTTTACGCAAGGTCCTGTCCTATGTCGCGACGATAATATTTTCCTTCAAACTCTATCTGTTCAGCCCCATGCATACTTTTTTCCAGTGCCTCGGCTTGCGTTTCACCATAATTGCTTACTGCAATCACGCGTCCTCCATTGGTCACAACCTGACCGTCCTTCAAGGCTGTTCCCGCATGGAAGAGGATGCTGTCCCCCACCGCATCAAAGCCCGTCATCAGCTTTCCTTTTTGATAGGCTTGAGGATAGCCTCCACTAACCAGCATTACACATACGGCGGGTCGTGGGTCGAACTCGACACTCTTTTGTCCAAGAGTCTGTGTAGCAACACCTTCTAGCAAGTCCACGAGGTCGCCCTTGAGGCGAAGCATAACGGTCTCCGTCTCTGGATCACCCATGCGGCAATTGTACTCGATGACCTTGGGGTCGCCGTCCACGTTAATCAGGCCAAAGAAGATGAAACCTTTGTAATCGATACCCTCGGCAGCAAGTCCCTCGACTGTGGGGCGGATAATACGGTCCTCCACCTTCTGCATCCATTCTTTGGTGGCAAAAGGTACTGGGGAAACACTACCCATACCTCCGGTGTTCAGACCGGTGTCGCCTTCACCAATGCGCTTGTAGTCTTTGGCCTCGGGTAATATCTTGTAATCCTTTCCGTCCGTCAGTACAAAGACGGAGCACTCAATACCGCTTAGGAACTCTTCGATGACAACGCGAGAGGAGGCTGTTCCGAACATGCCACCAAGCATCTCCTTAAGTTCACGCTTTGCCTCCTCCAAGGTTGGAAGAATAAGGACTCCCTTCCCTGCACACAGACCGTCTGCCTTAAGCACATAGGGTGCAGGCATGGTCTCGAGGAAACTTAGACCTTCTGCCAGATGCTCCCCATCGAATGTCTGATGGCGCGCAGTCGGGATATTATGGCGTTGCATAAATTCCTTGGCGAAGTCCTTCGAACCTTCCAACACAGCCCCTTGTTTCGATGGGCCTATGACAGGAACGGAGCAGAGTTTTTCGTCGGCTTTGAAATAATCATATATGCCTTTAACCAACGGGTCTTCCGGACCTACGACAACCATATCGATGGCCTTGTCCAGCACGAACTGACGAATAGCAGGGAAGTCATCGGCTTTTATTGCCACATTCTCTCCCACCTCACTTGTCCCAGCATTACCTGGGGCTATATACAACTTTTCCAACTTCTGGCTTTGTGCCAGTTTCCAAGCAATGGCGTGCTCACGGCCGCCACTTCCTAAAAGTAATATCTTCATGGGGCTAAGAAATCATCAAAATATCGTGTTATGCGTTCATGCAAATGAACCTGATCACGACCAAACATGTTGTGGCCGTCACCAGGATAGGTGAAGAGGTCGGGCTGAGTGCCAGCATCCTCACAAGCACGCAAGAAGGAAAGCGTGTGTTGCGGCACACAGGTGGGGTCGTTATAACCGAAGATGATTTGCAGACGCCCCTTCAGGTTCTTGGCCTTACCCAGCAGACTGCAACGCTCATAGCCTTCGGGATTCTGTTGAGGAGTATCCATATATCTCTCACCATACATCACCTCATAATACTTCCAGTCAATGACAGGACCACCTGCCACGCCCACCTTAAATACATCAGGATAGGAGCACATAAGGTTGGTGGTCATGAAGCCTCCGTACGACCAGCCATGAACGCCCATTCGATCGGCATCGACAAAGGGCAAGGACTTGAGGAACTTCACACCTTCCATCTGGTCCTTCATCTCCTCCTCGCCCAGATGCCGGAAAGTTACCTGCTCAAACTCACGTCCACGCCACTCGCTGCCTCGGTTGTCGAGGATGAAAAGCAAATAGCCCTTTGTAGCCATATAGGCCTCCCAACCACGAAGACACCAATGCCAGCGTGCATCGACATTGTGAGCATGGGGGCCTCCATAGACATAAACTACAGTAGGATATTTCTTCGAAGGGTCGAAATCGATGGGCTTCACCATTCTGTAATAAAGGTCTGTAACGCCATCGGCAGCCTTGATACTACCACTTGTGATTTCGGGTATTTTATAGCCTTGCTCCTGCCAAGGGTCTTTGGCTGTGAGCACATTAACCGAACGATTGGGCCAACGGCCACGAACGGAATGTGTGGTAATGAGGTCGATACAGCGAGGAACAGTCGGCGTAGAATAGCGGTCGATGACCATCGTACCATCCTCACTCGGAGATACTGAATGAACGCCCTCGCCCACGCCAATAAGCGTACAACGTGGTTTCTCGAGATTGAGACTATACAGGCAGCTTGTTCGAGGGTCTATGGCGTTGCTCAAATAAAGCACGCACTTGTCTTTTTCGTTAAAACCGACTAACTGCTGAACCTCAAAGTCACCATAGGTCCGCTGGTCAATCTCACCCGTCTTCACATCTAAAAGATAGAGGTGGTTGTAACCATCACGACGGCTTTGCATAATAGCTTTCGTGTCGTCCCATGGAAGGAAAGACAGGCCATGCAGGGGTTCGACGTACTTTTCATGACATTCCTGCAAAAGGCGTTTCTCAAGTTCTCCGGTTGTGGTATTGTATGCTACCAGTTGCATGTCGTTTTGGTCGCGGTTGAGTTCAAAAACATAAAGCAACTTGCCATCGGGCGCCCAAGAAAGATTCGTATGATAATCGTCAGGAGCTCCTATCAGGTTAAGCCAAGTAGTCTGCTTGCTCTGCACATCAAATATACCCACTTTGACCTGATGACTTGTTTCGCCTGCCATAGGGTACTTGTCCATAGCGACAGCAGCTATGCGTTGTGATATGTCGACTTGCGGATAGCCTGCCACCATGCTTTGGTCCATGCGATAGAAGGCTAGCTTCTGACCATCGGGACTCCAGAACGTCCCCTTTGTAATACCAAACTCATCACGATGAACACTCTGACCATAGACGATATCGTTCGAGTCGTCAGTCGAACCATCACTACTAACTTGCAGGACTTCGCCTTCCGCAGTCTTCACATACAGGTTACCCTTAATCGTATAAGCCAAGTTCTTCGACTTAGAGTCAAAGTCCTGGTTGGCAGCACCCTGAGGAATGACCTGACTCCACACGACCTTGCCCTGTTTCCAATCTATCTCCATGCGCTTCGAACCTTGACGGAAACGCGCTATGGTCTTACCTTTGTAGGGCAAAGTGACATTATGACCGCTATTGACCACCTTTTCCCCGGCAATCTCATTCAATTGCTCAACGGTGACAATGCTCTTGCCCGTAAGCAATTCCTTCAGCTCCTCGGCAGTAGTCTCCACAGGGGTATTGCCCCACCACTGGGTGTATTTGTTTTCAGGTTGCAGATTGTACCAATTATTGCCGCCCGACATCACATCCTCAAGTGTTAGTGTCTTTTGTGCCATAAGCATACTTGTCATCAAAGACAAAAGCAATATCAATTTAGTCCTCATACCTTCTGCCCTTCCCTTTATTAAAGTCTCTACCTTTGTGGCGGAAGTCTTTTTCGCCTTTACGATAATCACCTGCCTGACGATCGCCGCCGAAGAATCGACGAGGCTTTTCGTCACGGTCAAACTTGCGTGGACGTTCGTCCCTGTCTTCACGACGCGGACGCCTAATGCGACTCTCGAACTCCTCGTCCGTTTCATCAAGACGTTGCATCACCGCCCGACGTTCCTTAAACCTACGCTTCTCGGCCATCTGCCTGCGGTCATCTTCGCTCTTAATTTCTCGACCTTCCGAACGCACTTCGTTGTAACGGCCCGAGAACATTTGGTATTTTCTAAGTTCACACTCTAACGATCCATTGTAAAGGGGAACTTTCAAAGAAGCCTTCAAGCCAATGGCATCAAAACACTCCTCACGATAGCTGAGCACCCATGCCTCGTTGTCCACGAATTGCTTCTTGAATTGTGAACCTATCATCTTATACAAACCCAAAAGGTCTTCCGGTTTGATACGTTCGCCATAAGGAGGATTAGTGATGATGATTGACTTCTCGGCAGGCTGAGTGAAGTCCTTAAAGTCCTGGAACTGAATGGTAATGTCTCCTGTCAATCCGGCTGCTTTCACATTGCGTTCTGCAATAGCCACAGCTGCGCGATTGTTGTCATACCCATAGATGTGATGTGCAAACTCACGTTCCTGCGAATCGTCATTATAGATTTGCTCGAAAAGTTCGCGGTCGAAATCGGCCCATTTCTCAAAAGCATAACCTTGACGGAAAATACCCGGTGACATATTGCGGGCAATGAGAGCAGCCTCGATGGGAAAAGTTCCACTACCACACATGGGGTCGATGAAGTCTGTTTCACCATGCCATCCGGTCATGAGGATTATACCAGCTGCCAGCACCTCGTTCAAAGGTGCTTCAACAGCCTCCTGACGATAACCGCGACGATGCAGACTCTCGCCTGAGGAATCAAGGCTCAACGTACAATCGTATTCGGCAATATGCATGTTCAACTGGATGTCGGGGTTCGACACGCGAATGTTGGGTCGATTACCCGTCTGCTCGCGGAACTGGTCGACAATGGCATCCTTGACTTTATAGGCCACAAACTTCGAATGACGGAACTCGGTCGAATAAACGACGCTATCGACTGCAAATGTGGTTTCGTTCGACAAGTATTGTGTCCAATCGATAGCTTTCACTGCCTCATAGACCTCGTCGGCACTTTTGGCACGAAAGTGTTTAATAGGTTTCAGGACACGAATGGCAGTACGGAGGCAGAAGTTGCTACGATAGAGCATTTCCTGGTTGCCCGTATACGAAACCATGCGGTTTCCCACTTTAATATTGTTGGCGCCCAATTGGGTCAGTTCTTCTGCCAACACATTCTCCAAGCCCTGAAAGGTCTTGGCAATCATCTCAAATTCCATATATTAATTAAATTCTTAATTCTTCACTTTTCACCTTTCACTCCTCACTCTACACTTTTACAGTCCCCCCCAGTCTTCCGGCCTCACATCGTTGTTCTTCCTTTTCTTTGCCTGTACAAGATGTTCGCCAGGCTTGGTGCTCTCGGTTACCCACAAGTTACCACCGATAATAGTTCCTTTTCCTATCGTTATGCGACCTAGAATCGTGGCATTACTGTAAACGATAACGTCGTCTTCCAAAATGGGATGACGAGGTATACCCTTGATGGGATGACCGTTTTCGTCCATAGGGAAACTTTTAGCCCCAAGGGTTACGCCTTGATACAACTTCACGTTATTGCCAATGATGCAAGTAGCTCCTATAACAACGCCCGTCCCATGGTCTATTGTGAAGTGATGTCCTATCTGGGCCTCCGGATGGATGTCAATACCCGTTTCGCTATGGGCCATCTCCGTGATGATGCGCGGAATCAGGGGAACATCCAGCATGAACAGTTCATGAGCAATACGATAATTCGACACAGCCTTAATGACAGGATAGCAACTAATGACCTCTCCACGGCTTGTGGCAGCAGGGTCACCATTGTAAGCGGCCTCTACATCTGTTGCCAAGATACGGCGCAAATCGGGAAGTTTTGCAATAAACTCTGCCGCCAGACGCTGTCCTTTCTCTATCGGACATACGGGCTCGTCCTTGCCTTGCACAAAGCACAAGCCTGCCATAATCTGTTCAGAAAGCAACTGATAGAGTTGCTCTACGTTTACACCGACATGAAAGGGAAGGGTCTTGGAGTTCAGATTCGATTTACCATAGAATCCGGGGAAGAGTATGGCGCGACACAATTCTACGATCTCCTGCAGAGCAGGTCCGGAAGGCAATGGCGCACCATCGCGATGCTCGTGAAACATGCCACCCATGCTGTCCGTATCCGACAGTTCCCGTATGGCCGCCTCGAGCTGATTGGTGAGGTCCTTAACACTCATCTTCGTTTGTACAATAATATTAAAGTGTCACAAAGGTACAAATAAACGAGAAATATACCAAACTGTTTAGGTATTTTCGAGTGGAAGTACCTAAAAATAAAGTTTAATAAGTGATTTTACAAAGCTAAGCTACTTTGTTACAAATACGGATTATACTGACGTTCGTTACCGACAGTGGTAGAGGGACCGTGACCGGGATAAACGGTAACGTCATCGGGAAGCGTTAGGATTTTTGTCCGGATGCCGTCGACAAGTGCCTGCAAACTACCACCAGGAAAATCGGTTCGTCCGATGCTGCCTTGGAAAAGGGTATCACCCGAGAAAAGAGCCTTGGCATCAGGTTGGTAGAAACAAAGTCCGCCAGGCGTGTGACCTGGGGTATAGAGGACACGAAATGAAGAATGTCCGAACTGTAGCTCTTGCCCGTCGGAAAGGTATTGCTTTACAGGTACGAGGGGAGACTCTATCTCTATGCCAAAGAAATTACGAGACATCGCCGGAGCGAAGTCATAGACAGGTTGTTCACTGGTGTGACACATGGGTTGCAAGCCATAGGTGCGATGCAGGAAATGGAGACCAAAGATGTGGTCGAAATGCATGTGCGTTTGCAAAGCTAAAACGGGATGCAGTTTATTATCTTCAATGAAACGAGCGATTTTATTCTCTTGGGCTTCACCAAGCGAACCACAGTCGATGATGGCACATTCGAGACTATCGTCCCAAACCAGATAGCAGTTTTCCCCGATGGGATTGGTCACGAAACGTTTGATCCAGCCCCCTCTCCCCACCTCCCCCGAGGGGAAGGAGTGATTACAATTCTCCATGTTTTCCATATTATGTGTTTATTCCCTCCCCTGGGGGAGGGTTAGGGCAAGGGTCTCTATAATGGCAAATAGACCACCTTTTTGGTTTCGAAGAATTCTTCACTAAAGTAGTCGGAGATGGGGACTATCTCTGCTGCATTCTTCATGGGATAAACCTCATGTTCCAACTCCCCACCCTTCAAGCAGATAAGACCATTCGGCAGGGCATTTTTCATCTCTTTTGAGATGTTCTTTCGACATATCTTCACAAGGTCGGCCAATGGCATAACGGCACGGGAGACAACGAAATCGAACTTCCCCTTCTCTTCCTCTGCGCGACACCATCGGGTGGTGACATTCTTCAGGCCCAATGCCTGAGCCACTTCCGTGCATACAAGAATCTTCTTCTTTGTACTATCCACCAGATGGAACTTCACCTCAGGGAACATGATTGCCAAAGGAATTCCGGGGAAACCACCGCCAGTACCCAAATCCATCACCGCAGTTCCGGGACGGAAATTGATGTACTCCGCAATGGCCAACGAATGAAGCACATGATGCTCATAAAGGTTATCTATGTCCTTGCGTGATATCACATTTATCTTGGCATTCCAGTCGTGATACAGCGCATCGAGCATGGTAAACTGCGATAACTGCTGTTCCGTCAAACCAGTAAAATATTTCTTTATCAGTTCCATATCGTTGCTTTTATCATTCTTCTTGCTCCGACTTCGCTACGCAAGCGTCAGACTTCTTGCACAGCAAGCGTAGCTTCGCGTCCGATTACGTCCGTCCGATTACTTCCCTCTACACACTTCGTTCCTCACTCAATAGCTTTCGCGGATATCGGAAGAGAATGGCCATGAGCATGAACAGTCCCATGACGAAGGGATAATAGAGGTAAGGAATAATCTCGATGGGATTGATCATCGCTAAGCTGCTGGCCATAAGCATCTGTGCGCCATAGGGAATGATGCCCTGAGCAAAACAGGAGAAGGTGTCGAGTATCGATGCCGTGCGACGCGGGTCGATGCCAAAGCGCTCGGATATCTCTTTGGCCAGATTGCCTACGGTGAGGATGGCAATGGTGTTGTTAGCCGTACAGAAATTGGTGAAGACGACCAGACTTGCTATGCTCAGTTCTGCCCCACGCTTGCCTTGAATGCGTCGTGAAAGGCGTTGAAGGATGAAGTCGATTCCACCCAAATGACGGATGACACCCACCATACCTGCCGCCATGAGGGTAACGATAATGAGTTCGCCCATTCCCAGAATACCTTCACCCATCGACGTAAGCCACTCATAAAAGCGGTAACTGCCTCGTAAGATGCCAATAACACCCGTCGAGAGGATACCGAGGACAAGTACCATCATCACATTCATGCCGACTAATGCCGTCGCGAAGACTATGAGATAGGGCAACACCAACATCCCGTCGATGCGCGTTGCTGGCTGCTCCACATGCATACCGAGGCCAAGAAGCACATAGACTATAAGGACAACAAAGGCCGCTGGTACTACAATACGGGCATTCAGCCTAAACTTGTCGCTCAATCGGCAACCTTGTGTCTGCGTGGCAACAATGGTGGTGTCGCTGATGAAAGAAAGGTTATCGCCAAAATACGCACCTCCTACTACGGTTGCAACAATCATGGGAAGCGACGTCCCGGTTTCGTGAGCGATGCCCGTAGCAATGGGGACTAAGGCAACAATAGTTCCCACACTTGTACCCACGCTTAGGGATATGAAACATGCTGCAAGAAATAGCCCTGCCATAAGCAGTTGGGGTGGCAAGGCCCATAGGCAGAGGTCGACTGTTGCCTGTATGGCGCCCATCTCCTTGGCCGAATAGGCAAAAGCTCCGGCAAGGATGAAGACCCAAATCATCATCAACAGGTTCGACTGCGCAGCTCCGCGCGAATAGACCTTGATACGTTCGTTCAAGTCCATCCCACGCAGGAGGAAGATGGAATAAGTGCTGGCAATCATGAAGGCCACAGTAATTGGCACACTATAGAAGTCGTGTGCCAATAGACTGAAGACCAAATAAAAGGTCAGGAACACGAATAGCGGCGAGAGCGCAAGGAATCCGGTCTTTGCCTTCACTTCTTGATGTAATCGTTATATATCTTTATTCCGAAAATAATAGCGCTGCAAATCGTTGTTACAAGATTGGTCACAAACAGGAATATACCGTTCTTGCCAAGCATGAGTCCCTGTATCATGAAGCAGATGCCTCCAATGGCCATCATAAGGAAGGTTGCCAACGCTATATCATCGGTCTTCCGCGTGCGGATGGTCTGAATGGCTTGCGGCAGATAGCCGAGCATCAAGCTGATGCTGGCCATCCAACCTATGATGTTAAAGAATGTCTGATGATCCATGAGAGGGAGCTATTAGAAGTAGAAACCAAGACCTATCTTAAAGCCTACGCGACTGCCGTCGGAGAAGTCGTTGAGACACATGTTGTAGTAGATAGCGGGCTCGATGCTCATAAAGTGGTTCAGATAGAAGCAATAGCCAGCTTCAAAAGCCAAAGAGATGTTGTTGTTTTTTTCCCTGGAAGTGTAATAAACGTCATGGCGTTCACCGGTAGGAGAATCGCTGTTTGTTTCATAGGTTCTGATTCCAGGCTGCCCTTCGAAACCATAGAGCAAACCACCACTCAGATAAACACCAGTGCGCTTGAAATAGTAGCGTGCACCAGCACCAATCTCCAGACTGTTAACATCAGGACCTTTCAGTGACTGATGGTTGAAACCGATACGACCGTAGGGCATCCAGCATTCCTCAATAAAATAACCACCTGTACCCTCAAAACCGAAACGGAAGCGAGAGTCCTTGCTATAACTCAGATCAAGGCCCGTCAGTGAAGCGTTGATGTACTTAGTTCCCTTTTCGAACTGGGCATAGGCTCCTACACTAATCACGACCAGCAATGCGGCCAAAAACATTTTCTTCATAATCTTTACTATTTACTGTTACTATTCTAATTATTACCTTTTTAATTCCTTATTGGCGTATCGCCAAAAGAGCAATGCGGCAATCACCATCACGGCAATGCTCATTCCCATACCCAAACCCCACGGTAATCGGAAGCCCTCCGGCGCACCCATTATATAACTTGTACATACCACCGTCATAAACAGGGCTGGCAGCAGACCCATCCAGTACGCCTTCTGTCGGCGCAGCATCCATACCGTCACGGCCCACAGCGTGACACAAGCCAGCGTCTGGTTGGTCCATGCAAAATAGCGCCACAGTACCTCGAAGTCGAGGAAACGAAGTCCTACTGCTATCGCAAACATGGGAATGGCTATGAGGAATCGTTTCAGGAACGAACTTTGACTGAGTTTCAGCATGTCGGCAATGATGAGTCGGGCCGAACGGAAGGCCGTATCGCCCGATGTAATGGGCGCAGCCACCACACCCAGCACAGCCAGTATGGCACCCACGCGGCCAAACCATGTGTTGCAGACCATGTGGACGACAACGGCGGGCGACCCCATCTCTGCCAGATGCTCATACGAACCGGCAAATTTGATGGCAGCAGCAGCCCAGATGAGGGCTACGACGCCTTCCGTTATCATGGCACCATAGAAGACGATGCGCCCGTCGCGCTCGTTCTGCAGGCAACGCGACATGATGGGACTCTGCGTACCATGGAAACCGCTGACCGCCCCACAGGCAATGGTGATGCACAACACAGGGAATATGGGCAGTCCCTGGGGATGACGGTTGTACAGTCCGTCGGTAAGTTCGGGTACTGAGCCGTCCAGCGCATAGATGCCATAGCAGGCCAGCAGGGCCATCACCAACAGCGACACACCGAACACAGGATAGATGCGACCGATGAGCGTATAGATGGGCAACATCGTGGCCAAGGCATAATATAGCAATATGACGAAGAACCAAACCAACGGTGTCAGGGCAAACTGGAGATTAAAGATTGAGAAATGGACATTGCTTGTCATTTGCGCCAGCAGGTCGGCAGGCGTCACCACAAAGACCGTGCCCACCAGCACCAGAAGGAGGATGGAAAGCAGGCGCATCACGTAGCGCACACCCGTTCCCAATTCGTCGCCCAGTACCTCGGGCAGCGAAAGCCCGTTCTTGCGCAGGCTGAGCATGCCCGACATGTAGTCGTGGAACCCACCGATGAAGATGCACCCCAGCACTATCCACAGATAGGCTGCCGGACCGAACTTGATGCCCATGATGGCACCGAAGATGGGACCTGTGCCCGCAATGTTCAGAAATTGGATGAGAAACACACGCCAACGGGACATGGGCGTATAGTCCACCCCGTCGGTTTTCGTGTAAGCTGGCGTCTTCCGTTCCGGCTCTATGCCAAACACTCGCTCCACCAGTGTACCATAAACAAGATACCCTACCAAAAGGGCTACCAACGCAATTGAAAATGAGATCATCTCAATACCTTAAATTACTTTTCAAGGGTCAAAGATACGAATAAGCGAGCGAAAAACCAAAAAAGAGAAGAAAAATGATAGAAAAGCATCTTAATTTGCTTGTAAGTTCCCTTACAAAAGCGAATTAAAGGGCTTTTTGGAGGCCTAACGGCCATAATTGCAAGGCAATAGTTTTCCTTGTTTTAGCTTTTCCGAACGGGAGTATTTTCGGCAAATTTTTGCCAGAGTTATGAATTATTTTGAATTTTGAATTTTCCTTTTTGAATTATTTATTAATTTTGTAGCAATTATAACATTATTTATGAAAACAAGACTACTAACCTTACTCGTTCTTGCCCTTGTCAGTGCAAGTGGGTATTCACAAAGGGGGAAACAGATTTACATTCCCGAGGAACTGCGCAGCAACGATTTCAACAACCCCGAATCGCAATGGAGCTATGCCCGCATGGCCGAAACGCCCAATGTGGTGTGCTTCTGGGAACGCGGCTTTGGTCCCGACCTCTCGAAAGCTCCCGACCTCGACGGGCATCGAATGACGGTCGACCTACAAAACCTGCTTTCACGCGTGGAACACTTCTATCAGGTCTATCGCGACATGATGCGCTTTACCCTGCCGGGAAGCAAGGCCGATAAGTACAAGATGATGGTAATGCTCAGATATTCGCTCGAGGGGACGGCCTATGGCGGATGCTACGACGATTCGATTGGTGCGCTGTGGATTGCCCCCAATCGCGTGCAGGACCGCCGTCTCAACTGCATTGCCCACGAACTGGGTCACTCGTTCCAGATACAGATCTCTTGCGACGGCAGGGGGCATGGTCCCGGTGGTGGATTCTTCGAGATGACCAGCCAATGGATGCTGTGGAACGTCAATCCCGAATGGCCGACGGACGAGAACTACCATTGGAAGAACTTCATCAAGCAAGCCAACCTGCCCTTCCTGGCTGGGGAGAACATTTATTGCTCGCCCTACATGCTGGAATATTGGAGCATGAAACACGGACTGGACGTTATTGCCGACCTCTACCGAGAGAGTCGTCGACGCGAGGATGCCGCACAGACTTATATGCGCATGTTCAACCTCACCAACGAGCAGTTTGCCTGCGAGGCCCTCGATTGCTACTCACGCCTGCTCTCGTTCGACTTCCCAGGCAAGCACGAGGTAAACAAACGCTATGCTGGCGAGTTTCTCAACGATAAGCCCCTTGGCACGTTTGGGGCAAACAGCATAAAAATTAAAAATGAAAAATTAAAAATTAAAAATGGGAAGGCAAAGGTCTCTTTCGTGGGCGACAAGGACAAAGGCTATGCTTACAGACTCGTGGCTCTGAACGACAAAGCAGAGGCTACCTATGGCGACATCTGCACGAAACAGAAGGGAACGGCCACACTTTGTGTTCCGGCAGATGCCAAGTCCGTTTACCTCGTCGTAACAGCCTATCCCCTTGGCGAATACAAGCCACGTGAGGAGGTAAGTTATCCTTATACATTTGAATAATATCAAGCCCCTCTTCCCAATCTCCTAAACGACCAATCCCCCCAAACCACTAAACGACCAATCCCCCAAACCACTAAACAACCAATCGATATGAAACGCATCGCATTATTCCTCATTGTTCCATTTTCTCATTTTCTCATTAACGTAGCTTCAGCACAAACTCTCTCATCCCCCGACGGTCGCTTGAAGGTGAACATCGAGGCAAAGGGTTCGCAACTGAGTTACACCGTCTATGAAACAGAAATAGACACTCGTTTCGTCTATGCCAACAACAATGCTATCGCCCTCGATATTGAAGGGATAAAAACGCAAAAATGGTCCATTTCATCGAAGAAATCGAAGCATGAGCACATTGTTGCGCCCAACTACAGGCAAGCAGAATTTGACGTTAAATACAACCAAATCGTTGTAAAAGGCGACAATGGAGTAAACGTAGAGTTCCGTGCCTACGACGAGGGCGTGGCCTATCGGTTTGTCCTCGCCTCTTTCGACAAGAAGGACTGGAAGATTAAGGACGAAACTGCAGAATTCAACTTTACAGCCGACCGCACGGCCTATCTACCCTACTCCACCAACGAGAAGAACCCCAAGGCCATGGCGTTCCAGTCTATCTATACCGTGACACCTCTCTCTCAGGCACGTTCGCTCGAAACCATCCTGCCCGCTACCGTCGATTGCGGAAGAGCTAAGGTTACCCTCATGGAGAGTGATGTTATGGACTATCCCGGCATGTTCCTGAAGAGTGACAAGGGAAGCCTGAAGGCGTCGTTTGCCCGACTCCCAAAGACCTTTGACTTCTACCCCTGGCGCGTGCAGAAATATGTGAAGGACACCGAGGACTTCATCGCCAAAGGTACAGGCAACCGTACACTACCTTGGCGCATTCTGGCCATTGCACACGAGGATAAGGAGATGCCCATGAACAACCTCGTCTACGCCCTTGCTACACCGTCACAAGTGAAGGATACTTCATGGATTCGCCCGGGCCATGTAGCTTGGGACTGGTGGAACGACTGGGGATTGCAGGGTGTCAACTTCAAGGCTGGCATCAACAACGAGACCTACAAGCATTACATCGACTTTGCCGCAAAGAACCACCTCGAATACATCATTCTCGACGAAGGCTGGTACGAACCTAAGTCGGGCGACATGCTCACGACCATTCCTGAAATCAACCTCCCCGAACTCGTCGAATACGCCAAGGCTCGCAACGTCCGCATCATCCTCTGGTGTGTCTTCAACGTGCTCGACAAGCAGTTGGAGGCAGCCTGCAAGAAGTATGAGAAGATGGGCATCGCAGGCTTTAAGGTCGACTTCCTCGATCGCAACGACCAAGAGGCTACAGCCATGATTTACCGCATAGCAGAGACATGCGCCCAACACCGCCTTGTGCTCGACTACCACGGCATCTTTGCGCCCCAGGGCATACAGCGCACTTGGCCCAACGTCATCAACTTCGAGGCCGTCTTCGGCATGGAGGAAGTGAAGTGGACGAAGCATGACGAGAAGGACATGCCGCAGTACGATGTCACCTTCCCCTTTATCCGCGGACAGGCAGGCTTTGTCGATTTCACTCCCGGCGGTATGCGTAATGCCACGCGCAAGGACTACCAGCCCGTCAACTCCAACCCCATGACCATGGGAACTCGCTGCCACCAGTTGGCTCACTACATCGTCCACGAATCGCCCTTGACCATGCTTGCCGACAGTCCATCGGCCTACGAGCGCGAACCGCAATGCACCCAGTTCATCGCTACCCTGCCCCCCATCTATCAGTCGCTTCGTGTTATAGCCGGCCAGATGGGTCAGTACATCATCGTCCTGCGTACCGACAAGCAAGGCAACTACTACCTGGCAGGCGAGACCAACTGGGACGAGCGTGACATCAATATCGACTTCGGCACTATCCTGCCCCACGACACCAGCGAGTACGAACTCCTATCCTTCACCGATGGTCCCAATGCCAACCGTGTAGCCACCGACTTCCAGGCTCAGCGCGGCGTCGTTTGCTGGCGCGACTACCTACCCGTCCACATGGCTTCCGGCGGTGGCTTCGCCATGCAGTTGAGGAGGATAAAGTAAAAAGGTTAACGGGTTAACAGGTTAACAGGTTAAAGTCATTTTCTAATAAAGAACACAGGGAGGGAAACGGTTGTATTTCCTCCTGTTATTGCTTGCCCATTCGATTGCTATTGAACGCCCATTCGGATGTTTTTGAACGCCTATTCGGATGCTTTTGAACGCCCATTCGGCACCCTGTGCCCTTATACGGGTTTGCGTCGGATTACAAAAAGTCGAAATAAATGGCTTCTACAAGTAGTAAAAAAGCCCTTTGAATACTCAATTTCTGCAACGAGGCATACCATTTGCCCACAAAACACCTTCCGAGTGAGGTTTGGGTGTTGAATTTACGAACAACATATTGTTGCCAAATAGAGGAAATAACATCAGGAAATGGGGGTTTAGCCTGTCTTTTGAGGCCTGTGAGAGCAGGATTTTAATGCATTTTATGCCCTTACTAAGCATTGGAATCTTAGGCACAGAGTGCTTACTAATATCGTATCTCATTGTATTACAGCTTTTTAGATGAAACATAATTCACATTTGTGACAGATGACAGTTGTGACAGTTATTTTTAAAAAGGGTATCTTACCCATATATATACTATATAACTTATTATATATTAATTAGTTATAAAGTCTTAAGAAGGATGTTATACCCTCTGTTTTAAAACTGTCACAACTGGAACTGTCACAGATTCATTAGAACTATCTCATCTACAAGGCCTTATAGAGCATTGCGAATCTCGTCACAACTGATTCTCAGCCATTTATTTGGTTTGTTGCTAAATATGCATTACCTTTGCGGGGTCTAACGCAACGCCCAATACATGACAAAGATTCCACATCCGTTGGTGGCCATAGTGCCCGTGGTGGTGCTGATAGGCTTTCTGACCCTGGTGATATCGCTGTTTGGCAGCGACTCGCTGAGCGGAGGCAGTCAGATAGCGCTGCTTATGGGTATGGCGGTGTGCGTGTGCTTGTCGATGGCGGTCTATCGCGTGCCTTGGAGCGTATTTGAGCGGCAAATAAAGGCCACGCTTGGCGAGGTGAGCATCACGCTGCTCATCCTGTTGTGTGTGGGTATGCTGGCGGGCTCGTGGATCATCAGTGGCATCGTGCCGACTCTCATTTACTACGGGGTACAGATCATGTCGCCCCAGCTATTCCTCGTCTCTTCGTGCGTCATCTGTGCGCTGGTATCATTGCTCTCGGGCAGTTCTTGGACGACCATCGCCACCATTGGCATAGCCCTACTGGGCATCGGTCACGCGCTGGGAGTGTCAGAGGCATGGACGGCAGGCGCCATCATCTCGGGTGCTTATTTCGGCGATAAAATGTCGCCCCTGAGCGATACCACAATCCTGGCTTCGTCGGCTACAGGAACGGATCTCTTCGCCCACATCCGATACATGATGTACACCACCGTGCCGACCTTTCTCATTACCATCCTCATCTTCCTCTTTGCAGGACAAGGCGGTGGCGAAGGCGTGGAATTGCACGTGAGTGAATACACAGAGGGGTTGTCGCACACCTTCAACATCTCGCTGTGGACCTTGCTCGTGCCCCTGCTGACGGGCGTCATGATAGCACGTCGCGTGCCATCGCTCATCGTGTTGTTCCTGTCGTCGTTGATGGCTGGCGTGGTGGCGCTCATCCTGCAACCACACATCCTGTGCGAGATAGCCGGAGGAGAAGCACTCTCCTCGGGTAACTCTGCACCATCAATCACCACGTTGATACGCGGACTTGCCATCACTTACTATGGTTCGACGGCTGTGGACACAGGAAGCAGTTCGCTTAACGAGCTCATCTCCACCAGCGGTATGGCGGGCATGCTGAACACCGTCTGGCTCATCCTCTGTGCCATGTGCTTTGGTGCAGCTATGGTGGCCAGCCGCATGATTGACAGCATCACGGGCGTCATACTCCGCATCGTGCGAAACAGGGTGAGCCTCGTATCCTCTACCGTGACCACAGGCATCTTCCTTAACATCACCACGGGCGACCAGTTCATCTCCATCGTCCTCACGGCCGACATTTACAAAGAGGTATTCCGCAAGGAGGGCTACGAATCGCGCCTGCTGAGCCGCACCACCGAGGATGCCGCCACGGTCACCAGTGTGCTCATTCCCTGGAACACTTGTGGTATGACGCAATCGACCGTGCTCGGCGTACCCACATTCACCTACCTACCCTATTGCTTCTTCAACCTCCTCAGTCCACTCATGAGCATTGTCGTGGCCGCCATCGGCTGGAAGATAAGGCAAGTGAAGCCTTTGCAGGAAGAAGAAAGCGCGTTAGATGAATAGGAAACGAGCGACAACAAGAAGTAGCATAAGCAGTTCTGCCATTCGATTGACTCGGATGGCTTTTTTCATGTCTGCAGTCGTAAGCAGGCGGTCGTTTTCACCAATATAGGGCTTATAAACCAACTTGCCGAAATAGTTGTGCGGACCACCAAAACGGCAGTCGAGAATGCCTGCCAATGCCGCCTCGGGATAGCCGCTGTTGGGACTGAGATGATTACGGGCGTACTTGCGTACGCAATAAAGCCCCCTCCATCTCCCCCTCAAAGGGGAGGGATTATTTTCACTCTTATCTTCAATCGCGAAGGATGAATCGGCCCTCATGGTGGGAATTAAGGGGGCTACTAAGAGCATGAGTAGGGCTGTCAGACGGGCTGGGATATAGTTGGCTATATCGTCGATGCGAGCAGCCCAACAGCCATAGTCTTTATACCGCTCGGTGCGATAGCCCACCATGGAATCCTGCGTGTTTATCATCTTGTAAGTGAGCATGGCAGGAACACCGCCAACGGCCAACCAAAAAAGGGGTGCAATAACTCCGTCGCTCAGGTTCTCGGCCAAAGTCTCAAGAGCGGCCGTACGCACTTCCTGTGCCGAGAGTTCACTGGTGTCACGTCCCACTATGCGGGCTACCTGTTTCCTCCCCTCCTCCAACGAACGATCGAGGGCAAGAAACACGGCACGCACCTCACGAATGAGAGTTGTGCCAGCAAGACAGTAGAAAATAATAACAAATTCGACGAGGAAAAGTAGTCCCTCTCTAACTCCCCCCCACAGGGGGAGAATAGAAACCTCTCCAAATGAGAAAGGACTTATTCTTTGATACAATATTTGTATAATGCCCCAAACCACGAAGAACACGAAAGCATCGAGCAGGAGGGTGACGATGGCACCCTTAAGCATGCGATGCCGACCCTGATTGAAATGGCGTTCGCACCACGCTATAACCTTGCCAAAGGCCACGACGGGATGGGGCAACCAAGCAGGGTCACCCAGCCAGAGGTCGAGAAGCCAAGCGACAACAAGCGCTATTGCTAATGAATAATGATTAATGAATATCGAATAATCCATAATCTTTCATTATTACAGCATTTACATACTTCCATCCCCGTCAGCAGAGAGGGAATGGGCATGAGTCCGTATCTGTCTTAATATCTTCACGAGTTCATCGTTATCCTCGGGACGTTGTGCAGCCACTCGGAAGTGGTGGGGAGTGAGAGTTGGGAAATTGCTGGCATCGCGAATGAGAATGCCGTGCTCACTGGCCAGATAATCCTTCAGTTCGGCAGCAGTACTATCCTCGATGGTACAGAGCATGAAGTTGGTCTGCGTCTCACGCACATGAATGCCTGGAACATTATTCAAGGCATTACGAAGTCGTTGAGCCTCATCCAGATAAGCAGGCATGTCTATTAACTGAGGACGATGGTCCATAAGCCACATGCCAGCCTCTATAGCCAATGCGTTGACAGCCCACGGACGACAAAAATGGCGCAACACGTCTATAACCTCCGCCGAGGCGGTAATATACCCGAGGCGAAGACCGGGAATGCAGTATTTTTTGGTCATGGAATGCAGACAAATCACATTGGGCAATTCATCAACTCCCTCGAAACGTCTCAACGTGTAATCCTCGTATGACTGGTCTATTACAAGCCACCGATGGCATTGGGCCAAATCGCGGACATAAGCCTCATCAAAGAACTCGCCTGTGGGGTTATTGGGGTTGCAAAGCCAACAGAGTGTCTCTCCCCCAACCTCTCCATGGGGTACTCTTTCCTCCTCATCGAATGGATGGTTCTGTAGGCCGAACATCTGGCAAGCGGAATCGTACTCGCTAAAGGTGGGGTGGACAACGGTATACGTGGAAGCACCCGGGGATAATAGAGAGACCGCCTGAGCAATCAAGTAAATAGCCTCCGTTGCCCCACTCGTCACCATTACCTGAGTGGGATTTTTACCGATGAAATGGGCGATTTTTACTTCTAAAGCATATGCTGAAGGCTCGGGATAAGAACGAATGACCGATAGGCGAGTGCGCAGGTGTTCCTCCAATGCCGAGAGGTCGACAAAGGTGGGAATGTTCGAACTGAAATTCAGTCGAATGTTCCTGTAATGATAGGTGTCATCGCCGTGGCCGTTTATCATGAGAGTTGAGAGTTCTTTCGCCGCTTCGCTCTGAAAGCGTCCCTTCAGGCCGAGCGGAGAGTTGGGATTAGGGGGTGAGAATGGAATAAAGTTTGTTCATGTCGAGGTATTGTCGGACACGGTCGGCAAGGAGGTCGTATTGCTGTTGCTTATAGGTTTGGTAATCAATCGTTTCGTGATGCGAAGCTATTCTATCGGCAAAGGGACGAAGCAGGAAGTCGACAAACGACTGATTGTCAAGAATGCCGTGAATGTAAGTACCCATGCAATGTTCGTCCCGATAATAACCATCGGTAGTGCCATCCTCAAACTGAACCAAGCCCTGCATCTCACCCTCTGTGGAGTTTGTTCTACCCATGTGAATTTCATAACCCTTCAAGACCTCAGAACTATCATTTCTTAATTTAAACGTCGTTTGCCGCGTTGTCTTCTCCTGAGCCATTATGGTGTGGATGGGCAGGAGACCCAGTCCTGGCATACTGGACACAGGACCTTCAATATGGTGGGGGTCTTCTATCGTCTGTCCCATCATCTGATAACCGCCACAGATGCCCAGTATCGTTTTACCTTCGCGGCGAGCACGGAGTATGGCCTCAGCCATCCCTGACTGATGAAGCCAGCGCAGATCGTTGATGGTCGACTTCGTTCCCGGCAGAATGATGATGTCGGCACACTTGAGTTCATCGGCTTTATCGGTATAGGCCAGTTCTATTCGCGGATCACGCTCCAACGCGTCGAAGTCCGTAAAATTGCTGATATAAGGCAAGCGAATGATAAGGACTGTCAACCTCCCCCTTCCCCCTCCCAAGGAGGGGATATTATCAAGGTTTTCCCTCTCCTTTGGAGAGGGCAGGGTGAGGTTCTGACTATCTTCCTCCTCAATATGTATGTCCTTCATAAAGGGAATGACACCCAGCACAGGCACACCACATACGTCTTCCAACATACGACGCCCGTCCTCAAATAGACGCATATCGCCACGGAACTTATTGACAATAATGCCTTTGATGCGATTACGGTCTTCTTCATCCTGTAGCATGATGCTTCCATACGCCGAGGCAAAGACTCCACCGCGATCGATATCAGCCACAAGGATGACACGAGCATCGGCGTATCGGGCCATGGGCATGTTCACGAGGTCGGTATCACGCAAGTTCAGTTCTGCTATACTGCCTGCGCCCTCCATCACGATAGGGTTGAAGCGTTGGGAAAGACGGTCGAATGCCGCATGGACTTCCTTCCTCAGTTCCTCCTTCCCCTCATGACGCCAGTAATCATAAGCATTCTTGTTGCCTATGGGTTTGCCTAAAAGCACAACCTGACTCGTATGGTCGCTCTGGGGCTTCAGCAGGATGGGGTTCATGTCAGCCTCACAGGGTATGCCTGCTGCTTCGGCCTGTACGGCTTGTGCGCGACCAATCTCAAGGCCATCCGCAGTAACGTATGAATTGAGAGCCATATTCTGCGCCTTGAAGGGAGCAGGACAATAACCGTCCTGACGGAAGATGCGACACAGGGCCGTGGCAATGATACTCTTGCCCACGTCACTACCCGTACCAGCCAACATCAAGGGATGAAGAGATTTCATATTTGCCATAGATTATATATGTGCGTGTAGCTCGCCACAACATTTTTGTAGCGAATAATGGGCGTAGCAACGGGTTCGCCCTTGGCATTAAAGACCTGAATGGCAGATTCGGGCTTTTCGCCTAAGAATTGCGTATAATGAAATTCATGACCACGAAACTCTTTCCCGTCCATTGCAAATCGACGATAGCCAAGAGAAAGTTTTCGGTCTTCTGTCCTTGCAGAGATTTTATAAGGTAGGACTCCACACATGGGATACTCGCCATCGTCCGTCACTATACTCTGACAAAGATACATCATACCACCACATTCGGCAACAATGTGCCCTCCCCGCTCAGCAAACTCACGAATGGCCTGTCGTGTTTCCTCTGCCTTTACCAATGCCTCGAGATGCTTCTCAGGATAACCACCGGGAAGATAAAGAAAGGGAGAAGGGAGAAGCGAAAAGGGAGAAATGTTGTCTTCGGGATCGAAGAAAGTTATTCGGCCGAGGGCAGACAAGCGGTCGAGGGTCTCCTGATAGATGAAGGAGAACGATTCGGCATTGCGGGCAATCAGTATGTCAACAGACTTTTCCATTCAACATGTTCTTCCAAAAGACGAACCAATTCGGTGCAATCCGCCTGTTCCGAGAAATCGAGTCCTAAATATCGACTCCCCGTTTCCAATTCCTTACACTTGGGCATGCAACCTAAGCATGGCACACCCACCTCTTGGGCAACCTCACGCAACATTTGGGCGTGACGTTCAGAACCTACCTTATTAAATATTACGCCCGCGAATGTGAGGCCGGGACGGAAGCGGAGATAGCCCAATAACAGGGCCGCCATTGAGTAAGCTGCCGACCGGGCATCGACAACCATGACGATAGGCAAACGCAATATCCGAGCGATATCTGCCGAAGAACCACGGTCATGGTCATATCCGTCGAACAATCCCATCATGCCTTCCACGATAGCCACATCGGCATCTGCCGAATAGTGTGTGAACAAGTCTTGCAAGTGTTCTTCGGAAGCAAAAAACGAGTCGAGGTTCACACTAGGCCGACCACACACTGCCTCGTGAAATTTTGTGTCGATGTAGTCTGGACCACACTTGAAGGGTTGCACCTTATAACCTTTACTCCGATATAACGCCATAAGCCCTCGAGCCAGTGTAGTCTTGCCCGAGCCGCTATGGGGTGCCGCGATGAGGAAATGTGCTTTCACGACTACAAAAGTAGAAAATAATTGTGAATTACGACTTGTGATTGATGAATAATTTCATAACTTTGTCGTTGAATTCAATTTGCAACGCATCCATTGCATAACTAAAAACAAAGTAATATGAAAAAGATCTTTCTTTTATCCTCAGCCGTAATCTTGGCTGCCGTTATCTTCACCGCCTGCAAAGGCACGGTCTCAGAACATCCCTTCGTAGCAGGTACACTAGACGGGCCACTCCCTGCCGATAGTGCACCCGCACAAGTGCTGAAAGCCTTGGAAAAGGCCGAACGCCTGCACCAGTACGAAATCATGAGCGACACGGCAAACAACATTAGCGTGGAAGCCATTGCCGAGGCCGACATGACCCCGACTGAGGGCTATGGAATCGTCGTAGTCAAAGGAGCTACTTCTACCACTTTCCCCAACCTTCGCAACGCACGCCAACCTATGGCAAACTACGATCAAGAGACTGGAATTCTATGGCTTACCAGTAGTGTAATGGAGGGTACAGGCATAGCAGTGGAGAGACTCTACCAAATTTGCTTCGACGAAGAGGATAAGGCCTATATCGCACACACCATAGAACCATACGACATACAGCAAGCTTTGCTGAAGCGATTGGGTTACTCCATCGAAGGCCAGCAAATAATGCTCTACGACGGAGAAAACTCCATCACAACTGCCGTGAACACCATTACTGATATGGGAGGTTTTGACAGCGAACAACCTGTATGGATAGGCGAACAGATACAATACAACCTGAGTGGCACAACTCCTCAACTGCTTGTTACGCCTGGCATTAAGTACACCACTGGCCTCGTCCTCACTTACGACGACATGCCCACACTCAGTGCTTCCATCACCATTAGCAACGATGGACAAGTGAATATCGGCAAACTCGAATACGAGAATTAGTAAAAGATTGTAAGTTTGAAATAGCGAGCGGATATCCACTCGCTATTTTTATTATACTTAATTCAAGGATGGGGTAATACGTTTTATGCCATATGTTCCATATTTTCCCGTTCTTTATTTGGTATTACACTCGGTTTTCACTATCTTTGTACCCGAATCCTGGCAATTGGGCGGTGAGAATGCCGCTTCGATGCAAGGGAATCCGGTGAAAATCCGGAGCTGTACCTGCAGCTGTAATCCCCGTCATTGGGTCTGCTTGTATAAAGCCACTGAGCACATGCTTGGGAAGGTAAAGCAGGCTGGGGAAAGCCAGAAGACCTACCAGGAGAGAGAGCAGAATGGAGCGAGCTCCAATTATGCCGAGCGAAGGTAAGGCTCGACGAAGTCAAACCTACCAAGAGCAAAAGCATAACGGAGCAAGTCCAATTGCGACAATTCTAAATAGTACGCGCGCTCAGGAACAAGCGAGGGCGGAAAACATGAAAGGAAGACTAAGTCTAATGGTCGGGACGGCACTCATGTGTCTTTGTCCCACTTTATTGGCACAGACAATTCTCCGTACGGACACGATCCAAGAGATTGTCATTACGGGTACTGGAACTCAGCACCTGTTGAAGAATGCGCCCGTACAGACGGAGGTCATCACCCATAAGATGCTGCAGCAGTACGGCGGTCGGAGCCTAGAGGACATCCTCTCAGGCCTGACCGCCTCTTTTTCATTCAACGAGGATGACATGGGCAGCCAGATGCAGATGAACGGTCTGGGCAACTCCTACATCCTCATCCTCATTGATGGCAAACGCATACACGGCGACGTGGGGGGCGAGAACGACCTGGCCATGATTGACCCTGCCACCATCGAGAAGATAGAAATCGTGAAGGGAGCCTCATCGGCCTTGTACGGCAGCGATGCCATAGCGGGCGTCATCAATATCATCACACGCAAACACACCGAACAGGGCCTGCTAATGGAAAGCACAACGCGCGGTGGAATGTACAACGACTGGCGGCAACACAACGGACTGGGTTTACGCTTTGGCAAGTGGGGTTCGCTGACGAACTTCCAACTCGGGCACACAGACGGCTGGCAGAATACAGCCACAGAACACACCGCGGGAACGGAACCGCCCATCTATGACTCCAAGAACAAGACAGTGAACCGCTACACCAACTGGCAAGTGACGGAACGGCTGACCTACAACATTACCAAGGATTTGCAACTCTACGCCTCGGGCAGTCTCTATGCCAAGCGCATCCATCGGCCCAACGGCAAATATGCCCACTACGATGTGCACACCTACGACCTGCAATACCACAACCAGTCGGCAGCAGTGGGCGGACAGTGGAAACTGAACAAATACGACCAGGTAACGCTGGACGTCGACTGGAACCGTCATGCCTACGAATACCTGTTCACTGCCAACACATTGGTTGAGGACTATGACAAGAGTGCCGGCACACGCTACTACCCCTACTACCCCTATCTGCCTGGACAAACGCAACTCCAGAGCGACCAGCGACGCACAATGGCCGCACTGAAGGGCGTGTTCACGCTGCCCCAGGGCAATCGGTTGAATGCCGGAGCAGAGTATCGCCACGACTGGTTGCGGTCGCCCACACGAGTAGCAGGCTCGACAGTAAGTAACTGGACCACGGCACTCTATGCTCAAGACGAATGGCAACAAGACTTCAGGAATAACATGTCACTGCATCTGGCAGGAGGTCTGCGACTCAACTGGAACGAGCAGTTCGGCATACGTCTGACACCAAAAGCTTCAGCACTGTGGAGCATCGGCCAACCCTGGCGCATCCGTGCACAATGGAGCCAGGGGTTCAAGACTCCGACTACGAAGGAACTCTACTATCGCTACGTGCGCCAGATGAGCGGCACCTACCTGTATCTGGGCAACACAGGCCTGAAACCGCAGACGAGCAACTACTTCTCGCTGGGAGGCGAATACACGAGGGGCGGACTCAACGTCACACTGACGGCCTATTATAATAAGGTAAGGGACATGATTGCCCTCGTCACCATCCCCAACTATCAGGCTCCCGCAGAATACCTGGTGCAGTACGACCCCGTGAAGACGCGCCAGTACCAGAACATCGAGGACGCACGCACATGGGGCATCGACCTGTCGGCACGCTACACCTGGAAGGAGCTCTCCTTCGCCTTGGGCTACAATTACCTCGACACCGAGGCCAACCAGTACGACACCAACCACGACCGCATGCACCAGGTCACCATCGACGGCATGGCACACCACAAGGGCAACGTCTCCATTGTGTGGGCCAAAAACCTTAAAGCAAACAAGGCGGCTCATGCCTCTTCCCTCGGAGGGGAAAGGGGGAGGATAGGCGTGGGACTGTACGGACGCATGTCGTCGAGGCGCTACTATCAGATAGACGGCAACGGCAAGGGCTACCACCTTTGGAAGGTGACGGCCAAC
The DNA here is from genome assembly GCA_902801325.1 of uncultured Bacteroidales bacterium. Taxonomy (GTDB): domain Bacteria; phylum Bacteroidota; class Bacteroidia; order Bacteroidales; family Bacteroidaceae; genus Physcousia. Next base: position 190,735 of record CADCHQ010000010.1, on the reverse strand, counting down.
TACGAAGCGCAAGCACTAAGAACTAAAGCCAAAGGGCGCGGACTGCTCTATCGCCTGGAGGCGGGAGTTGACAATGTCCTGAACTATCGTGACCGTACGCCCCACGGCCTTCACCTCGGTACAACGACGCCAGGCACCACCGTCTATGCGGCACTGACCATCCGATTCAACCAAGGAAAGAAAATAGTCAACCCAATTAATAAACAATCTAAAAACACTAATCAAGATGAACAAGATTAAGACTTTGATGGTGGTCATGATGGCCATCATCGCCGGCGTCAGTTTCACTGCTTGTGACGATGACGACGACCCCGTGTACAACTACGCCGCTTACCAAAACACAGTAAACAAGACCGTAAAGGCACAGAAGAAGCACAACAAGGTCATCCTGTTGGTTGCTTTCGGCTCTACCTGGCAGCAGGCTTTCAATGCTTTCGACACGACCATCGAGGCCTACAAGCAGGACGCTCGCTTCAAGGACTACGACGTATTCCTCTCCTACTCTTCAGCCATCTGCATCAACCGTGCCGCTGCCGGTGAGAATGCAGCCGACGGCGCAGAAATCCGCAATTACTATGCACCTCCCTTCTGGCTCACGGCTTTTGCTCAGGATGGCGTACGCTATGAGGAAATCGTAGTGCAGTCGTTGCAGGTTATCCCTGGTGAGGAGTACACGCGTGTCATCAACTACATCAAGGATTTTGCCAACAACTCCAATGGTGACATCGATGACAACTACCTGGCCAACGTAACCCTGAAGCTGGGTGTGCCCCTGCTGCAGGACAAGGAAGCAGACGTGCCTGCCGTTGCCAAGGCACTAAACGACCTTTACAAGACACAGGCAAAGACCAACGTCGTGGCCTTCATGGGACATGGTAACCCCGACACCTACGACACCTACAAGGCCAACGTGCGCTACACCGAACTGGAAGAGGCACTGCATACCTACAGCCCCAACTACTTCGTGGGTACCGTGGACATGATGAAGAACTTCAAAACCCATGTCTATGCCCGCATGAAGGAGGCCGGTCTTAACGACGGCAGTCGCAAGGTCTATTGCCATCCCTTGATGTCTATCGATGGCGACCATGGTCACAACGACATGGCTGGCGACGACCTGCCCGAAGGCATCGACGAGAACAACTACACCATCGACCAGTTGCTGGCCCTTGCCAACGAGGAAGGCGAAGTGGAGGACTGCAGTTGGAAAACCTTCTTCAACGCCAAGGGTTCGGGTTTCACCTGCACCAACGAGACCATGATTGAAAAGGGTCTGCTCGAACTTCCCACCGTACGTGCCATCTGGATGGGTCACACCAAGGCTGCCATCGACGGTGAGGCTCTCGACTACTACCACTCGAAGAATCCTGAGTAAAGACTGACTGAGGACTCTCTTTCTAAACTCTATTTATATATGTAAGGTGACTCTGCACGTGTGTCCGTCGGACACCGTGCGGAGTTTTTCTCCAAACAAGACAAAGCTCTTCCCGAAGCATTATATAGTACCCATTTGTGCCATTGATGGCACAACCCCGTGCCATAAGTGGCACAAACCTGTGCCATTAATGGCACGACGCTAAGCAGTATAATGATGATGAACATGCAATATAAAGCGGCAATCCTCACCCTACTTTTATGTGCCCCGAATCTCATGGCACAAACCCTGCAACGTGATACGGCGCGCATCGCACCCGAACGGACCCAGACACTCAATCCCGTAGTCATCACCGGTACGGGCACCTACCGACGAGCCAACACGTCGCCGGTGGCCGTCAAGGTCATCTCGGCCAAGGAACTGCGCGATGCACAGGTCACCAACCTGCAGGACGCACTCACCAAACTGACCACCACCGTGACTTCGCACACCAACGGCATGGGCACGTTCATCAACTTCAACGGCGTGAGCGATGACTACATCGTCATCCTGGAGAACGGCAAGCGCGTATCGGGCGACGACCGCTGGAACCGCATCTCGATGGACAACGTCCGCCGCATAGAGATATTCAGCGGGGCGGCATCGGCCCTCTATGGTTCGGACGCCATCGCCGGCGTCATCAACATCATCACAGACGACAACCGGGAACCCGTATCGGCTTCCTCCACCACCCGCGTGCTGAACAACGGACGCATGGACGAGGACATTCACATCGACGTCAATCAGGGCCATTTCTCCAGTCAGACGGCCTACACCCATCACCAGGCCGACTCGTGGCAGGTGAACCGCTATCAGGAGTTCGAGGAGGGGGACAACACGGTGCTGAAACTCACCGGGCGCCCCATGTCCACCGGCTATCACAGCAACAACATCAGCGAGAAACTGGAGTGGCGATTCAATGACCAATGGTCGGTCTATCTCCGGGGTTCTTACTACGACTACCTGACCGACCGCGACCGTTCGGCCACCTATTTCACTCAGAAGAAGGGCACCGACGACACGGGAACCACAACTTACACCTACACGCCGAAGCAGGCCTACACCTACGACCTTCATCATCGTTCTTACACCTACGGCGGAGGTGCACGATGGGCACCCAATCAGCGCATCCACGTCTATCTCGATGCCTACAGCGACAACTTCGATTCGCGCTACGACTACTGGCAGACCGCCGACAAGGAGGCCTATGACGAGACGCGCAAGCGCACCCACTACGTCAACGAGGCCTTGCGCGTCATCTTCCGACTGGCCGACTGGAACAAGCTATCGGCCGGAGCAGAGTTTGTGCAGGAGAGTCTGCACAGCGAGAGCGACCACATCGACTTCGAGACCACGAACACCTACAACCTCTTTGCCCAGGATGAGGTGAAGATAGTCAAGGGACTGGAGGGCGTCGTTGGCGTTCGCTACACGCAGAACGACCACTTCGGTGCTGCCTTCACGCCCAACGTGGGTCTCTTCTATCACATCCGAGGATTCCGCCTGCGTGCTTCGTATGCCGGGGGCTACCGAACCCCCACCCTCTCCCAACTCTATGCCACCGACCAGGCCAAGACGGCTTCGCGATACACGCTCTACAACCCCAGCCTGAAGCCCGAGAAGAACCACTTCCTGAACATCAATGCCGAATACAGCAATTCGTGGGTGAGTCTGAGCGTCAGCGCTTTCATGAACAAGATTCGCGACATGATAAACTACCGCACCATGACGCAGGCCGAAATCGACGCCGATGCCCACCTGACCGGCATCCAGGCAGAAGGGTGGAAGACCCTGCGACAACGCGACAACATCGACCGCGCCACACTGCGTGGCATCAGTGCCTCGGTAAAGTTTCTCCTGCCCTACGGCCTGACACTCGGCGGTGGTTACACGTTCACCGACTCGGAGGCCAAGACCCAGACGCTAGACAAGAACACGCAAACCTACGTTGTCACCACATCGCCCGTCGACAAGAGTGTGCGCCACGTGGGCAACGTCATGGCATCGTGGGACAAGACGTGGAAGGCCTACCATCTGAACATCACGCTCAACGGTCACATACAGAGCCGCCGCTACAGCTCGACATACGGCTACGCCGACGGCATCGGCCAATGGGACATCACCACCCGTCACACCGTTTCGCTCCGTCACTTCACCCTCGAACCCGGCGTGGGCATCGAAAACCTGTTCAACCAGCGCGACACTTCGCCCTGGAACTCCAACTACTCCACCATCAACCCCGGACGCTCCTTCATCGCAAGCCTGAGAATGACGTACTGAAACAATGCATAATTCATAATTATTTCTTATCTTTGCAAACGAGAAGACATAGACAATAATTGAATATGAACAAGAAGGTCGTATCCACAGTATTATTTACCCTTGTCACGCTGACAATGGCCGCACAAGGAAGACTCATACGTATCGATAGTGAGGACGAAACATGGTGGAAGAACAGCCGGCAGATGACATTCGCACGCAATGAACTGACACGGCTTCTCATGCCGAAGGATGTGGAATTCGGTGTGGTATGCCAGCCCTCTTTTTCTCCCGAATGGGCACTTTCCTACGACTCCACGACTCATACGCTTGTTTGCAGGAAGGCGGATAAAAGCATCTGGCACACGACATACAAGGCCTTGCACAAGTTGAAAAAAGTAGATAAGAAACATAGCAAATGGGTGCCACGGAAGCATCCAAAGGACTATGTGGCTCCAAACGTGCAGGCCTATTCGCTTGCCATTACCGATGAACAGGTGCAGATGCTGAAAGCGATATGGACAACTGCGGTCGGTAACGCTGAGAAAAAGATGGACGCTACATTGGATGGCACAAGTTGGGAGTATTTCATCGATGGGCAGCGGGCAAAAGCGAGAAGAGAGGATAATGCTCTTGTGAGGTTTACCAACGAACTGGCGGATGCCGTCAGAACAGGCGACGCAAGCAGAAAGGACACGCTTATTGACAATGAATTCCAAAGAGGAATGGTAAATGGCAAATGAAGAAATGGCGAAAGGAAAGATAACCATCGCCGGCATAGGGCCGGGCAGCAAGGAAGACATCACGCCGGCAGTCATCGAAGTTGTCAGCAAGGCCGATGTCGTGGTGGGCTATAAATATTACTTCCAGTTCATTGAACCTTACGTGAAGTCCGGTTGCCAGTGCATCGACACTGGCATGAAGCGCGAACGCGAACGGGCCCAACAGGCCTTTGCCTTGGCCCAAGAGGGAAAGGACGTGGTGGTTATCTCCTCGGGTGACGCAGGTATCTACGGCATGGCTCCACTCATCTTTGAAATGGCGACCCCTCGCCCCGCTCAAAGCCCTCAAGAGGAAGGAATGCCCTTCCCCCAACAGGGGGAGCAGGGAGAAGGACCTGAGATAATCGTCCTCCCAGGCATCTCTGCCTTTCAAAAAGCGGCATCATTGCTTGGTTGCCCCATGGGGCATGATTTCTGCGTTCTGTCCCTTTCCGACCTGATGACGCCTTGGGCAACCATCGAGCGACGCATCCGAGCCGCCGCCATCGGCGACTTCGTGACAGCCATCTATAACCCAAAATCGAACGACCGCTATTGGCAACTCCATCGCCTCATCGAAATTTTCCTGCAGGAAGGCCGTTCGCCCGAAACGCCCGTCGGCTATGTCCGGCAGGCGGGACGCGAGGACGAGACCGTAACCTTGACGACCCTCGGAGAGTTCGACCCCGAACAAGTAGACATGTTCACCGTCGTCATCGTCGGCAACAGCCAGTCGTATACATGGCAGGACCGTTTCATCACGCCCCGAGGGTATAACCTCACCCCAGCCCTCTCCCAAGGAGAGGGAGGTGTTGGCCAGCAAATCATGAACGAGTCGTTCCGCACCATACGCTCCGAGATGCAGAATCCCGATGTGCCCGTGTGGCGACTGTGGCCATTGCTCCATGCCATCCACACGACCGTGGACTTCGGCATGGAAGAGTGCCTATGGATGGACGAACGCGCCACGGAAATACTATATAACAAGGTAAAGGACGGCACACTTCGACACATCGTGACCGACGTTACGATGGCAGCCAGCGGCATTCGCAAGGGTGCATTGGAAAGGCTCGGCATCGAGGTGCATTGCTACATCAACGACCCAAGTTCCAAACAGATAGCCGAAGAGAAGGGCATCACCCGCAGTCAGGCCTGCATGCGGTTGGCAGCCGAGGAATATCCGGAGGCATTGTATGTCGTGGGGAATGCCCCAACAGCCCTCTTTGAGATTTGCGACCTTGTACGCAAGGGACAGATGCAACCTGTCGGCATCATTGCTGCCCCCGTGGGCTTCGTGCATGTCTGCGAAAGCAAACATGCCGTCAAGACACTGAAGCAAATACCTAAGATCATCGTCGAGGGACGGAAGGGAGGTTCCAACCTTGCAGCCACACTTTGCAATGCCATTCTCACCTTCGACGATGCCCAGCAACTGAAGCCTGGACGGGACCTGTAGATTGAAGATTGAAAATTGAAGATTGAAAGTTCATCATGCGATTCATCGTAATAGGTATCACGGACAATCCTAAGCCTTGGTTTCCACCCGAAGAGATGGAGATAATCAGGCTAGGGAAGGTGTTTTCTGGCGGACGACGACATCATGAAATAGTGATGCCACTGCTACCCCATGATGCTCAATGGATAGACATCACAGTGCCGCTCAGCATGGTGTTTGATGAGTATCGCAGACTCTCACCCTCGGGGGAGCGGGGAGAGGGGGCGATCATCGTCTTCGCTTCCGGTGATCCCCTTTTCTTCGGCTTTGCCAATACACTCCAACGTGAGTTCCCCGATGCTGACATCAAGGTCTACCCGACATTCAACTCCCTGCAAATGCTGGCACATCGCCTCGTCATGCCCTACCACGATATGCGCATTGTATCGCTCACGGGGCGCCCCTGGCCGGAATTCGACCGCGCCTTGATAGAGCGAGCCCCGAAGATAGGCATCTTAACGGATAAGGAACACACGCCCTCGGCCATTGCCCAGCGAATGTTGGAGTATGGCTATACCTCTTATAATATGCACGTAGGCGAGCATCTGGGGAACCCCGAACTCGAAAGGGTCACTTCGCTTTCCCTCGAAGAGGTTGCCCTACGCGACTTTACCATGCCGAACTGCGTAATTCTCAGAGGTGAGAAGCAAGAGGTAGGAGGTAGGGAATATGGCATCCAAGACAAGGACTTCGCACTCCTCAACGGGCGCGAGAAGATGATAACCAAGATGCCCATTCGCTTACTCACCCTTCAGGAGCTCGACCTGCCCCATCGCCATACACTCTGGGACATAGGCTTTTGTACGGGCAGCGTCAGTATCGAGGCTCGCCTCTTGTTTCCCCACCTGCATATCGAAGCCTTCGAGATTCGTCCCGAGTGCGAAGCCATCATCCACGAGAACATGCGCCGCCACGGTGCTCCCGGCATTGGGGTGCACATCGGCGACTTCTGTTCTGCAAATTGCGACTCGGTCGCAACAGATGGGAGACGGCCGGATGCCGTCTTCATCGGCGGACACGGCGGACGGCTGAAGAAAATCATGGAGAAGGTGCTACGCTATCTGGCCCCCGAGGGCATCATCGTGATGAACAGCGTTGTTGCCCCCAAGGTCACCACGGACAGCCACCGCCTTTGGGACGAAGTGTGTGCAGAACTCGGACTCAAGCAAGACCCACCGTCAAGAATCCAACTTAACAACTACCATCCAATAACAATACTGCGATGCAAAAGATAGCCATCATTCAGATTAGTGAGGCCGGAGGCGAGATTGCCTCCATGCTGAAGAGACAACTCGGTGCCAAAAGCATTCAACGCTCGGATGTAGGCAAGGAATGGAAACGGCAGGATGCCTTCGTCTTCATTGGAGCCATGGGCATCTGCGTCCGCACCATCGCTCCATACATCAAGGACAAACACGAAGATCCCGCAGTGGTTTGTATTGACTCTTTGGGGCAAAATGTCATTTCAGTACTGAGTGGACATATCGGTGGTGCCAACGAATTGACACGCGACATTGCCGCCCTGTTAGGTGCCCGTGAGATAATTACCACACAGAGCGACAATCAGGGCTTCTGGGCTTTGGATACACTTGCAGAACGTTTTAACTGGGCCATAGCGAGCGATGATGACATAAATGAATGCATCTTTGCCTTCGTAAATCGCAAGCCTACAGCCCTGCTGATGGATATCCGCGATGAGGGTACTGACTATCTAGAGAAAACACTTCCTTCACATGTTACCATCGTCAAAAGTCTCGCAGATGTCGATCCTAAAAAGTACAGTCTAGTCATTATGGTAACACCTTATAGCCTATGCGCTCCTGCTGGCATGTTGGAATTGCACTTCGTTCCCATGATTGGCACATTGGGATTTGGTCTAGCCAATCATCCTGATGACTATGAGGAGATATACGACCAAATTGACGAAGCATTTAGCCAAATTGGCGTATTGCCTTGCTATCATCGCTATTGCACCATCGACGTGAAAGAGGACGAGGAGTTTTGTGCCATGCTTGAAGACGAGTATAACGAAGAGGTACTGTTTTTCACTGCTGAAGAACTTTCGAAGGTTGAAGTCCCTAATCCAAGTAAGACTGTCGAGAAACATGTAGGCACTCCCAGTGTGTGTGAGGCTGCGGCTATTCTTGGCTCGAATCACGGCAAACTAATAATTCCTAAAGTTAAAGGCAAGAACTGGACGGCAGCACTTGCCATCGACTACAATCACCTGCGCAAGGAGCAAGGACACATTGAAATCGTGGGTGCCGGTCCCGGCGACCCCGACCTCATCAGTGTTCGAGGCCGCCGTTTCCTCGAACAGGCTGATCTCATACTCTATGCCGGTTCGCTGGTGCCCAAGGCCCTGACTGAATGCCACAAGCCAGGAGCCGTGGTACGTTCCTCTGCCGAGATGAATCTCGAGGAGCAGTGTGCATTGATGAAGGAACACTACGACCGGGGACACCTCATCGTACGGCTCCACACGGGCGATCCATGCATCTTCGGTGCTATTCAGGAACAGATGGCATTTTTCGATGCAAATGCCATGGATTACCATATCACTCCCGGCATCTCCTCGTTCCTGGCCGCAGCCGCCGAACTCCGTTCGCAGTTCACCATACCCGAACGCACGCAGACCATAATTCTCACACGTGGAGAAGGCCGTACACCCATGCCAAAAAAGGAGCGATTGCACATATTGGCCAAGAGTCAGTCAACGATGTGCATCTTTCTTTCAGCTGCTATCGTAGATGATGTTCAAAAGGAACTATTACAAGAATATTCGGAGGACACCCCAGTCGCAGCTTGCTACCACCTGACATGGCCCGACCAACAGATATACCGCGGCATACTGAAAGACTTAGCCAAAATCGTTCACGACAATCACCTGACCCTGACCACCATGCTCGTCGTGGGCGAGGCCATCGACAACCGTCACGGGCAGTCTGAACTCTATAATAAACATTTTACCCACCTTTTCAGACAAGGCGAGGCATGATATTGGTATTTGGAGGAACTACGGAAGGACGTAAGGCCGTAGAGGTACTGGAACAGGCTGGTTCATCCTATTATTACAGTACCAAGACTGGAGAGCAGGAAGTGACGCTTCACAATGGGCAACGCACTGACGGTGCGATGGACTACGAAACGATGCTTGCGTTCTGCCAGCAACACGCCATTCGTTTGATTGTCGATGCCGCACATCCTTTTGCCTCTCGACTCCATGAGACAATAACCAAGGTGGCAGAGTCAATGCACATTTACGTTGTCCGTTATGAGCGCATCTATCCACCGCGCGACCCCGCCATCGAGTGGATTGACGACTATTCACAGATACCAACCAACATTCATTCACTGTTTGCCACGACAGGCGTGCAGCACATCCACCACTTGAAACATTTAGAAGCACAAGGGGTTAAAGTCATCTACCGCATCCTAAATCGTGAGAGTAGTATTCGGCTAGCACATGAACAAGGGGCGACAAACGACCAACTATGTTTCTATCCTCAAATGGCAGAAGCCGAGGCAATGCTTATGAAAGAAAGTGGCGAGTCGGGTGGTTTCAGTGAAAAAGTTGAAGCAGCTAAAAAGATGGGCATGCGCATCATTGCAATACGACGCCCAGAGCCGCCCATGCACAATGGCCATCGGACCATAGTCAATGGGCCATACGGATTGCGACGGGCTATCGAGATACTATTACCGGAGTTCTATCCATTGCACAGCGGATTGACGACAGGCACCTGTGCCACGGCGGCAGCAATTGCAGCAACGAAACAGTTGCTTTATGGAGAGCAACCCAAAGAAGTGTCAGTGATTCTGCCCAATGGTGAAACCATTCGTGTCCCCGTTTGTTATGGAGACAACTACGCCTATTGTATCAAAGAGGCTGGCGACGACCCCGATGTAACCAACGGCATTGAGGTGAGGGCACAGGCGAACATCATTCATGAAGTGGAGGACAGACGGAATAAACTCCTCATCTGCAGAAGTAACTGCCCCCCTCCCTCTCAGGGAGGGGCTGGGGGTGAGTCTATCGAGGTCTTTGCGGGAGATGGCATCGGACGATTCACCCTCCCAGGCTTCGACTTTCCTGTTGGCGAACCAGCCGTCAACCGTGTTCCACGCGAAATGATTCGCGAGAACCTTGCAAACACACTCCATCACTCCGTCACTCCATCACTTCATCGATTCTCAATCGTCCTTTCTGTTCCCAATGGTGCAAGGATCGCTCGCCGCACCTTCAACCCACGTTTGGGCATCGAGGGTGGCATCTCCATTATCGGTGTGTCGGGCATTGTGAAACCCTATAGCGAGGAAGCCTTCATCCAAAGCATCCGCAAATGCATGGAAGTGGCCAAGGCCAGTGGTTCGGACAGGGTAGTCATGGGCAGCGGCATGAAAAGCGAGCAACAGCTGCGAGCGCTATACCCCCACCTGCCCCAACAAGCTTTTGTACAGTACGGAAACTACATTGGCGAGACATTGAAGATGGCCGATGCAATGGGCATAAACCATGTCACCTTAGGCATAATGATAGGCAAAGCTGTGAAACTGGCTCAAGGTCACCTTGACACCCATAGCCGGCGCGTCACCATGGATAAACCCTTCGTTGCCCAACTCCTTCACGAAGCCAATTGTCCATTGTCAACTGATCTTTTTCAGTTGGCCCAATTAACCGTTGCTCGTGAACTTTGGGATATCCTATCGCCTGACGAGTCCGACCGTTTCAGCAGGGTAATCATAGCACACTGCTATGAGCACTGCTCCCCTCTGTTTCCCAATGGGGAACTTACAATTCTATTACTTAAAAACGAATAAGTAGGAAAGAATGATAATTTCTTCCCTTAAATTCTTCTATCAATATTGCCCTTTCCGACGAAAAAGCACATAGGCAATGACCGGTGCGCCAACAAGAGCAGTGACGGAGTTGACAGGCAAAGCGCCCTCGAAACCCGGCATGCGGGCAATGAGGTTGCACACAAGTGCTAAGATTGCACCCACGCATGCCGTCCCGGGCATGAGCAGGCGATGGTCGGAAGTGCGGAAAAGACTACGGGCAAGGTGAGGCACAGCGAGACCGATGAACATGATGGGACCACAATAGGCAGTAACAATGGCCACGAGCACACCAGACGAGGCGATGACAAGCATGCGCTGATACTGAACATTGAGCCCGAGATTCTGGGCATAATCATCGCCCAACAGCAGCAGGTTCATGGGCTTCACGAGCAGCATACTCAATGGCAAAAGTAGCACCATCAGGACCACGAAAAGCACCATCTGATCGCCCGAGACTCGGGAAAAAGAACCAAGACCCCATACTACATAGGCCTTAATGTCCTCTTCGTTAGAGAAGAACTTCAGCACGCCTATGACGGCATTGGCCAAATAGCCTATCATTACACCGATGATTAGAAGTGTAACATCGCCCTTTATGCGTCGAGACACGTATAATATGAGTAGCATAACTGCCATTGCACCAACGATAGCACCAAGGGACATGGCCACATCCCCCATGTAACCCAACCGACTGAGGGCAACACCGCCTAACGAGCCTGACATGAGCACGACAAAAGCGACACCCAGCGAAGCGCCATTGGATATGCCTAAAACGGAAGGACCAGCTAATGGATTACGGAAAACGGTCTGCATCTGCAGGCCGCTCACCGCCAAACCGGCTCCCGCCATAGTAGCCGTGAGAGCCTGAGGAACCCGGGAACTCCAAACTATATTGTACCATATCTCCATGTCATCGCCTCGCCCGGTAAGAATTCGGAGGACATCGGCCATAGGGATTCGGACCGTGCCTAATAGCAGGTTAAGTACGAAAAAAACGGCTATGCCAATCAGCAACAGGAGAAAGAGGAAGGTCTTCTTCATGGTTTTAACAAACGATAATACTTCCCTACGTGGTTAGGCAACAACTCGGGATGGAAAATAGCCACGAGATCGGCAAGCACCTGGTCGGGTTCGACGGGGGCTGATTCGTAATAGGGAGTCTGTCGCATATTGCAGTATATAACATGCTTTTCCTTGAAAGCACGAAAGAGCGCATTGCGGGGCTCACTGGCCAAGAGTGCATCGTAGGAGAAGTCACCTGGATAACTATTCAAAATGCGCCAATAATCGGCATTGGCAGCCGTAGCATAGAGTTGTTCGTACTCAAGGTTGACACCTCCCGTATTATCGTCTTTGATGATATAATCAGCACCAGCATCGCGGAACAATTGTGCCAAATGGTTGCGTCCACCCACTGCATACCAGTTGCCCCCATGCATTTCACCGCTGAAGACGGTAGGCGCCTCGCCCACCATACAGGTGTTGGAAGAAAGCAGGGAATCAACACGCTGTTTCAACCCGTTGTAGCGTTGGGCAATGCCGTCGAATACGGCGTTGGCCTCCGCTTCACGTCCGATAAACATCGCAATGAACTTAATCCACTCGGCTTGCGCTAGCGGTGTTGTCTCCTTATAGCCAAGATGGGGGATGAGGGTGATACCCGTCTCCTTGATAGTGTCATACCCCCCTCGCTTGAAGGGAGAGATGAAGATAACGTCGGGGTTTGCTGCGAGGATGAGTTCCGTATCGAAGTTGCCCTCCATGCCAATCTTTTGAATGCGTCCCTCACGCACACGTTGCAGTATATCCTCGTTGTAAAGATTCTTCGTGCCTGTAATTCCCTTAATATAATCATGCGCTGCGAGAGCCGTGAAGTTCGACAGTTGTAGTGAAGTCATAACAATGGTGCTTCGTATAGGAACCTCAACGCGCTCGTAGCCCTCCGGAATTTCAGCTTGACTCCCCCGCTGCACCAAAGCAAAGGCATAGCCGACGGGCATGCGTTCTCCATCGTCATGTGTCTGAGGATCAACCACCTCGACCAAACGCACGTTATCAGCCAAATATTTCACAGTAAACCCTTGAGCATACTGGGGACGAATCAACAACGTTGAATCCTCGAGACCTGTCTCCGCCACCAATTGACGGTCCTGCTTAGGATTCCTACAAGCTGATATGACGGCAAGTGCTATTGCTAAAAGAAAAACATTTTTCATCGTTACACGGATATTTCGTACAAAGATACAAAATAAATGCGAATTACGGATTATGAATTACGAAAGTTTCGTATCTTTGTAGCATGAAACGAATTACAACACTCCTCATCCTTTCCTTTTTTAGTCTATTCTCCTTGTATGCCCAGTTACCAGGGACGGCAGAAGCACCGAAACGCGAGCTTAGGGCCGTATGGGTGACCACACTCAACGGCCTGGACTGGCCGACAAGTAAAGCGACGTCAAGAACGGGCATAGAAAAGCAAAAACAGGAGTTGTGTCGCCTGCTCGACCAACTGAAAGCCGCCAACATAAATACCATTTTATTACAGACGCGCATACGAGGCAGTCTTATCTATCCCTCTCAACTAGAGCCGTGGGACATCTGTCTTACTGGTCAATACGATAAGCATCCCGGCTACGACCCCTTGGCTTTCGCCATCGAGGAAACGCATAGGCGAGGAATGGAGTTGCACGCATGGGTGGTGACCATTCCTGCCTTTAAGATTGAAGTGGCCAAGAAAATGGGTAAGAAATCCCTACTCTACACCCACCCCAACCTGCTCCTAAAACATAACGGGCAATACTATCTCGATCCTGGACAACCCGGTACGGCCGACTATCTGTCTGCCATCTTAGCAGACTTCGTGGAAAGATACGACATCGACGGTATCCATTTCGACTACATACGTTACCCCGAGAATGCTAACACCTTCCCCGACGGCCCAACATATAAGAAATACGGGCAAGGGAAGCCCAAGTCGCAATGGCGCAGAGATAATATTACCAACATCGTGCGCCGACTATACAATGAGGTGAAAGCAAAAAAGCCATGGGTTGTGATGTCCTCGAGTCCAGTAGGTAAATATCGTGACACGCGGCGCTACTCATCGAAGGGCTGGAACTCGTATGACGCCGTCCATCAGGATGCTCAGGGTTGGTTGCGCGAGGGCATTCAAGACGCCCTGTTCCCCATGATGTACTTTACGGGAGACCACTTCTATCCCTTTGCCGCCGACTGGCAAGAGGGTTCTCATGGACGATATGTAGCACCGGGACTGGGCATCTATTTCTTGCATCCAAGAGAGAAGAACTGGGGGCTTCCCGTCATCACTCGCGAGATGTATTATTTGCGGCAGCAAGGTTTGATGGGACAGGCGTTTTTCCGCTCCAAATTCCTGACCGATAACACCAAAGGACTATACGACTATTTGCAGAATCAGTTCTACCCCTACCCCGCTCTTCCTCCATGCTACCACTGGAACGACAGTATTGCACCCGAGAAACCTAAAGGTTTTACCTTGGAGGGAGGATTGCTAAAATGGCAGGCTGATGAAGAAAGCCAAGGAGGCGTCCGTTATAACGTCTATGCCTCACGCGAATATCCGGTAGACATCACACGAGCCGAAAACCTGATGGCCACATTGTTGCCCAAATCCGAATATCGCTTCGATCGTTATACGCTCCTGCTTTATGGCTTGCATCTGGCCGTTACGGCCGTTGATAGGAGTGGTAACGAAAGTGAGGCTGCCCAACTGGCTCTTGACGGAGGCGCTTCACACAAAGGCAGACAGCGGGCAATACCCCTTAACCCGTTGGGGCGACCTGTAAAATAATTCATTTTCTTTCTCACTTTTTGCAATCTCGACTTTGCAATTACGGAAAGTTTTTGTATCTTTGTCCGCGAAATTAAATATTCATGGAATCATTCTTCCGCACTCATGCATATTTAGTGGAGCATGTGCATGCCCCGGTACGCCGTCTTTTGATGGACGAAATCAATTGGCAAGACCGATTGATTGGTATCAAAGGTAGTCGTGGCGTAGGCAAGACATCGTTTCTGCTCATGTATGCCAAAGAAAACTTTGATGTAGAGGACCGCAAATGTCTCTACATCAACATGAACAACTTCTATTTTCAAGGACACACCATCTCCGAGTTTGCTCGCGAATTCTATGAATGTGGCGGGCGTGTACTGCTTATCGACCAAATTTTCAAAGAACCCGATTGGAGTCATGAGCTTAGGAAGTGCTATGACACATTGCCCGGCCTTCGTATCGTATTCACAGGCTCAAGCGTTATGCGCCTGAAAGAGGAGAATCCCGAACTGAACGGCATCGTAAAATCATACAATCTGCGTGGTTTCTCGTTCCGCGAATACCTGAACATGAAGACTGGACTTAACCTGAAGTCCTATTCATTGGAGGACATTATGCAGCATCATGGCCAGCTGGCTGCCGACATCTGTCGTCAAGTGAACCCACTCGACCACTTCCGTTCGTACATCCACCACGGCTATTATCCTTTCTTCTTGGAACAAAGGAATTTCTCGGAGAACTTGGTCAAGACGATGAACATGATGATCGAGGTGGACATCCTGCTTATCAAGCAAATCGAGCTGAAATACCTGTCAAAGATAAAGAAATTGCTGTATCTCTTGGCAGTGGACCGCAATCAAGCACCCAACGTAAGCCAACTGGCCACTGACATACAAACCAGTCGTGCCACGGTGACCAACTACATTAAGTATCTGGCCGATGCCCGATTGGTGAATGTACTGTACCGCCTTGGCGAGAGCTCTCCAAAGAAACCAGCCCGCGTGATGATGCACAACCCCAACCTAATGCATGCAATGCTGCCTCATCAAGTTGAGAAGCAGGAAGAGCTGGAAACCTTCTTCCAGAATGCCTTATGGGGACGCCACATGGTTAACGTTGGAGACCGTTCATGTAACTTCGTGGTGGACGGAAAGAATCGTTTCCGCATCATGACAGAAGCACCAAAACGTCAGCTTTCAGGCATCTATTACGCTATGGACGGCATCCGACGGGGCGATGAAAGACAGATTCCACTTTGGCTATTTGGCTTTTTATATTGAACATTGAAGATTGACCATTGAACATTTGACATCTGAATTAATACGTAACACCAAAATACAAGTATTATGGCAAAAGAAAAGAAATTTATCACTTGTGATGGTAACGAGGCTGCGGCTCATGTGAGCTATATGTTCTCGGAGGTAGCTGCTATCTACCCCATCACCCCCTCTTCGCCCATGGCTGAGCATGTTGACGAGTGGGCTGCCCGCGGCAGGAAGAACCTGTGGGGCCAGACAGTAAGCGTTCAGGAAATGCAGTCGGAAGCCGGTGCTGCTGGCGCCGTTCACGGTTCGCTTCAGGCCGGTGCTCTCACCACCACATTTACTGCCAGTCAGGGTCTCTTGCTGATGATTCCCAACATGTACAAGATTGCTGGTGAATTGATTCCCTGCGTATTCGACGTTTCTGCACGTACGCTTGCCAGCCATTCGTTGTGCATCTTCGGCGACCATCAGGATGTGATGGCTTGCCGCCAGACTGGTTTCGCCATGTTGTGCGAAGGCTCTGTACAAGAGGTTATGGACCTCACAGCCGTTGCTCACTTGGCTTCTCTGGAGACGATGGTCCCCTTCGTGAACTTCTTCGATGGTTTCCGCACCAGTCATGAGTATCACAAGATTGAGCTCATGGATCAAGAGGACATTCGTCCGCTTGTGAAGGAGGAGTACATCAAGCGTTTCCGTGACCGTGCAATGAGCCCCGAGCGTCCCATCACTCGTGGTACTGCCGAGAATCCCGAAACCTTCTTCACTCATCGCGAGGCTTGCAATCCATACTACGACAGTGTACCTGAAGCAGTAGAGAAGTACTTGGGTGAGATCTCGAAGATTACGGGTCGTGAGTATCACCTCTTCTCTTATTATGGAGCTGAGGATGCCGACCGCATGATCATCCTTATGGGTTCAGCCACCGATGCTGCCCGCGAGGCCATCGACTACCTGAATGCCAACGGCCAGAAGGTGGGTATGATTAGCGTACATCTCTATCGTCCCTTCTCTGTCAAGCACTTGCTGGCCAGCGTGCCTAAGAGCGTGAAGCGCATCGCCGTACTTGACCGTACGAAGGAGCCCGGTGCTAATGGCGAGCCTCTGTACCTCGACGTGAAGGATGCTTACTACGACGTAGAGGATCGTCCCCTCATCGTAGGAGGTCGCTATGGTCTTGGTTCTCACGACACCACTCCCGCTCAGATCATCAGCGTGTTCAACAACCTCGCTATGCCCGAGCCCAAGAATCACTTCACCATTGGTATTGTTGACGACGTAACCTTCACATCTCTTCCCGAGGTTGAGGAGATTGCTCTCGGTGGTGCTGGCATGTTCCAGGCCAAGTTCTTCGGTCTGGGTGCTGACGGTACTGTAGGTGCTAACAAGAACTCGGTAAAGATTATCGGTGACAACACCGACAAGTATTGCCAAGCCTACTTCTCTTACGACTCCAAGAAGTCGGGTGGCTTCACCTGCTCTCACCTGCGCTTTGGTGACACCCCCATCCGCTCTACCTATCTGGTAACAACACCTAACTTCGTGGCCTGCCACGTTCAGGCTTACCTCCACATGTATGACGTTACACGTGGTCTGCAGAAGAATGGTACGTTCCTCCTGAACACCATCTTCGAAGGCGAGGAACTGGAGAAGTTCATGCCTAACAAGGTTAAGCGTTACTTTGCTCAGAACAACATCACCGTCTATACCATCAACGCCACAAAGATTGCTCAAGAGATTGGTCTCGGCAACCGCACGAACACCATTCTGCAGTCGGCCTTCTTCCGCATCACGGGTGTTATCCCCGTTGACTTGGCAGTTGAGCAGATGAAGAAGTTCATCGTGAAGTCTTATGGCTCTAAGGGTGAGGACGTTGTGAACAAGAACTATGCTGCCGTTGACCGTGGTGGTGAGTACAAGCAGTTTGCTGTGAAGCCCGAATGGGCTAGCCTGCCCGACGATGCAGAGAAGCAGGACGATGCTCCCGCATTCGTTAAGGAACTGGTTCGCCCCATCAATGCTCAGGCCGGCGACTTGCTACCCGTAAGTGCATTTGCCAAGCATGGTACAGCCGACGGTTCTTGGGAGGTTGGCACATCTGCCTACGAAAAGCGTGGCGTAGAAGCATTCGTACCCATGTGGACCAAAGAGAACTGTATCCAGTGTAACCAGTGTGCATACATCTGCCCTCACGCTGCCATCCGTCCGTTCGTCCTCACCGACGAGGAACTGGCTGGCTTCGAGATCGACAGCATCGAGATGAAGGCCCCTGCCACCATGAAGGGTATGCACTTCGTCATCGAGCCTAGCGTACTTGACTGTCTGGGTTGCGGCAACTGTGCCGACATCTGTCCGGGCAATCCCAAGTTGGGTAAGGCCCTCACGATGGTTCCATTCAACCCCGATGCCGACGAGATGAAGAAGATGGCTCAGGATTGGGACAAACTGGTGAAACTGCCCTCAAAGCAAGACCTCGTAGATATCAAACAGAGCGTGAAGAACTCACAGTTCGCAAAGCCTTTGTTCGAGTTCAGTGGTGCTTGCGCAGGTTGCGGCGAGACACCTTACGTGAAACTGATTAGCCAACTCTTCGGTGACCGTCAGTTGATTGCCAACGCCACAGGTTGCTCGTCTATCTACTCTGCTTCTATTCCTTCCACACCTTATACCAAGAACGATAAGGGACAAGGTCCATGCTTCAACAACTCCCTGTTCGAGGACTTCTGCGAGTTCGGTCTCGGTATGGCCCTCGGTAACAAGAAGATGAAGGAGCGCGTAGCTAAGTTGCTGAAGGAAGCTTGCGAAGCACCTCAATGCACTGCTGGATACAAGGCTCTGGCCGAGGAGTGGATTGCTAACTGCGAGGATGCAGACAAGACGAAGGAGATTGCTCCGAAGTTGCGCGAGGCTATCCGTGCCGCTGCTGCTGCCGGATGTCCCGTCAATAAAGAATTGCAGACCCTCGACCACTATCTGGTGAAGCGCAGCCAGTGGATCATCGGTGGCGACGGTGCTTCTTACGACATCGGTTACGGTGGTCTCGACCACGTTATCGCTACTGGTGAGGATGTCAATATCCTGGTACTCGACACCGAGGTTTACTCCAATACGGGTGGTCAGGCCTCTAAGGCTACACCTCTCGGCGCTATCGCTCAGTTCGCTGCCCAGGGTAAGCGCATCCGCAAGAAGGACCTCGGCATGATCGCCACCACTTATGGTTATGTCTATGTGGCTCAGATTGCCATGGGCGCCGACCACAGCCAGTGCCTCAAGGCCATCCGCGAGGCAGAAGCATGGCACGGTCCCAGCATCGTCATCGCTTATGCCCCCTGTATCAACCACGGTCTGAAGGCCAAGGGCGGCATGGGTAAGAGCCAGGCTGAGGAGAAGAAGGCCGTCGAGTGCGGTTACTGGCACCTGTGGCGCTTCAATCCCGCACTCATCGAGGAAGGCAAGAATCCGTTCAGCCTCGACTCGAAAGAGCCTCAGTGGGACAAGTTCCACGACTTCCTCATGGGCGAGGTTCGTTACCTCTCTGTCAAGAAGGCTTATCCCGACGAGGCAGAAGAACTCTTCGCCGAGGCACAGCGCATGGCACAGATCCGCTACAAGTCCTACGTTCGCAAGACCCAGGAAGATTGGACTGAGTAAGAGCAATGATAAGTTCACTTAATCATTGCCGAGCGAAGATTCAATCTCGACGAAGTCAAAACTAGAGCAAAGAACAAGAGAATCATAATTCTATAATAAGAAAGAGGTGGAACGCAATGTTTCACCTCTTTTTTTGCTTTCGATTCCTTAATAGTCGAAAAACTTTTGTACATTTGTACGTGGATAAGCATAGAATCTACCTTTAATAACCAGAAAAACAACAAATAATATGTCATTCTTAATGATTATTCAACTCATGATAGTGCTGGGAGCACTATGGGTGGGTTCGCGCTATGGAAGTTTGGCGCTGGGTGCTATTTCCGGCATTGGTTTGGCCCTGTTAGTATTTGCTTTTGGAATGGAACCAGGTACGCCCCCGACCGATGTCATCTACATCATCATCGCGGCCGTTACCTGTGCAGGCATTATGCAGGCATCAGGCGGTATGGACTGGCTCATACAAATAGCCGAGCGACTGTTGCGTAAGCACCCTGATCGCATCACATTCCTTGCTCCACTCTGCACATTCTTCCTGACGGTGCTTGTCGGCACAGGACACGTGGTCTATACGCTGATGCCCATCATTTGTGACATCTCGCTGAAGAAAGGCATCCGCCCAGAGCGCCCCTGTGGCGTGGCTTCCATTGCCTCACAGGTGGGCATTACCTGCTCACCCATTGCCGCTGCTGTTGTCGCTTTCGTTAGCATATCCAATGCTAATGGCTTTGAAATAACCATCCCAGGAGTCCTCATGATTAGCCTGCCAGCCTGTCTGTGTGGACTGATAGCAGCATCCGCTGCCAGTTATCACAGAGGACTGGACCTCGACAAAGATCCTGAGTTCCAAGCCAAGCTCAAAGATCCCAAGCAACGCGAATACATCTACGGAGGCACAACCACCACGCTAGACAAAGAGATTCCACGTGAGGCTAAGCGTGCCGTTTTCATCTTCCTCGGTGCTCTGGCAATCATCGTCTTCTTCGCTATTTTCCAGAATGCGCTTCCATCCTATGACACGCTCCGGGCTGTTAAGGGGAGTGCCCCAATGATACTTGATGAAAATGCGACCCTTACTGCCGACCAACTGGTGAAGGCAAAAGTGCATGTGACGGGAATGACGGAATGGTTTGACAAGCCACTGGCCATGAATGTGGTCATCCAGATAATAATGATTTCAGCCGCGGCTCTGATGATAATCTTCTGCAAAGCTGCACCGAAGAAGGCCGTAGCAGGTCCCGTTTGGCAGTCAGGTATGGTTGCCGTTGTTGCCATCTATGGCATTGCCTGGCTGGCCGACACCTACTTCTCGAACTATCTGCCAGAGATGAAACTCATGCTTGCCGATATCGTAAAGCAATACCCATGGTCTATCGCTTTGGTGTTCTTCACGGTCTCGGTGCTCATCAACTCACAAGGTGCCGTCGTTGTGGCGATGCTACCACTTGCCTATTCGTTAGGCATCTCTGGTCCTGTGCTTCTGGGTGTACTACCTTCGGTTTACGGTTATTTCTTCATCCCGAACTATCCCAGCGACATTGCCACCGTCAACTTCGACCGTTCAGGCACAACCGTCATAGGCAAATACCTATTGAACCACTCCTTCATGATGCCTGGTCTTGTTTGCGTTGGCGTCTCCACGCTGGTTGCCTACCTACTTGCCATGATCATCTACTGATTCCGTGAATCACATTAATTAGTGTCCATTAGTTCTAACCTTCAAATTTCTTTTGAACCATGACTACAAGATGGGTTTTGCGTGCTATAATGCTACTGAGCATCTTAACGGGGATGACAGCTCACGCAGATGAGACAGAACAATCGTTTTGGACATTAAACAAGGAGGGCGGGATCACTTGGACCAACGACGGACGAGCACATACCGACCACATAGAAATGGCTGGTCGGCAGATGGCCGTGGTGCTGCACTATGGCATCAGTGCCACAGGACGCTTCACCTGCGAACGGCATTTGGTGTTCCCCATGCTCCGCACTATTCCCAATGACACACACGCCAGTTTCATCCGTTATGTCAACTGGGAAGCATTGGAGAGCGTACTTATTGGACAGAGTCGACTCATCGACCGCCAAGAGCAAGTGGAGAGCATATCCCTGCAGGGATTGATGACCGTGCAAAGCCGTTGGGGTTCGATTGGCGTAAAACGTACGATAAGTCCCTCGCCCACCCATCCTGCATTGGTGGAACTTTACGAACTGACAAACCTTGGCGACAGAGACGTAACTCTTTGCATAGAGCCTACGGAACATCGAATGACCAGTGACGCCATCAAAGGCATTGATGGTGCTTATGTGGTGGAATCAATGCTTTATGGCACGGGAACGTTCCAACTGAAGCCAAAGGAGACAAAGACTTTCTCGGCTGTAATTAGTGCACGCAGAGAACGTGAGCATCCCCTTACCTGTGATGTTGCCGCAGAGATTGAGGCCCGCAAGAGACTGGTAACCGGATGGCAGAACAACCTTGTGCTGGAGACGCCCGACCCTGTGCTCGACCGCATGTTCGCTTTCTCAAAGATACGAGCCTGCGAGAGCATATATGAGACAAAGAACGGTCCCATGCACGGTCCTGGTGGAGAGCGCTACTACGCTGCCATCTGGGCAAACGACCAAGCTGAATATGCCAACCCTTTCTTCCCTTTCATTGGAGATGACTATGCCAATGCCTCAGCTATGAACGCATGGAAAATGTTTGCCTCATGGATGAATGACGAGTGGAAACCTATCCCCAGCAGCATCATTGCCGAAGGCACGGATTACTGGAATGGCGCAGGAGACCGTGGTGATGCGGCCATGATAGCCTATGGGGCTGCCCGCTACGCCCTGGCTCGTGGCAATCGTGAGGAAGCCCGGCAGTTGTGGCCTTTAATCCAATGGACGCTGGAGTATTGTCGACGACAGTTGAATGAAGCCGGTGTGGTGCGCTCAGACCGTGATGAACTGGAGGGACGTTTCCCCAGTGGCAACGCTAACCTCTGCACCTCTTCTTTATATTACGACGCCTTGCTTTCTGCCGCATATCTTTCACGTGACCTGAGACAACCCACCTCTGTGGCCAAGCATTACGAGCAACAGGCTCATGAACTGCGAACAGCCATTGACCAGTATTTCCATGCCGAAGTGGAAGGGTTCGACACCTATCGATACTATGAAGGCAACGAAGTGTTACGCTCATGGATTTGCATTCCACTAACTATGGGCATTTACGACCGAGCCAAAGGAACTATCGATGCCTTGTATTCGCCTCGCCTTTGGACCAAAGACGGAATGTTGACCCAGGCTGGCAGTGAGACGTTCTGGGACCGTTCCACGCTATATGCCTTGCGTGGTGCTTTAATGGCTGGCGACACAGAACGCACATTGGGTTTCCTACAATATTATTCACGCACGCGCCTATTGGGTTTCCATGTACCCTATGCCATAGAAGCATGGCCTGAAGGCAACCAGCGACATCTCTCTGCCGAAAGCGCCCTTTATGCCCGCATCATTACGGAAGGTCTGTTTGGCATCCGTCCTACAGGCCTGCATAATTTCACAGTTTCCCCCCGACTACCTAAAGAGTGGCCTGAGATGAGTTTGCGCCATATACGCATCTGTGGAGGAGACTTTGACCTTCGTGTTTATCGCGATGCCAAGCAACGCGTTCGTGTGCAACTGATAAAGGCAGGCAAGGTGGTAAAAGAAGCTGCAGGCGACACAATTTCTTTTCACATTTAATCATTGACGATGAGAAGACTATTCATGATATTGCTGGTGTTCAGCACCATGCTGGCAAGTGCGCAGGACCTAGCACTCTGCCGACGGATTGTGAAGCAACTAAGTAGTGCCAAATATCAAGGTCGCGGCTATGCCAAAGATGGCGCAAACAAGGCTGGAAAGTACTTGCAAAAAGAGTTCTTAAAAGCAGGAGTCGACGAAGTCGTATGTCAACCCTTCAAACTGGACATCAATACGTTCTGTGGCAAAATGGAGATGGAGGTTAACTTAGAATCATCAAAGCCGAAATTCAAAAAGCTCCGACCCGGAATTGACTTCTCCATGCGGGAATACTCTCCAGGCATTCACGGCGAGTTTCCTGTCTATCATGTGGACACCCTAAACTTCGATGCCAACCAAATGTTTGCCGACCTTGCCCGTCCTGAATATGCCAATTGTCTGGTAGCCTGCGAATTTTGGTTTACCTATCGCCATAGTCAGGATTTCTCACGCTTGCAAAAGGCAGGGGAATGTCCTAATGCAGGCCTCATCTACACGTGGGACGAACCATTGATAAAATTCTTTAAGGCTTACGGTCATCGTGTGGTGGACAAGCCCATCATCTGGACGACACCAAAAGCCATAGAGGGAGTACAGCGCGTGAAAGCGAATGTCAACAACAAATTTCTGAAGGACTACGAGTGCTTCAATGTCATTGCAAAGGTGGAAGGTCAACGACACGACAGTTGCTATGTCTTCACAGCCCATTATGACCATCTAGGCAATCTGGGAAAGAAGGTCTTTTATGCAGGTGCAAACGACAATGCTTCCGGTACTGCCACCATTGTCACCCTTGCCGCTCACTACGCAAAGAACCGTCCACCATTCGACATGTACTTTATTGCCTTCTCTGGTGAGGATGCCAACCTGCGCGGCTCGGAGTTTTATGCCCAACACCCCATCGTGCCATTGGAACAAATCAAGTACCTCTTCAACATTGACATGATTGGCGACAACAACCCCGTGCAATATTGTGAGGTAAGCGACGAGGGTATGCCAGCCTATGCTTTATTTGAAAAGATAAATAAGGAAAAGCACTATTTTGAGGCACTTAACCGAGGACAACTGGCAGCCAACAGCGACCACTACTCTTTTGCGAAGCGCCACGTCCCCTGCATCTTCCTGGAAAACGAAAAGGGCGATGCCTTTCAATACTACCACACCATCTACGACAACTACCACACCGTCCGCTTCGACAGTTACGAACCTGTATTCCGATTGGTAACAGACTTTGTGAAGCGATATTAATAAAAAAGTGCATAAGCGGTGTCACCTTTTGCTTTCTTGACTTGTGGTATATATGTAACCGGTTAAAGAACCGATGGAACAACGAGAGCAGAGCTGAATTAGTTCAAGCTATGCCGAGTCGTGACAGAGGAAGACAAAAGTCAAAACAAAATGTTTAACAATAAATAATAGAAAGAAAAATGGATCATTATGCACTTGACACCTTATCGGAAATCATTCAAGAAGTTATTGGCCCCCTCACTTTTGGATGTGTCTTTCCCATCGTAATCACATGGTTGATTGTCCGCCTAAAGATAAATGAGTCGAAGAACCGCATGCAAATCGTGATGGCAGCCATTGAGAAGAACGCAGAGACTGACATTGAGGACTTACTCAAGAAATTGGCGCCCAAGCAGAAACTGCTGAAGGAAAAGTTGCTCACCAAGCTATTGTGGGGAAGCATCATCGCATTTGTGGGAATTGGCGTTTTAGGATGCACCGTCATGTGGGATATTGTTGGTGGCGCAAACCCGAGTACTCTTGCGAAACTATACGTAATTGGTTCTATCACGCTTGCCATCGGCATAGCATTCCTTGTCAATTACTTCGTAGGCAAGAAGTTACTGGCCAAAGAGATTGAAGCAGAAGAGCAGAAACTGGTGGCTGAGGCACACTCGTGACACGAGAATTATTCATAGAATTGGTGGAGCGTGAGCAGGAAGCACTACGAGGTTTCTTGCTTGCCCTCTGCTGTGGTAACAAGGACGATGTCGACGATTTGGCACAAGATGCGTTGGTAAAAGCCTATCTCTCTTCGGCAGGCTATCAGGACCGGGGACGTTTCCGCTCGTGGCTTTTCAAGATTGCCCATAACACCTTTCTCAACCACAAAGCCAGTCTGCGCTGCACGGAGAGTATCGACGAGGCGAGGGCATTAGGGGAAGAGAAAGGGGCTGACTCCTCTTTCGAACACCAGAGCCTCTACCTTGCGCTTCGCACCTTGCCACCCAAGGAACGTTCGGCTATCACCTTGTTTTATCTCAACGGGTATAGCATCAAAGAAATAGCTAAGATTACCGACACCTCAGAGGAGGCTGTAAAGAAGCAACTTTCGCGAGGACGCGACAAACTCAGAGAGCAATTGAGAATGGACAAGGGATAATGGACCGCTCGGCATCTGCGAAGCAGTGACGATTGCGTAAGAAACTGGAGCAAGAATGAAAGAAGATATGACAAAAGATAAAACTTTGGAGGAACTCTTCCTCGCACAAAAGCCTCATTTCGATGACAATGAAGCTTTTATGGAATCGCTTACCAAGCGTCTGGATGCCGTAGAGTTCCTGAAGCAGCATCAGGAGGCAACCATCCGTCAATATAAGATGGCAATGGTAGTGGTTTTCGTGGTAGGCATTGCCAGTGGAGCACTCACTATCATGTATGTCATGTCTATGCCTACAGATGTGCCACTCTTCACTATCCAAGTACAAAGTGGCTTTCTACTATGGTTGGCACAGAACTCACGCATGATTGTCTCCGCACTCCTTGCATTGCTTATGACAGTTGGTATCATAAGCATCATCAACAACGTGCAAGACATCATGCGAATGCGAGTTCACTTGTCGGCGTTAAAGGATTTTGATAAGGCGAAGCGAATGGTGGCCAATGCTGTGACTACTGCTGCCAGCACGAGTGATAGCCAATAGTCAAGCCCAAGAATCGTGGGCGAGGTAAAGAAGAAGTCCGTTACCACCATTGTCATAAACATGGCAGGCAGAAGTGTCATCCAAAAGCACTTTCCCTCCTGACGAAGATACACCGAACACATCCACAGGGTGATGGCTGCCATTACCTGAGTGCCCCAAGCTACATATTGCCATACCGTACCAAAGCCTGAAGGGTTGCCTATCTGCCAAGCCAAAAGGGCTATGCCCACAGCAAACACAGGCAGGGAAAGGAGTAAACGGCTACGTACGGAGGTTTGCTTCCAGCCAAAAGTCTCAGATAGGATAAGTCGTGCAGCACGAAAGGAGGAACCACCCGTGGTGATTGGTGCAGCCACGATGCCTAACAAGGCCAATATGCTACCAAAAGTACCAAGCCATGAGGCACAGACAATATTAACTACCGTAGGAGCATCGAAGAACTGGATGAGGGAGAGTGCCGACTGCCCTTCGAACTTGGCAACGACCTCTGCCGGACAAACCTCACGCCAGCCTCCATAGAAAAAGAAGTAACTGCTGATGGTAGCCCAAACAAGAGCTACTAGTCCCTCAGTTATCATAGCACCGTAGAATACGGCTCGCCCTTGACGTTCCGCCTTCATGCAACGCGCCATCATGGGCGACTGGGTGGCATGGAAACCACTAACGGCACCACAGGCTATGGTGACGAAGAGCGCAGGGAACAAGGGTTGCTTCAGTCCCAAACGCTCAGCACCCCAGTTTCCCAAACCGTCCCACACCTCGGGCAAGACGGGATGCTTCAGTACAAGCACGATGCCCAAAGCTACAACCATGAAGAGCATGGACAGGGCAAAGAGGGGATAGACACGACCGATGACTTTGTCAATGGGCATCATCGTTGTGGCGATGTAGTAGGCAAAAATGATGAACACCCACATCATGCGTTCGCCCCAGATGCCACTCAAAATAATGGCTGGGCAATAAACAAAGAACGCTCCCACAAGCACCATCATAAGCATGGTAAAAAGAATGAGGGCTTTACGTGCAGCACTGCCCAAATAGCGACCAGTCAGTTCGGCCAGCCCTTGCCCGTCGTTACGCAACGAGAGCATACCGCTTATGTAATCATGAACCGCTCCCCCGAAGATGCATCCAAACACTATCCACAAGTAGGCCGATGGACCAAACCACATGCCCATGATAGCACCGAAGATGGGACCTGTGCCTGCAATGTTCAGGAACTGAATCATGAAGATTCTCCACCCAGGAAGCACAATATAGTCGACACCGTCAGCCTTTCGGATGGCTGCCGTTTCACGGTCATCAGGACCAAATACTCGTTCTACCACACGACCGTAAATCATGTAACCCAGCACCAAGGCTACGAGACTAATCAAGAATGTTATCATCTTTTTACCTATTTAATCCTTTACTTCTACGCGTCATCAAGCACCCGACTTACGCGCCTCGCATCTGCGAAAGATATGTTTCGCCTACAAAGGTATAACATTTCTGGCACTTACAACCCTATTTTACTGAAAAAGTGCGAATTGTGCTACTCCATCCGACTCACACGCCGTGTCTCGGCACGCGCTTCTCGCCAACGAGGAAAGAAGCGGTCCATGAGAGAATGGAAGCGAGTACCGTGATTAGGTACAAGCAGGTGAACCATTTCATGCACCACAGTATGCTCTATGCACCATTCGGGCAAGAGCAGTAGGTAGAGACTTAGGCAAATGGCTTTACGGCCTGTGTGGCATGAACCCCATCGCGATCGTGTAGCCTTATAGGTGAGGAACTGCGGACGGACACCCATCTGTTCAGAATAGTGTTCTATCCATGGCCGAACAATGGCATCGAGCCTGTCCTTTGCCTCCTGCCTTTGTACACGGGTTTGGAGAGGCAATTGTGCAAAGAAATCGCTTCGAGTCTGCTCGCGTTGCAACGTGCGTTCTTGGGCTCGACGAATCCAGTCGGCATGTTTCTCCACGAAATCGCTGATGGTGCGCTCCGACGTTCCATAGGGAGCGGAGACGCGTACTTCGCCTTTCTTTCCGATGCGTAGGGAAAGGCGAGACGTGCGACGCATAGTAACCCGTATGTCCATAATTAGGGGCAAAGATACAAAACAATTGATAATTGACAATTGATAATTGACAATTAATGTCTATCTTTGCACCCATGAAACGGATACTTTTCATTTGTCTGGGCAACATATGCCGCAGTCCAATGGCGGAAACCATTATGCAAAGGATAGTTGACGAGCAGGGGATGACACAGGATTTCGAGATAGATTCAGCCGGACTGATTAGTTATCACGAAGGCGAACAGGCAGACCCTCGCATGAGGTCCCATGCCAGTCGTCACGGATACAGAATTACACATCTTTCTCGTCCCATAAGGACATCTGACTTCCGCCACTTCGACCTCATCATCGGCATGGACGATGCGAACATCGACCGTCTGCGTCGTTTGTCGCCTGACTTGGAAACGGATGCTAAGATTCATCAGATTTCGGAGTACTTCATCAATGTGCAAGCCGATCATGTCCCCGACCCTTACTACGGAGGTTCACAGGGTTTCGAGCATGTCATCGAAATGCTGGAGGACGCTTGCCGAGGGTTGTTGCGATGGATAGTTGACAGTTGATAGATGATAGTTGACAGGTGACAATTTTGTTATACAAGCGTCGCCTTTCGTCCAACCTAGTATTAAATTCTTAATTCTTCACTCTTCATTCTTAATTTACTATAGCATGGCCATACATTACAGCAAGAAAGAGGAAATCATCAATTCGTCGTCCCACGGCGTAGGCATACTGCTTGGCATGGTGGTAGGCGGATTGTTCCTGTGGTGGGTGTATAAGCAGGGCGACGGATGGGCAGAGTTTGGTGTATGGCTTTATTTGTTCGGGATGCTGTCTTCCTATGTAGCTTCAACCATATACCATGCCTTACCCGAACGATGGAAAGCAAAGGAAGTACTCAGGCGCTGGGACCATGCCGCCATCTATTGGCATATTGCCGGTTCCTACTCTCCCATAACCCTCATTGCCTTGAGGGAACAAGGCTATTGGGGCTGGGCTCTTTTCATCTTTGTCTGGGCATGTGCCATCGTTGGCACCATCATGAGTTTCCGCAAACTACAAGAACATAGCAACTGGGAAACGGCTTGTTTCATTCTCATGGGATTGTCGTGCTTAGTGGCGCTCAAACCTCTGCTGGACACCATCCCAGAGAGTTTTGCATGGATTGTCGCCGAGGGAGTATGCTACATCACTGGCGCCCTATTCTACACTCTTCACAATCGTCCCTACATGCACTCCATTTTCCACTTCTTCGTGCTTGCAGGTTCCGTGTGCCACATCGTTGCGGTGTGGGGAATTTTAATGAATAACGGATAATAGACACAAGACGATAAAAAGATTTAGCCTCCGACATTATGTTCGGAGGCTAAATTTTAACTGTCAACTATCACCTGTTCACTATCAACTACCTACATATGCAGGTAAGAGTCCTTGAAACCGAGGAAATAGAGTACACCGTCGATGCCGATGGTATTGATGCTCTGGCGGGCATTAGCAACCACACGAGGCTTAGCGTGGAAGGCAATGCCGAGTCCGGCCAAAGAAAGCATGGGCAGGTCGTTGGCACCATCACCCACGGCGATGGTCTGCTCCAGATCCACCTTCTCCACCTGAGCAATCAAGCGCAAAAGTTCTGCTTTACGATGCCCATCAACGATGTCGCCTTTGTAGCGTCCTGTTAGTTTTCCGTCCTCACCTACCTCAAGCTCGTTGGCGTAGACATAGTCGATGCCGAGTTTCTTCTGCAGGTATTCGCCAAAGAAAGTGAAGCCTCCGGAGAGCAATGCAATTTTGTAACCATAACGCTTCAGCACCATCATCAGTCGCTCCACGCCTTCGGTCATGGGAAGATGTTCGGCAATTTCCTGCATAACACTAATGTCCAGTCCTTTCAACAAGGCGACACGGCGTGTGAAGCTCTCCTTAAAGTCAATCTCACCACGCATAGCGCTCTCGGTAATCGCCCTAACTTCTGCTCCCACGCCATTACGCTCTGCCAGTTCGTCGATACATTCTGTCTGGATGAGCGTCGAGTCCATATCGAAGCAAATCAAGCGACGCATGCGACGGTACATATCGTCTTTCTGGTACGAAGTATCTACGTCCATCTCAGTGGACAATCTCATCAGCTGTTCGTGCAGAAGGGCTTTGTCGCGCGGAGTTCCACGTACAGAGAATTCGATACAGGCTTTGGCCGACTCTTTGTCTTCGTGCAAAGGCGGACGACCTGTTAAGCGGCGAATGGAGTCTATGTTCAGTCCTTGTTCAGCAATTATCTTTGTCACTGCCTCTATCTGACTGGCCTCCAGTCTGCGCCCAAGTACTGTAAGTATGGCTCGGTTTTTGCCCTGACGACTTACCCAAGCATTGTATTCCTCCTCACTAACTGGAGCAAAATGAACGTTTACGCCCAATTCACTGGCTTTGAACAGCACATGCTTCATGACCTGTCCCGACGACTGCTCATCGACATAAATCATGATGCCCAGCGACAGGGTATTGTGAATGTCGGCCTGGCCGATGTCCATCACAGCAGCATTGTAGCGGGCCAGAATCTCCATAAAGCTGGCGGTCAATCCTGGGCGGTCCTCACCCGTGATACGCAGCAAAATCAACTCTTTCTTTGTTTCCATGATACCTTGAACATATATTCATCGGGTAAAGGTACGAAAAAAAATCGAGAGCAGAACAAAAGAAATGCTTATTTTCATCTATTATCCTGCATGAAGCGAAGTTCGGCCTCCAGCATCTCCAATCGTGGCATAGGGCAACCGGCCTCACGTGCCAGCTGCAGAGGACGCGTGTAGAGATATTCGATTTCCATGGGGCGGTGGAAATCCCAATCGAGACGCATCGACGGACTATAAGGAACCATGTCGTCGGTCATTTGCATCATTTTCTCAGCAAATGCCTCATCCAGTCCCGGCACACCCATGGCCTGTGCCGCATGCACCACCTCCATCATCTGTTCCCAAATGAGTCTTCGGCTCAATGGATGCTGCATCAAGTCCAACGTCTGGCAGCCAAGAGCCACCGTCATACCGTTGAAGGGCATGTTCCACACGGCTTTTCGCCATCGGGCTGTTTCGTAATCCACCAGATTAACCTCTATGCCTGCCTCGCGCAGTTCGGCAAGCAACTTGTCGATGAGCGATGTGTCGCGACACGAATAATTGCCAATATTTATAGAACCATAATGCTGGTGCCGTACTACACCAGGTTCGCTCTTTGACGAACAAATAAAGGCCAAACCTGCCGCTAAACTGACGTTGGGGAACATCTGCTGCACGTCCGCCTCAACACCAATGCCGTTCTGAATGAGAACGACCAATGTCTTGTCGTGCAACAGAGGGGGAAGCAAGTCAGGCAACAAACGGTTATTGGTCGTCTTCAGCCCCACAAGCACCACATCGCAAGGAGGCATTTCATGGGTATCACGATAGACATTAGGGTGTTCCAACTTGAAGTCACCCTGCCACGAATGCACTTCCAATCCATGACGCAACACGTAGTCATAATCGTTGTGCAGCAGGAAGTGTACCTCCTGCCCTGCTTTTGCTAATCGAGCACCATAGAACCCGCCTATTGCCCCAGTGCCAATAATTCCGTATCTCATCTTTCCAACATTAAGTTAAGAGGCCAAAGCCTCATACAAACGGTCGAGAGCAACATCAGCATCGCCCTGAGCCTCTTCGAGCAACACAACAAATTTCGAGCCAATGATGGCTCCGGCAGCATTTTGTTGTGCAGATTCTAGCGTCTGTCGGTTCGATATGCCAAAACCTATCATGCGCGGATTGCGCAGGTTCATCGCATCTATCCGACGGAAGTACTCCTGCTTGGCCTCGTCGAAAGACTTCTGGGCA
Organism: uncultured Bacteroidales bacterium; assembly: GCA_902801325.1. Taxonomy (GTDB): domain Bacteria; phylum Bacteroidota; class Bacteroidia; order Bacteroidales; family Bacteroidaceae; genus Physcousia. The sequence goes on along the minus strand of CADCHQ010000010.1, from coordinate 158,605 downwards.
CCCGTGATGGCAGCACTTGACACCATATAGATGAAGCCGTCGGTGTTCTCGTCGATAAAGCGAATGCGTTCTTCACTCGTTTCAGGAGTGATGAGCATGATGACGCGAAGGTCGTACTTATCAGCAATAGACTTCACCGTTTCCTGGTAGTCCTTAAAGGGAAGGTCGGGGATAATCATGCCACTCACACCACTCTCCACACACGACTGGCAGAATGGTTCGATGCCGTAGTGCAGGATGGGGTTGAGGTAGCCCATGAGGATGAGTGGAATGCTGACTTCCTGCTTGATGCTTTTAAGTTGGGCGAAGAGGGTCTTCAGGTTCATGCCATTCTTCAGGGCCTGGGTGGCAGCGCTCTGGATGACAGGACCATCGGCCAAGGGGTCGCTGAAGGGGATGCCCACCTCCAGGAAGTCGATACCTCGACGCTGCAGGGTGAGGATGACGTCTGTCGTACACTCCAATGTGGGAGCACCGGCGCAGAAATAGAGACTTAGCAGCTTCTTGTCTGCCGTTCGTTCGGCAAATAGTTTATTAATCTTATTCATAATCTTATCTGTTTAATGAATCCTTTGAGTTTATTTACGTCCTTGAGGGCGGGCGATATTTCGAAGCGGGAATTCAAGTCGATGCCCATGCAACGAGGATGACGGAAGGCTGTGACAAACTCGGCATCGTGGGGACCTATGCCTCCACTGAGCAGGAAAGGGGTATCGCCGTCGTAGGCATGGAGGAGACTCCAGTCGAATTTCTCGCCATTGCCGCCCACGGACTTGCCCTTTGTGTCGAACAGGAAATAGTCGACGATGCCCTCATAGGCCTTGGTCTGCCTGATGTCTTCTGGGCTGGCAATATTAAAGGCCTTGATAAGGGAACGGCCTTGAAGCCTCTGGACATACTCGGGCGATTCGTTCCCATGCAACTGGATGACGTCGAGGCCATAAGCGTCTGCGATGCGCTGAACCTGCTCCACGTGTTCATCGACAAAAACGCCCACGCGCTTGCAGCCGGTAGGCAGATAGGCTGGACGCTCGCTGACGTATCTACTAGACTTTGGCCAGAAGATGAAGCCCATCATGTCGATGCCCAATGCCTCAACCTCGCGAATGTTCTCGGCATCCCTCATTCCACAAACCTTTATCAATTCATAATTCATAATGCATAATTCACAATTGGTTGATGAATTCCTGGAGGGCGAGGCCTGGATGGTCTGTCTTCATGAAGTTCTCACCGATAAGGAAGCCACGAAAACCGGCCTGACGGAGAGCCTTCACTGTATCAGGGTTCGAGATACCACTCTCGCTGACCTTCACGGCTTCGTGTGGCAGGCGTTCGGCGAGGCGGAAGGAGACCTCAACGTCGGTATGGAACGAACCCAGGTGACGATTGTTGATACCACAAAGGTCTGGTTCCAGTTCGGCATACTCCAGTTCGCGTTCGTCGTGCATCTCAAGCAAAACCTCAAGGCCCAATCGATGTGCCTTGTCCATCAACGTTTTGCACTCCTGCCGGCTCAGGCATGCCGCAATCAGCAAGACGGCACTGGCGCCACAGAGGGCAGCAGCATAGAGTTGGGCCTCATCGATAACAAAGTTCTTGTACAAAATGGGGAGTGTGACCCCACTCTGACGAGCCTGGCGGATGAAATCGTCGCTGCCGCCAAAGTAATGTACGTCGGTAAGGATGCTGAGCGCTGCAGCACCGTTCAGCTGATACGACAAGGGGATGATGTCGGCCCGCCCTTCTTCCTTTATCCAGCCCTTCGAGGGCGAACGACGCTTGAACTCGGCTATGATGCCCGTCTCGCTTTGGAGCAATGCCTCGCGCAAAGAGGGCTTCCTGGCACAAAGCAGTTCCAACTCATGATGCTTGTGAGCAACTATCTCTTGAAGGATATCTTTCATAAGTTACGAATTACGAGTTAAGAGTTAAGAATTGAGTTCTACAAACTTCATGAATGTGCGCAGGGCACTGCCGCTGTCGATGCTTTCGCGGGCTATCTCCACGCATTCCTCGATGCTCTTCTGCCCTCGCTCCAGTACCTGAATACCAAAAGCGGCATTGGCCAACACGATATTCTTCTGGGCTGGCAGGGCGCGATTCTCGAGAACGGAGTCGAAGATTTGTGCGGCTTCTTCCTCTGTGGCACCACCCAACAGTTCCTCGGGCTTGGCAATGTCGAACCCAAGGTCCTGCGGACGGAAGATGCGTTCGTAGGCGTTCGTCGTCACCTTGAAGTCGCCCGTCAGCGAAATCTCATCATAGCCATCGATGGAGTTCACGATGCCATAGTCAATGCCAAGTTTCTGGTAAACCTGATGATAGAGACGCATCTGGTCGAGGTTGGCAACACCCAGCAGTTGGCACTTGGGCTGACTGGGATTGACGATGGGACCAAGCAGGTTGAAGATGGTGGGAAACTGCAGGGCCTTACGGATGGGGCCGACAAACTTCATGGCCTTGGCGAAGAGTTGAGCATGGAGATAGACGATGCCTGCCTCATTGAGCGAACGGTTCAGGCGGTCGATGTCATCGGTAAACTTGATACCGTGGTGGGCTATCACATTTGAGGCACCACTCACGCTAGTTGCCGCATAATTGCCATGTTTGGCCACCTTGTAGCCAGCACCTGCTATTACGAAACATGCCGTAGTGGAGATGTTGAAGGTGTTCTTGCGGTCGCCACCCGTACCGACAACATCGATGTATCGGTCACAATTGAGGATGGCACTCACGCCAGTCTCCAGAATGCCATCACGGAACCCGAGCAGTTCATCGACGGTGACACCACGCATCTGCAGACAGGTGAGCAGGGCCGTGATTTGTTCGTTGGGAAACTCACTCTGAGTAATTCCTATCAAGATGTTCTTCATCTCCTCACGTGTCAGGTATTCATGGTTGAGGAGTTTGGCTAATATCTCTTTCATAGCTGTATAAAGTTTTTAATGATTGTCTTACCTTCGGGCGTCAGCACACTCTCTGGATGGAACTGAATGCCATGTATGTCATACTCGCGATGCCGTAGGGCCATAATCTGCCCTTCGTCGCTCTGGGCTGTCACCTCCAGACATGCTGGCAATCCGTCTGTTGCAACCACCCACGAATGGTAGCGTCCAACGGTGATGACAGGGTCGAGTCCCTCGAAGATGGGGTCATCGGCAATGATGCGACAGGGCGTTGCAACACCGTGAAAAACATTGCTCAGGTTCTCGAGCTGGGCTCCAAATACCTCGCCGATGGCTTGATGACCAAGACAAACGCCGAGGATGGGTTTCTTGCCGGCATAAGTACGAATGCTATCGAGCAAGAGACCTGCCTCTGAAGGAATACCTGGACCAGGCGAGAGAATGATCTTGCCATAGGGCTCGAGGTCGGCAAGCTGGAACTGGTCGTTGCGCAGCACAGTAACCTCGGCACCCAATTCCTTTACCAAATGACTCAGGTTGTACGTAAACGAGTCGTAATTGTCTATAATGACTATTCTTATCGGATTGTTCATAATACTTCTGCTTTTTCGATTGCCTTGCGTAGGGCTCCCAGTTTATTGTTCACTTCCTGTAGTTCGTACTCCACATCGCTCTTGGCCACGATGCCACCGCCTGCCTGGAACCAGAGTTCGCCGTTCCGACTGACGAAGGTGCGGATGGTGATGGCCTGGTTCAACGAGCCGTCGAGTCCGATGAAACCGATGCAACCGCCATAGGCTCCACGATTGTGGGGCTCATACTCTGAGATAAGCTGCATGGCACGAACCTTTGGCGCACCACTCAGAGTGCCGGCTGGGAAGGTGTCGATGAATGCCTTGATGGGGTCGGCACCCTCATCAAGTTCACCACTTACTCTCGACACGAGATGAATGACATGCGAGTAGTATTGCAGGTCCTTGTAGAAGTCCACCTTCACGCCGTGACAATTGCGACTCAGATCATTACGAGCCAAATCGACGAGCATCACATGTTCGGCATTCTCCTTCGGGTCGTTGCGCAGATATTCCGCTCCCTGGCGGTCTGCTTCCGTATTGCCCGTACGTTTGGTGGTGCCTGCAATGGGGTCGATATAGGCACGGAAGGAACCATTCTCCCTCGGCTCTATCCTACAATGCGTTTCGGGCGAAGAACCGAAGATGCGGAAACCACCGAAGTCGAAAAAGAACAGATAGGGACTCGGATTGATGCTTCTCAGGGCACGATAGAGTTTGAAATCATCGCCCTCGTATCTTTGAATGAACCTACGGCTCAGCACAATCTGGAACACATCGCCACGCAGGCAGTGCTGGATGCCCAGCCGGATATTGACCTTGTGCGCTTCGTCGGTCAATGTGGAACGCACATCGCCCACAGGGTGGAAGTCGTAGGCTTGCACATTGGCCTTGTTCATTGCACGAAAAACGTTGTCGAGCTCTGCCTCACCATCGAGCGAAACCATCGTCAATGTGTTGTTGAAGTGGTCGAACACGATTACATCTTTATATAATATATAGAGCATGTCAGGAGCATCGTTGCGTTCCTGCGTCTCATCTTTCACGTCGATGTTCTCGAAGTATCGCACGGCATTGAACGAGGTGTAACCAAACAGTCCGCAGATGTCGGCATGCTCGCCCCCAACCTCGATCCTGTCAATCAAGGCATGGATGGCGTCCGCCGAACCATAGTTGGCGTTTATTTCATGAGTCTCAGAGTTTCCATCAGGAAAACTGATGGACGCAACACCATGTCCGATAGCCACATGTGCCATGGGATTGATGCCGATGAACGAACGCGAGTTGTTCGAATCGTGATAGTCCGAACTCTCCATCAATGCACTCTGCGGGTATAGGTCGCGCAGCCGCATATACACGCCAACGGGTGTGTAGAGGTCTGCCAGAATCGTTCTCGAACTTGTCGAATACTTAAAATGGGCCATATAATTATGAATTATGAATTTAAAAAAGAAAGGTACGTTTCAATATCCTTGTCACCACGACCGCTGACGGTCAGCACCACCACATCGTCCTTCCGAAACGACAACTTCTTCAGGGCAGCAATGGCGTGCGCACTTTCTATGGCTGGGATGATGCCTTCCATGCGAGTCAGCTCATAGCCTCCGTTGATGGCCTCATCGTCGTTGATGCTCAGCACCTTCGTACGGCCTTGCTTCGCCATGTTGCAGTGCATGGGGCCAACGCCAGGATAGTCGAGGCCAGCCGAGATGGTGAAGGCTTCCTGTATCTGTCCGTCCTCGTTCTGCATCACCAGCATCTTGGCTCCGTGCAGAATGCCCGTGGTGCCCTTGTGGATGGTAGCTGCCGTATGGTTTGTCTCCCAACCATGCCCACCAGCCTCGGCAAGCACAATCTTCACACGCTCATCGTCCATGTAGTGATAGATGGTGCCTGCGGCGTTCGAACCACCCCCGATGCAGGCAATGAGGTAGTCAGGATAGTCACGACCTGTCTTTTCCTGCAACTGCCACTTAATCTCCTCAGAGATAACACTCTGCATTCTCGCCACAAGGTCGGGATAGGGATGCGGCCCCATCGTTGAGCCTACGATATAGAAAGTGTCGGAGGGATGGCAGCACCAGTCGCGAATGGCCTCCGAGCAGGCATCGCTCAGGGTCATGTTGCCTGTACGGACGGGATGCACCTCGGCACCCAACATCTTCATGCGTTCCACGTTGGTATGCTGGCGCTCCACATCGGTTGCTCCCATAAACACCTCGCACTTCATATTCATCAGTGCGCACACCGTTGCCGTTGCCACACCATGCTGACCGGCACCCGTTTCTGCTATGATGCGCGTCTTTCCCATCTTCTTCGCCAGCAGAATCTGTCCAATGGTGTTGTTAATCTTGTGGGCTCCCGTATGGTTCAGGTCCTCACGCTTCAGGTAGAGTTGGCAACCATACTGTTCGCTCATGCGACGGGCGAAATAGAGTGGCGACGGACGACCGACATAGTCCCTGAGCAAGGCATGATACTCTTGCTTAAATTCTTCGCTCTCAACAATCGGGAGATAGGCTTCCTGCAAGTCCGTCACGCACTTGTAGAGGATTTCCGGCACGTAAGCGCCACCAAACTCTCCATAAAAACCATTTTTGTCTACTTGATACTTACTCATATACTTAATTCTTGCTCCATGTTATTACGCAAGCGTCACCCTACGGGATGCCGAGCGCTTATTTCTTAATTCTTCAATCTTAATCAAAAAAAGGCCTGTCGCAAGAACGACAGGCCTTCAGCGTATTTATCTCCATCCTCTGGGTACGCGGCTATCTTCTCACGATTTTTTGAATCCTGAGCTGCGCCACCACCAAAGGTTCGTTGTCTGCTTCATCTATAGGTTATATTGGGTTTACGTCTGCAAAGTTACACATTTTCAACAAACTGACAAACAATTCGTTACATTTTCTTTCTATTTCCTTACATTTTATCGTCCAGGCTAACATTTAGGCAATAGATAAGATATACCCAATCTTATCTCACACGACAATATTGGATTACTTCAGCAACTCCCTAAGTTCATCATTTGGAATCATAAATCCCACCTTTTCGCCACTAGGCGTCCTGATGGGAATGTCTTTGACGATCGGCCTCCATCTCCTCGTTGACCTTTGCCGCCATCTTTTTCTTTGCCTTGCGCTGCTGGGCACGATTGGGAACAAGCTCCAAACGTGTGCGCTGGATGCGCTTTTCCATTTCCTTCGAGGGCTTCCAACGGATGTTGATGCGATCTATAAGATCGGTCGAGAACTCCTCAGCGCTCACAGCTCCACGCCCCCGCAGGGTGGTGTAGAAAGCGCCAAGCACATCGAGATCAACACGGGCGCCTTGCTCCAGGAACTCCACAATGCAACGCTGGAAATCGGTAAGCAGGCCGATAATGGTACCGGTGCTGAAAACCGAGTTGTGTGACGACAGATGGTGGGCAATCTGTTGCAGGGTAATGGTTTGCGTGCTTTGTGCAGCAGCATAGATAAGCCACGGGGCATCGGCATCCTTTAGGCTCGATGAGCGTGGCACATAACTGTACTTTATAGCCATAGTTGTTTCGATTTAAGCTCCTAAGCCTTCCCACAGGAACGCCTAAGAGGAATGTTCGTTGCAAAAGTAATAAAAATATCGAACGCCTGCAAAAGATTACAAAGAAATCTACATCTTAAAGTGAAAAGATGTACGTCTTTTTGCAGAAAGATGTACGTCTTAATGCTTAAAGATGTACGTCTTATCGCTTAAAGATGTACGTCTTATAAATATAAAACCTAAGTCTTTTCGTAATGGAAATAAGGAGTTATCCAGGAAAGTCTAAGGAGATTGGTCGTAAGATATAAGGAGACCCGTCAAAGGGAACGGGGAGAATGGGAAGAAGGAACAGGAAGACGTATTTATGGAAACAGGGAGGCTACCGGTTCTGCTTAATAAACTCCATGGGACTAATGCCCGTAATGCGGCGGAAGGTACGGCTGAAGTACGACGTGTTGTCATAACCCACGCTGGCAGCCACCTGTTTGACCGACCACCGTTCAGATACAAAAAGCAACTGAGCCTGGTTGATGCGGTGGTGAATGATGTAGTCGGTGGGCGTGGTGTTCATTTGACGACGGAATAGACGTATGAAACTGTCCTTTGTCATGCAGGCTTCCCTTGCCAGTTGGTCGAGGGAAGGAACGTGCGCCAGGTCGTTGTTGATGGTCCACAACGCCTGCTGGATGCGCTTGTCGCTCACCGTGCGCGGCCGTGCCTGAGCAAAGAAGTGGGACAGCAGGATATGGAGCAAGCCGTTGATTTCCATTTGCTTGGCGACGGGACGCTGCTGAAATGCTTTGACTCCCTGCAGGATGCGCGTCGAAGTCTCATACGTCTTGGGGTCGGAGTCCTTCAGCATAAGGTCGGGAGCCAGTTCCATCAGGTGGCGGATAATGCGCTCATCGACCTCAGTGGCAGGGATGACAAGGGGGAACTGGTTTTGGTGGTAGAGGTCGTACACCTGTCTCGAGGCATCCAGAAAGTGCATGTAATAGTGGCTGAATGACCCATCGCAGTGGTCGCTGTGAGTAGTGAACGAGGGTATCAGGCAAAGGTCGCCCGGCAGCAGTTCTTGGGTCTGTCCGACGAGGGTCACTTCTCCTTTGCCCTCCGTCACCCAGTAGATACGCGAAAAGGGACTGCATATGTGCTCGAAGTTCCAGTCGCCCTGGTGGCGCGCATACCCTATGTTGAGTAACTTGAAATCGTAATACATGGCAGAAGGTTCTATAGCGGCAAAGATAAGTATTATTTATGAATAATCACAATATTTAGGGGCAGTTTTCATCACTATATCGACTTTCCGTGTCATTATCCGAGGTAATCGAGCAAAAACCACCTCCCTTCCGCTCCGTCCTACGTATTTTTGCCTATCTTTGCCCTATCGAGAACCGTGAAAGCCAAACAAAACATGCGACATTTAAGCCCCATGCTCACGTTGCTCTGCCTGATGCTTACCTCGGCAGCAGGGCACGCCCAGCCGGCACCCCCCGACTGGGAGAATCCGCAGGTCATAGCCATCAACAAACTGCCCTACCACGCCACTCTGCAACTGCCCTCGCGCGAGAAGGAATGCAAGGAAATTATCTCGCTCGACGGGCGATGGCTTTTCCACTGGTCACCGTGCCCCGAGGAACGCCCTTCCGACTTCTGGCGCACGGACTACGATGTCAGCCAGTGGGACAGCATCACAGTCCCAGGCAACTGGCAGATGCAGAACTTCGGCAAGCCCATCTACACCAATTACCGATACCCCTTTCAGCGCAACCACCCCAGTGTGACGAGCGAACCGCCACACGACTGGTATGCCTACGACCACCGCAATCCCGTCGGGTCGTACGTTACCTTTATTAATATTACGCGCGAGATGCTTCACCACAATCTCATCCTGCACTTCGGCGGTTTCAAGTCGGCCATGTACGTTTGGGTCAATGGCCAGCGCGTGGGCTACAGCCAGAATGGCATGTCGCCCGCCGAGTTCGACGTAACACCTTACCTCCACGCCGGGCAAAATCGGCTGGCAGTCGAGATCTATCGGTGGAGCGACGGGTCGTACCTTGAAGATGTGGACATGTGGCGACTGAGCGGACTCTTCCGCTCGGTGCAGTTGTGGGTGCGTCCGCTCACGCACATTAGCGACTACTCCGTCACCTCAGAACTGAGCACCGACCAGCAGGAGGCCACCGTCCGTGCCCAGGTGGAACTGTGCAACACAAGCCTCCGCAAGGCGCGCGACCTCACCGTTGCCTTGTTGATTGACGGCAAAGAGACACGGGGAGACATAAAGACACTTGCAGCCGGCGATACCACTCGTGTGGAACTAACCTGCAGGCTTCAGCACCCGCGCCTATGGTCGGCAGAGAAACCTAACCTTTATCCCCTGGCCATCGAACTGCGTGACCGCAAGGGGAACACGATAGAACACTTCGACTATCACCTGGGCGTGAGGCACATAGAGATTGTGGGCGAGGTGCTGAAGATTAACGGACAGAACGTGAAGTTCCGAGGCGTCAACCGCCATGACCATCATCCCCGCATGGGCCGCCATGTGGACGATGCTACGTGCGAACTGGACATCCAACTGATGAAGCAGTGCAACATCAACTTCCTCCGCACGACCGTCTATCCCCACACCCCACTCATCTACGAACTCTGTGACCGCTATGGTCTCTACGTCATGGATGAAGCCAGCAACGAAAGCCACGGTTTCGGCATCGGCAACCGTGAGATGGGCGAAGACCCCGCTTGGCGCAAGGCACACGTGGACCGGGCTGTCTCGTTCGTCATGCGCGACCGCAACCACCCCAGCATTCTGCTCTGGAGCATGGGCAACGAGGCAGGAGCGGGCGAAAACGTAAGAGCCATGCGCGACACCATCCGCAGCATCGACCCCACCCGACTAATCTTCTACGACAGCGACCGCCGATACTCCGACATCTACGACGACAGTTACCTCTATCCCGAAGAAATGCGCCGTGTGGCAGAACGTGTGAACGACCGTCCCTTCATGATGCGTGAATACTGCCATGCCATGGGCAACTCCATGGGCAACCTTAGGGAGTACTGGGACATCATCTACGCCGACTCCAGCATCTGCGGTGCAGCCATCTGGGACTGGGCCGACCAAGGTCTGGCAAAACCCAAAGACGGTTCGCCCCTCCGCTTCTCGTCGTCGCTCCGCCTTCAACCCGACGAGTTCTGGGCATACGGCGGCGACTTCGGTGACCGGCCTAATGACGGACGATTCCTGATAAACGGTATCGTAGCCCCCGACCATACGCCACATCCCCAGTACTATGAGGTACAGCACGTCTATCAACCAATCTATTTCGTGCGCGACCAGGGACAAAAGGTACGTCTCATCAATCACGATTGGTTCACAGCACTCGACGAATACGACTACCGATATGAACTGCTTTGCGACGGACTGCCCATTGTCAAGGGCAAACTGACACTGGAAGGCGACGCGCTGACCCTGCCTCCTCTGCCCAACGTGCAGGGCGAACTGGCAGCGACAGTCAGTGCCCACCTGCGGAAGTCAACGCTGTGGGCACCCGAAGGGTTCGCCGTGGCCCGCGAACAATTTGTACTCCAGCCTTCGGACTTTGCCGATTGCAAGGGCCTTTCTTCAGAAATTGCCCCCTCGTCTCCTGTCAAGATGAGCCAGACGGAGCGGGACATCACCCTCACGGCAGGCCACGACACCGTGACCATCAGTCGGGACGGAGCCCTCACCAGTTGGACGTCGGACGGGCGGGAACTCCTGCAAGCGCCCCTGGAACCCTATTTCTGGAAGGCCATGAACGACAACCAGACCGCTGCCCGATTTGAGGAACGCGCCGCCGTCTGGAAGGAGGCTGCCGCGCGTCGCACGGTAGGCGAAGTGCAAGTAAAAAGGGAGGCAGATGGCGTGAAGTTGACCATCCCGATGCATCTCCCAACAGAAGCCGACTACATACTCACTTACACCCTCGCCCCAGACGGGCGCATCCGCGTCGAAGCAGACTATCAGCCCACGGGAGAGGCGAGTAACCGTCCCCTGATGCCCCGATTCGGTATGCGTATGCGCCTTCCTGCCGACTTCCGTCAGGTGGAATACTACGGGCGTGGTCCCTGGGAGAACTATCCCGACCGTAAGCACAGCGCCCTGCTGGGACGATATAAGATGCCGCTCAGCGACTTCGAGACCGAATACATCCACCCGCAGGACAACGGCAACCGCTGCGATGTCCGTTGGCTCAGTCTCTCGTCGCCCACCGCCACGGTCCGCATCGACGGTTGTCAACCGCTCTGCGTCAGTGCCTGGGACTATGGCGAGGAAGACCTGGGACCGCTGCATCCCCATGAGGTAGTGCGCGGAAGATTCGTCAACGTCAACGTCAGTCTCAATGTCCATGGTGTGGGCGGCACCGACACATGGGGCAAGCGCACCCTGCCTCAGTACACCATCGATGCCAACCAACCCATGCACTTCGGCTTTGTATTGTCAAGACGATAGGAACCAACAACCAACTAATAAAACATAAGAGATGAGAAAAACATTGACCTTACTACTCAGTTGGGTAGTCCTGTTCGCTGTGGCACAGACCGACGTCACTGCCGACTACCTCACCAACTACACCTTCGACAGCGACTTCCATCACAAGGCTGGCGAGACGACGAAGGTGGACAAGGAAATCAAAACCATCAAGGGGTGGACCCAAGGCTTTACCGTCGATTACACCATCACGGGCATTTATGAGTACGGCTTCGCCGGGACGTTCAATGGCGGAGAAGTGCCCGCGCAGGGCTACGAAGGTTCTACAGGCGGCGCGCTCGCCCTGTCAACGGGCTGGGGCGTAGAGATGACCTACAGCCAAACCATTACGTTGCCAGCCGGGGTTTACACTATAACGGCACCCACCTATAATGGGAAAAGCGCAACCAAAGGCCATTCGTTGCTATCGTGGATTCCGCAGAGCGGCGATGCCGTTGTCTCGACGTTCAACGGCTATCCCTCGAAGGAGTGGACACTGGACCAGATAACCTTCACCCTGACCAAGGAGACACAGGGCAAGATACAGATTGGCTATCGGTCAGCCGAGAACACGGGTTCGGGCAGTTCCGCCAACTTGCTCATCGACTACGTCCGGATTATGGCAAAGAGCATGGCTGACTGCAAGGCCGAACTCGCCACCACGATTGCCGAAGCCCGAAAAGAGTATGGCGACGGAACTGGGCGAGGTGCCGACGAACTGAAAACGGCCATCGACCAGGCACAGCAAGCCTACGATGAAGAGACTCCGATGGACGCAGTCCTGCAGGCCCATGAGAACCTGAAGACAGTCCTTGCGACCTTCGTCTGGCTTAATGCCTCGGAGACTTCGCCCGTTGAGTGTACCGCCACCTACCTCGTGAACCCCTCGTTCGAGGTTGACGGCACAGCGGGCTGGACCGTCAAAGGCATGAGCACACAGAGCAACAGCGTATTCACTAAGAAACAAGGCACCTACTACATGGAAGCCTGGACCAGCACCGGCAATAAGATTGGCGATGTGCAGCTCGCCCAGACCGTCAGCAACCTACCTTGCGGACGCTATCGTCTGACAGCCAATGCCCTGCACATCCAACAAAGTGGAAGCGGCAGTACCACGAACCAAGGGAAGGCGCAGACGGGCGCATGGATCTATGCCGGATTGTCGCAGACCGTGGTCACAAGAATGAAGACGTACGCCGTCGATTTCTCTATCGTGGAGGCGGGCGAACCCATAGAAGTGGGCGCAAAGACCACGAACCCAACGGGCAACTACTTTTGCGTCGATGACTTCCATCTCTACTACCTAGGCGAAACCGACATCTACGACATGGTGGAGGCCCTGCAGGCTTTGGTAACATACGCCCAGACCTTCCAAAACCTGAAGATGCAGGAAGCTGTCCGCGATGCCCTTGACGCCGCCATAGAAACGGCACAGAAGGCTCTAGAAGGAACCGGCACCGATGAAGAAGGCCATACTACATACAACGTCACCGCCCTTGCCGAGGCACGCACTGCCTTGCAGAAAGCGCTGGAGAGTGCCGAGGCGTCGCACGCCCTCTATGCAGCACTGGAGGAACGCATCACCTATGCCAACAAGGTGCTGAAATGGTGGCAAGGCATGGAACGCAAGGCAAAGGCATGGGAGGCACTATCTGAAGCCGTTGCCACTGCCAAGGAACAAGATGCCGACCTCACACTGACCGACGACCAACTGAAATCAGCCGCAAACACCCTGAACACGCGCATCAAAACCGTAGATAAAAAGATTTACTGCAGTGGCAGTGCCTGTGGTAGCGACGCGAAACTGAAGGACAACAACAATCAGTGGTCGTACGTGCGTTCCTACCAGTCGAAACACTGGGTGCTCTTCTGGGAAAAGGACTACGGCGACGAAGTACCAAGTGCTGTGCCAGGTATATTAGAGACTGCAGACAAAATCTTCGAAATGTATGCCGACAAACTTGGGTTCATCACCATCAATCAAGGCAAGTCAAAGAGCGACACCTACAAGATGATTATCCGACTCTTCTCGACGAGCGAATGGAAAGCCGAAGGCAGCGGCATCGACAACCAAATAGGCATGCTCTCACTATCTCGCTGGGCCTATACCTCACGAGGCGGGCAGACCGTGGCACACGAAATTGGCCATTGCTTCCAGTATCAGGTTCATTGCGACAAAGGAGACTGGAACGGATGGATGTACAACTGGCACGAATCCACCCAGAACCCCTTCTGGGAGATGTGTGCCCAGTGGATGGCATACGTCTATTATCCCAACAAACTGCTCAACGACAACGAATGGCTTTGGAACTCGCTCAACGGCATGCACCGCCATCCGCTTGCGGGTTACCTGCGCTATGAGAACTTCTTCATACAGGACTGGTTCGTACATAAGCATGGATGGGACGCTGTGGGTCGCCTCTGGAACGACTGCAAAGACCCCGAAGACCCCTTTGAAACCTACATGCGTACCCGCATGACGGGCACCACGGCCCAGAAGGTCAGTCAGTTGGGAGACGAAATGTGGGAGTGGGGCGCACGCATGACCACCTTCGACCTTGACCCCATTCGTTCCATAGCCGAAGGTAAGGCCAGTTGGCGCAGCCAGACGTCACTGACTAAGGACACCGACTCCTTCTGGTGGCCTGAGAAGAAGGACTGCATAGAAAACTGGGGAAACAACGCCATTCGCCTGAATGCCCCCGCAAAGGACAAGACCATCTACGTGGAGTTCGAGGGCAAGGCAGGAGCCGATGGCTATACCGCTTACAATACTACGCGCGCGGGATGGCGCATAGGTTTCGTAGCATTCAAGAGCGATGGTACGCGTGTCTACAGCGACATAACGCATGCCACCTACAACTCACCTGATTGTACCATTGCCTTCGACTGCCCAGGCGGTTGCAGTCACGTATGGCTGGTTGTGAGCGGCGCCCCAACAACCTACTGGACACGCAACCTGACGAACTGGGTAGAGAGTACGGCAGAACAGTGGCCCTACCGCGTTAAGTTCTACCAGACGAATGTCTATGGACAGACCAACAACAATACGTTTCCCACTGGTATTGAAGCTATTGGCGATGGAAAACAAATGAAGGAGAATGACAATAACGTCTATTCCATAACGGGCCAAGTCGTGCGTCATAGTTCGACTTCACTCGAAGGACTGCCCCATGGCATCTACATCGTGGGGGGACGCAAGGTTGTCGTTCGCTAAAATTTATCAGAAAGATCTTTCCTCTTAATAATAGTCCCTCTGCCTTTGTGGTGGAGGGATTATTTTGTAACTTTGAACCGTGAATACCATTCAGCGCCTAACGACTGTCACTATGAACCGCTACCTGCTCCCTACCCTATTGTTCCTTTTCCTGCTTTCTGCCTTGCCCCTGAGTGCCACAAGAGTGATGGGACTGTACGTCATCGACGAAAGTACACTCATGCTGCACCTGCGCGACGGCGAGGTGCGCTATCGTGATGACGGGACGGGGCGCAGCGCCTATCTGGCCCACTACTTTGTGGAGGGCGACGACACGTTGCTCTCCTTCGGTCAACGGCTGCGCACCGACCGCGCACAAACAGCCTCGGGATGGCGCATAACCTCGAGCGACGACAAACGATATGGTAGGCAACGTCCCACCGCCGTTTGGCGCAAGTCGAAACCAATGAACACGAACCACGAACTGAAGAGCGAACTTGACCACTGGCTATTCCTGCGGCTGCCAAAGCCTATGAGTCAAGGACGAAGTTATACAGTAACTCTGCCCCGAAACATAGGGGCCGACACGAAAACAGCTACTGTCCGCTTCGATGTCTGGAATAGTGTCTCAGAGGCATTGCACGTGAACATCATCGGCTACTCCCCTACGGAGGCTCTGCATGCGGCCGACCTCTACCAGTGGATGGGCGGCAGCGGCCTATCTCACTTGTCCACACACAAGGCACTACCCCAAGCTCTTCCATAATCTTCTGTCCAGCGTGCGCTGGCATGCGCGAGAGTACAACACAGGGCGCAATGACGGAGCACCAGAGGTGCATCCAGGACAGACGCCCTTCAACGGTACAGAGACCTGGACCAAAGGTAACGGTGGCGATGCGCGCATTCTGCTCAACCAATGCTACCCTTCCTGGGACACTGGCGGATGGCCAAGGCAAGAGTCGTACTTCAACCAACGCTACTTCTGGGTCAACGGTGAGTTCACCCCCCGAGAAACCATGCGAGGGAAGATGGCCCTGCTGGCCTACCTGCACGCCATCCGAAGCAAATAGTGACAGATTGCTTGCACGGACGCAGAATTATCCGTAACTTTGCATCCAACAATCCCTTACGAAGGGGAAGGACATCAATATAGGTCAAACAAGAAACAACGAATAAGCTATATGAAGAAATCAGTTTTCATCGCCCTTCTCCTGCTGGCAGCAGTAGGCACACAAGCACAAACGAGCCTGGTGGGACGTGTATATCACCACCCCAACATCCTAGCCGACACGATGAAAGAATTAACCGCCGATGCCAACAAAGACATGAAAAAAGATGTTGACAAGGCCATCAAGAAAGCCGAAGAACAGAAAGGGCGCAAACTGACAGCCGAAGAACTGGCCGAACTCAACAAGAAGGTGGAAGAGGCACAAAAAATGATGAAAGCCTTGAAAGATGGAATGAAGACCGCCGTCACCATTACGTTTAAGGACGAGAAAACAATGGTGATGAAGGCTGACATGAAGATAGATGACGAGGTTATGAAGAAAGCCGGCATACCTTGGGCCAAGCGCAAAATGATGAAGGTCGCCATGGCAGTCGCACCATCCGAAAAGGCTTCTTACGAAAGAAAGGGGAACCTCATCATCGTCAAAGATGACAAAGAAGTCGATACACTACGGCTTTCCGACGATGGCAAATATCTTTCAGGCAAGATGGATAAGGACACTCCCTTCCGCCTGACCCTGATAAAGCAAGAAAACAAATAATCATTACATGACAAACCTAAGGAAAACACTGAGCACACTCCTGCTGCTTGCCGCTTTTGCAAGCGAGGGGCGAGCACAATCGGCATTGCTCCATTACGACCGCCCTGCGACATACTTCGAGGAAGCCCTGCCCATCGGCAACGGAACCATGGGCGCTATGGTATATGGTCGTACAGAAGAGGAAAAACTATCTCTGAACGACATCACCCTATGGACAGGGGAACCCGACCTCAAGGTCTTCTCCCCTGAAGCCTACAAAGCCATTGACGGCATTCGCGAAGCCTTGTTCCGTGAGGACTACAAGGAAGCCGACCGCTTGCAACATGCTGTGCAAGGCCATTATTCACAGAACTACCAGCCATTAGGCACGCTGTCGTTCCGCACCATAGGTTCAATGGCTTCTACCGAAGATTACCAGAGGACACTCGACATCGAACGGGCATTGGCCACCGTAAGCTATAAAGGATGCGACAGACAATACTTTGCCTCAGCACCCGACTCCGTCATCGTGGTACGACTGCGTGCAACCAACGGACAACCCTTCGCCCAACGGCTGAGTTACCACTGTCAGTTGCCCCACCAGACAACAGCCGAAACGCTGCAGGGCAATGCGGGAGAACTTGTTACCGACGGATATGCCGCATGGACCAGCAAACCCACATACACTGCTGGCATGGAGAGTTTCCAGTACGACAGCAACCGAGGCATTCACTTCCGAACCATCGTTCGCGTGATACCGAAGGATGGACAAGTAGAGGCTGTGAACGGCGACGAACTGCAAGTCTCCAATGCCACAGAGGTCGTCATTCTCATCGCCAACGTCACCAGTTTCAATGGTGCAGAGAAAGACCCTGTGAAAGAGGGACGCGACTATAAGCGTATAGTGCGCAACCGAATTGACAAGGCGGCAGAGAAATCCTATGAGAACTTGCTCGCCCGGCATACGGAGGACTACCAGCAATTCTACAAACGCATCAACCTCGAATTAGGGACTACAGCCCAGGGCATTAGGGAGAAGACAACCGAACAACAACTGCGTGACTACACGGATAAGAATGAAACGAACCCCGACCTTGAGGAACTTTACTTCAACTATGGGCGCTATCTGCTCATCAGTTGCTCGCGCACCGAGGCTGTTCCCGCCAATCTGCAAGGACTGTGGAACGAGAAGATGCTTCCGCCTTGGTCATGCAACTACACCAGCAACATTAATGTAGAGGAAAACTACTGGCCTGCCCTACCTGCCGGACTGACGGAGATGAACAATGCCCTGATAGGCTTCATCCAGAAACTCCCTAGAACGGGAAATGAAACTGCCAAGGCCTACTACGGTGTCGAGCAGGGATGGTGCCTCGCACACAACACCGACATCTGGGCCATGACCTGTCCTGTGGGTGAACACGAAGGTGACCCCTCGTGGGCAAACTGGAACATGGGTGGAGCATGGATTAGCACCCACCTGTGGGAGCACTATGCCTTCACGATGGACCTCGATTATCTGCGCGAGGTTTGGCCCGCGCTTCGTGGTGCCGCCGACTTCTGTCTAGGATGGCTCGTTGAGCACGACGGTTACCTTATGACTGCACCTGCCACCTCGCCTGAGAACATGTTCCGCACCACCGACGGATATGCCGGACGCACTCTCTACGGAGGATTTGCCGACATCGCCATGGTGCGTGAGTGTCTAACCAACACCAGTCAAGCTGCTCGTCTACTGGGAGAGCCGAAGGAATATACCGACAAACTGGATAAGGCGCTGAGTCGACTACTACCCTATCGTATTGGGAAAAAGGGAAATCTGCAAGAGTGGTACCACGACTGGGAGGACACAGATCCCACACACCGCCATCAGTCGCACCTATTCGGACTATATCCCGGCCACCACATCACGGTGGAGCAAACGCCTGAACTCGCAGCAACCTGCAAACGCGCACTTGAAATCAAGGGTGACAAGACCACGGGATGGAGCACTGGGTGGCGTGTCAACCTGCAAGCCAGACTCAGGGAGGCAGAAATGGCCTACCACATCTACCGCGTGTTACTCAACTATGTCTCACCCGACGAGTACCGTGGTCCCGACCGTCGTCGCGGGGGAGGCACCTATCCGAACCTGCTCGATGCTCACTCTCCCTTCCAAATCGACGGAAACTTTGGCGGATGTGCCGGTGTGATGGAAATGCTAGTGCAGAGTACGCTCAGCAATGGTCTGCAAGCGACCGTCCAACTGCTTCCTGCACTGCCCCAAGCATGGAAAAAGGAAGGACAAGTGCAAGGCGTACGCATCCGTGGAGGCTATGAGCTAGACCTCGCATGGAGGGACGGACAGTTGACACGCCTCATTGTCCACGACCTTAGGTCAATTGACACAAAAGACGCAGGACGACTTACGCTCCGCCACGGGAAAAAGCAGTGGCAGGTGAAGACAAAAACCGGGCAACAAAAGGCCGTTATCGGACGTCTCTAATAATCTCTTTTGGAAGTAAGGTGCAAGGTTTGCAACTAATAGCGAATCGGGAGGCCAAAACCTCCCGATTCTTTGTTCTGTAGAAAAAGGCTCAAAAGTATACCTATAAAAGATGGTATAAATCGTGTCACAAGAGTGATGTATATAATCCGACTATTTAATGGTTCTAGCCTCGCTCATTATTTCTTAACAAATATGTAGGAGCTGTCCTAAACGGACAAGAAAAGCCATGCATTATTTCATATAAAAAACGAAGGCTAGCGCGCCATCACGGCGTCCTAGCCTTCACACACACATTATAAAGCAATTACTATTCTCTTAATTATCGAATATTAATCAAAGAATAAATCCTTTTTTCATTTTGCTTTCTTAATTAGGCCTCAGGCCGCTATACAATGCCTTGCGCCATCAGCGATAAAAATCTTGGCTTCGCTTTGCTTCGCCGAGCTTACCGCTATACGATGCCTTGCGCCATCAGCGATAAAAATCTTGGC
>CADCHQ010000010.1:0-139142 GCA_902801325.1 uncultured Bacteroidales bacterium | reverse complement strand
GAGCTTACCGCTATACGATGCCTTGCGCCATCAGCGATAAAAATCTTGGCTTCGCTTTGCTTCGCCGAGCTTACCGCTATACGATGCCTTGCGCCATCATAGCCTTGGCAACCTTCATGAAGCCGGCAACATTGGCACCCTTCACATAGTTGACGTAGCCATCGGCCTCAGTACCATACTTCACGCAATTCTCGTGGATGTTCTCCATAATCCAAAGCAGCTTGGCATCAACTTCCTCAGCCGACCAGCTCAGGCGCTCTGAATTCTGAGACATTTCAAGACCGCTGACGGATACACCACCGGCATTGGAGGCTTTACCTGGAGAATAAAGAATCTTGGCCTCCTGGAAGACACGGATGGCGCCGGGAGTAGAGGGCATGTTAGCACCTTCAGCAACGGCAATAACGCCATTGGCAATCAAGGCTTTGGCCTGCTCCTCGTTCAACTCGTTCTGCGTAGCACAGGGCAGAGCGATGTCGGCCTTTTCGAACCAAGGTTTTGCACCGTCGCCAACATACTTGGCAGTAGGATACTGGTCAACATATTCACGGATACGTCCACGATAGAGGTTCTTCAGCTCCATGATGTAATCGAGTTTCTCACGATCAATGCCATCGGGATCGTAGATGTAACCATCAGAGTCACTCATGGTCATAACCTTACCTCCTAGCTGCAATACCTTTTCGGCAGCATACTGAGCCACGTTACCGGCACCAGAGATGAGCACTTTCTTACCTTCTATAGTATCGCCCTTAGTCTTCAGCATAGCGCGAAGGAAATATACGGTACCATAACCCGTAGCCTCAGGACGAATCAGCGAACCACCGAATTCCAGTCCCTTACCAGTCAGTACACCTGAGAAGTCACGAGTCAGCTTCTTATACATACCGAACATGTAGCCAACCTCACGACCACCTACGCCGATGTCACCGGCGGGAACGTCGATATTGGGGCCAATATGGCGAGTCAACTCCAGCATGAAAGCCTGACAGAAACGCATAACCTCTGCATTGGACTTGCCACGGGGAGAGAAGTCACTTCCGCCCTTACCGCCACCCATGGGCAACGTAGTCAGTGAATTCTTGAAGGTCTGCTCAAAAGCAAGGAACTTCAGGATTCCCAGATTTACACTAGCATGGAAACGGATACCACCCTTGTATGGGCCAATGGCATTGTTATGCTGTATACGATAACCCATATTGGTCTGTATCTGACCCTTGTCATCCATCCATGTGACACGGAACTGGTACACCCTATCAGGAATGCACAAGCGCTCAATCAGATTGACCTTTTCAAACTCAGGATGTTTGTTGTACTCCTCTTCAATTGTGCCAAGCACCTCCTCTACAGCCTGATGATACTCGGGCTCGTTGGGGAAACGACGTTTTAAGTCGTCAAGAACTTTCTTTGCGTCCATAAAAACTAATACCTATTTGATAACAAATATTTACCTTTTCGAGTACAAAGGTAACACTTTCTCACAAAGCCACCAAATAAACTAACAAAAAATTACTTATTTATTATAATTCCTTCTTTCTTCATGCCATCAACCTTAACAACCAAAGGTTCTGGGAAACGAACATGGCGGACATGCTGGGTTTCACAAACGGCGGGCATTTGGTTCATCAGTTCCTCGCGATAGATACCATCGCCTAAGAAATCGTTTACCGTGAAATAGGCAACGCCAAAGGACGTAAGGTTCTGGAAGAAATGAGTGCCTTGACTGGGGTCGACACGATAGTCACGCAACCCTGCCTCAACAATAACCTTAGCCGCTGAAATAGCGGGCCACTTGACAGGAACCCCAAGCCACGGGTCGCTCGACCCCCAACGTCCTGGGCCTACGAGTATGTAGTTGTGCCCTTCCGTAAGGAAAGTACGATTGATGCGCTCTACCTCCTCGGCAATGGCAGGGTTGTTGGTAGACGAATAATTTTCGGTCTTCACATAAACGACATCTTGTATGTCTGTCACGACACCATGGCCGATGGCATTATGCGAACGGATGAGTGCATCCTCATCAGGAATATCGCAGATGTCCTCATCGAGTTGCATCTTATTGTCCACCATAGGACGAATCTGCAGCAAATAGAGTTCACCCGTCCTGTCAGCATTGAGATGAACGGCAAGCTCCATTTCCACCGGTCGACGCATCTCGGACTGACCGTATTTGATGGAGAGACTCAGCAACTGAGGCAATGGGAATACCCCCTGCTGAAGCACACCACAGAAGGTAATAACCTTACGGCCTCCTTCGTAAATGCCATCACGTATGACCTGATCATATGGGTCATAAGTGGAGGCGAGTCCTGACAGGGAACCATCTTTATCAGCCTCCCGGACATTGAGTTTAAGCAAGTTGAAACTATCATCAACTGCAATATCTGGGGAGAGATTCTTAAGGTCGAGGGCATAGAAACGTGTTTGCGTTTCACGCAAAGCCATCTCCATCTCACTGGTCTGCAGAACTTTGTCGGGATGGGCTGGACAAACACGCAGGGAAAGTCCACCATCGACGATGTACTTACCTAAGCCTAAGGCAAGGCTCACCACGCCGTCCTCTGCCCGTTCGTCACCTATAGGATAATAGTTGATGGAGCGAGCAACGCCAGAAATATGGGGATAGAAGCGGTCACCATACTGTGAACCAACGACTTCCTGCAGGATTACAGCCATTTTCTCTTGGTCGATGACGTTCTGTGTGGCCGCCATATAATCCTTACTTGCCCGATAGAATACCGAAGCATAAACGCCTTTGATAGCAGAGACGAGCATGCGGAGGCGTTTGTTCCTGTCTTCAGAATAAGGAATCATATAGGTGGAATAGATGCCGGCAAAGGGTTGGTAGTGACTGTCCTCAAGCAAGGACGAAGAACGAATGGCAATAGGTTGCTGGACAACGTCGAGCAATGCCATAAGGTCTTCCTTTAGACGATCGGGAAGTTTTCCTGCGACAAAATGACGGAGGACTTCTTCATCAGAAGCGTCGCTAAGGGCAATGGGGTACAAACCATTACGTTCCATAAACTCATCGAAGACATCCGTGCATAGGACCACCGTCTTGGGAATCATCACACGAGCGCCCGGCAACTGGTTAAGGTCTGGATGACGCTTAATAATGTGGTCGATGAAGGCTATGCCACGCCCTTTTCCTCCAAGCGAACCATCACCTATTCGAGCAAAGTTACTATAACGGTCGAAGCGATCACGATGGAACACAGCCACCACACCTTGGTTTTTCATCTTTCGGTACTGAACGATGGCATCGAAGATGATTTGGCGGTGTTTGTCGAGGTCGGGATTCTCCTTCCACTTGATGCGCCTGAGGAAGTCGGCTATCGGGAACAGGGCACGCGAGGCAAGCCAGCGCGATACATTGTTATGAGAAACATGATAGATGAGCGAATCGGCAGGGAGTGTGAAGATGTTGTCCTGCAACTCTTTAAGGTTACGCACACGTCCTATCTCGTTCATCGTCTTGGGGTCACGGAAGATGAAATCGCCGAATCCAAAGTAGTCCGATACCAGATGCTGGAGATCGACAGGAAGTTTCTTGGAATTCTTATCGAGGAAGGAGATGTGAAGCTGATGTGCCTCTTCCGCCAAATGAGATTCCGAGGACTCCATGATAAGTGGCAGGAAGGGGTCTTCCTCACGAATGGCAGACAACAGGCGAAGGCCTGCACGCTCGTCCTTAACACCATTTCGGGGGAAACGGCAATCGCTGATAACACCTAGCACATTGTCCTTGTATTGCAAATACAGATCCCACGCTTCTTCGTAAGTACGAGCCAAAACAATCTTTGGACGTCCTCTCATGCGAAGCATCTCGAGTTGTGAGTTCAATGCCTCGGTTGCAAACGAGAGACTCTGCTGGAGCACGAATTTGTACAGGTGGGGAAGAATGGAAGAATAGAAACGTATGCTATCCTCTACAAGCATTATCATCTGCACACCCGCATCGGTGTCGTGGCGCAGATTCATCTTGTCCTCAATCAACTTAATAATAGAAAGCAACAATTCGGTGTTACCCAACCAACAGAAAACGTATTCGAAGATGCTCAGGTCTTCATGCTCCATGCGTTTCGTAATACCATGCGAGAAAGGAGTAAGTACTACGATGGGCACTTTGGGTCTTACTTCCTTGATGCTTCGTGCGATATCAAAGACATCGTCACTCCCCTTGCCTATGTCCGTACCAGGCATACATATAACCAGGTCGAAACTTGTTCGGCGCAACTCGTTCTCAGCTTCATCCTGCGAAGCCACCTGGACAAAGCGTGGGGGGAAACGAAGGCCAAGCTTTGCATACTCGTCAAAAATCTTTTCGTCAACACGTCCATCGTCCTCCAGCATGAAGGCATCGTAGGGGTTGGCAATAAGCAAAACGTTGAATATGCGTCGACGCATGAGGTCGACAAACTGGGTATCGTGTAGTTCAAGAGGAGTTTCCTCCACAACGGGTTTCTGTTCTATCATTACCTTATATTATATATGTATATGAGGAGAGGTAAGAGAAAAATGTTCTAAAAGAGGGTGAGAGACCTTGTCCCCCACCCTTCAAATGATATGCTATCGAATTACTTTCTTTCCGTTCTGGATATAGATGCCCTTTGTCATCTTTTCAACAGGACGTCCGGAAAGGTCATAAATTGCTTTGCGCTGTAACTTCTTACCGTCTACGCCCTTGATGCTAGTAGGAATCTGGCTGCTTTCAAAATAGAGCGTGAAGTTATCGAGTTTGAACCATCCTGCAGCCTGCTCTTCCTGAGGTTCTCCGGTCCATCCGTCGAGGTTATCTGTACGGAAACCAATAGTGGCAGTTCCGTCCTCACCCACACCGAAGTGCACAACAAGCGTGCGCAACAGAATGTCGTTGGAATTAGCATCCCAATCAGCATAACTGAGATACTCATATCCGTTCTCTTCGTCGAGTTGGATACCTTCCTGCATCTTCATATAAGCCTCATACACATCGTTCGAAGTAGTTCCCTGCAAGTACTCAGGAATGTAATCATTCTCCGTTCCGTAGAGGCAAATTGCATTCTGGGCAAAGAGGCGTTGTGTCGTGAGGTTATCGCCTGACCAGTCGGTGTTGCGAGCCATCACGTCGGCAGTCAGCGTGTAGGTTCCAGGCTTCAGGCCTGTGATGGTTTGTGAGAGTTCAACCTGTGGAATGATGGGATTCCAAATACCCCAAACATGAGTACCATCGGTATACTGATGATTGTATACGACACCATTCTCTTCCACATTAATGTTGTCACCGCTATTGATAGCACACCAAGCTGTAACGCCCTGAGCACGAACATCGTCGGCCGTCTCACACTTCACGCCATTGACATAGAGGTCCCATCCAAAAGGAGGATTAACAACACCATCGGAATTATTACCACCTTGGTTGCTAAGATCCTCGAACGAGCGGTTGCGAATGAGGTCGCTCAAGTCTGCACCCTCGTCAACACCACTGCGCAGGCAAGTCTGATAGGCCTCCTCCAGAAGTGCAAGTGCATCGGCAATCTCCTCGGCAGTATATTCACCGTCCTCATACTTAACCGTTACATCGTCAATAACAGTCGAATAGTCGTCAACTCCCATGTAACCAGTCTCCTCACACAGAGCCATACGATCCAAAGCAAGTGCCAATGCTTCACCCAATGGCTTGTAAGCAGCGATCTGTGCCTCAATCTCGGGCATCAGTTGAGCAAAGGCGGTAATGCCCTCATTCAAGTCTGTATAAGATACCACACACTTGTCGCGGTATGTTGCGTCCATAGGCTCATTGGCCATATCCTCAAGTGCATCTGAGAGGTAATCATAGAGCGCTTGTGCATCGCTCTCGATATAACCATCCTTTGAAATGGTAAAGTTATCAACCTTAAACCATCCGTCGCCTTGTTCGCCACTTGTACGCAGGGCTGCAGCAATGTTGTTGTCTGTCTTCACACCGAAAGTAAGCGTTCCGTCATATACATATGCACGAACAGTAATTTCCTGCAAAGTGCGATCGTCGTTAACCTCAGTCAAGCCAGCATAAGTCTTATACTCAGTAGGCAGGATTCCGTCTTCGTAATTCTCCTCATAGGAGAAGAGGGTACTATTGAGGTTACCAAAGATGCGTTGGGTTGTACGACGACGGTCAACCATAAGACCGGCAGTGATGGTATATGTACCATTGTCCAAGCCTGTAATGGTCTGACTAATCTCGTACTTAGGTATCGTAGGCATCCAGATACCAAAGCCGTAGTTGCCATCCTTATAACCCGTGCAGTCGTCATTAATACCATGCCAGTTGCCAAGTCCAGCCGTACTGCCTTCCTCGAGTTTATTACCGTTGACATACACATTCCAACCCTTAGGAGCAGGCATACATCCCGATGTCTGGTTTCCGTTCTGGCTTGAAAGGTCCTCGAAACTCATGTTCTGACCCATGGAAGTAATATCACCCAAGCCCATGCTATAGTCATCGCAAGCCTTCTTCAGTTTCTCAAAGGCTGCAACAACCTCGTCAGTTGCTGTCAGGTTCTTGAAGGCTGTCTTAGCCTCTGTAATAGCCTTTGCCAATTTCTCGGCATCAAGTTCTTCGGCTTTCAGAATTTGGTTATAAAGGTCAACCTTTGCATTCAATTGTGCTTTCAGTTGCGCCAAGGTTTCCTCGTTAAAGTCTGCGGACTTGTACAGAGCCATTGATGCCTCGAGGGTTGCCTTGAAACCGTCGGCATAATCCTCAATGGAGCAATAGTTCTTTTCGTAACTATTAACCAATGCATAAGCATTGCCAAGCATTACAAACTGAGGCACGTCTTCAACTGCGACAAAAGCCCAGTTCATGCTTGTAGAGTCGGCCATAACATTCAGTATCTGGCCTGTCTCCTCATCTTCATACTCAATGGGTGTCACGCCGTCCTCTTCGTACTTAATACCACCATAGAAATCGGGATACCACTGACCACCATCGACCGGTTCGTTGACAACGAAGTACTGACCGCCAGCATTCAGGTGGAGGTACTTATTCTGGCACCATGGGTTATTACCCTCCAAGGCCTCTATGTAATAGAAACCCTTTTGTATGCCTGGCAACAGTGCAAAGTAACCTGGCTCTAAGATGTCGTTCAAGCCACCACGTAGGTTGTCCGTTCCACTGGGGATTGCCACATAAGTGTACTCTATTTCCGTTACTTCATCGTCATACTGCACTTCCTTTTCGCTTGTTACGAAGAACCAGCGACCAGTCTCATCCTGATGGGCAGTGAAGGCAAAGGTATCATACTTCGAATCGTCCTTGCCCAGGAAATAATATGCACCATCCCAACTGGTGCGTGACATATAACCTGTAGGCACAGCCAGATTACATAATACATACTTGCCACCCTCGGTGGGAGTTTGAGTAGGATAATTGGGATAATCGAAGGCATAGAGCATTGCTCCGATTCCCATCACGAGACTCAACAGAGTCATTCTCAAGTAATTTTGTTTCATTTGAAAAATTATTAAGGTTAGCTGATAATTCTCTTTATTGTAAATCACGACGAATAAGCCCGGAAACGGCAAAGGTCACTAACGTGCACAGGCATACGAAGATAAAGAAGTGGCAGAAGCCCATTGCATCGGCCAACCAGCCTGCAGCCATACCCGGAAGCATCATTCCTAAAGCCTGGAAAGCCGTACACAAGGCGAAGACCGAAGTTGAACGCTCGCCACGTGAGAAATAGACAAGGAAGAGCATATAGGCCGTAAAGCCAAAGCCATATCCGAATTGCTCGATGAAGACACAAGCATTGATTATCCACAAACTCGATGGCTGGGCATACGCCAAATATATGTAAACGACATCGGGAATGCTGATGGCAATAACCATAGGCCATAGCCAGCGGCGCAATCCATGTTTTGAGACCACCCATCCACCGATAATTCCACCTGCCAACAAGCCTATGACGCCTAATGTTCCATAAGCAAAGCCGACTGTGGCCGTACCTAATTCCAGTCCGCCTTCAGCCAATGGTCTGAGCATGAAGGGTTGGGCCATTTTAGCCAACTGTGCTTCGGGCAAACGGAACAAAAGCATAAAGAGCAGGGCCGCCCAGATATGGGGTTTTGAAAAGAAGACCTTTAGGGTTTCTGCAAAAGGCCTAAGGGTGTAGTCAATAAGGCCTAGACCTTCCTGCCGAGGCTCAGTTTCCTCTTTGGGCAAGCTCAAGAAATGCCAACCTGCCAACCCAATCATGATGGCACCCATGAGCAACATCGTTATACTCCAAGCCATAGGTACACTATGACGACTCTCGAGCCAACCGGCAACCATTACAAGGAGTCCCTGACAGAAGATGCTTCCTATCCTATAAAAAGTACTGCGGATGCCCACGTACAAGGCTTGGTCTTCCTGACTTAGCGAAAGGATGTAGAACCCGTCGGCCGCAATATCATGGGTAGCCGAACTGAACGCCATCAACCAGAAGAAAGCAAGCGAAGCCCTGAGCCACATAGCCATCGGCAACGTCAATGCCACGCCTGCCAATGCGCCACCCACAAGCACTTGCATCGAAAGTATCCACCATCGTTTCGTGCGCCATTGGTCGACAAGCGGACTCCAAAGGGGTTTGATGACCCACGGCAAATACAACCAACTCGTGTACAATGCCAACTCTGTGTTCGACAAACCAAGTCGCGTATACATAATGACGCTAAGCGTCATCACAGCCATATATGGAACTGCTTCAGCAAAATATAAGGTGGGAATCCAAGCATAAGGTTTCATGCATGCAAATTTACAAAAAAATTGGCTCATACGGGGTTCAGTGAATGTTTTTTTTTGTAATTTTGCACGGAAAAACTTAAATAATACGCGTGAAAACAATCATTCGCTTATGGCTGTTACTTCTTTTGACAGCTTTCACTATGCAAGTTCGCGCCCAGCAGCGTGTATTTGTTCATCGCTATGACCTATCGGAACACTGGAAATTTCCCGTTGTTGTCGACAGCATTATTGATATTACCATCGACGACAACGAGACCAATCTTTTGTTCAATGTTCGAGGCAACGTAAGCATTCCTTTTAATTTATCTCGAATCGACAGTCTTACCATCGAAGACGAACCACTCATCGAAGGGAAAAATCCTTATCGCGTATTCCAGCTTTACATAACTACGAACGATGGCAGTGATGTGACCTCGAAGGATTACTATACCGATTGCCACATCATGCTCAATGCCAAAGGTGAATTTGCCAATTATTCGGCAAACGCTCAGATTCGAGGAAGAGGCAACAGTTCATTTAGTTGGTATCCCAAGAAACCTTATCGCATTAAGCTCAACCAAAAGCATAAGATGCTAGGAATGGCCAAGGCCAAGAGTTGGGTGTTGCTTGCCAACTATCGCGACATTACGGACATCATGAATACCTTCGTCTTCGAGATGGGGCGATGGCTTGGGCTTCCCTACACCAACCATACACGTTATGTTGAACTCTTCCTCAACGATGACTACAAGGGTGTTTACCAACTTACTGAACAGATTCAGCAAGGCACTCATCGTGTGGAAGTCAGTGATGAGGCGGGCATACTCATATCGCTCGATGCCGATGACGGTCCATCGTTAAGCCCTTCGGCCGGAGACAACTTCTCGTCGAAGGTTTACAAGATGCCCGTATGTGTGAAATATCCCGACGACGTGCGCTTTACCTCTAACACCGTTGACTCCGTGAAGGCAGTCTTTGCCCAGTTGGAAAAAGCCATCAAGGACAAGGACTATCCTCTCGTGGAATCGTTGCTCGACATTCCGTCCTTCATCAAATACCTGCAGATTCAAGAGTTCATCTACAATGTCGAACTCTCTGCGCCACGTTCTATCTATATGCATAAGGACGGCGATGGCAAATGGGTGATGGGACCTTTGTGGGACTTTGACGCGGGATATGACTTCGACTGGAGCGATATGTACACGGGGCACACCTTCTTCTCGAACTATCGTGAGACGGTGATGGGTTCCAATCCTCTCAAGCGCAACGGCAATTACAACTATGTGCCGCAATTCTTCACCGACCTCTTCGGTTGTCCGGAGTTCGTTGAGGCATATAAGGCCCAATGGGCATCGGTCAAGGACAGCATCGTCAGTCGCAATTGGGACGAATGCATGCGATATGTCGAGCAACTGCGCTTGGGCGCAATGGCTCGCGAGGAAAGTCAATGGCCCATCTCAGGCATGCGGTTCGAGACTGAACTCGAGAAGATGCATCAATGGCTTATCAACCGATGCAAATTCATGACAAACCTTATCGAAAACATTCCCATGCCCAATGAAGAACCTAACCAAGGTCAACTCTGCGGTACCATTCCGGTACATACGACCATGCAGTGGAGCAAGGGCTATGACCAAACCAATACAATCGTCGTAAGCAAACAGCAAGTGCTCAATCTCATGGGCATTGCCGAAAGCGACTTCAACGAGGATTATGTCTCCATCGTTCCACTAAACACCGATGGTTCAGAGGGCACGAATGGCACGAATGGCGTCTTTGGAGGATGGTTCGACAGCAATGGCGATCCTGGTGCCTATGCCAACGGACATGTCTACATCGAAGTCTTTACTGACCTTTGGAACTGGAATTGCGGACTTTACAAGAATCAATGCCAGCACGACAGCCATACCGTGACCATGCAATATCAATATCCCCAAGGTGGACTCATGCTTAAGGTGAACATCGAAGTCCACTTTACCATTGAATATGGTGGGGGATGGTGGTAGGAACAGCAACTAACTAACCAATAATATGAAAAGAATTCTTACTCAATTACTGCTATTCGTAGCATTTACTAGCGCCGCTACTGCGCAAAAGACTGTTTACATTCCATACGAATGGAGACAGCAACGCACCGATACCTTATTATATAAGGAGAGCGATCCTGATGGAAAGTACACCTGGTCGAAGACACGCTCTGTGGAGTCGGACAACGTCATTATCTTCTGGGATAAATACTACACCAAGAATCCCAAGAACCTTTCGAAGAGCGACTTCTATTATGTCGACATCGACGACCTATTGCAGAAGTGCGAAGCCTTCTATGACCTCGAAATCAACCAACTGGGCTTTGTCGATCCCGTAAACTCAAATCTGGCGAAGTACAAGGTTATGGTACTCATGAACCATACCCAGACGTGGACCTGCTATGGTGGAGGTTACGACTTTCAGGTGTCGGCTCTCTGGCTAAACCCTTCGACTTGCAAGCCCGTGGGACATAGTGTCGCACACGAGGTTGGTCACTCGTTCCACTACATGTGCTTTGCCGAGCACAGTGGACATAACGATTCCTCGACCGACGGCACTGGATTCCACCTGCCCGTGGGCGCAGGACAAGCCATCTGGGAACAGACGGCTCAATGGCAAGCCAATCAGTCGTACC
The DNA here is from genome assembly GCA_902801325.1 of uncultured Bacteroidales bacterium. Lineage (GTDB taxonomy): Bacteria > Bacteroidota > Bacteroidia > Bacteroidales > Bacteroidaceae > Physcousia. The sequence continues at coordinate 127,746 of CADCHQ010000010.1, read as the reverse complement.
CCGAACTGATGTTCGACCAGAGCATCGGCATCTTCCGTTACACCCACAACTATGCCTTCTCACACGAGTGGCATCGCTATCAGTCCTATTGGTTCCACTACTATCTGTGCCAGCATTACAACGACATCAAGACTGTTGCACAAGTATGGAATCAACCCATGACTGGCGCGGTCGACTTCAACCAGTCGCTCATGAAGCTCAAGGGACTCACAGCAACTGACTTGTATCGACTCTATTTCGACTATGCCTGCCGATGCGTGACGTGGGACTTTGACGTATGTGCGCCTTATCGCGACCGCTATATCGGAGGCTTCGAATACCGTTGTGTGCTTACCGACGACGATGAATATCAGGTGGCACTCGCCAGTTGTCCGCAGGCGTCGGGCTTCAACGTCATTCCTCTAAGTGTTCCTGCCGCAGGCACAGAGATAACGACCCACTTCACTGGCGTCAATGTTGGAGCAGCCCTGCTCGATAATGACCCAGGCGAATACTATAATGGCGATTCGCGTTATGTTACTTTCGAAACGCGTCATTATGTCAATGGAGGCTCTCGTTCGGCTCGCGGTTTCCGCGTGGGATATGTAGCACTGATGCAGGACGGAACTCGTCGTTATTTCTCGGAAGACAGTGTCTATAACCAAGGCATCAAGAACGTTACCGACGACATTGCTATGACTGTTCCCGAGGGAGTAAGTCGCTTGTGGCTTGTGGTTGCACCTGCCTTGAAGACCTATCAACAGCACAAGTGGGACGATAAGATTGATGCCGATGACATGTGGCCTTACAAGTTCAGTCTCGAAGGCACGGACATTGCCTCTTCTGCCCTTGTCTATGCCAGCCCGACCATCGATGACCGCGACATTGCAGACGTTACCTTCACTTACGACGTAACTATCCCCTACTCCTCATCCATTTATGACGGAACTTCCATCACCGTCTCCGGACGAGCGGCTGCGGCATTAGGCACAGCATTCCAATTGCAACCCTCATCGCTGAACAGCAAGTTGCAGACATGGAATGCAAATGGTCCCACCAACAACCGCATTATGTTCTATGCCACTACACCCGACGGCACGCTTTCGCAAAGTGGTTCTACCGCCAACGGTTATGGGCATTGGTTCAGCACTTCGGGCATTGTGTGCGACTACAACTCGGGTTATCTCTACTCCGAGTTCACGCCCTCCACACTCACATTCTATGTGGGTCAGTATCCTGCCCGCCTTACCCAAGGTCAGACCTATACCATCAGTCAGGCCATGCGCTATCGCAAGAGTCTTACCCACTATGCCAACGCCCGCTTCATCTTCAACATCACGGTGGGCAACACGTCATCGGCCACCCTGCGCACGATTGACTATGACGACCCGACAGTGGGCATCGAGAGCATCGTGAATGAAGAATCGAGAACGAAGAATGATATTTACGACCTCAATGGACGTCGCGTTTCCTCTTCATCACTTCATCACTCCATCACTCCATCACTCCCAAAGGGCATCTACATCAAGGGTGGAAAGAAGATTGTTGTAAAATAAGCAGAATCCAATCATTTATAATGCTCGGGCCATCGCATCCTTTTGCGGTGGCTCGTGCTTTTATATGCGTCGTCTTCCGATTGCACAACCTTGGGCTTATACTTGTACAACTTCCGACTCATGCTTGTACAACCTTGGACTTATAGTTGTACAATCTCCGGCACATGCTTGTACAATCTCCGAGCATAACGTCTAAGGCCCTCTCTCGGAAGGCCTAAGGGTTTATTTTGGAAGGCCTAGGGATTATTTCGGAAGGCCTAAGGGATTATTATGGAAGGCCTAAGGGCTTAATGAATCGAACCTATATTCGACGTTCATCGAACGTATATTCAAAGCACATCGAACCTAGGTTCATCGCGCCTCGAACCTATATTCAAGACACCTCGAACCTAAGCATGCTTTGGGACGAATGAAAGTAAGAAAGGCCTTGCACATAGAAACTTCATTAAACGCCCCATTGCCAACGGCACATAAAAAAAGCGCCCTGCCGATAGAGACAGGACGCTTATGAGAGAATGGGATAAATCCCGATGATTACTTAATCACCTTCTTGCCGTTCTGGATGTAGACACCACGTGTGGCCTTCTCTACACGGCGACCACTGAGGTCGAAGACACTGTTGTCGGCCTTTGCCCTCTTCACCTCATCAATGCCTACGTAAACGCTTTCGGAAACAAGGTGAGCATTGTAAACGTACTGCTTACCTTCAACCTGAATGCAGAATTGTGCAGGCACATTGAAGTCTTCCGGGATTTCTACGTCACTAACTGTGGTCATCAGAATCTCATTGCGAATGGCATCGAGTTCGATGATGAAGTAGATGCTACCATAGGGATTGAAGCCACCATCGATGTCAAAGCCAAGACCTGTGGAAGCAGGCTGAGCCTCGCCGTAAACACCAGCCTTCGTGAAACCACGCAAGCAAGCATTCTCCTCGTCGAGCAGTTCTTCAACAGTAACGCCTAACTTCTCTGCGGCAGGAGCAAGGTCGAAGACAACTTCAACGTTATCTGCTCCAACGGGGATAACTACATCCTGAGAACCAACAACCTCCACTTCCTCGATTTCGGATACGAACTTAACGGTGAAGTTAATCTTCATCATTTCGTTAGTTGTGGTATTGGCTAGGAATAGTTGAGTAGTAAACACATCACCTACTTTATTACGATCTGGGTATTGGTAAACCTCAAAACTTCCACTAGGTCTAAAACTAATGCCGACGCGAGCATTGGAGTCTCCCCAAGTGGAAACACGTCCTTCGGCATTAAGCCAGAAGCCAGGAGAAGGATCGCAACTATACTTATCAGAGTATGGACTACCTGTTGCCTCAGCATTCTCGTCGGTGGCCAAACCATAGAGTTTGGGACTTGTGGTGCCTAGAATCTCCTCTAGCGTAGTAAGAGGTATCTGAGGATACTGGTCGCACGTGTAATCACCGCTACCACGAGCCAGAGTCAAAGCCACAAGGCCACGTTCGTCTACGATTTTGAACTCAGTATCGATGGGTTGCGGATTTATTACCTGCATGGTGATGGTCAGGGCATAGTAGTTCTCGCCTCCTATGAAATAAAGGGTTGCAGAAGACGAGTCACCTGCACCTAATGCACTGGGATACTGCCCCACATTGAACAAGGAGAAGTCGTTTGCCACAGCAGGCTCAATGAATATGACGCTTCCCTGTCCCCATTCCACAACTTTACCATCGGCATTAAACCAATAACCACCATTGTTAGCCGTAGTCTTCGTTGCAAATTCACCCGATTCAACGAGGGCAAACAACTTAACATCGGACACCTCACAACCCAGTTCTGCTGCAATTGCTGCAATATCAACGGGTACACCTGTGGCCATATAGTTGGTTGTCGGCTCTTGCTCGACAGTCTTTGTCTCTTCACCTACCTTATTGTAGTCGGCCAGTGAACCAGCCTCAATCTTCACTACGTTGAAGGTGAAGTGCAGACGCCAAGCCTTGTCGCCATAGATGATGTACATGTTGGCAAAGTAATTTTCACCACCTAGCAACTGACCGGGATACTGACCAACATTGAAGGTGAGAATACCCGTCTCTGCATTGATGGCAAAAGCTTCGGCATAGAACTTATCGGTGGTGCCATAAGGGGCAGATGCTAGTTCGCCCGTTTCATTCTCATCCTCGTCAAGTACGGGACGCATCCAGAAACCAGGAGCATTGGCCGTAAAATAGTTGGAGAGCGTGTCGAGCTTAGGACCACCAGGATATGCCTCATCACCCATGAAGTACTCGGTGCAATAGAGGATATCAGGAAGAATGGCGGCAAACTCCTCAAGACTTGCAATGCCTAACTTGGTCATAACCTCGTTGATGTCGAGTTCAAGAGCATCAGCAGTGTAATCTGCACGAGCATATTGCTCAACAAGCACTTCGCTAGTTCCCACCACATTCAAATCCTTCTCAACGATAGTTGCAGGTGTGGGAATGTCGTAAGTGACTTCGTCTCCTTCTGATTGCGCCCACGCGGTCGACACAAAAAGACAAGCCACCAGAGTCATAAATGACTTAAACAGTGTAGTTTTCATACCATAATAATAGATTGAAGTTAATAATTAATTGGTTAGTCGTTTTCGTATTTTTAAGTAAATATCCTCACAAAGTTATAAATAAAAATGGAATAGGAAAAGATAATGAGGACAAATTTCATCAAGACAGCACAAAACGGCATCTCGACAAGCGTACAACGAGCCATGCAAGAGGTGCCATCAGCACGTCGAAAAGGAAGAAAGTGCGGAAACCAAGTTTCATGACCAACCATCCCGATATGGCCATCGCTGGAAGCATGGTAAAGGAGATGAGTGGGATGTAGAGATGGTTGATGGTATTGCGATAGCGTTCCCCACTGATGTAATGAACAAACGGGTGGGTAAGGTTGAGGCCAAAGCCGAAGAAGAACTGGGCTTGGAATGTGGCCACGCAAAGTATGAGAAGCGAAGAAGGGGGTTCCCACGACATAAGGAGATAGGCCAAAGGAGAAAGGCCAAGCGAAACGGCTAAAAGCCAAAAGACATGAGTGACATCGACCCAGCGAAGCAACTGACGTCCCAATAGCAAGCCTGCAGAGAAAGCAATCACGCCAACCGTGCCCTGAGCAAATCCTACGTCGATAAGTGTGCACCCGAGTCCTTCCTCCGTAGTGGGGGCCATGAGGAAGAGCACACGACTGTAGAACATGAGGCTCTGAGGCAGGAGCAACATGGCAAGGGAGAAGCAAACCATGAACCAATGAGGCTTTTGGCGAATGCGGTCAATCACGCGAATCTCATCACGAACGGCCTCTATTGCCGAACCTCGCCTACGGTCGTCGTTCACCATCGTTCGACGCAGGACAAACAAATGTCGAAAGGCCAAGAGAAGCATGATGCCTGCAACCAAGTAACAACCCTCCGTCCACGAACGAGGAATGCGCCGATAGATGACCTGCAGGGCACCAACGAACATGATTAACAAGCCATAAGTGAGAACAACTGCCGACTGGGTGGCGATTATCTTCGGCCCATTAAATAGGCGTTGGGCATGAGGACGCAACATGCGTTCGTAGTACATGCGAGCCGCAAGTTCGTGCCATGCAGTAAGGAATGAAAGCGTAAAAAGACCTATGAAAAGCCACAGACTCCGATGGGTGTAACGTGGGAAAACAAAAGCCAAAAGCATTAGCACCGCCACCATCGCCAGTTCGAGCCATTGCAATTGCCTACGGAATAGTCCGAGTCGGCGTACATCGGAACGCAGGAAAGACTTGAGCACCCAAGGCAAAAAGAGAAGCCCACAATAGCACGTGGCCATTGCAGGCTTAACATCAATCTGAAGAAACATGAGCACGGCCACATAGGTGACAATGGCCGCAGGTATTCCCTCTGCAGCAAAAAGACTAGGAATCCATTGCCAGGGAGAATTTCTCATAATCAATAGGATCGGGCTATCAGCACTCGGGCAACAGCAGGCTTACCGCTAACCATGTCCACACCAGGTGTCTGTTCGAAACCATAGGGAATGCAACGGATAGTCGCCTGCGTGTCTTCCTTAATCTTAGCCTCCGTCTCGGCTGTGCCATCCCAATGGCAGAGGAAGAAGCCTCCGTCCTTGACGCGAGCCTTGAATTCTTCATAATCGTCGCACTCATAGATGCGGCTATCACGATACGTACGTGCTTTCTCGAAGATGTTCTTCTGAATGTCGTCGAGCAAGGTCTGTACATACTGAACGATACCTTCCAGAGGATGGGTCTCCTTCTCCAACGTGTCGCGACGCATAACCTCGACAGTTCCGTTCTCAAGGTCACGAGCTCCAAGGACAAGGCGAACGGGAACACCCTTCAACTCGTAATCGGCAAACTTAAAGCCGGGACGACGGTTGTCGGCATTGTCATACTTGACGCTAATGCCCAACTTCCTCAACTCTTCCACGATGGGGTTCACGGCCTCGTCCACCTTCTGGAGTTGTTCGTCATTCTTATAAATAGGAACGATGACAACCTGGATTGGTGCAAGACGCGGAGGCAGGACAAGTCCGTTGTCGTCGGAGTGAGTCATGATGAGTGCACCCATGAGACGGGTAGAAACGCCCCATGAAGTGGCCCAAGCAAACTGAGGCTGGTTCTGTTCATCGGTGAAGGTAACGTTGAATGCCTTACCAAAGTTCTGGCCAAGGAAGTGACTCGTGCCTGACTGCAATGCCTTGCCGTCCTGCATCATAGCCTCGATGGTGTAGGTGTCAAGTGCGCCGGCAAAGCGCTCTGTTTCACTCTTCACGCCCTGAATGACAGGCACAGCCATCATCTCTTCTGCAAAGTCGGCATACACCTTCAGCATCAACTTTGCACGATCTTCTGCCTCCTCACGAGTGGCGTGGGCCGTATGGCCTTCCTGCCACAAGAACTCACTTGTACGCAGGAACAAACGCGTACGCATCTCCCAACGCATAACATTACACCATTGGTTGATGAGCAAAGGAAGGTCGCGATACGAATGTATCCAATTCTTATAGGTGTTCCAGATAATGGTTTCGGAAGTCGGACGGATAATGAGTTCTTCCTCGAGCTTAGCTGCAGGGTCAACCACAACGCCATCGTGTGTCTCGTTTGTCTTCAGGCGATAGTGGGTTACCACAGCACATTCCTTGGCAAAGCCTTCCACGTGTTCTGCCTCACGACTAAGGAATGACTTTGGAATCAGGAGGGGGAAATAGGCGTTCTGTACGCCAGTGGCCTTAAAACGATCGTCGAGCAAACGTTGCATGCGTTCCCAAATAGCATAACCATAGGGTTTGATTACCATGCAACCACGTACATCGCTTTGCTCGGCAAGGTCTGCCTTTACAACAAGTTCATTATACCAACGCGAATAATCTTCGCTCCTTTTCGTTAGAAAATCCAGCTCTTTTGCCATAAAACTAATGCTTTTTTCAATTATTTGTGTGCAAAGGTACGAAATATTTCACAATTCTCAATTCACAATTCACAATTAATTCTTATCTTTGCACTGACATCTATTATTATTAACTAAAAAAAATACTGATTATGAAAGCATTAAAGGTTTGGGCAGGCATATTGTGTGCCGCTCTCGTGATTTCAGGTTGCAACATGAGCAACACAGGTAAGGGTGCCCTCATCGGTACAGCTGCTGGTGGTGCTGCAGGCACAGGTATTGGTGCACTCATTGGCCACCTCACTGGTAACACCAAGTTGGGTACCATCATTGGTAGTGCCGCAGGTACAGCCGTTGGTGCAACTGCTGGTACACTGATTGGTCGCAAGATGGACAAGGCTGCAGAAGCTGCTCGTGCATTGGAAGCCGCTCAGGTTGAGAAGACTAAGGACTCTAACGGTCTCGACGCTGTGAAGGTTACCTTCGACAATGGCATTCTGTTTGCTGTTGGTAAGTCTACCCTGACTCCTGCCGCTCAGGCTTCACTGAGAAAGTTTGCCACCAACGTGCTGAACGTTTACACGGATTGTGACGTATCCATCTGTGGTTTCGCAAGCTCTGATGGTAGCGACCAGACCAACCTGACCCTGAGCCAGAGCCGTGCCGCTTCAGTTCAGAACTTCCTGACTGGCAACTGCGGTGTATCAAGCCGTCAGATTAAGGGCACCACCGGTTATGGTGAAGATCCCAACTACCTGATTTACGATGCCAACGGCAAGGAAGATCGTAACGCTAGCCGTCGTGTAGAGGTTTACCTCTACGCCAGCGATGCTATGATCAAGGCTGCTGAGGCAGGTACTCTGCAGTAATTTTCCGATAAAGGATAATTGATAGATAATTGACAATTATTCGTAAAATCAGGAAATTCATTAAAAGGATTGTGCTCCTGTTCTTCGGGGGTACAATCCTTTTGGTTGTTCTCCTTCGTTGGTGTCCCGTCTATTTCACGCCACTGATGTTCATCCGTTGTGCCCAGCAGATGAAGCATGGCGAAAAGGTTCGCATGCGCCACCATTGGGTTCCCATCGAGGAGATATCGCCCAACTTGCCCATTGCCGTAATGGCGAGTGAAGACCAACGATTCCTGGAACATCGGGGATTCGACTTTGGCGAGATTGGCAAGGCCATCAAGGAAAGACAAAGTGGTAAGCGAAATCGTGGGGCTTCCACCATCAGCCAGCAGACGGCAAAGAATGTTTTCCTCTGGCCTAGTGCCTCATGGTTCAGGAAGGGGCTTGAGGTTTACTTCACGGCACTCATCGAGTTGATTTGGGGAAAAGAACGTATCATGGAGGTTTATCTCAATTCCATAGAGATGGGCGATGGCATTTATGGTGCCGAGGCCGTGGCACAACTCCACTTCGGTTATTCGGCAAAAGACTTGTCGCGTGCCAACTGCGCACTCATTGCCGCCACGCTTCCCAATCCCCTTCGCTATAGTTCGAAGAATCCCTCGAGCTATATGCTTCGCCGGCAAACTTGGATATTGAAACAAATGCGCTATATCGATAGTATTAAGAAATGAGAACACACTTGCTCGCCCTGCTTCTATTGCTTGTACAAAGCCTTCCCGCCCTATCCCAATCGGATAGTGCAAGGGTGGAGGCACTCCTAAAAAAGGGAGTCACCCAAGCCAGCACCCCACTCCACCTCTGGTATGCTAGACAACTCATCGGCACACCTTATGTGGGACAGACCCTGGAAGTGAACCCTACTGAGCAACTCGTCGTCAACCTGCGACAACTTGATTGCACGACCTTTGTGGAGACGGCCATCGCTTTGGCCATGACACAGAAGCAAGGCAGTACGCGCTATGCCGACTATTGTCGGAATCTCACACGCATACGTTATCGCAATGGTGTCCTCGATGGCTATCCCTCGCGCAATCACTATTTCACCCAATGGATAGAGAGTAACGAGAAGCAAGGACTCGTCAAGGAAAGGACGTTGCCAACTGCCATCAGCCAGAGGCAAACCGTCAGCATCAATTACATGAGCCAGCACCCCGACCTCTACCCCATGCTTCGCGATGACAAACCTGCCCAAGAACAGATTCGACGTTTCGAGCAGGAGACATCGGGCAAACAAGTGCGCTATATCCCACGTGTCAACCTGAACAAGGGCAGACAAACACCGTTGGGACTTATCAAGGACGGTGATATCCTAGCCATCGTCACACGCAAACAAGGACTCGACACCTCCCACATCGGCTTTGCCCTGTGGGGAAAGGACGGCAAACTCCACCTGCTGAATGCGAGCCAAATACATAAGAAAGTGGTGTCCGAACCTATGACACTCTTCGAATACATGGGCAAGCACCCCAGCCAATTAGGAATTAGAGTTATAGAGGTAATACCATGAAACGCCTGCTTCTGTTCTTCGTCATTGTTGAATGCACCATGTTGCATTGCGCCTTTGCCCAGCAGAGTCGCGCGTTTAGTGATGACATCCGTTCCCTGCAATTGTCGGTCGACGGCAATGCCCTGGTGCCACCAATCCTGGAATTAGGAAAGAGGCAAACCTTGTCCATCGAGTTCGACGAACTGAGTCACAACTATCATCGATACATCTACCATGTAGAGCATTGCAATGCCGATTGGACGGTGACGGAAGGCATCTTTGAGAGCGATTTCCTCACAGGCTTCAACGACCAGCCCATCGAGGACTACGAGAACTCGTTCAACACTACTCAACTCTACACACACTATCGTCTGACCCTTCCCAACAGTGAGACACGTCTGCGTTTGTCGGGCAACTATCGCGTGCTGATCTATGACGACGACGATCGCGAGACGCCTCTCTTGCAAGCCGAGTTCTGCATCGCCGAACCCACGATGAGCATCATGGCATCGATAAGCGGAAACACTGACATCGACTTCAGCCAACGCCATCAGCAAGTCACCTACAGCATCAATTATGGTGCAAATCGCATCATCGACCCCTTGCGCGAAATCCATACCGTGGTCATGCAGAATCGTAGGCAAGACAACAAGGTGGTGGACCTGAAACCTAACATCATAAAGTCAGGGGGAATAGAGTTTACCCACCAGCGCGACCTCATCTTCCCTGCCGGCAACGAGTTCCATAAGTTCGAGATACTCGACGTGGAGAAGCCTGGTTTGAATGTCGACAACATCCGTTGGTACGAACCCTATCACCATGCCACGCTCTATGCCGATCGACCTGCACGGAATTACAGTTACGATGAAGACCAGAACGGCGCCTTCGTCATGAGGGACGATGATGACGACGAGACAGACGAGACCGAGAGTGAATACCTGTGGGTACACTTCATCCTCGAGACCAACCAACCGCTAACGGGAGGCGACATCTATGTCTATGGACAATGGTGCAATGGTCCCTTCGACCCCAAGTGTCGCATGGAATGGGACGAAACGGCACACCGATACGAAGCCGCCGTTTACTTGAAACAGGGCTATTACAACTATATGTACCTGCAAAAGGATGGGGGGTCGCCCGATGGCAATTTCTTTGAAACGGAAAACGAATACATCGTACTCGTTTACCATCGCCCGCAAGGTGGACGTTACGACAAGCTCGTGGGCTATCGTGTGATGAAAACGCGACAGTAGTGTCGCCTATGGCTTAAGCCTTGGCTCTAGAAGACCTAAGCCTGAACCGAAAAGACTTCAGAACTTATTCCAGAGGACATCAGGCCTTATCTCCGAAGGCCTTAGGACTTAATCGACAAGCCCTATCTCCTGCCATTGCTTGGCCAGAGCCTGTGCATCGTCGGTGGCACGTTCGGCACTAACCTCATAGTTGTCCAGGAGCACCTTTACCATGTCTTCCACCTCGAAGTCACGGTCTATCATGCCACGCCACACCAGTGCAGCACTCTCGTTCAGACTGATGACCTTACTGAAATCAATATTCTTGCGTCCTGTGGCCACAATCACACTTTCGCCACAGATATCGCGCAATTCAAATCCCTCTTTGATTCTCATATTATCGCTTTATAAATAAACAACAAATAACGCCTAACAGGCAATAACTTTCGCCACAGTCTGATGCGGCGTTGCAGTTTGGGATCGCTGGCAAACATCATGCGTCGAGGCCTCAGATACTGAGTTACCACGCCTGCCACATCACTCACCCTACAGCTTTCTGTCCCACTTATGTTTCCATCGCCCATCAGTGTCACCCGGTCTCCGTCGATGTCGATGATGCGATGCAGGACATAGTGGTCTTTCGATATTTCCGCCAACACGGCATCGCCCACCTTCAAGTCCTTCGGTGCATCCAGCATCACGCGATCGCGCTCGTGTTCCAGGAAGGGTCGCATGGAATAGCCTTTCACCGAGATGGTGGCGGTGTGTCCCTCGCGTATCATGTCACGTGCCAGCCCCAGCAGGACGCGGTTGGGAATCTCCTTCTTCGCCTCCCTGCTAGTAACCCCATTGCGCTTTCTGTAATTCATGCGCAAAGGCGTCATCAACACCCTCATTATCTTGCGAACGACTTCCTTAAACATACAACTTAATTGGACTATTGGACGATTGGACGATTTGACGATTTTCGTGATAACGTTATAACGTGATTTCGGGATTACGACATTTCGGGATTACGACTGGCTAAGACATTATTCCACGGCAAGAATTTTTATCTGCGAGATCTGCGCTAGATTTTTTCTTTATTCATTAATCATTAGCGTCAGCGCGCCCACTAACCGTATTATAGCACAACCATGCGGCCTCGGCATTGGGCAAGCAGCCCAGTTCGTAGACACCCACGCAGGCGATGAGAGCCGAGATGGTGTCGCAGATGTTCAGGTAGATATGCCTGTCCCACTTCATGCTACTTGCCGCAGGCAACAGGTGTGTGAGTGCCTCCACGGGTTTCATGCGACGAATCTCGTTCTTGGGCCTTTGCTGAATGCGAACGATAGCACCCACGGGTGCTTCGATATTGCGATAGCAGGGTGTCTTACCACTCCAGGGCGTGCCATAGATGATGGCCTTGCCGTCGACGATACGTACCACGGGGTTGTCATCGTTCATGAGGTCACATCCGGGGATGTTCTTATACCAGAGGTAGGTGTGTGTACTCTTTCCCGTTCCGCTGGGCGCCGTCATCAGATAGCCTTTCCCATCCTTGCGGATGACACTTGCGTGCAGCAGCAGTGTTTGCTTGTCGGCGGTGGAAAAGGCGTAGGCCATCATCAACGAATTGTTAAGTGCAAAGCCTCTGTCGTTCTTTCCCTTTGCCAGCAAGGCAACGGTGCACTGGTGGAACTTCCCGTCGGCATGCAGGATGCCACACAACTCACGGTGGGGATTACTGATTTCTATCAGATAGCCTCCGTCGGGCAATTGATACACGCCGTAGTTATTGCCCGAACCGTCGAACTGTCCCACCTCGTCACGCGGACCGTCATAGTGGAAACTGTCGTCCACGGTTAGCACGAAGGCAGGTTGTTCACCCTCTTCAGGACGGTCCACCACAAACGGACGAAACGACGGGATAAGGCTCTCGTCGTTCCATTCATCGGCATACCGTATGTCTATTAAATGACCGCCTACGCGGTATAAATCATTTACCATCTTTTCTTCATTTGACCTTTAGTCCCTCTCATTCGGGACGACTGGGGCCTTTAGAGTAGTGACTGAATGTCACTACGGCACCACAAAGGGGAGCGAGTCCCCACTCGCGACGGAGGGGAAGATTTAGGGAGAGGGGCCTCATCACTGCTTCTTCGTTTCATCGCTCTTCACTTCCTGCGTTTCCTCCTCCCACTCTTCGGCTTTGAACTGAAAGTCGTCGGTTCCGAGGAACATGAGTACGCCAGCATGATCGTCACGATAGCGTCGCATCATCTTCTGGTACTTTTTCTCAGCCTTACCCCGATTCTTATTGAAGTAGACAGCACACGTCATGTTGTTGAGTTGCTGGTTGGCAAGCAGGTAGTTGTTGAGTTGCAAGGAATAAAGCGAACGGTCGGCAAGGAATCCGTTGGGCATGACAAAGCCCTCTATGGGTTGCACGTCGGTGAGCACCACCACGGAGTCCGTCAACGAAGCCGCCAGTCCGAACACATACATCGTCTGACGCTTCACCTTCGTCGAAGCACCGTTGAGTGTCATGATTGCCACCAAGGCGAGAACCACACAACCCAGTATTCTTCTGCGCATCATCCCAGATAGGATTTCAGGAGTTTGTTCTTCGAGTTCGATCTCAGTCGGCGTATGGCTTTCTCCTTGATCTGGCGCACACGCTCACGGGTGAGGTTAAACTCGTCGCCTATCTCCTCCAGTGTCATCTCCTGGCGTCCGATGCCGAAGAACATCTGTATGATGGCCTTCTCACGTTCTGTCAGGGTGTCGAGTGCACGGTCGATTTCGCGAGAGAGGCTCTCGTTCACCAGTGTACGGTCAGCCATGGGACTGTCGTCATTCACCAGCACGTCGAGCAGGGAGTTGTCCTCACCCTCCACGAAGGGTGCATCCACTGAGATGTGTCTTCCACTCACCTTCAGCGTGTCGCTGATCTTGTCAACGGGGATGTCCAGTTCGTCGGCCAGTTCGTCGGGACTCGGTCTGCGTTCGTTCTCCTGCTCAAACTTGCTGTAGGCCTTACTGATTTTGTTCAGCGAACCCACTTGGTTCAGGGGCAGGCGGACGATACGGCTCTGCTCGGCCAATGCCTGTAGTATGCTTTGGCGAATCCACCACACGGCATAGGAGATGAACTTGAAGCCACGTGTCTCGTCGAACTTCTCCGCGGCTTTTATCAGGCCCAGATTACCCTCGTTGATGAGGTCGGGCAACGACAATCCTTGGTTTTGGTACTGTTTGGCCACCGACACCACGAACCTCAGGTTAGCCTTCGTCAGCTGTTCCAGCGCCGCACGGTCGCCCTTGCGTATGCGCTGTGCCAGTTCCACCTCTTGGTCAACGGCAATCAGGTCCTCGCGACCTATCTCTTGCAGGTATTTGTCCAACGAAGCACTCTCACGGTTGGTGATGCTTTTGGTTATTTTTAGCTGTTTCATTACAAAAAGTGCATATTACGGGCGCAAAAATAGTTAATCTTTCCGATAACAACAAATTTTTCGCCTTTTTTCTTTAGAAAGGGATAGCCGATGGCAAGGCCACAAATCATTTGCCCCACAAAAGGGCCCTCAGCATCACGCCGAAGGCCCTTCCTTTATGGCTATAACTATAGTCTCTTGCTTCACAGCAATCCTCCGAAAAAGATAGCTTTTATCCTTATGGACTCTTTATTCATTAGCCTTTAGCCATTAGCCATTAGCCTTTATTCATTATACTTTATTCATTATACTTTAGCGAAGCGCGGCGTAGCGAAGCGTTCGCTCCGCTTTGCGCTTCTCACTCATTCAGGTCCACCACGATACTCTGCTTACGTCCGCTGGGCTTCACGGCTTTTATCCACAGAGCGCGGTCGCTCGATTGGTTAGCGGCTTTCACCACATCTTCCCAGTCTTCCAGCGATTCCATCTTCTTGTCGTTCACCTCCAGCAGGATGGTACCCTTCGTTGCACCGGCATCCATCATCTTGCCACGGCGGATGTTGTTAACCACCAGACCGTAACTGAGGCCCAGGCTCTGCTTATCATCGTCGTTGATGGGTCGCAGGCTCACACCCAGCTGATCCATGTCCACCTCTTCCATCACCTTCGTCGTACCTTGCGAGTTACGCAGGGTCACGCTGGTGTGCTTCTCCTTCTTGTTACGCAGGTAGGTGATGTTCACCTTGTCACCGGGCTTGTGCTGAGAGATCTGCTCCTGCAGTTCGGCCATCTTGCTAACTTCGCGTCCGTCGATCTCGGTGATGACATCACCCTTCTCCAGACCCGCCTCTTCTGCTGCACTGCCATCGCTCACCTTATCGATGTACACACCCTTCATGGTGCCCAGGTCAGCCGGCTCACCCTTCTCCTTCTGTGCGTCGAGGTACTTATCCACGTCGCCGCCCTGCACGCCGAGGAGGGCACGCTGAACGGTACCATACACCTTCAGGTCGGCCACCACCTTGTTCATAATCGTGGTGGGGATGGCAAAGCCATAGCCAGCGTACGAACCCGTCTGACTGTATATCATTGAGTTGATACCCACCAGTTCGCCTTGTTCGTTCACGAGTGCACCACCCGAGTTACCGGCGTTGATGGCGGCATCGGTCTGGATGAAGCTCTCTATACCGTTGGCACCCATCGAACGGGCCTTGGCACTGACGATACCTGCCGTAACGGTAGAGGTGAGGTTGAAGGGGTTACCCACGGCCAGCACCCACTGCCCCAGCTTCAGGGCGTCGCTGTTACCGATCTTGATGGCGGGCAGACCCTTGGCATCTATCTTGATAAGAGCCAGGTCGGTGGTCTCGTCCGTACCGATGATGCGGCCCTTGAACTCGCGGTTGTCGTTCAGCTTCACCGTGATGGCATCAGCCTGACCCACCACGTGGTTGTTCGTCACGATGTAACCATCCTGTGAGATGATGACACCCGAACCAGCGCCCTTGCGGTCGGGTTGCTTATACTCGCGCTGCTGGGGTTGACGACCACGGCCTCCGTAGCCGAAGAAGTCTCCGAAGAAGTCCTCGAAGGGATCTATCGACTGTATCCTTTGCGTCTTACCCTCTATGGTAACGGCGATGTACACCACGCTGTTCACTGCCGTCTCAGCCGCTGTGGTCAGGTCCACATAGGCACTCGGTGCTGCCACCATGGCAGGTGCTGCGGCTTGTGCCGGTTCGGGCACGGGAGCACCCTTCTGGTTCACTACTGATGCTGTCACTACACTGGTGCCCAACACAAGTGCTACGGCACCCATCCAAGTCTTTGTTGTTTTCTTCATAATGCTCATTTACTATTTTAAGATTTATTTCAATTTACGATTTAAGCCTCTCTTTCTAAATCTTCCCCTCCGTATGGGAGAGACTTGTGATTAGTGATTTTATCTTTTTCATCATTCATTTACCTTTAGCCTTTTGCCATTAGCCTTTATTCATTATACTTTATTCATTATACTTTAGCGTAGCGCTTTTGCTCTGCGATTGAACTTTTCAATTTTCTTGACACAAAATTAATGCAAAAGTTTGAATACCCCGACAACTTGTCAGTCGATTTTAAAAGTATTTAATGTTCCATGACACCTTTTCACATTCGTTAAAACTTAAATCATTGAATATTGTACAACTTGCTCCGCTTTGCTACGCGAGCTTAGACCCTTGGGTCATCCGGTTAGACCATTGAACATTGAACATTGAACATTGAACATTGACCTTAGACACTTCTTGCTCCACATTCATTACGCAAGCGTCACTCCTAACGGAGATGCCGAGCGGACATTTGACATTTGACTTTTGACTTTTGACATTTGACATCAGACCTTAGCCCTTAGCCTTTAGCCCTTTTTACATTTTATTCATTCTTGCTCCTCTCCGTTACGCAAGCGTCTCCTGACGTCGTCGAGCGAGGCGAAGCCGCCATCGCCATTTGACCTTCGACCTTTGACCTTAGCACTTAGACCTTTGATGTTTTTTTTGTTTTTCTTTTCTGTCGGGCAAGTTCGTAGAACGGAGTATGCAGATGACGCAACTGGTGCGAACTCGTTCGTAAGCAGATGAGTCAGATGCAGACGTAATGGCAAAGCCAAGCCCGACGAGAAAAGGGTATTCTCGGTTTTTGTTTATTTAATTTGGTATTTTACTCAGTAATTCGTAAATTTAACTTCGTTGTAATCGGACGCAAAGCTATGCTTGCGTAGTTTACTTTTCACGATTTCCAACTACGTTTTTAGGTACTCTCTCGCGAAAAAAGCACCAATAGTTCGTTTTTTCAACATTACGTTTTCAGTTTTCAATTTATTGTCTTACCTTTGCATGCGAAGCATGGAGTCTGCCGGTCTGTCGCTGGTCCCAGATGAGGGGCAAGAGGAAAGTCCGGGCAACGCAGAGCAATCCGCTTCCTAACGGGAAGTAGTCCGTGAGGGCTAGTCAGTGCAGAAGAAAACAACCGCCTCCGCAAGGAGGTAAGGGTGAGAAGGCGGGGTAAGAGCCCACCAGGCGCATGGCGACATGCGTGCTGTGCACTCCGGATGTTGAAAGTTCATGTATACCGGCGCTTGAGGGCTGCTCGTCCGAGCTGGAGGGTAGAACGATAGAGACCATCGGTGACGGTGGCCGTAGATAAATGGCAGACTACTACAGAACCCGGCTTACAGGCGGACTCCACGCTTTTTTAGCGACCCCTCTCCCCGCTCCCCCGAGGGGGAGAGCTAGATAAAAGAAGAAAGCCCCTCTCTCTCCCCCCGTGGGGAGGAGGACATTGGAAGAGAAAAGAGAGACCCTCTCTGGAGGAGAAATTAGAATTGAAAATTGTCCAATCGTAAAATCGTCCAATCGTGTACTCCTGGAATCAAATAAAGCGCTTCTTCAGTCGCGACATCTGGCGCATCGACGACACCGAGCTAACACTGCTCCAGCGCATAGGCATCAGACTCAGCCGCCGGCTCATGATCACCGGCGAAGGCTTCATGGATAACAACCTCACCTCCTACGCCTCCGCCCTCACCTACAGCTGCATCCTTGCCGCCGTACCCGTCCTCGCCATCATCTTCGCCATTGCCCGAGGCTTCGACTTCGGCAACGTCATCGAGGAACAGCTGCGCGCCAACCTCTCCGTCAGTCCCGACTTCGCCGACACGCTCTTCGGGTTCATCGACTCCTACCTCGCCCACACCCACAGCGGCATCTTCCTCGGCGTAGGCCTCCTCGTCCTGCTCTACACCGTCGTCATGCTCACCTCCAACATCGAGACGGCGTTCAACACCATCTGGCACGTACGTTCCTCCCGCAACATCTACCGTCGCACCGTCGACTACGTCACCGTCTTCCTCATCCTCCCCATCCTCATCGTCGTCACCAGCGGCTTCTCCCTCTTCCTCATCACCCTCACCAGCCTCTTCAGCGACTACGTCATCCTCTCCAACACCATGGAGTTCGTCATCAAGGTCACCCCCATGCTCCTCTGGTGCATCGCCTTCGTCGCCCTCTACAAGCTCATGCCCAACACCCACGTCAAGTGGCGTTCCGTCCTTGTCCCGGGCCTCATTGCCGGCGCCCTGTTCCAGGTGCTCCAGTACGTCTACATCCACTACCAGATCGTCCTCTCCAGCTACAACGCCATCTACGGCACCTTCGCCGCCCTCCCCATGTTCATGCTCTGGCTCAACATCTCGTGGATCATCGCCCTCATCGGCGCCCAGCTCAGCTATGCCAACCAGTGTGTCGATGAATATGCCTTCACCAAGGACTCCCAGAACATGTCGCGTTGCGACCACGACTCCCTCTGCATCCTCCTCCTCCACTGCATCGCCCACCGCTTTGCCGAGGGCATGCCAGCCTACAACATCCACACCCTCGCCCGCGAGACCAACCTCCCCCACTCCATGGTACAGGGCCTGCTCGACGAGCTCGTCTCCGTCGGCCTCCTCAGCGAGACCCACGACGACACCGGCACCCACCGCCATTTCCTCCCCACGCAGGACATCCACCGCATCACCGTCGACAAGGTCATCACCCACCTCGACAACAACGGCGTGGGCCGCATCTCCCTCCGCTGGTCCAAGAACTATGCCGACTGGAACCGCATCCGTCAGCTCCGCGCCAGCCTCACCGCCAAAGAAGGAAACACCTCCATTGCCGAATTGTAAAGAATACATTATACATTATTATATAATTAATAAGAAGAAATACAATGAAAAAGACATTTATTGTTTTTACAATGTTAGCCATCATGCTAACAGGTTGCAGTAACGAGAGTGAAAAAACACTGAATGGAACTGGCACTATCAGATTCGATGTGCTTAACTACGAACAAGTAAGCCTCGATGAGGTAACACGCGCCTCAGCGGCAACGGCGTTAGCTCATCTGGAAATGGCCATATATGATGCATCTTCACTGGAAATCGTTGATAGTGTGAAAACAGTAAAGGGCAGTGAAGGATATGGAAGTTTCTCAGCAACTTTACCCTTCGGTGAATACATCGTTGTTTTTCTCGGATTCGATGGTAGCAAAGCATCAAGTTTAAAACAAATTCAAAATATCGGTTTTTCTGATGCATATGTACCCAATTTTTTCTATAAAACCCTTTCGCTAACTGTTTCCCCATCGTCAACAGGATGTCAAGAAATAACTTTGAGTCGTGCAGTTTCGGCATTCAGTATAAAGACTCAAGGTTACATTCCTAGTAACTTGAAAAATATTACCATTGTTGCCAATGGCGGAGGTTATCGTTTTAATGCCCAAACAGGTCTGGCGACGAACATCTCACAAAGGACATCAACATTTGACGTGTCGAGCTATGCAGGGACAGAATCTGTTGGTATTACCATATATGCATTTCTCCCATCAAATGAGACCGCGATGAGTTTCAACATTACGGCCACAGACACAAACGGTGATATTCTGGCTGAAAAAGTATTTTCCAACGTACCCATGAAAATTAATCAACGTACTATTTATACGGGTTCACTCTTCGGAGATGGTACAGAAACGCAAGGATTCAACCTAACATTAGAGAACGACGTTTGGAACGACATTAATTATACTTATTGATTATGAGTATTGCTTCGTATATTATACTAGGATGGTTAACTTTTGATATCTTAGTTTACCTATATCTAATCTACGATATCTATTCACCACGCATCAACTTCCGTAAGCGCATAAGACAACTGCGCGATGCATTTACTGAGGAAGAATAATGTCAAGAACATGCTTTATCGGCTTCTTTCTCGCACTATGTCTATTAGGATCCTGCGAAAAGATTGACATCACCGACCCCGAAGAAGAAACGAAAGAACATATCGTACCCACTTCTCTCGGATTGGGCACCCAGAATTCGCCCTATACCGTAGAACAGATACAGAGCGGAGAATTATCACAAAAAGTTAGTTGGTTTATTGGATATGTAGTGGGAAGCACTTATAACACAATGGACAATTGCATATTTGAGGAAGAAACTACTTATACCAGTAACATCCTATTATCAAGCAATTCTACGTGTGATTCCATAGAGGAATGTATTCCCGTTGAATTAAATTCTTCAACTCTCAAAAAGGCCTTAAGTCTTTACTACAACAGTGACAAATTTCGCAAATGCTTGATAATTAAAGGAAGATTTGGACAATACTTTCGCACCAATGGTATTCGTGACATTCGCGAAGGCTATTGGCTTCCCAATCTAGATCTTTCGACATTAAAAAATGCCACTCCCGCCGAATGGCAAGAGTGGCATGAATGGTATTGAGGGGATAATGGTTCTTGCTCCATCTTATTACGCAAGCGTCACTGCTGCGCAGATGCCGAGCGAAAGGTTAATGGTTATAGACTTTGACATCTTACTTCTTCCATCTTCCATCTATTATTTGTCGACCTTTTGCTTGATGAAGAAGGCGAGTGCCAGAGCTGACATGATGGCGCTGAAGACGCTGACAGCAGCGGACATGAAGGTGTAGAAGGCACTGGAGCGGACGCTCTTGCTCTTGTTGGGCTCGACGTAGATCATGTCGTTCTGCTGAACGTAGTAGGCGGGGCTCTGGAAGACGTCGGACTTCGTCATATCGAGGATGTACTCCTTGCGGGTGCCGTTCTCTTCACGGAACAGACGGACATTGTAGCGGTGACCGGAATCGTCGATGTCGCCACACTGGGCAAGGATGTCGACGATGGTGTTGCGCTCACTGGTGAGGGAGATGACACCGGGGGACTTGACAGCTCCGATGACAGCAACACGGGCATTGAGCAGACGGACGATGACTTCGGGGTCGGTGATGAGTCCCTGCTCGATGATGCGCTGCTCGATGAGGTGGGCACACTCCTCGGTGGTGAGACCTGCTACCTGCAGCTTACCGATGAGGGGAACGACGATCTCACCCTTGGTGTCGATGGTGAAGCCGTTGATGGAACCGAGCTGAGAGTTCATGCTGGTGGCACCGCCAGAGGCTGAACCGATGATGACGCCCTTGGCGAAGTCCTCGAGAAGCTTCTCGTCGGAACAGGTGAGCTTGATGTAGACCTGGTCGGCGGGCTTCAGACGCATCTCGTACTGCTGCATCACGCGCTGGGCCTGGGCATAGATCTCATCGGAACCTTGGAAATAACGGATTTTCTTTGTACTTACGCATCCCGTTGTGCTTAACAACAGAATGGCAATGGAAAGGAGTGAAATTAACTTCTTCATATTGTTATAATTATAATCTTTGCTATTTCGGAGGACAAAGATAGTGAAAACCGAGAGCAATACCAAATAATGAACAGTAAATTATGGCAACATGACGCAAAACGTGTTTACATGTTTGTGTAATGGGGGCATAATGAGAGGCTAGCAGCCGATGTGCGAAGCACTATCTGTTCATTATTCAGAATTGCCGAGGTGCATCCTATCTTCTTGCTCCATTATATTACGCAAGCGTAGCTTTGCGTCCGATTACAACGAAGTTAAAGGTACAAATAAGTAAGCAGAATACCAAATTTTATAACAAAAACCTAGAAAACCCTTCTTTGTCTGCTATGCCTGTCGGCATCCGCGATTGCCGTTCGCTGTCCGCGTCTCGAACTAGTTCGGCCTCGTCCATCGTTCGTCAATCCTCACTACGTGAGTCGGTCGAAGGTCAAATGGCGATGGCGGCTTCGCCTCGCTCGACGACGTCAGGAGACGCTTGCGTAACGGAGAGGAGCAAGAATGAATAAAGTATAATGAAGAAAGAAAAGCCGGGCTTCGCCACGCAAAGGGCGATGGGCGAAGGTACAAAAAAGGCTGTGACGGAATCGCCACAGCCTTTTTATCAGTTCGGAATGAATTACTTACTTAACCACAACCTTGAGCTAACACTCGAGTTTGTTCACATTCGAACAAGCCCGAACGAGCTCAGTCTTGTTCCTCACTTAACCACAACCTTCTTGCCGTTGATGATGTAGAGACCCTTGACGGGCTTCTGAACACGCTGACCGGCGAGGTTGTAGATGGACTTGCCATTGAGGATTGAGGATTGAGCATTCTCAACAGCCTCGATGCCATCGGGAACGGTGGTGCCGATGTAGCTGAGTTGGAAGTTGTCGGCGGCAATCCAGCTGGCATTGGTGGCAGCTACCAAGAGACCTACGGTGACGGGAGTCTTACCGTCGGAGTAGAAGTCGAGGGTGAAGTGCTGAGGTGCGCCGCTGGTGACGTCGATGCCTACAGGCTCCTTCCATGTGGATGTGCCATCGGTTACCATCATGTATGCACCGGTGATGCCGCCCTCGGGAATCTCGGTCTGGTTAGTGGCATAGGCATCGGCCTCGAAGGTGTAGTAACCCTCGGGAAGTGCTGCCAGCAGAGTCTGAGCGAGCGTACCGTCGTGCAGTGCCTCACCGTTGGGACGCCATGCCTCGATGAATTTAGCGATGGTGATGTCCTCGTTGGTGTAGCTGGCGCCCTGGTAGCCCTGGTTCTGACCCACACGGTCCTTGGTGCCGTCCTCAAGGGTGTCGACAGCGGCAGTGATGGTCCAGAAGTTGGAGTTGCCTACCTCGAAGTCGGCGTTGAGGATGATGCCAGTAACGTCGACGGGGAACTCAGCAGTTGCAGAGCTGAAGTCCTGACCGAGCACGTACTTAACCCACAGACCGGGCAGACCGGCGATGGTCTCCTCGATGGCCTCGTTGCTGACGAGAGCCTCCTCGATGTTGTCGAGCTGGTCGGAGAGCTCAGTGTTGTCGGAGTCGTAGATGTACTTGTCGAAGAGACTGGTGTAGTGATCACGCTCAGCATTGAGCTTATCCATCAGTGAGAAACCAGCCTCGGCATAAGCGATGGCGTCCTTCAGCATGTTGATGGCAGCTACCTTTGCGTCTTTGTCGCCACTGATGACAGCGTCGTTACCGTTGTCGGAAGCGTTGGCGAGTTCGTCGATAGCCTTCTCGATAACAACCTCACCGCCTTCGCGCATAGCGTCGGCCTCATCGATGAGGGCGAGGATCTCGGCGTCGAGACCATCGTTGTCGAGGGCATTGTAAGCAACAGAGAAGGTGTACCATACTACCCAGCTGTTGCCTTCCATCTGATCGCCCTTAATACCGAAGGTGAGGTCACCGTCAGAAACGAGCACGGTGGAAGCGGACTTCTCGAGTGCGTCGGTGTACTGCGGGTTGGTGAAGGTGAGGTATGCGGCCTCCTGGCTGTTGGGAACATAGAACTCCTCGACTACCTGAGCGGCATTCTTGAACTCCTCGGCATCGTGAGAGGCGATAGCGGCTACGTTGGTGAGACCGGTCTTGACGCTGCCGGCGAAGACATAAGCCTGAGGCTCGCTCTCCTCGCTCCAGTTGACGAAGTTGGTCTCGTTGTCGGCGGTGCGATAGAAGGCCTTGGTGGTGACGGTGTACTTACCGGCAGGCACGTTGGTCAGTGTGCGGGTAACCTCGAAGGGACTCTGGTTCCATACCTCGGCGGTACCGTACTGAGTCTTGAAGTTGCTGGCAGAACCGTACTTCCATTCCTTGTCGGGAACGCCTGAACCCTGAGCCACGGCGGTGCTGAAGGTGTAAGCCAACTGGTCGAAGAGCGGAGAGATGTCGAGGTCCTTCTCGAGTTTCTCGCCAGAAGCAACAGCCTCGTCCCACAGACGCTGGATCTCGTCCTTGATGGTCTGCTTCAGAGAAGCGATGGCTTCGTCGATCTGTTCGTTGGTCCAGTTGCAATCGCCAAGGGCGTCCTGAACATCGTCGTTCATCGTAGAGAGAGCATCGGCGAGTTCGGGATAGCTGTCTTTGTCATACTTCTCGACGGCGGGCAGGAGCTCGTTGTCATAGAACTTCTGCAGCTTGTCGTAAGCGGCAATGCTCTGGTTGACCTGAGCCATCAGTTCGGTGATGGCGTTCATAGCAGCACGGTTGGCCTCCTCGTCGTCACTGTATACGTTGACGAGTTCCTGACCAGCATCGATAGCTGACTCGAGCTGAGACTTGAGGTCGGCATTGAACGGCTTGTCGAGAACGTTCTCGGCAGAGGTTACTGCAGCCTGCAGACCCAGCAGAGAGGCATTGAGACCCGTACCTACGTAGTAGAGGGCGAAACCGTCGATGAAGAGGTGAGGCATGGCGGCAGAACCTTGATTGTCAGCGGTGTAACCCATGGTGAAGTAACCAGAGGTAACCTCGTCGAGCTCGAACTCGATGGACTCCTTCAGCCACTTGCCAGCAGTGAAGGTTGTGGTAGTACCCAGATGCTCGGTGCCATTGTCCTCAACGAAGCCCATGAGGTTCTTGGCAACAGCTTTGCCACCACCTACGTTGTAGTAAGACACCTCGATGGTGAACTTACCGGCAGGCAGAGAGGTCTGCTGCTTGTACTGTGCGTTCTTGGTCCATACACTCAGGAAGCCCAGAAGCTTGCCTTCGGTGGTGCCATCAGACAGAGAGGAGGGAGGCAAGAATGCGCCACCGCCCAGGAAGGCTTCGCTACCCAGAGCGAACACACCACTGGCACGTCCGTTAGGCTCACCGTCGCCACGACCCTCAACGAGTACGTTGTCGGAGGGGTTAGAAGCCGTCCAACCGGTGACGGGCTGCATGCTGAAGTGAGTTACCTGCTTGCCATTGGAACCCTTGGGGTCGGGCATGTCATAGTCGTAGGTGGTGATACCATCCTCGATGGGATCGTCCTCAGAGAAGTGAGGATTGTTGATGAAGAACTCGCTGAGGTCGGTGACTGCAGCCTCGTTCATGGCCTTCTGATCCTCGATGGCCTTGAGCACCTGCTCGAGGGTGGCGTTGGGATCGTCGTAAACGGCCTGAGCGGCGCTGGTGTCAACATCGTGGGCAATACCCTCCTCGATGAGTGCCAACAGCTTCTCCTTAGCCTCGTCGATGGCTACCTGGTCGATGACGTTGGTGTCGATGCGATAGAGCTTCACATTCTCAAGGAAGATGTGAGGAGCACCACCCGAACCGTAGTTGCCTGACTTGTAACCGAGAGAGATGCTACCGGCGGTCTGCTCGGTGAGACGGAAGACAACGCTGTCTCTCATCCACTCACCAACGGGATAGTTGAGGTTCTTAGACATCTGAGCGGTACCGTCCTCTGCCACGAAACCCATGAGGGAGTTCAGAGCGGCATTGCTACCGGCAGTGTTCTGCAGGGTCACTACCATCAGATAGTCGCCAGCAGAAAGGGTGATGGGCTGGGTGTAACGCACGTCGGCGCCCCAAACACCTACCATACCCAAGACGGGACCTGTGATGCCCCAACCCTCGGTGTCGGACTCGACATAGGGAGGATAGTAGGCTCCACCCACGCGACCTCCTGCTTCGGGATCGTCGTCATAGGTGATGAGGGAGAAGATGCCACCAACACGTGCGTTGGCACCATCCTCACGCTGGGGATCGGAGGCACTTTGCATCACCTTGATGTTGTCGGAGGGACGTTCAGCGGTCCAACCTGTTACAGGCTGCTGACCGAACATTTCCGTACCTCCTGCACCAACACCATCGTCAGCCATGTCGTAGTCGTAAGTACGAATCAACTGCATGATAGGCTCGTCGGCACTAAAGTCCGCATTTGTGAGCTTGGAGGTGAGTTCCTCCAAAATCTTCACCTTGTTCATGTCCTGAGCATGGAGGCCGAGGCCCATCATGCTAAAGACGAAGAGTAGGAAAAAGTTTTTTCTCATCTTTTTGTTTAGTTAAAATTTGGTTAGTAATATGGTTAATTAGAATTTATTTCACGAGATATTTCTTACCTGCCTTGATGTAAACGCCCTTCTGGAGTGAGGAAGCAGAAACGCGCTGACCTGCAAGGTTGTAGATGGCATTACCATTGAACATTGAGGATTGACCATTGAACATTGAGAATCCTTCACTCTTAACTCCCTCTATGCCATCGGCGGGAAGGTCCTCACGCGTGTATACATCAATATAGAAGACGTGGATGCCACCATTCTGCAATTGGAAGGAGAGCAGTTCGTCGGCAGGCACGGCATAGAGCGAAGGCCAACGGCTGTTGGTGTAGTTGGAACCACCTGCGCCCTGATAGACGAGTACATACTCGCCGTAGGTTGCTGCCTCGCGAGAGAAGGTGAGTGTGGGACGCGACATGAAGTAGAGACCCAGGTCACCATTGCTGTACATGAGCACGGTGGAGTTGTTGGCAACATTGGGGGCACACTCAAACGTGATGCCGTTGCACTCGGGATAGATGCCCAGCTTCTCCTCGGCATAAGTGGTGCCGACGGTGTATTCCGTGTCGCTGGTCCATGTGGTGTCGCGAATGACTTCGAGGGTGCCACGAGTGCGTCCTTTATCCCAAGCCCATCCGCTGGGAATGGTGTCGAGGGTGATGGCCTGACTCTCCATGAGGCTGCCCTCCTCTACCTGCTTGGCAAAGTCGTCGAAGGCATAGCGAACGGTGTCGCCAGTGACCTCATCGAGAACGCCAATGGGATCGCTGTAGAGATGCTTGAGCAAGAAGTTCTGCTTGAGAGAGAGGTTCACAAAGTCCCAATCGTGCTTTTGTGCCTCGTAATTGGCCTGATTCTTACGGCTGAACTCTACGTCGGGTTCCAGCACGTCGGTGGTCTCCAACACTCCGTCCAGGTATCCTTCGGCCTGGACACGAGCACCAATTTCCACCTCTGCCTCGATAAATTCGCCAACCATCACAGGACGTTCGTCGCCATCGACATTGGCAAAGATTTCATAGTCTTCGTTACAGAGGGTGTTGTTGACCCACCCTACTTCATACTGACGGACAGTGCCGTTAAGACCTGTCAGGGTCAGTGTGGGAGCATTGAGGGTGATTTCGTTGACAGAAACATTGATGGTGACGATGTCGGAGAAATTGTAGGACTCGGAAACCGTTGCCGCAGCAATGGTGACATAGCCGTCGCCATCCTCATCGTCGTCGGCACTGACAATGATGTAACTGCCATCGTAACGATTCTCACCACACGAACCGTTGGCAATCTCCTCGGGGTCGATGATTTGCTTGTAGGTGACGCGGTGATCTACGCCAATGACATTGCCTTCCTCGTCGAGAACTTCAACGTCCTCCTCCGACTCAATCTCATCGCTATCGATGAGGAAAAGGGCCTTCTCGCCACGGTCCACAATACCATAGTAGGTGACACACTCATTGCCCAGCGTGCTTTCGCCAGGGGTGAGTTCTATCTGGCGCTCGCTCAGGTTCACACCCTGCAGCTTCATTGACGGGGCACTAACGGCCTCATCGGCAGAAGCATCAATCCAGATCTGGATGCCCTGAATGCATGCGTCGCGCTGCATCTCGATAACGAAATAGCCGTCGCTCTCTGCACGCCAGTATGAGAAGGGGTCACTCTTGGCTTCCTCATCTCCGCCTTGCATCTCGATCTGTGCGGCATGAATCTGCTCGGTGAGATCGGTAAAAGTGCAAGCCGTGGCGCCACTGATGGCAGAAGCGGGCTGAACAACGCTGGCGCGAGAACTGGTGACACCCCACTGGCAAATGATGATCTGGCCTGCCTTCACATCGCCGATGGCAAAGTAACGCGAACCAGAGCCGTAGTTGTGGAGACCCGACTTGCCAACACCTGCACGCAGGTTGATGGCACCAGTACCAATCTGGAGATAGAAGTTGGACATCTCCACGGGTTCTATCACCTGATAGGCATCGAAGTTGTTGAGTTTGAACGATGCCTTGTCCGTGGCAGTGGTTAAACATCCATCACCATAGCAACGGTCGCCGTTGAGACGAGTAAATACATCGTTGACATTACAATTTCCATTGTAGAAATCGTAATCCTTGTACAGCATGTAGCCGTACTGTTCCGAAAGGACATCATTACCGATGGATAAGTCGTAGCTCCAAGCCATTGCCGTCAACGACCATCCCATCATCATCACAAAAAGAATGAATGAGTAGATTTTTCTCATGTAAAACAGTTTTTGGTTAGTTGGTTTTAGTCAATACATCTTTCATGCGCCACGCACGTGTACGCACAGATTTGGGCTACAAATTTAGAAAAAATCATTGAAAACAAAAAAAACGAGCAAAAAAAAGAGTCTTGCAAAAGCAAAACTCCTCTATTTAAACAAACAATTCGGTACTCTCGTCAAATCTGCCACCACTTTTTCTTTGGTTTTTCCTTTTTTTGGCCCATGGCTTCGAGCAAAATCTCTTCATAGGTCTTTCCCTCATGAACCATCTGATAGATGACACCCCAATCAGGCAGACCTCCGACATTGCGGTCGTCGATGAACATGTCCACCTTCAACTTACGGCTGTAGGAGACATTCTTCTCCACATCCTCCTCGGGGAAATCCTTGTTGACGGCATAAAACTCCACACCACGCTTGCGACACCACTCAACGGCCTCGTCCAACGTGCGACCCTGACGAACTGTCCACAGAACAAACTGATGACCTTCGTCGATAAGCATCTTCAACGTCTGGGTGGCAAAGGGTTGTTCACTACCAATCTCGGGATAACGGTCTTGTACGATGGTGCCGTCGAAATCTACTGCAATAATCATGAAAGAAACTTTATTACGAGATACGAATTACGAATTAGGAATTAGGATTTACGTCAAAAGAATTTCGGTCTAAAGGAAAAGCCCTCGCCCCAACGGGGCAACGCAAGTTAGGCGTTAGCGTTGGGGAGCTTGCGACGGAGGCAAGCGGGGAGAGGGGCGTTTTACTTGGCATAGCTAACGGAACGAACCTCGCGGATGACGGTAATCTTAACCTGTCCGGGATAGGTCATTTCGTTCTGAATCTTGGTGGCAATCTCGTCGGAGAGTTTCTCTGTCTCCTGATCCGAAATCTTGTCGGCACCAACGATGACACGCAATTCACGACCTGCCTGGATGGCATAGGTCTTCATGACACCGGGATAGGACATGGCAATGTTTTCGAGGTCCTTGAGACGCTTGATGTAGGCCTCGGCAATCTCACGACGTGCACCGGGACGAGCTCCACTAATGGCATCGCACACTTGAACGATGGGGGCAATGAGGGTTTCCATCTCCATCTCTTCGTGATGGGCTCCAATGGCATTGCAGATGTCGGCCTTCTCTTTGTACATCTCTGCCAACTTTGCACCGTAGAGTGCGTGAGGCATCTCGGGATCTTCATCGGGCACCTTACCTATGTCGTGAAGCAAACCTGCACGCTTGGCCTTCTTGGGATTCAGACCCAGTTCACTGGCCATGACAGCACAGAGGTTTGCGGTTTCACGCGAGTGCTGAAGCAGGTTCTGGCCGTAAGAAGAACGATACTTCATCTTACCAATCAGACGAATGAGTTCGGGGTGAAGTCCATGTACGCCAAGGTCGATGGCAGTACGCTTACCTGTCTCCATGATCTCTTCGTCGATTTGCTTCTTCACCTTTGCCACGACTTCCTCGATGCGAGCCGGATGGATGCGTCCGTCTGCCACAAGCTGGTGGAGGGAAAGACGGGCAATCTCACGACGAACGGGATCGAAACCACTGATGACAATGCTTTCGGGAGTGTCGTCAACAACAATTTCTGTACCGGTTGCGGCCTCAAGGGCACGAATATTTCTACCCTCTCTACCAATCACGCGGCCCTTGATGTCATCGTTCTCGAGGTGAAACACGGTAACACTATTTTCAACGGCCGTTTCTGTGGCCACACGCTGGATGGTCTGAATGACAATGCGCTTGGCTTCTTTGTTGGCCGTCATCTTGGCCTCGTCCATGATGTCGTTGATGTAGGCCTGTGCCTGAGTCTTTGCCTCATCCTTCAAGCTTTCGACAAGGCGTTCGCGTGCCTCGTCAACGCTGAGACCAGAGATTTCCTCCAGACGGGTACGCTCTTGTTCGAGCAAACTTTCACTGCGTTCCTGCAATTCATGTTCGCGATGCTCAAGGAGGTTTTGCTGGGTTTCAAGACGCTGGCGAGTGGCCTCTATCTCCTGCTTGCGACGATTGAGTTCGTCCTGACGTTGATTGAGACTCTGTTCGCGTTGTTTTACGCGGTTCTCGCCTTGCTGGATTTGTTGGTTACGTTGTTGTACTTCCTTCTCCAGCTCAGCCTTTTTGTTGAGGAACTTCTCCTTGACCTCCAATAATTTCTTTTGTTTAATGACTTCGGCCTCCTGCTCTGCTTGTTGGCGAGCCTGTGCCTCGATGGACTTCAGTTTGTTTGGCATGAGAGCACGGAAGAAATATATTGCCCATGCCCCGACAATAACCAAAGCGATGACAACAGCTATTATGTATGCCATGATGTTCGTTTTGTTGGTTTTATAATGTTGTTTTTAATATAAATAAAACGCTCCCAACCTCAGGCTGACGGATATACAAACCCATCAGCACAGCGATTTAGGTGCGTTGTGTGAATCGAATTATCTTAATGAAGCGATTGCTCCACCTTGGTAATGAGTGCCTTGATGGCGTCCTCCACGGGGGCGGGATCGTTTTCCTCTTCCATCCGTTTGAGTCGTACAGCGACGTCAAGCGCCATCATCAGCATGTACATTTCGTCGCCCTGGTTTGGATACTTGGATGCATAGAAATTGAAGCGATTATTAATGAGTTTTTCTGCCTCGCGATAGATATATTCATCCTCGCGTGCCACCACCATTGGCATTACACGCTTTCCAAACTTTAGGGTTATCGATAGTTTATCGCTCTTATTGGGCATGGAGGTAAGTTATTTATGCTTTCAGGAGAGCGATACATTTATCCACATCTCGCACCAGGCGGTTAATCTTCTGACGAGCATTGCGTGTATCGCTATCGCTAAGCTCCAGAATACGTGCCACCTTTAGATTGTCGTATTGCGCCTTCATTTCTTGTTTCTGGCGCTCAAGTTCTGCAATCTGACCATCACGCTCGGCAATCTTTGCCTCCAAGGCACGGAACTGCTCACGCAGGGCTTCATCCTGTTGAAGGAGTTGCCCCACTCGAGTCTCAAGTAACTGTATGAGTTCGTGCTCTTTAGCGGTCATTTTGTATAAACTTTCTGCAATCTGCTCACAAAAATAGTAATTTCTTCGCTTTCGACAAAATTTTTTCCGAAATTACTTCTTTTCGTCATCGATTTTGTTGCGTGGTTCTTTCTTGGCAAGCATCAAAATAGTATGGGCAAACTCCACTATCCACTGCTCGCTATAGCCCAGTGTTGCCTGAGCGCGGCGGATGGCAACCACACTGCGACGCATGGCATCATCCTTCCAGTCGTTCTTGTTCAAAATGTCGTTGACAGTCTTTTCCGTCATCTGGCGCAAAGCCTTGTGGAAGAACGAGGGAAGACGAAGTTTCCATTGCATCAGTTGACCCATGGACATCATCAGGTTTTGACTAAAATCTTGGAAAACAAGGAAATAGCTCTGAACCTCATTGACCGAGCGACAACGTTTCTTCAGACTTTCGTCTATCTCCTTAAAGAAATTGTCACTCATCCCATACATCTCGGTTAGCATCTTCTGACACTTCTTCTTTTCGCCCAATCCCAACTTATTGTTCACCGTCGGAACTTTGAGTGTTTGTTTGAAGACTCTGAGGTCGGGGAATACGGCCAAGTTGGAGATGCCCAAACGAGAAGCCATGGACGCCTGATAATATACTCGAACGAGGGTCATGTAATCTTCCATGCCCCCGATTTTTACTTGATTGGTCTTACGACCGAAAAGTTTACTAAAAAATGACATTTCGTTTATTGTAGTTTTATTAATTCTATCTGGTTTTTAAATTATTACTGATTTTTATTCGATGCTATAAGGATTAAAAAAAAATGCTGACATTAGTATGCATTCTCATTCTTACCGAAAAGCGTATTAACTAACGTGCGCCAAATGATGCGAATATCGAGCCAGAAGTTCCAGTTCTCAACATACCAAATGTCGGCTTTGATGCGACCTTCCATATCTTCCAAATCACGTGTCTCACCTCGGAAACCATTCACTTGAGCCCAACCTGTTATACCAGGCTTCACCCAATGGCGTACCATATACTTATTTATAAGGTGAGCGTATTCCTCGGTATGAGCCAACATGTGAGGACGCGGACCAACCAAACTCATACTACCCAGAAAAACATTGATGAATTGGGGCAATTCGTCGATATTGGTTCGTCGCATAAAATCACCAAATGGGAATTTGCGCTGGTCGTGCTCGGTGGCTTGCAATGTGTCGGCTTGATCGTTAACATGCATCGAGCGGAATTTATAGCAGTTGAAGACTGTACCATTTAGGCCATTGCGCTTCTGTACGAAGATAACTGGTCCTGGGCTTTGTCGCTTGATGATAAAGGCCACAACAACATAGATGAGGGGGAAGAACGTGAGCAGGAAGAAAGAACTTACTGCCAAGTCTAGTATGCGCTTTATCAGACGATTTTCAAACACACGAAGCGGTTCGCGACGCGGATATAGCAAAATGGTACTGCCCACATGCATTACATGCATATTGCGACGCAGGAAGCTCAAATAAACAGGCAGGGCATAGAAGCGTATCAAATGATTTTCGCAATACTTGTACAATGAAATCAAGTTTTCCTTCGACATGCGGGCCATCGTACAATAGACGGCATCCACGGACTTGTGTTCCTGCAGGTATGGCAACACATCGTCGGTTCCGCCCAAGGTAGGCACATTCTCCATATTCGTGGGTTCATCGGAGAAAATGCCCAGAATATTATAACCGAACTCACGATTCTTCATGTATTCGTACAAGTCCTGCATCTCATCGACGTGTCCTACAAAAATGACATGTCTACCATTGCGCCCTCGCTTACGAAAATCACGAATCGCATATAGCGTAATCAGGCGATCAATGGTAAGAACGACCCAGAATACGCCTGCGAAAGTCAGCAACAGGATACGTGCTATGGCTTCAGTCTTCAAGAGGAAAAGGACGGCAAAGAACAGGACAATATGCGCTAAGGCTAACTGGAAAGCACGCTCCACCACCTTGTCACCCCGTGTCGTTCGTTCGAAAAGAAGTACAGGGAAAAAGAACGTCATCGGCAAATAGCAAAGGATGGCCGTCACAAGATAAGTTTGCAAATCAACGCCATTGTTCACCGAAGAATCGACGGCTTCATAGAAATAGTAGCAGCCCACCAGGCAGAGGCACATCAGCAAAATATCGATGACGGAAGTCAGCAATTTCAGTAACCGAGACTCCTCTATATCAAATTTTCTCATATTCCTACGCGTTCCTTTATAAATTATGCAAATTTATACATAAAACTCCATACGCGCAACGATTTGTGCACAAAAACTTAACTTAACCTGTGATTTTCGCCACAAGATTTCCTCAATTGGAATAAAAGACGTAACTTTGCGCGAAATTATGCAATGAATAAAAACACCTAAAACTAAATAGTTATGGCAGATTATGTTTTGAATGACGTTAACGAAGAAGAGGAATCATCAAGTTTTAACCTTCGGTCCATCATTACTCTAATATACCTTAATTGGTATTGGATCTTGTTGTCGGCCATCGTTTGCTATGCTGGAGCAAAGCTTTATCTTCGATACACACCTCCCACCTACTCTGCTGACATGAAAGTCTTCATCAAGGAGCAAGGTACCACGAAACGAAGCAGTAGTGTGGCCACCCTTGAAGAGCTGGGAGTCATCTCCACAACTAGTGGATTTGGTAACGAGATGGAAATTCTTGCCAGTACGGCAATCGCCGCACGTACAGTGCAAACGCTGAAGCTTTACACCTCTTATCGCATGGAGGGACGCGTTATCGACCAAGAGCTTTATAAGAATTCACCCATCATCGTGGACTTGGCTGAAGGCAACCTGCGCGATCTGCAGACTCGCATCAACCTTGTGGTCACACGCAAAAATAGCGGAATACACGTTGAGGGCAACATTGGTGGTGCCAACCCATTCACCCATGACGTTAAAGACTTGCCCGCAACTGTTCCTACAGCTGTTGGTCCACTCATCTTCCAGCGCAACGCCGGTTACAAGATGCCTAGCGACAGAAAGTTGTTTGTAACAATTGACCCTGTCATCAATGCAGGTCGTCGGTATGCAGGAAAGGTAGTCGTTTCTGGTGCTCAGGAGAACATTAGCGTTGCAACCGTACGCATGGTGGACACGCAAATGGAACGCGCACTCGACTATCTGGGTGAAATCCTGAACAGTTACAACGATGATGCTAATGACGATAAGAATGCAGTGGCTGAGAAGACACGCCAGTTCATCGACGATCGTATTGCTGTAATTCGTCGTGGGCTTGACTCTACGGAGGCTAACCTGGAGTCTTACAAGCGCAGTCATGAACTCATCAACCTGGCCAACAATGCCACATCAGCCCTCTCCGGAAGTCAGAGTTACCAGAAGGAACAGGTGAACATGCAGACCCAGCTGACCCTGCTGAAGTCACTCATCGACTATGCCAGCAACCCCAGCAATATGCGCCAGATCATTCCCTCAAACCTGGGATTGAGCAATGCACAGTTAGCATCAAGCATCGACCAATACAACAGCATTGTACAGGAGCGCAACCGATTGCTGAAGACTTCCAGCGAATCGAACCCCACCGTTGCACGCCTTACTGCACAACTCGAAGACCTCTGGCCTGCCATCGGTACGTCGTTGCGTACGCTTTATCAAGACCTCATGGTTCAAAAGTCAAGCATCGACAATCAGTACCAGATGTACAGCAGTCGTGTATCGAGTACACCTACTCAGGAACGTGTGTTGGGTAACATCGATCGTCAGCAGGAGATTCAGTCAAGCCTGTATTTGATGCTTTTGCAGAAGCGTGAACAGAACTACATATCCATGGCTTCTGAGGCTTCGAAAGCTCGTGTCATCGATGCCCCCAAACCTCTAGGAAAGGTTGCGCCCGATAGCCGTAAGATCATCATGGGTGCTGTTGCTCTCGGTCTGATACTCCCCATCATCCTGCTCTTCCTCTTAAGTCTGATGAGATATCGCATCGAAGGACGTAACGACATCGAGCAATTAACTAAACTTCCCATTCTGGCCGATATTCCTCTGGCAAAGGTGGAGAAAGACAGTGCTGGTATCGTGGTCAACAAGAACAAGAACGGCATGATGGAAGAGGCCTTCCGTGGCTTGCGTACCAACTTGCGCTTCGTCTTGCCCGATCCCGAAAAGGTTGTTGCTGTTACGTCTTGTATCCCCGGTGAAGGAAAGACCTTCGTTGCAAGTAACCTAGCCATGTCACTGGCTCTACTTGGCAAACGAGTCCTCATCATAGGTCTTGACATTCGTAAGCCTCGTCTGGCAGAGATGTTCAAGATGGAAGACCGCAAGAAGGGTATCACCTCATTCCTCGTTCTCGAGAAGCCCGACTACGACCTACTGGAGGCTCAGATTTCGAACAGTGGATTCGACAAGAACCTCGACATTCTGCCCGCAGGTGTCATTCCTCCCAACCCCACGGAACTTATCTCACGTCATGTGCTTGACGACGCCATCAACTATCTGCGTACCAAATACGACTTCATCGTACTCGACACGCCTCCTATCGGACTGGTAAGTGATACGCTGGAACTGGCACGTACGGCTGATGCTACCGTCGTTGTGACTCGTGCCGACTATAGTATCAAGGCTAACTTCGAGATGATCAACGCCATCGCCAAAGACAAGAAGATGCCGAAGGTTAACCTCGTACTCAATGGTATCGACCTGAAGAAGAAGAAGTATGGTTACTACTATGGTTATGGCAAGTACGGTTCCTATGGCAAGAGTGGCAAGTACGGATACTATGGCAAGTATAGCCACTATGGTCACTACGGTGTGTACGGAAACTACAATAGCACAGACTCAAAAGACTAAGTCATGAGAAGAATCGCAATAGCATTTGCATTCCTTTTATCCTTTGGTCTGTCCGCCGTTGAAGCCCAAATTAGTAGGCTTGGGGAGGGCATTCAATACAAAGCCGAGATTCAAGGTACTGCAGGCAAGGGCGACAATGCACCATTCTGGTTCACCAACAATCGTTATGGTCTAGGCACTACGGAATTAAACAGTGGCCTATTGCGGGCATCCCTTCTCCGCGATGTAGAGGAGGACAGCCTGCGCAATTGGCGTATTGGATATGGAATTGACCTTGTGGGTGC
Organism: uncultured Bacteroidales bacterium; assembly: GCA_902801325.1. Lineage (GTDB taxonomy): Bacteria > Bacteroidota > Bacteroidia > Bacteroidales > Bacteroidaceae > Physcousia. Next base: position 91,669 of record CADCHQ010000010.1, on the reverse strand, counting down.
TGTAAATTACAATAGTAATTTTGTCTTGCAACAGGTTTATGCTGATTTCCAATACAAGGCCATCCGATTGAGTGTGGGACAAAAAGAGCGTCCGCTGGAACTGAAGAACCAGCGTCTCTCAAGTGGAAGTTTAACCACTGGCATCAATGCACGTCCCCTACCTCAGGTACGTCTGGAACTCCCCGACTTCTGGGTTATTCCTCGCACCAAGAATTGGTTGGCTTTAAAGGCACACATTGCCTATGGTGCATATACCGACAACCGCTGGCAACGCAGTTTCACCGAAGGTACTGAATTCATTCGCACTGCAAACTCATTCTATCACTCCAAGGCCGGATTCCTGCGCATCGGTAATCTGGAAAAGTTCCCTGTGACCCTGACTGGTGGCATAGAGATGAGTTGTCAGTTTGCCGGCGAGGCTTGGAATCTGCAGGACCGTGCCGACCATGAAGGTGCCGAGGAGTTCGATCCTCACCAAGAGCTCAATGGTGGCATAAAATCGTTCTGGCACGCCCTCATCCCCAGTGGCAATGACGTCAACGACGGCGACTATTCCAATGTCGAAGGCAATCACCTGGGCAGTTGGCATCTTCGTGCCGATTTCCTGCACAAAGGTTGGGGAGCAAGTTTCTATGCCGAACACTTCTTCGAGGATCATAGCCAGCTTGCACCGTTCCTCTACGATTGGAAAGATATGCTCTATGGTGTAGAAATGCGTTTCCCGAAGAATCCCATTGCTTCCGCTATCGTCTACGAGCACCTGCGCACAACATACCAGTCTGGTCCCGTCTATCACGACAAGACTATAGAAATGCCCGACCGTATAGCAGGCGTAGACGACTACTACAACCATCAGGTCTATGGTGGATGGCAACATGCCGGTTTTGCTATGGGCAATCCCTTGCTCATCTCTCCCATATACAATGCCGACGGAAAGATTATCTTCCGCGACAATCGTGTGCGAGCCAACCACATTGGTATCGAAGGACAGCCCTTGTCTGAACTCGGATACCGAGTGCTCTTTACACACACGAAAAGCCTTGGAACATACCACACCCCTAGAACCAATCCTGTCAAGGGACGCTATCTGCTCATCGAGGCATCATACACTCCACGCAGGGCCGAAGGTTTGAGTTTCACGGCTTCCTACGGACAGAACCGAGGTTCACTTTTAGGTTCGTCGAAGGGTGGAATGCTCTCTGTTGCATATTCAGGATGGATTAAAAAGAAATAAGAAATGAGACATAAAGCCCTATTATTTTTCAGCATCTGCACACTATTACTTATAGCATCGTGCACTAACTGGCGCGAGACAGCAGGTGAGATTGCAGGAATGTGGCAAATGACGGAATGGCGCAATGCCGACGGACAGACACTCGCCACAAAGGACAAGGGTATCTACTATTGCATACAACTTGACCTGATGAAATTCCAGCGAAAGGACAAGGATGACTATTACCTCTCTTATTATACACACACACGTGACAGCCTCATCATCGGCAAGATTGTTCACTGGCCATCCGATTCAGTATGCACATTCAGTGCCCTAGACTCCTTCGGTGTTCCAGCAGACGGTCGTTTCCACGTAGACGTACTCAACGACGACCATCTACAGCTGAGCAGTAAGGAAGCGACACTGGTATTCCGAAGATACTAAAGGGAGATAAAAAAGAAAAGAGAAGAATATAAAAGTGAACTACAAAGATAAAACAGGACAAGAGCGTATAATCTGCGCTCTTGTTTTGTTTTCTATCTCACCCATCCCACCGCCGCAAATCGCTGGAGAGGCTTATAGTACAATAAGGAGACCCTTAGGTCTTCAGAATTTGCACCTATAGTTCGATGCGCCTCGAACAAGGGTTCGTTGAGGCCTGCACCTAGGGTTTGTTTTCCACCTACTCGAAAACAAGGGACTATACTAACAAGATTATTGGAGGGCAAAGATTTAAGGACATCAATCGGAAGTGATGATGTCCTTAAATTTTTGTTGGATGACACTAACGTCGTAGTGTTTCTTGACGTATTCCACTGACAGAGCACCGTAAGCCTGACGCTCTTGAGGATTGTCGAGAAGATGGGATATAATCTTTATCATCTCATCGGAATCCTGAGCGACAAAGGGCTGACCAACATCGGTTACCAGGCCTTCGAAGCCCTTCGGGGTTGTAACTACACATGCACCGACGGCAAGGGACTGGAGTATCTTGTTCTGGAGTCCTGAACCCGACTGCATGGGAGTTACGACGAGGGAGGCTATCTTCAGATAGTCCCATGTGCTATCAACATATCCGGTAACGGTGGTATGCTCGTCAGCAAGCGCCTCAACCTCTGGTGTTGGGGTCTTTCCCACAATATAGAAATGTAGATTGGGGTATCGCTTCAGGAGTTCGGGCATGATGGTGTGTGAGAAATATCGCACTGCCGAGACATTGGGCTCGTAGTTCATGGCTCCGATAAAGACCAGATTGCAGGAATCGGGATTGCAGGGAATACGCTTGTCATCGATGGGAGTATAATTCTCAATCACACTAATTTCAGCAGGTTTGCTAGCATGATTTAAGATGTACTGTCTATCGATATCGGAGATGATGAGACACTTGTCGAAGGTGTGCAGGATGCGTTGTTCGTACTTATTGCAACGCGGATAGTCGATGGTGTAGATCCAATGCCATAGGCCTTTGGTATTCTCCCTTGCCGACTGGTAGTTCATGGAATAGGCATCGACATAATCGATGATCTTCATGGGCTTAAGACCGCGGGCGTAATGGGCCGTACGGATGTTGTTGCAATAGATGATGTCGTATTGATGCTGATTTTGCACTATCCACTTCCGGGCACGCTTGGAATAGAAATAATTGACCTGCAGGGGGAGCAGGTTTGTTGCTAATCCCTTGAGCACCTTCAGATATGACTGTCGCTTTGTAACCTTGAAGTGTACAACTTGATTATATAAGCCATGAAGTCCCTCCTTCACTACCTCCTCATCGTCCGTCTCCGACAAATAGAGTACGTCGACATCATAGCCAATCCTTGAAAACAAGAATATTGACTGGTACGTTCGTATAGCAGCTCCATCACGCAAAGGATAAGGCGATTTGGAACTCAATATGAGGACTTTCTTCATTCCATTATCTTCAAAAAACGTGCAAAGATACGAATAAGAGAGTGGAATTGCAAACAAATCAAAGATTTTTGTCGAATGAAGGTCAAATAAGAACTTTTTTTAAATGACCTGCATGCGACAAAGGAAGACCGAATGGTCTGTTAGCAATTCCTGAACCGAAGGAGCAGCGAGAGCAAAGTATGCTTGCATAAACTCTGCCGAGTCACGGCAGAGGAAGTCGAGCCAACAGGTGTATCTTCGACGTAGTCAGAGATACGAAATGAGAGAAAAAGAGTTATAAGGAAAAGAAATTCAGGATCAACTTTTAATTCTCCACCTCATATACTTGGCGGAACATGTTAAGGGATGACTGCTCGGAATATAGGGTCTCGTAGATGTCGCGAGAATAGGCGTTGTACCTGGGAACTGGCGTGTCGGCAAATTGGTTGATGGCTCGTATGAATTCGTCAGCAGTATTGCAACAAGCACCCACCCGATGGGTATCCAGGGCATAGCCCTCAAAGGCTTCGTCTGTGCCAATGATGTTCTTACCATACATCAGCGACTCACAGGTCTTCACCTTCATCCCACTACCCGTGAAGATGGGGAATATCATGAAGTCAGCAGAGAGGAAATATGGTGCCAAATCGGGAACGTCGCTAATGACCTCGATAGATTTTAAGCACTCGTGTTCGGCCTTCAATCGGGCCATATTCTTTCCGACAATTTTCAGGTCGATATCAACATGCGGAAGAACATTCTTTACGAACCAAAGAATGCCCTCATTATTGGCTGTAAAATAACTCCCTAAGAACAGGCACAATGGACGTTTACCCGTCATCTGCTCCTTGTCAAAAACCACATCCGCACATTTGTCTGGTAATGCGATGGGCAACATCATATCTGCCCCACGTCCATACATCCTAAGCAGGATGTCGCTATCACGTTTGTTGAGCGTCAGGAGTTTATCGGCATACTTACAACAATATCCGTCATTCTTTGCCGCACAGCGAATGACGACCTGGCGCAAGGGCATTTTCTTCGATAAGAGGCTATCGTAATAAATGCTTTCAACATTATGGAAGTGAGCAACGACTGTGCCCTTATATCCACAGGCCTTCAACTTCTTGGCAATGATTCCAAACAGGCTTGTGCTTAAGAAGATGTAGTCATAGTTACTGCTTATCCTCACAATCTCCCGTACTTTTCGCGGAAGCAAGCCATTGTAGTATCCGAATGGGAATACGACACATGATGCCAGGATGTTCCAAATAGAACGTTTGCGGTCTTCATCGTGTAGATATATGACATCTACGTTCTCCTTGCCCAACACCTGTTGAGATATGGTAAGATTGCGAAGGTTGGCGAGTCCCCCACCCTCCAGAATACCATTAGACTTCTTAAATATAATAATTAGGCAACGTTTCATCGACGACCTCATCTCAGACCCCTCCCAAGGAAAGGGGAAATTTATGAATTAGAAATTACTTCTTTTATAGCCTCCAGCCAGCCATGACCGAATTCTTGGTCGGGTTCGACATAATTGCCCTCCCCCCATTCGTTCCACGACTTTAGGACGAGGATTTGATGGTCAGGAGTCTTATCCTTTATCATCTCTATGGCTTGCAAAATATGCTTCTTAAAAGCCTCGGGCGTTGCACCCACATATACACCATCGTGCAAAGCGGCTCGTGGGCTTCTATCCCAATTGGGCATAATCGTTGGAATCACATTCTCCCATTTGTCCTCTGGCGCAAAGAATCCACGCACCGTCTTGGCATAGTCGTAGTATGCACCTACGGGAATTCCAACCTTGCGAAGTGCGGTCTTGAAGAGTTCCATGTACTTTCCTTTGCTTAGCATTTCGCCCCTTCGTCGACCAAAGGAATTAACGGCATCAAATCCCATATCAAGAACCGACTGGAAGATTTCTGCACTGCTGTCGAGGTTTGGCGAAGCAATCGAACGTGTTCCATCGGCATTTTGCTTAAATGCCAACGTAGAGTCACACATGGCCACCAGATACAAGCCTTTCAATCCATGTTCTTCGGCAAGTTTTCGCCAAAGGGATATCCACTCTCGGACGCGTGGATGTGTCCAGGGATTATAGAGGAAGAAGACGGGCTTACCCTCCACCGTCATATACCTTGGATCACGGAAGGCTGGGAGTACGGAAAGGAAATGCGTAATGTCATCCTCGTCTCCAGGATAGGTCTGCTCTATCAACATGGAATTGGCTTGAAGTCTGGATTTTCGATTCCAAGTCTTATTGCTCCACGAATGATTGGCCCAACATAAGCAGAAGGGGAAATCTGGTTTTCCGCTTTTCAGAACTTCATTGAAGGGACGTTCCAATAGTTGCTTTCCTCCAAACCAATAGTGATAATAGCAGAAACCTGACACGCCTGCCTCCCTTGCCAATGAGGCCTGCGCCTCACGAGTCTCCGGCAAACGCAGATCGTAGAAACCTAGATCGGCCGGTATCTTGGGTTGTACATGTCCCTTGAACAATGGCTTTGCCTTGACAACATTGGTCCATTCCGTAAACCCAGGTCCCCACCAACGATCGTTCTCGGGGATAGGGTGAAATTGGGGTAGATATAAGGCAATTATTTTCATCTTGAATTATGTACTATTTGCAACCTTCCCCAGCCTTCTCTCAAGGAGAGGGAGGGATATCATCATTTACTATTTACAATTTAGTCAATAACCATTAACCCTTTATCATATCACGAATCTGATAAGCACGGAGCTTGTATTCAGGCATTACGTCTTGCAGATGCCGGCGGATAGTTTCCCGATTCTCAACGAGATAGGAATAGGAACGAAGCAAGGTGCCCGGAGGACAGTTCTTACTATCGACAACAAGGCGTTCGTCGAGACCTAAGTCTTTAGCAATGCCACGCGACTTGATGGAATATCCCAAGGCTAGAGCGGGAACACACATAGAATAGGCAGATATTACGGCATGGGTACGTGCACCAATGAATAACTGACAATGACCTATGGCGTAACGTATCTGGCAATAGTTGAGTGCGTCGATGTCGAGGACGTGAAGTCTGTCGGGACGTCCTACCCGTTGGCTAATAAGGCGAGCCATCTGCCGATCGTCCTGATTCACGCCTCCCACATTCCATGTGACATGAGGCACGAGCATAATGTGGGAGGAAGTTTCCCTGAGGATGTGGTCGATGAGACTTAACACTTCCTGTCCGAAAGGATTGTCCAAAGACATTCCATCCATTACGAAATTGCTGATGTTCATCCCCACTACATCATTGTTTTCGAGATACGCAGGTAGCGGGAAGGGTTGTTCCTGAAGAACGAATGCGGGGTCGGGCAACAGACATAAGTTCTTCAAGCCCAAAGATTGGAAATACTCATAAGTCAAAGACTCTCGTGTGTAGATTAACGAGAAGCGGGACAAAGTCTTCAGTTTCTCCTTTGTCTGATTCTCTGGTCCCATGGAACATCCCCACAGCACTGTCCTGATGCCTCGCTCATGAAGCCAGTTGTTGGTGTAGATAACTTCGTTATCATCATAGCAAAGCATGTCGCCACCTGTGAACAGGACAACGTCGTCCTTTGTGATTCTTCTCAGAAAACTGCGATAGGGATAGATTTGTCGCCATGCCTTTGTTCGGTTGGTACGGAAGAGTTTATTGACAACGGCCAGGAACTTATCGACAAGGAAAGATTCACGTCGACAAGGCACCAGTGTCACATATTCGGCAAGTCCCATTTGAGTGTCCAAATCAACATTACGGCAATAGCTGAAGATGTGTTGCGCCGGTTCGTCGACAAGAAGTGCCGAACCCCTTGCAATGGCCTCACAACCACGGTTACCTGCATCAAGATGTATGGGGAAGTAATATTTCATGCGTTATTAGTTTCTTCAGTTTCTTCTTTGTTCCAGACAAATATGAATCTTGAGTATAGGTATAACAGTCCTGCGGCAAGATATACAACTGCCGTTTGAATTGAATAATACCTATAATAAAATATACCAAACGTTGGCACTACGCCCAAAGTAAATAACATTATAAGGTCAGTCACATCAAAATCCGTCCGATTGTATCGCTGTATGACAAGGCAACACAGCAAGGCAAAGAACAGGCTGAAAACTATTGCACCAATGACTCCCGTATCAAGCAACCACGAACCGACATGGGAAGCAAAGACACCAATAAAGAAGCCTTCCTTGGCGCTTCGTTCCTCCTTTGTATCTACATACTGATTTTTAAATATAAAATAAGAAATCAGTGGCGTCTCGCGCTCTATGTAGTATAGTTCACTATTATGATTGTCATAGAAATAACAGAAGTTGGCATACGACTGACCAGCATATTCCAGCATGCTTCCTCCCGCACCTTCATCTTCGCTCTCAAATCGAGATGAGGACACTGCAATAAGGTATGTAAGTCCAACAGCTATAACGGGAAGGCTGGTCAAAAGGATAAAGTTGCGAACCTTCTTGGTAATGAAATTCTGAAATAACACCAGACAGAAGAAAAACATCAAGCCATAATGAATAATCTCTGTTCTATCGGCCATCAAAACACCTCTAAGAATTGGACTGATAGACACAACAAGCAAAGGAGCCACTAGCCACAAACTACGTTTCTCTACGCATGAATAATAAAAGAAAAGGGGCAGACCCAGTAGGGTCATAAAGCTGAAGTAATACAGTATCTGTATTGGGAAAGGCATCGTAAGCATTTTGGCATCGGCGGGAGTAATATCACCAGCATAGCCATAGTTCTTGAGTGCCTTAAAATCGCCATTAAATATATCTGTAATAAAACCTCCCACAAGATATATCACCACAAACCCTTGCAGGATAATTAAAAGAGTAAAGGCATAGAGTATGTACCGATGGACATTGCCTATATGTTCCAGCTTCTCCGGACGGATGAATGAGAAAGGCAGAATGGTAATCGTGATTAGTCCACAATAAAGCACCGTTGGGATGATACCAAAGTCTGGTTCATAGCCATCAATCAGTACACCACCACCCCTCGCGTTCATGAATCCGCCCAACACCATAATGACACAACACAATGAAGTGATGGTGTAGAGTGTCGACATATATGCAGCCAAGTCATACGTTCTGTGCTTCTGCCAGAAGTAATAGGTAAGACCTGCGAAATATATGAGCGGAACAAAGTGCATGAACTCTAACTCTTATTAATGATAGGTGTTGGTTGCAGAAACAGGCCTGCGAGTAGATATTGCAAGTTTCATTTCTTCAGGCATCACACCTGTACCGACGATGACTATCATCACCTCGTTTTCAGGGATGTTAAAATGCTTCTGAATCGAGATTAACTTGTCACTCATGAAACCACAAGACAAAGGGATAGAGCCCAAACCTACATAGTGCAGGGCATTGATAAGGTTTTGTGCATAGAGTCCTCCGTCGATATAACACTGGAAGGGTTCGTGTCCGAGGAAACCTTTCATGTCTGCCGTTACCACGATGCAACAGTGTATATCTTCTGTAAACCCCTTGCATCCGTCCTGCATTCGCAGGAGTTCGTGGGCATCCTCGCCAAAGAAGACGTGGGTGTGCCACGCTTGACGGTTACAAGCCGAAGGCGTCCTTGCTGCAAGGCCTAAGGCTTTTTCCAATAATTCCTTGGAGGGTATCTCATCGAGAAAGTATCTCATCGAATGACGACTATAGAGCAAAGATGGAAAGTCGCCCTGTGCCTGTGCCTTCAGGACTTCGGCTTTTCCTTGTTCAATGCCAGCAGGCAATACTAAGGATTCTGGTTTCACACCTACCTCCTCGCAAAGTTGCTGGAAGGCGTTCTCTATTTCTGGAATATCTATGCCGTCGGCATGCTGGTAGTCGACATACACCTTTATCGTCGACAGCGGATAAGCCAGGAAACTTTTGTCAACGGAACCATACAAATGGTTGTATTTCCGCAGTCGACTAATCAATGCTGTAACTTTCTGCTGTCCAAAACCCTTACGGGTGTTACGCATGGACATACCTTTCTCTATAATATGATTCTCACGCAAGAGCGTGTATTGCATCTTTTGCATGTCCTTGTCCGTACGAACGGAGGCATTATATCGGCAAAGACGCCTCCAATAGGAAAGCACCTCAATGAGAAACCTCATCGAGATAGGCAAACGTGCCTTGGCTCCATTATACAGACGTGACCATTTCATCGAAGTAGCGTTTTAATGTGTATGATATCCATCCATCCGACACAGATGGCCTTTATTTGCTTATAGAATATCTTGCGATAAGATGGAATGATAAAATCGGCCAACGTGCCGGATACTAAAATAGTAATGATGGCAACATAGGCCACACCATGAATCCCATAACGGGATATGAAGATAAGGTTGAGTCCCACACACGTCACACACCCAATAATGTTTCTTATGGAGGCATACTTCTGGATGCCTTCGATAATCATCAACTGGCCGGATGTCTGGGAAAGAGCGTCACCAACTACCTTAAATGCCAGGATGGAAAGCACTGATGCTGCCTCAATATACATGCGCCCGAAGGTAAAGCGCACTATGGGATAAGACAAAAGGCTCGTAAATATGGCAAGCAGAATGCAAACAGACACCGTAACATTCATAAAGACTCGGGACAGTTCTTCATACCGGGCTGCATCCTTCTGACGCACCTCCACGAGAATTGGGCTTATGGTCTGTGCAATGATCGTGGGTACAAAGACAAGAAGTTCCGTAAACCTAACAGCTACAGAATACACACCCAAGTGACTTTGGTCAATCATCTTACCAATCATCATCTGGTCGATGCGATTATAGACAACGATGGCTGCACCAGAAAGAAGCAAGGGGAAGGACTGCTTAAGCATGAAGACAGCCAAATCCCTATCAAAGTTCCATTTCCGGATGGAATCGATCTTGCGGATATACGAAGCCGTATATCCCACCGCCAACAATATGGAGTCGATAACCAAAGAAACGATGAACCAAATAAGTGGAAGATGGAGTAGGACGAAGGCAATCTTGATTGCCATTCCGATGAGTGTGCGAGAAATCTCCGTCTTGACTACATATTCATTCCAGACAATCGAAGTAAAATGATTTCGCGACACCCAACTCGTGTTCAGGATCACGGATAGCGCATAGATCATGATATAGCATCGAATCCTGCCGTCATGTTCGGAAAGCGTCGTGATTATCAGGATTGCAAGAAGTGTGAGAATCGCGAAAAAGAGCTTTAGAGTGAAGGTTGTACCTATTATCTTATCCTTGTGTGCAGGATGTTTCGATTCTTCCCGAATCTGTATGAAATCGAGCCCAAAATCAGCAAAGACTTGAAAGATGGCAACGAAACTAATCACATAGTTCATAATGCCATATTGCTCTTTCCCAAGGTATCTTGCAACTATAATGCCAACGACAAGAACGCCCGTTAAACTAACGATCTTGCCGCTGATGGCCCATGCAATATTGGTGAGAGCCCTTTTCTTCTTTTCTGAGATTTGAGGTTTTTTCACTATAGCTCTTTCTGAGAGTTCTTATTAAGAATATATCCTGCAGTGGCTACCGAAGCCAATATCAGCATACCCAGAACAAAGAGCATTCGCTTTGGTCCTGTCGGTTTTATGGGTACGGTAGCACTTTTTAGTGTGGTGAAGGCAGGAGTCTTTTCCTGAAGCTTTACCTTTGTTGCCTGCAACTGAGTCTCCATTGCAGTCAGTGAGTTTTGCTTAAGTGCCAACTCCCCTTCCAACTTATCCCTTTCGCTTTGGAAACTTTGCAGGATCACATTCGTGTGAGTGTCGCAGTAACGACCATATGCTCGCATCACAACATCATATTCCTTTTCTGCATCGTCACGCATCTGCTGGTAATGCACAACATCCTCACTCACTTTGCTGGTACGATACCGGATAATGAACTCTTGCAGGTGCATCTTCACGCTATCGGCCATTGTAGCACAGATGACAGGGTCTTGGTCAGTCACATTGATGGTAATAACACTGGTCTTCTTGTCCACCGCACAACTGATGTTCTCCATTACCACTTTCATCAACTTGAAGTCCTTCTTATTCATTCGGAAGGGGTTGATGTCCGAACTACCGTTTCCGCGAGGTACGTTATCCTTTTCTTCAAAGATGTTCTTAATTGCTCTCACCGTCTTATAATAAGGTAGAGTAAGAAGATTCTCCTTTTGGTGGTTCTTCATGTAATCGAAGTAGTTGGTAGTGAGTTTACCATCCTTCGTGGTTACCTTAATATCAAAGAGACCCACAATGAATTCGGGACTCTCAAAGAGATCGGGATAAAGTTCGGGATAGATAGCATCCTGTCCGCCTATGCCACCGATATTGAAACCGAAGGAGGATGCAATAGAGGAGAGTCCTCCACCAACGTCTTCTCCATTCATCTCAGGTGCCAACTTCACTTCGCTGGTATAATAGCGAGGTTGTGGCAGAATCCATACACAGGAAAGGATGAAGGTCACTAACCATACCTTGAAGAAGAGTTTTTTCTTGGCCCATAGGGCATGGAACACCTTTCCCAAGTCAATAATCTTCTGGTCGCTTTTGTTTCTTTCTTCCATGACAAGACCTCCCTTAAGTTAGTTCTTCTTCAAAATACTTATCAAGGCCACAACTACGCTTGCCAACGAAGCGCCACCACTTGAGATGGCCATAACCTCGCCCGTCGTCATGCGGTTCTTCTGCTTTTTGGTCGGAATCACGATTTCGCAACCCGGCTCAATGTCCTTGTGACCCCACGAGTGTCGATTGATTTTCTCTGCCGAGCCGTTCATGTAGATGGCATAGGCTCCCTTCTTGTTGGCACGGGATCCATAGCCTCCGGCACGCTTGATGTAGTACTTCAGGGGCTTGTTCTTCATGTAGCCCATGCTGACAGGATAGAGCACCTCGCCACTTACCTTCACCGTGTTCGAGTACTGCGGGATGGTGAGCAGGTCGCCCTCGCGCAGGACGATGTCGGCAGGACTGCCGGGGTTGTCGATGGCCTCTTGCAGGTTGATGCTCAGGGGATAGGTCTCACCCATGTCAAGTTTCAGCGACATCAGGGAGTCGGCCTGAGCCATGTCGTAGCGTTTCTCGCTCTGCATGGCTTCCTCGTACATCTGTATCTGGGCGGCACGCAGCGAGTTCTCGCGCTGAATCTTTTCTTCCTCCGTCATTTGGCGCGTCAGTCGCGCACCCTTGGCATAGCCTAAGTTGGTAAGTCCACCAGCAGCCTTAACCAAATCGGAGAGGCGGAAATTCTTTGTACTCATGGCATAGTCGCCTTCGAAGTTCACACAACCTTCGATGTGCACCGTCTGTTGTTCGTTATATGCAGGACTTTTACGAACTACCACAACGTCGAAAGGCATCAGAACGCAAGTGCTGTCCGACGAACGCAAACCATCGTTCAAAGCAACGCTAAACACCTCGGCACTTACCTCAGTCGATTCCTTGGCATTAAAGTTTTGTACACGACGATACACATCGACCTTAGCCATAGAAGCCGCAGGAGTCAAACCGCCTGCCATCAGGATAAGATCCTCTACCGTCGTATTCTCGGCATACTGATATTCACCGGGGTATAGCACCTCGCCAGAGATGGACAATGTTTGTTCACCTTTCATGTCAATTGTGCTGGGAACAAATAGGACGTCACCTTTCTTCAAGGGGATGTCGGCAACGCTTCCGTCGAGAATGCCCTCAATGTCAACCGAAATCATTTCCAGTGTTAAGTCATCCTTCTCACGATGCATCACAGCACGACTTTGGAAAGCGTCTTCTCGCAATCCGTCGGCCACTTGAAGAAGGCCTTTCACAGTCTGCACTTCGCCTCCTAGTTCAAACTGGCCAGCATGCTTCACAGCTCCGCGTACTTCTACCATATTACTAAAGCGGGCAAGTACACTATCTACGAAGATGCTGTCTCCATCCTTCAAAGTGAAGCTCGACATCTTGAACTCATCCACGGTGTGCATGCTGTATTCATTGCCCGATTTACGGGTCAGACGTACATTCTTCGTGAAAGCATCACCTGCGAATCCACCGGCATTGCGAATCACTTGCAACACGCTCTCCGACGATTTCATCTCATAGAACATAGGACGCTTAACCTTACCGCGAACGTTGACGAGGCACTCATAGGGATCAACCGAAATGACATCGTTGTCCTGCAGACGAACATCACCCTTCACATTGCCATTCAGCAGATAGTCATAAACGTCAATTGTGGCTATCTGACGTCCACCGCGATAAACCTTAATGTTACGCAAAGTACCGATGTCGCTGATACCACCAGCTGCATACAAAGCATTGAAGGCGCTGGAGAGACTGCTCAGCGTATAAGTACCAGGCATACGAACTTCACCTATCACCTGCACCTGAATGCTTCGTGTCTCGCCCACTGCCAGATTGAAACTACAACCTGAATAGAACTGTCCCAAACGGCTTCGAACCTGTTGCGTGGCCTGAGACACGCTTAATCCACCCAACTTCAATGGACCAACACCTTCGATTACAACAACACCGTCGGGTGAAATCACACCTTCAAAAGTTTCCTGACTGGCACCCCATACGTCGATAATAACATTGTCGCCAGGTCCCAGTCGATAGTTGGCCGGTGTGGCCATATTTTGATTTGGCTCAAAAGTAAGGTACTGATTGTTAAAGATATTGCGTCCAAAGACTTGGTTCTCATCCTCACGACCAAACATATTTTGGTAATAGATGAGTGAGTCGATGTCCATGAAACCAATCTCCTCATCCAACGCCTCTTGACGATCTTTACGAGTCAATAAGCGCTGTTCATCCTTCTCACGCTGAGAACGCACCATATATCCATTCTGCTGGCGATAAAGGTCCTCTGCCTTTTCCTTGTTGGTACGCAAGCGGTTGGTCGTCTGTTTTTTGTTCTTGCCAGTCAGGTCCACAGCACCAAGTTGGTTCTGCTCGGCCTCAACCTTCTTACGAATGCGACGCAACTGCTCGGGAGTTACACCTTTACGCAACAGTTTCTGAACAATATTCTCTTGATTCGTACCAGCAGCTTGTTCTTTTTGCACAAACTGGATAACATCCTCGTCGGACAATGACTGTCCATAAACACAAGCGGCGCTTATCAAAAGCGCCATCATTACAAGATATTTTCGCATAATACTAGATTTTCTTTCCATATCCAATGAGTCTTACTGTAGTAAGCAATATCCTCAAGTCAAGCCAAAGGCTACGCTTTTGCAGGTACTCTAAATCCATTTGCAGACGAATGAGCATCTTCTCCATGGTGTCTGTGTATCCGTTGTAAATAGTAGCCATAGAGGTAATGCCTGGTCTGATTTGGTACAGATATTCGTAATCAGAGTTCTCTTTCATAATCTGGTTGATGAAGTACTGACGTTCGGGTCTCGGACCGACAAACGACATGTCGCCTACAAAGACATTCCATAACTGAGGAAGTTCATCAAGATGATGCTCACGCAGGAACTTGCCCACAGGGGTCAGTCTGTCATCGCTCTTCTCTGCCAGTTGAGGCACACCATCCGACTCACTGTCCATGCGCATCGTTCTATACTTCAAGATATCGAATGGACGCCCACCCCGCCCTATGCGTTCCTGACGGAAGATAACAGGTCCGTCGGCCTGCTGATGAAGGCGGAAATAGACGTAAAGATAAACGGGAGATAAGACTATCATTCCACAAAAAGATGCAACGATGTCGAACGTCCTTTTAACCAGTCGTTCGGCAAAGTTCATACCATCAACAAACTTATTATCAGAAGGTATCACTCGGTTCAATATGTTTAAAAACGTTTTACTTCAACTATATTATATATAATATAACTCCACAATGTCTGATTTATTGTGAAAAGGTGTAAATATTTTAGTCTATTGCCTATTTTTTTCAATTAAATGCTTTTTTATGTATTCCATTGTACACAGATAGGCCGTATTTTAATATGGTGAGAACATACCACCATCGTTTACAGGTTGGGGAATCTTGGCTTCAAGGTTGTACAACTTCAGACCCATACATGGACAACCTTGACGCGATACTTGAGCAACCTTGGTCGCATGCTTGTATAAGCTAAGGCACATGTCCTATTATACCTTTCGCCATAAGCCTTAGACGTTTTCTATATAAGACTTAGGTCTTTTATATGAAAGACGTACATCTTTCATGTGTAAGATGTACATCTTATCACTGTAAGATGTACGTCTTTACAGAAGAGCAATTAGGTGTAATATCAAAAGAACATAGGCATTTGGAGGTAGGACCAAAGGTGATGTCCTTGAAAACCTTAGGCGCTCCGGCGAAAGACCTAAGGCGTTCGGACGGAAGACCTAAGGCCTTCCAGCGGAGCACCTATGGTACAAATTAGTCGAATACTTGACTCGGAAATAATGAACGAAGATTTACAATCTTCTCGTCTATTGTTTGGTCAATTCAGAAAAATTTCATAACTTCGCAGCCACTTACATCTGGGGTCGACATGGATTTGACAGCAGGATGGGGTGCTCGGTAAGCACGCAGAGAGTTGGTGGCCGCTCTCTTTAATCAATGACTATCAGACAATTAACTGGCGAAAACAACTACGCTCTCGCTGCCTAATCGAAGTATAGTAGATTCTTGGCTTAATCGCGGCACCAGGTGCTGCGACGAGATGTCACTCAGAGGCTAACGCCCTGAAGCGCTCTGATAAAGTGGCACAGCAAAATCGGGGATCGTCGATGAGTGGCCTCGCACTCGCGATTAAATCTTAGAGGATAAGGCGTTGGTTGGTGGCTTGGGTCTTGCTAACGCACGAAAATGAAGACCAAGATAAGCGTGTAGAAAGCTCAGGACTTCCCTGTTTGGACGAGGGTTCAATCCCCTCCGGCTCCACTAACATTACGCCGTTGGGGTGTTCACCCTCGTGAGGGTTCTTGCTCCACTGCGCTACGCAAGCGGCAAAGCCGAGCGCAATCCCCTCCGGCTCCACATCTTTAATTCATAATTCACAATGCACAATTCACAATTAAGCCTACAGCCTTATAGTAGAATGTATTAGGGATTTTGCAACGAGAATTATGAATTATTTAATTATAAACTGATTATGAAGGAATTATCGCTGAAGTACGGGTGCAACCCGAATCAGAAGCCCTCACGCATCTTTATGGAAGAGGGCGAGTTACCCATCACAGTATTGAACGGCCGACCTGGCTACATCAACCTACTGGATGCGCTGAACTCTTGGCAATTGGTGAAGGAACTGAAGGCTGCAACAGGTCTGCCTGCTGCTGCATCGTTTAAGCATGTTAGTCCCGCTGGTGCAGCTGTTGGACTCCCGCTAAGCGACACGCTGAAGAAGATTTACTTTGTCGACGACGCTCCCCTGCCACTGACACCTATTGCTTGTGCTTATGCCCGTGCAAGAGGCGCCGATCGCATGAGTTCATATGGTGACTTCATTGCACTTTCAGACACTTGTGATGAAGCGACAGCTCGCCTCATCAACCGTGAGGTATCGGACGGGATCATTGCTCCTGACTACACGCCAGAGGCCCTAGAAGTTCTGAAGAATAAGCGCAAGGGAACATATTGCGTGATTCAAATCGACCCAGCTTATCGTCCTGCTCCCATCGAACGGAAACAAGTGTTCGGTATCACCTTCGAACAGGGACGCAATGAAATAGACCTTGCCGACCCTGCCCTATTCGAGAACATTCCCACACAAAATAAGGAGTTCACTCCTGAAGCCAAGCGCGACCTGATGATTGCCCTTATCACACTGAAGTACACCCAGTCGAATTCAGTGTGCTATGTCAAAGACGGACAAGCCATCGGTATTGGTGCAGGACAGCAGAGCCGCATCCACTGCACACGATTGGCAGGACAGAAGGCCGATATATGGTGGCTTAGACAACATCCGAGAGTGATGGCATTGCCCTTTGTGCCTGGCATCAGAAGAGCCGACCGCGACAACACCATCGACATCTACATCGGTCCTGAATTCGAAGATGTATTACGTGAAGGCGAATGGCAGAAGTTCTTCACAGAGCGCCCTGAACCTTTGACAGAACAAGAGAAACGCGAATGGCTTGCACAGAACACTGACGTGAGTCTGGGTAGCGATGCATTCTTCCCCTTTGGCGACAACATCGAACGTGCTCACAAGAGTGGCGTACGCTACGTAGCTCAAGCTGGAGGTTCGGTTCGCGACGATCATGTCATCGAGACCTGTGACAAGTACGGCATCGCTATGGCCTTCACTGGTGTACGTCTGTTCCATCATTAATAATTGACTCAACGTCCTTAATATCCCTAAAGCACAAAGCCATGAACAAGTTTGCAGGCGACGACATTGATATCGTTATCCAAAACGGAATCACATTCCGCGGTGGAGGTACGAAGAAGGAGACCTCCAACGCCGGTGGCAAAGTCCGTTCAAAAGCGAAGAAAAAGCAATATGTAACGGGAGCTCATGGCAGTGGTTCGGCAAAGAAAAAGGCCGACATCCGCAAGGCACGTGCCAATCGGCATAAGTAAGGAAGATTAAGGATGAAGGGTGAAAGGTTAAGGGTTAATGGCTAAAGTAATATTTAGCCTTTCATCTAAGCGACAGCGTTAAGCTTTTAAAAGAATCCCATTCATATTCCGTCCGGTATCTATACCCTCACGACGAGCGCTATAGAACTGGGCGGAATTGTTATATGTGCAAATGCCTGCCACCTGAATATCATGCACACCGGCTTCCTCGAGTAACCAACGATTGGCTTGCCACAAATCGATGTGCCATTTGGCCTTACGAACAGCTATCCTTCCCATTGGGAAATCCGCCTCACGGAATCGTTCATACACCTCATCGCCCACTTCAAAGGCTTCTAACGAAATACCAGGCCCGATGATGGCAGAAAGGTCCGACGGAGAAACACCCATCTCTGCAATAGTCTTGCTAACAATACGAGATACCGTTCCCCGCCATCCGGCATGGGCTGCAGCAACAACTCGGCATTTCCGATCATAAAGCAGGACGGGAATACAATCGGCAGTCTTCACACAGACGCACAATCCAGGAACATCGGTAATGACTGCATCGGTGTCCTCTGGTCGACCTGCTTCCCGCATCCATAAGACATGATCAGAATGAGTCTGACGAGGCAAAGCCAAGGCACTAGTCTGAAGTCCTAAAGCCTCGACACAGCAATCGCGGCCTGTTGTAAAAGCCGCGATTCCATCGGGAGTATCATATCTCAAGAGGTTCATTCGTCAATATCTTCGTATTCAAAGTCGTCGAGGTCTTCTACATCCTCAATCTCATCCTCATCGATGAATTCTATGTCCTCGTCCTCGCCCATATCCTCAAGTTCCTGCTGCAGATAGTTCAAATCCTTATTACGATGCACAATCTTTTCTTCGTGAGTAATAGCCTGCAACTTGTTGCTTTCGCTATTCAAGGCTTCCCAGAGGATATCTTTCAGTTCCGTCAATCCACGATTGGCGACAGCAGAGATAAAGACATGCGGGAGGTCATCGGGAAGATCATGACTAAGCATCTCTATGAGTTCATCATCCAGAAGGTCACTCTTCGTGATTGCAAGCACACGCTGTTTGTCGAGCATATCGGGATTGAAGGTCTTAACTTCGTTGAGCAGTATCTCATACTCCTTGCGAATGTCATCGGTATCACCAGGAACCATAAACAAAAGTAAGGAGTTGCGTTCGATGTGGCGCAAGAAACGCAGACCCAAGCCACGCCCCTCCGAAGCACCTTCGATGATGCCAGGGATATCAGCCATAACGAAAGACTGATTATCGCGATAGGCCACGATACCCAACGAAGGTTCCATCGTGGTAAAGGGATAGTTGGCTATCTTGGGACGAGCACTACTAAGCGAACTAAGCAATGTACTCTTACCTGCATTGGGGAAGCCTACCAAACCGACATCAGCAAGAAGTTTCAGTTCGAGAATAACGGTACGCTCTTGCATAGGTTCACCAGGTTGGGCATAACGCGGTGCCTGATTGGTAGAAGTGCGGAAGTTCCAGTTACCCAGACCTCCACGACCACCTTTCAAAAGCATTACCACCTGTCCGTCTTCACTGACGTCGCAGATATATTCGCCCGTCTCTGCATCATAGACAACGGTTCCACAAGGGACATCGATATATCGGTCTTGTCCATCTGCACCTGTGCTTCGGCTTTTGCCTCCATTGCCACCATGTCCGGCAAAGACATGACGTTCGTAACGCAGGTGAAGCAACGTCCAATAGTTGTGATTCCCACGCAGATAGATATGTCCACCACGTCCTCCATCGCCACCATCAGGTCCACCATTAGGAACATACTTAGCCCTATGCATGTGCATAGAACCTCGTCCGCCCTTGCCAGAGCGGCAACATATCTTTACGTAATCTACGAAGTTGCTTTCCATCCCCAATAAACGCTCTTATTTCAATGTATCGAGGAAGGCAAAGATGTTTGCCAGCATCTGATCCTTACTACCTTCCCATGTGAAGGTATGACGGATGCCTTCCTTCTCGAACCATGCTGCGAGGGGTTCGGTCTGATTGTGATATACGGCAAAACGTTTCTTGATGGTCTCTTCATTGTCATCAGCACGACCTTCAATCTGTGCACGGCGCAACAAGCGTTCCATCAGAGTTTCCTCGTCAACAATCAGTTCTATCATCACACCCATTTCGTGGTTGCGCTCTGCCAGCATCTTCTTCAAAGCCTCGGCCTGAGCAATGGTACGGGGAAATCCATCGAAGATGACGCCCTTACCCGTGGGCAGACTGTCGTATGTCTTTGCCAAGATGTCTATCATCAGTTCATCAGGAATCAACTGCCCATTGCTGATGTAGCCCTGTGCTATCTTACCAAGTTCAGACTCCTGCTTTATTTCTGCACGGAGCACATCACCAGTAGAAATATGACCCATACCATAGCGAGTTACTATCTCGTCGCTGTAAGTACCCTTGCCACTACCAGGGGCACCGAAGATAATGATGTTTTTCATATTATATTTTTATAATTCTTAATCCTTCACCCTTCATCACACAACGTGTAAATGTCCTTCGTGTTTCTCCCGAATCCATCATAATCGAGGCCATAGCCCACGATGAAGTCATTGGGTATCTGGAGGCAACAATAACGAATATCGAGGTCAACTTGCAACTTGCCAGGCTTCAGCAAGAGCGTGCAAATGTCGATGCTCGAAGGATTGTGTGTCTTCAATGTTTCAAGCATGTGCGCCATCGTAAGACCCGTATCGACAATATCCTCAACAATGATGATGGGGCGACCCGTAATATCAAGGTTAAGTCCCATAATCTCGCGAATCGTACCCGTTGTGCTAACGCCTTGATACGAAGCTAAACGAACAAACGACACCTCACAAGGCAAAGTAATTTCGCGCAATAAATCGGCTGCAAAAACAAAAGAACCATTCAACACTGCCAAGAATATGGGGGATTGCCCTTCATATTCCTTGTTGATTTGTTCAGCCACACGTTTCACTTCTGCCTGAATACGGTCAGACGGAATAGAAACCGCAAATCTCTTGTCCTTAACCTGAATAATTTTGTCCATATATGTGTTATTTTAGGGCAAAGATAATGAAAACCGAGGGCAGAACAAAACGATTCATCGTTTTTTATGCCGAGGTGCATCTTATTTTCGCTTTCTGAAGCAAAGATAATGAAAACCGAGGGCAGAACAAAACGATTCTTCGTTATTTATGCCGAGGTGCATCTTATTTTCGCATTTTAGGCAAAGATACTATAAATAAAATTAAAAAATGGAATTAAAAACTAAAAATTAAATGCAAAGTCAACTTAAATCCTTAACTTTGCGTCCACGATGCAGAACATAAAAGAGATTCGACTCGATGACGTGCGCCAAATGCTTCGTCCACGACCCATTGACGGGCATAAGGGAACATTTGGTCATGCCTTACTTGTATCCGGAAGTAAAGGTATGGCTGGTGCGGCAATTCTTGCATCCGAATCATGTCTGCGAAGCGGCATAGGCAAATTGTCTATCCTGACAGCAGAAGAGAATCACGATATTCTGCAAATTACTGTTCCAGAAGCTATCCTGAAGACCAACCGCGAGTGGAATATTGAATACAACGCCATTGGAATAGGTCCAGGGTTAGGCATAAACTATGATTTATTAGAGGACGTGTTGCAACATGCCCAATCGCCTATGGTCATTGATGCCGATGCTATCAACATGCTGGCACAAAAGCCTGATTGGATGGAGAATGTACCCCAAGAGAGCATATTGACGCCTCATCCCAAAGAAGCGGAAAGGCTCATCGGAAGTAATAGTCTCGAAGACGTGTCGACTTTCGCTATCAAGCACAAGCTTTACATCGTATTGAAAGGACACCCTACGCATGTATGCTGTCCTTCGGGCGAAATCTATCGTCTGAATGTGGGCAATTCAGGGATGGCGACTGCCGGTAGTGGCGATGTCCTGACGGGTATCATCACAGGATTGCTGGCACAAGGATATTCGTCTCTCGAATCCGCACTCTTGGGCGTATGGCTGCACGGACAAGCAGGCGACTTTTCTTCCGATGAAATGGGCGAAAATTGCATGATTGCGCGAGACATCATCCGTCACCTACCGGATGCATTTAAGAAACTGAACACATAAAGATATGAAAAGGACACTATTTATTATCGGCATGATGCTGACATGCGCTTTCTCAAAAGCACAAACAGAAGTAGGAAACTTCATCCCAGGCAGCACACTCGATGGGGTAAACTACTTCCTTCCACAAACCGCCCTCCGCATTACGGTGGTGGCAGAAAAAGCAGTAGTCACACCTGGAGAACTTAACAAATATGCTTTCCGTTACCTCCGACTGAAGGACGTGCCTACGGAGTCCAATACCACATGGACCATTAAGAGCATAACACTAGAACCATACGGAGTACCCGACAAAGGGAAGGCCTATAATATTAAGGTAAAGAGTAAGACTGTGGCACCGTTGGTTGGACTAACTCATGACGGCATTTTGTTGAGTATCAACGCCGAAGCAGAGGAAACGATGCTTCCCGCCATACCACAAGGCACACCAGCAACAGCGGTTCTGAACCCCAAGCAATACATGAATCAGGAAATGCTTTCGGCAGGCAGTACGGCAAAGTTGGCAGAGCTATGTGCTCAGGAGATTTACGACATTCGTGAAAGTCGCAATGCCTTGGTGCGTGGAGAGGCAGACAACACACCAAAAGACGGGGCGCAGCTCAAACTTATGCTTGACCAACTCGACATACAAGACCGTGCCCTCTCCCAATTGTTTAGTGGAAGCAAACAGACAAGCACTGAAGTCTTCTCGTTCAACTACTTACCTTCGAAGGAGACAGAAAGAGACGTCCTTTTCCGCTTCTCACAATATTCAGGCGTAGTGGACAAAGAAGACTTGTCGGGTCAACCCGTTTACATCAGCATTAAGAACAATGGTAGTTTGCCCGCCATCGAAGAGAATCCTGAGATAGATAAGAAGAAAGCCAAGATGGAACGTGGCATATATTATAATGTACCTGCGCGCGAGACTATTTCCGTTTTCGATCTCAATCATTCGTATGCAAGTCTCGAATGCAGCATGGGCCAGTTCGGAACGACGGAAATCCTAAGCGACATTCTTTTCGACAAGCGTCCGACTACTCGTGTGACCTTCTATCAAGAGAATGGTGGGGTAAAGAAGCTGGAACAGTAAGAATTTCCAAAATAATTCTCTGTTCATAGCCTTTAATTGCCAATTTATTCTTATCTTTGCATCCGCAAAAACGAGATGATGCTGCTTTAGCTCAGTGGTAGAGCGCATCCTTGGTAAGGATGAGGTCCCGAGTTCAACTCTCGGAAGCAGCTCACAAAAAAGAGGCGTACACCCAGATGGATGTACGCCTCCGTCGTTTCTAACAATTACTTATTAGAGTTTGTTGTCGCTTCCGAGCACATTCACAATCTTGTGGATGTACATCTTCTTCATGTTCTCGCGAGCGGGCTTCAGATACTGACGAGGATCGAAGTGGCTGGGGTTCTCAGCCAAGTGCTTACGAATGGCAGCAGTCATAGCCAGACGAGAGTCAGAGTCGATGTTGATCTTGCAAACGGCGCTCTTAGAAGCCTCACGCAGTTGCTCTTCGGGAATACCTACTGCATCGGGCAGCTTGCCACCGTACTTGTTGATGGTGTCAACCTCGTCCTGAGGCACAGAGCTCGAACCGTGCAGCACGATGGGGAAGCCGGGGATGCGCTTCTCGATCTCGTGCAGGATGTCGAATGCCAATGGAGGAGGCACGAGCTTGCCGGTCTTCGGGTCGCGGGTGCACTGTTCGGGAGTGAACTTGTATGCGCCGTGGCTGGTACCGATGGAGATGGCCAGGCTGTCGCAACCGCTGCGCTTCGAGAAGTCCTCAACCTCCTCGGGGCGGGTGTAGTGGCTCTCAGCAGCGCTAACCTCGTCCTCTACGCCGGCCAGAACGCCGAGCTCGGCCTCTACGGTTACGTCGTACTTGTGAGCGTACTCAACCACCTTCTTCGTGATGGCGATGTTCTCCTCGTAGGGGAGGGCAGAGCCGTCGAACATGACGCTCGAGAAACCATTGTCGATGCACTCCTTGCAGAGTTCGAAGCTGTCACCGTGGTCGAGGTGCAGGACAATCTGAGGATTGGGGCAACCCAGTTCCTTGGCATATTCTACAGCACCCTGAGCCATGTAGCGCAGAATGGTGCCGTTGGCATAGTTGCGAGCGCCCTTGGATACCTGCATGATAACGGGAGACTTAGTCTCTACAGCTGCCTGCACGATAGCCTGCATCTGTTCCATGGTGTTGAAGTTGAAGGCGGGAATTGCATAACCACCCTTTACTGCCTTGGCGAACATTTCACGGGTGTTCACCAGTCCCAGTTCTTTGTAACTTGTCATAATAATTAAATGTTAATAAAACGGTAATATGTTATTATCTCATTTTTTCTCTTTTCTCAGCCAGTCGAGGAAGGGACGCAATACCTGACCCGAAGGTTCGGCAGTGCGTACCGACAAGGCTATCTCATTGCCCAATCCCGTAAGGATTTCGAACTGGAAGCGTTCGTCGCCTTCCAAGTCCACTGTCTCCACGTCCGATTCTCCCTGCAGTCGCTGGATGGTCTCGTGTGCCATAGCCTCGAGTTTGAGCAACCAAGGACGCACATCTTCATAGAAGAGGGCATCGCTGACAACGGGTGACGACTGCATACCCTTCAACACTTGGCAACTCTCCTCCACCCTTTGCATCTCAGCTATGACGGCTCGTGGATTAGGATTCCCGTTTGCCACACCGCGTTTGTAATTCTCGATGAGATACGACGAGGCATCAGCATCATAATAACGCAGGTAAGGAGCTATCTTGCGCAAGGCAGAGGCATACTTCTCGCCCACTACCGCAGGCAAGGCTGCTTCCCAACTCTGCTGGTTGTTGAAGCCGGCTTGATTCCAAGTGTAATCAGCCACACTAAAGAGAGCAATCTTTGAGATTTCTCCCTGCTGCATGGGATTGATGATGAGTGTGTTCGTTCCAGTCAGGTCAGGAACGAGGTGTGCCAGGTTGTCGATGTGAGTCTCGTCGCGGAAGTTGGCATACATGTCCATCGGGAAGAGTTTGGTCACATCGTTGTCGTTGCAGGGATAATTCCACCACCAACTGGTGTCGCGTCCCAGTGACTTCTTGACGAAACGCAGGTCGTAGTTGTTGGGAACCGACCACACGTTGGCACCGGTAATATAGATGTTTACCTTATCAGGCGTGTGGCTCAAGGCCTGGAAGAAATCGTTGGCACGCTGGGCAGACACCCACGAATAAGCATAGAGTTGGGGTACATAGTGCAAGGGCTTCACCGTGTCGGCAGGTGCTGCTTCAGGTCGGTTCCACCGGGCATCCATCTGTTGCTGAAGCACTGTCAGTCTGTCTGCTCCAAGCTTGAGAGTAGCCGCATCGGAAGGCACGCCCACGTCATCGACGAAAACGCCAAACTGACGAACGCCCAGCCCATACATGCTCTCGAACTTCTTCATGATGTTCCCAATTGTCTCGGGCTTCTTCTCATCCACAAAGGCAGTTCCAGGATGTATGGCCCAGATGAAATTGACCTTCGTCGCATGAGCCACGGAAGTGATGTCGCGTAACATCTCCTGCGAGAGATAGCCGATGCGTTTTTGTTCAGGCGTAATTTCTGTGGGATAGGGTTCTGCCCAATATCGTGAATGATAGGGGTCGGACTTGGCACCATACATGTAGGTGTTCATCTTATAGCGTGCCATGAAGCGGAAGAGGTCTTTGGTCACCTCTGCTGAATAGGGAACGCCGTAATAACCTTCTATGATTCCACGATTTTGAATGTCGGCATAGTCGTAAAAAGTGACACAAGGAAGTGCCTTCTGTCCCAGGTCGAATATCTGCTCCAGGGTCGCCAAGGCACAGAATGTGGCATCGGTGTTCTCGCCCAAAGCCACGATTTGAGCCGTCCCACGCTTGTCGGCAGTAATGCTAAGGATATGTCGGTCGTACTTGGCCAGACCGAACACCTCGCGTTGCAGTTTCAAGCGTCCTGCCTGCTTGTCGGCAATACCACGAGAACCATTAACTCCCAACAGCAGATTGGTCTCCCCCTTGCGTGCTCGGTCGGTAACGACAGCCTTCATTCCATGCTCCACCACGATGCCCATAGCGCGAGCAATGGTGGGCGCGTCGATGCCTTGCTCAGCAACGATAACCACCTGTTTGCCGACGTTTGCGACGCCACCCGTCAGTTCCTGCTGATGAGGAACAGGATAGATGGTATAGGGGTTCTGGGCACAGAGTGCCAGACTCACCCACGCAAGCAAAAGACTCAGTATTCTTCTCATTTAAGTTCCTTTATCAAATAAGATACCGTTGGCAAGTGGTCACTAAATCCGTTCACCCAGACTCCACTGGAGGTGGTACGCTTAGGCGAACCCTTGTATCGTCCTTCCTGCTGTATCAGATAGTCACGACGGAAGATGTGCCACTGATACAGCGTCAAGTGCTCATAGTCCTTATGACCCTTTACGTCGAGCAGATTGCGCGAGAAGACAATTTGGTCGAAGAGGTTCCAGCCGCCTTGGTATGTCAGCGTACCCTGACCCTTATCGCGCAGCATCTCCCACCAGGGATTGTAGAAGTCACCGTTCTCCACATCCTTCATCTTACGACGTGCGCCCAGCATCTTTGCCATAGAGGCATTATCGGGGTCGTCGTTCATGTCACCCATGACGATGATGCGCTGCTTAGGATCAGCCTTCGCTATGCTGTCGGTAAGATGACGAACCTGCTTGCCGGCAATCTCGCGGAAATAGCTGGTAGCACCACGGCTGGGCCAGTGACATACAATAACCGTCAGAGGATCGCCGTCGATGTTGCCTTGCACCGTCAGATAGCCACGGGTGGCACGAGTGGTGTCGCCATTCTCATAGACGTAGGGTTGCAAGAACCACTTATGAGGTTTGAATATCTGAGGATTGTAAAGAAGTGCACAGTCTACGCCACGCTTGTCGGGACCTTCAATATGAATGTATTTCATACCACGCTCCTTCATGCCAGGCTGAGCAACCAGGTCGTCCATCACGCGTGAGTTCTCGACTTCCGACACGCCGATAACGGCTGCACCCGTGGGAACCTTATCTGTCCCCAGGTCAAGCAGCACACGAGCCATGTTCTTTACCTTTCCTCTATACTTATTGCCATCCCAGTGGTAAGAGCCGTTGGGCAAAAATTCATAGTCATTCTTACCTTCATCATGAATCGTGTCAAAAATATTCTCCAAATTGTAGAAAGCCACGGGATAGAGCCCATAACGTTTCTCAGCTTGTACGCCGACTGTCGCCATCAGCAACACGAACAGCAGAAATGTATTTTTACGCATATTATAAAAGGTATTAGTTTTCATTTGCAAAGATACGAATAAGTGAGCAAAAAAGCAAATTATTTTGCAGTTTTTCGAACGAGAGTATTTTAGAACGTAGTCCAAAGATACAAAGTGAGCAAAAAAGCAAATAATTTTGCAGTTTTTCGAACGAGAGTATTTTAGAACGCAGTTCAAAGATACAAAGTGAGCAAAAAAGCAAATAATTTTTGCACTTTTTCGAACGAGAGTATTTTAGAACGCAGTTCAAAGATACAAAGTGAGCAAAAAAGCAAATAATTTTGCACTTTTTCGAACTTTTCAAAGAAGAATATTTTGCGACATGCGTCAAAGGAACAAAGGGGAGGCGTTCAACAAGCAAGACGGCATAGGTTCGATGAATCCCAAACCATTGTTCGAGGCACCGCGAACACATATTCGTTATACATTCAACAATGTCAGGAAGGTTGTCAACTAATTCAGGAAAACGGCTGTCAACCACATCAGAAAAAGAGCAGAAAACTGTCAACCAAAATCAGGAAAAGACAAAAAGACAACAAAGCGTTGCAGCGTTGCACCGTTGCAGTTAAAAATACCCTAATCCAAAAAGGTAAAAGCTGAATTTTATATTTATATATATAATATATATATTATATATATAAATATAAGTATAAAATGAGGCAAGAAATGACTCAAAAAACAACTGCAACGCTGCAACGGTGCAACGCAAGCAATGTTCGTCTTGTCAAAAATCGCCCATTCCATCGAAGAAAATCGACTTTCGCCTCCTTCATAGCGAAGCAAAAAGAGGCTCAAAAGATACGTAAATATATGCATAAAACAGCTAAAACCCCTCCCAACATGCACCTTTTCCGATCTCCACCCGCTGTTATTTTATACCTTATTAGAATGTACATTCGCACAAAAATGCACGCAAAACAGGTTATTTTTGCCATAATATCCCCCACTATGGCATCAAAGACACCATTGCAAGCAAAAAGCATAAGTTGTTTTTCTCGCCGCTATGCCATAATTTTTCGTACATTATTTTGTTTTGCATTTGATTTTCATTAACTTTGTAGGCGTAAGAACACAATTTTTAACAAATACAAACCTTATGACAAAGAAGCTAACACTTGTGGCTATGTTCTTAGGAACTATGTCACTGTGCTTTGCACAAAATGCAAAGGACACGACTTCTGAAGGCGAAGAGGCAGTGAAACAGGACAATGCCGCCTTTGTCTTCACAGAGTCGCAGTTGGGCGAGGACGACGATGTGACACAGAATGTCATTATGGTCAACTCGAACAACAATGTGTACACCAGCAACGTAGGTTACCTCTTCAGCCCCGCACGCTTCAAGTTCCGTGGTTACAACTCGAGCTACAACGACATTTACTTTAATGGCGTGCAGGTGAACAATGCCGAGAACGGGCAGTTTAACTACTCCACCATCGGCGGCATGAACCGTGCCACAAACAACCACATCGATGCTAGTGGTGCCTTCGAGACGAACGCCTTCTCAATGGCAAACATTGGCGGTTCGTCGAACTATGAGTTCCGTGCTAGCAGCTATGCGCCAGGACACAACATCACACTCTCGGCCTGCAACCGCAACTACACGGCTCGCGCCATGTATGCCTTCGGAACAGGCATCACGAAGAAGGGATGGGCCTTCTTTGGCACAGTCGGCTATCGCTGGTCGAACATGAAAACAGCAGCTGTGGATGGTACGTTCTACAACTCTCTCTCCTACTTCCTCACGGCACAGAAGATCATCAACGACCGCCATTCGTTGAACCTGGCCACATGGGGTAATCCCACAGAGCGTGCTCAGCAGGGCGCATCGACTGACGAAGCCTACTGGCTGGCCAACGACTACCAGTACAATCCTTACTGGGGTTATCAGGACGGCAAGAAGCGCGCCAGCCGTGTCGTAAACAACTTCGAGCCTACGGCTATGCTCACATGGGACTTCAAGATCAACGACCGCATGAAGTTGACAACCAGCCTCGTGGGCAAGTACGCCATGTACAGCAGTTCGAAGCTCAACTACTCAGGCACCAACCCCCACCCCGACTATTGGAAGAACTTCCCTTCATATAATTATGATGTATGGGCAGGAACTGGCACAGAATCTGAAGCTGCTGCTTGGTGGGATTCATATTATTTCTGGAAGGATTCGGAAGCTAATCGTCAGATCAATTTCGACAAGCTCTACTTTGCCAACCAGCAACTGAATGCTACGGGTCATGATGCCATATACTACATCGAGCGTCGTCACAACGACCACCTCGCCATCAACCTCGGTAGCACCTTCGACTGGAACATCGACAAGGATTCAAGGTTCCAAATCGGTCTACAACTGGCGTCAAACAAGGGTATGCACTACGAGACGATGGACGACCTGCTGGGATCGAAATACTTCCACAACCGCAACACATACGCCGAAGGCACATATGCCGCTGACGCCCCACAGATCTATTACGACCTGAACAATAAGGACGGAATGGTAGGTGTGGGAGACCGTTTCCGTTATGATTATAACCTGATGATTGAGAAAGCCAAGCTGTGGGCTACTTACAGCCGCAACAAGGGCATCAGCCACAATTACATTACCGCAAAGATCGGTGGCAGTGAGATGTGGCGCAACGGCAAGATGAACAATGGTATCTTTGCCAACTACATCGACGAAAACGGCAAGGCCATCAACCTCAGTTACGGCAAGAGCAAGAAGGCTCGCTTCCTGGACGGTGGCTTCAAGATGGGTACTAACCTGAATCTGGGTGGCGGTCATGCGCTGACAATGGGTGTAGGCTTCGAGGCTCGCGCTCCTCACGCCAACGTGGCATTTGTAAGCCCCGAGATGAACAACAACTTCGTTCGTGATCTGGTAAACGAGAAGATATTCTCCAGCGAAATTGGCTATGCCTTCAACGGACGCTGGCTCCAGATGAACCTGACAGGATACTTCACTCACACCTACGACGGCACAGAATGGCAACAGTTCTATAACGATAACGAGAACTCCTTCACCTACAACAGCCTGACTGGCGTGGAGAAGAACTATTACGGTGCAGAACTGGGTATGAAGTTTAAGGTTACCAACGACTTCACCATCACCGCCATCGGAACGATTGCCGAAGCCAAGTATGCCTCGAACACCAACGTTGTGTACATGCTCTCGAACGAAGGTCGTGAGAAACCCGACCTTTGCTTCAACAAGAACATGCGCGAAAGCGGTACTCCACTTGCTGCAGCAAGCATCGGTTTCCGCTACAGCATCAAGGGATGGTGGTTCAACCTCAATGGTAACTACTACGACCGCATCTACCTCTCCTACTCCCCCAACATGCGTTACAAGGGCTTGATGAAGCAAAATGCCGATGGTTCGTACACCGTTATGGATCAGGCTAAGAGCGACGGCGGCTTCATGCTCGATGGTAGCATCGGTAAGGGATTCCGCATGAGCAAAGGACGTTATCTGAGCATCAACCTCATGGTGAACAACATCACCAACAACCGCAAGTTGTGCACAGGTGGATACGAACAAAGCCGCGCCACCAACTACACCACAACCGAGGGACAGGACGTCAACCGTACTTACAACTTCCAGAAGAACCCCAAGAAGTTCTATGCACAGGGCATCAATGGTATGCTTAACCTGAACTACAGGTTCTAAATTGAATATTGAATATTGTAATATTGATAAAGGATAATATTATGGAAAAGTACATAAAATATCTCTGTGGCCTCTGCCTGCTCTTCGCACTCTGTGTTTCTTGTCAGGACGGTGACTGGGATGCTCCCGACTTCTCGGATGGTGCGCCTTATGGCAACAACCAACTGACTGAGGACAACATTATAACTATTGCAGAGCTCAAGGCCAAGTATCCCAAGTATGCCGATAACTACACAACCTCAGAAATCACAGAAGACTGCAAGTTGCGTGTCCGCGTGACAGGTAACGACGTTCAGGGCAACCTCTACAACTCCATTGCTGTGCAAGAGGACAAGAGTGGCGACGCACTCATCATCGCCATTACCGGCAGCGACCTCTTCGCCTACCTGCCTGTAGGACAGGAAATCCTGATTGACCTGAAGGGACTCTACATCGGCGGTTACGGATTGCAACCTCAGATAGGCACGCCCTATGCCAAGGATGCAACAAGTGATGCCTACGTCAGCCGTATGCCAAACAATGTTTGGCAGAGTCATTTCAAACTTTTGGGTAAAGCCAAGCCTGAGTTGGTAGTTCCCATAGAGTTTACCAGCGAACGTGACCTTGCTGCCGACTGCGGCAAGTTGATGACAATCAAGAACATAAGCATTAAGGGCGCTGACGGCACTGTTACCTGGGCTTCGAAGAGTGATGCAGGAAGCGGGACAAGCGTCTCGAAATACTTTGTCGAGAGTCCATACAGCAGTACATCGAAGTACATGGTTTACACCAGCACTTACGCCGACTTCGCCAACACTCCCATTCCTACAGGAAAGATGAACCTCACAGGTATCTGGAAGCGATACAACAATGCTTGGGAGCTCGTCATTCGTGATATCAACGATATCGAAGTCGTGCAGTAGAGATAAAAGATAAAAGTTAAAAGATAAAAATTATACGACTATGAAAAAGTTTTGGAAACCCCTATTGTTCGCAGCTATTGGCGTATTTGCCCTGTCGAGCTGCGAGGACGTACCTGCACCTTACGAAATCCCTGGCGGAGGTGGCGCCACTCCCGAACCTATCGAAGCTATTGAAACCACCTGCGCAGAAGCAGTTGAACTAACCAATGCACTCGGTGATGGGGATACCTCCACTGAGGTTTACAGCGTTACTGGTTACATTACAGAAGTCGTTGGTGAGGTTAGCAGAAACCAACAGACCTTCTGGATGGCCGACACACAAAATGGTGGCAGAATCTTTGAAGCCTACTGGGCCAACTTGCCCGAAGGCGTTACTGCATTCAAGGCCGGTACTAAGGTTAAGGTTACTGGAAAACTTACAAAGTATGTCAATGCCAACACCGGCAAGGTTACTGCTGAAATGAAGAATCCTACCGTAGAAATCCTTGAAGGTGGAGGTGATACACCTGCTGGCATTGAAGTTACCTGCGCCGAGGCTGTTGACCTGACCAATGCCTTGGAAGACGGAGCAACATCTGCTGAGGTATATACCGTTACGGGTTACATCACAGAAGTCGTAGGTTCTCCCAGCAAGAATCAGCAAACCTTCTGGATGGCCGACGAAAAGGGTGGCGGTAAGGTATTTGAGGCTTACTGGGCCAACCTGCCTGCTGGCGTCGATGCATTCAAGGTTGGCATGAAGGTTAAGATTACAGGTAGTCTCATGAAGTACGTCAAGGATGGTAAAGTTACTCCTGAAATCAAGAATGCTGCCGTTGAGATTCTTGAGGACGGTGGTGACACTCCCACACCAGCTGGAACTGAAGTTACTTGTGCTCAAGCAGTCGACCTGACCAATGCACTCGAAGATGGTGCTACCTCCAGCGAGGTTTACACCGTAACTGGTTATATCACAGAAGTTTTAGGCGCTGTTAGCACAAAGACTGGTACACCTCAGCAGAGTTTCTGGATGGCCGACACCAAGGATGGCGGCAAGGTATTCGAGGCATACTATGCAAATGTGCCAACAGGTGTTAGCGAGTTCAAGGCTGGCATGAAGGTTAAGATTACAGGTAACCTCATGAAGTATGTCAAGGATGGCAAGGTTACACCCGAAATCAAGAATGCTACTGTAGAAATCCTTGAAGATGGTGGTGGCGACACGCCCACTCCAACAGGCACAGACGTCACATGTGCTCAGGCTGTTGACCTGACCAATGCTTTGGAAGACGGAGCAACATCAGCAGAGACATACTCTGTTACGGGTTACATCACTGAAGTTTTAGGTGCAGTTAGCACAAAGACTGGTACACCTCAGCAGAGTTTCTGGATGGCCGACACCAAGGATGGTGGTAAGGT
The DNA here is from genome assembly GCA_902801325.1 of uncultured Bacteroidales bacterium. GTDB lineage: Bacteria > Bacteroidota > Bacteroidia > Bacteroidales > Bacteroidaceae > Physcousia. The sequence continues at coordinate 58,697 of CADCHQ010000010.1, read as the reverse complement.
GTTCGAGGCATACTATGCAAATGTACCATCAGGCGTTAGCGAATTCAAGGCTGGCATGAAGGTTAAGATTACAGGTAACCTCATGAAGTATGTCAAGGACGGCAAGGTTACACCTGAAATCAAGAATGCCACTGTCGAGATTCTCGAAGGTGGTGGCGATGATGGTGGCAGCGGAGGTGGTGGCGACACGCCCGAAGGTGATGTTACCATTGCAGCTTCCGGTATGGGTCTGACCAACAACACGTCTTGGACAACAGTAACAGTCAACGGAGTTACCTTTACTGCAGACGGTGGCGGCAATCAGAACACGCCCAAGTACTTCGACAATGGTAGCAACCTGCGTATGTATCCGAAGAACTCACTGACCATCAGCGCTGGTAAGAACATTGCATCTATCGTCCTCACCTGCACCTCTGGTAGTGTGGCTAACGGCAACGTTGGTGCTGAACCCGGAAGCGTAAGTGTTTCCGATCCCACTATCACCATTAGTGGCATCAACTCGAAGACGGTGAAGATTTCGAACAACGACGGTTCCACCGGTGCCGCTTCGCAAATCCGCATCGAATCTATTGCCATCAAGTTCGCCGAATAAGCGAATCCAACCTAATTTCCAAAGTCCTGCAGCACGATTGTTGCAGGGCTTTTTTTATGCCATTTAAGCATCCAATGAATAATAAGGATTATTAAGGGTGATTTGTGAATTATTTTGCGCCTCTGAACTACGTTCTTAGGTACTTTCGCTCAAAAATATTCAAATATATTTGGTATTTTGTTCGCTTATTCGTACCTCTGACCATTAAAAAAAGTCGAAATTAGGCTACATTTCGGAAAAACTCAAACAAAAATTTGGTTATTCGCTCGATTTGCACTAATTTTGCAGTCCGAATAGTGAGCCCATGGGTGGCTGTGTTACCAACTCTATTCAAACTTAAACGTTTAAGAACAAATAAAAAGATAAAGAAATGAAAAAGGATCTTCATCCCGCAAACTATCGCCCTGTAGTGTTCAAGGACATGAGTAACGGCGATATGTTCCTCAGCCGCTCTACTTGCAAGACTAGCGAGACCATTGAGTTCGAAGGTGAGACTTATCCCCTCATCAAGTTGGAAATCTCCAACACCTCTCACCCCTTCTACACTGGTAAGTCTAAGCTCGTTGACACCGCAGGTCGCGTAGACAAGTTCATGAGCCGCTATGCAAAGAGCCGCAAGTAATTGCGCGCCTTCGCACTAATTCAAAGAAACATTTAGAGGGAGACGTAGACAAAGCACAAAGGTCTACGTCTCTTTTGTTTTTACCTTATCCGACTATGAAACGTTACCACATCTTCGCACTATTACTCGCCATCGGTTTTTCGGCTTGTAATGACGATAATCCCGAGGCAGGACCTTCCTATCAAGGTGATAACACCAACAGCAATGCCACACGCATCTTTGCCAGTGTCACCGAAAGGCCTAACGTCACCGATGTGCACAAGGCCGCATGCCGATTGGAGATTCCCCAACTGAACAAAGCTGGCGATAATAATCTCTTTATCGTGCATACGACAACGGACTTCGGCATCAACTATTGCATGGAGTACGACTGCACCTTGAAGGCTCAGCGTTGGTCGGCATTCCGCTGGGATGCAAGTAACTCCTTCAAAAAAGTTTCTCGCACCGATGCTTGGTCAGCAGACCCACTAATACCTCAATCATATCAAACATACGAGATTGATCACACTGGTAATGGTTACACCCGTGGACACATCATTGCGAGCGAAGATCGCGTCAACTCCACTGCTGCCAACCAACAAACTTTCTATTATAGCAACATGCACCCCCAATTATATGAATTCAATACACAGGGAGTTTGGTGGCAAATTGAAAACAAAGTACTACGTGACAAGTACTGCAAATTTGACATTAAAAAAAGTAATTACTTTTGTGATACTTTGTATGTGGTAAAGGGAGGAACTATAGATCGTGCTAACTACACTTGGGTTAAAGGACGAGGTCAGAAATTAGTTTGCCCAAATTATTTCTACATGGCAGTTTTACGTAAGTCAAGCAAGGACTCTTCCCAGGGAGGCTATGCCGCTATCGGTTTTTGGATGGCACATAAAGGAAATACCGATACACAATATAAAAACTATGCTGTCACCATCGACCGACTGGAAGACCTTACAGGCATCGACTTCTTCTGTAACCTTCCCGATGAGATAGAGAAAAAGGTCGAGGCTAACCTCGTACTCTCGCTTTGGTAATGACGTTCTTCGGATAAAGACATAAAAGGCGGCGACCCACATTCGAGTGAGTCGCCGTCTTATTGTTTACGAACCTAAGTCTTATCGATGTTGAACCTATATTCGAGGTGTCTCGAACCTATGTTCGATGAGACTCGAGCCTATATTCGATAAGGCTCGAACCTAGGCCTTATTTTGTGAGGTTGCCCAAGATGTCGCGAGTGAGTTCACGAGTGATGGTTCTCGTTGCTGCAGATGTGGCATTCTTGGCAACACGACCCGTTGTCGAAGTCTTCGACTTGGTCTTCTTACCCGTAATGGCATCCGACACCATCGTACCAAGCACAGTAGCCAGAGTTCCCGTGATGGCAGTAACGACAGCCTTCACAATCTTTGAAACGATGCCTGGCTTTTTCTTCTCTGCCTTGGCAGCCTTTTCTTCCTTCTCAGGAGCCATTTGTTCCTCAGCCTCCTTCTCAGCCATCTCCTGCTCCATCTGTTGCAACTGCTCGAAAGCACTCTCGTTGTCAACAGGCGTATCATACTTGCCGTAGATGCGCGACTGACGGATGATGTCGTTACGCTGTCCCTCGGTAATAGCACCTATCTGGCTCAAGGGGAACAAAATCTTGGCACGTTCCACGATATTGGGAGCACCCTTCTCGTCGAGGAAACTAACCAAAGCCTCACCAGTCTCCAGATTCATGATAGCTTCATCGGTCTTAAATGCAGGATTGGCGCGGAAAGTATCAGCAGCAGTCTTCACAGCACGCTGGTCCTTCGGCGTGTAGGCACGCAAGGCATGCTGTACGCGGTTACCTAACTGACCGAGAATGTTCTCGGGGATATCCGTAGGACTTTGGGTAATGAAATAGATACCCACGCCCTTCGAACGAATCAGACGAATAACTTGTTCTATCTTGTCGGTCAACGCCTTTGAGGTATCTTCGAAGAGCATGTGAGCCTCATCGAAGAAGAAGATGAGTTTGGGATACTCAAGGTCGCCTACTTCGGGAAGTTTAGAGTAAAGGTCACTCAAAAGCCACAGCAGGAAGGTGGAATAAAGTTTGGGCTGCATCATCAGTTTATCTGCGGCCAATACATTCATCACGCCCTTTCCGCCTTCAGTCTGCATCAGGTCGAAAATATCAAAAGAGGGTTCGCCAAAGAACTTCTCGGCACCCTGGTTCTCCAACTGCAACAAAGCACGCTGGATGGCACCAACCGAGGCAGAGGAAATATTACCATACTTTGTGGTGTACTCCTTTGCATGCTTCGACACGAAGTCGAGCATAGCACGCAGGTCCTTCATATCCGTCAGGATGAGACCTTGCTCGTCGGCAATGCGGAAAGTAATGTTCAGCACGCCGTCCTGCGTCTCATTCAATCCCAACAGACGCGAAAGCAACAGCGGTCCCATCTGTGAGATGGTGGCACGCATGGGATGGCCTTGCTCGCCATAAACGTCGAAGAAACGTACTGGACAAGCCTGAAACTCAGGGTTCTCTATACCGAACTCGGGCAGACGCTTCTCTATGAAACCCGACAACTTACCAACCTGACTGATACCCGACAGGTCGCCTTTCATGTCAGCCATGAAACAGGGAACACCCGCCTGGCAGAAACTTTCGGCAATCACTTGCAAGGTAACGGTCTTACCCGTACCTGTGGCACCTGCTACCAAGCCGTGACGGTTTGCCATCTTACCAATTATACTCAATGGACCATTTGCACAATGGGCTACATACAACCCGCGTTCTTTGTCTAACATAGTCTTTTAGTATTAGGAATTAGAAATAACGATACAATATTAGTAATTTTCTGCGGATTAGGCAAATTATTCCTTAACAAAATCCCTTCCCGTCCAACGATAACGCACTGAGACCAAATGACGTTCGGCTATTTTCTTCTCGTCTTTCGCCAGTTCGTCGACGGCTAACTGCATCGTGAATACGGGTTCATCAGGGCTAACCGAAACGGCGATGAGTCGCAGGTCATCGATACTCTTCTGCACAAACTTCATCTCCTCTGCCACAGAATCAGGAATCTCGTTGAAGAAGTCGACAGTCTCCGCTATAGGTAACTCCAGCCAATGAAGCCTTCTCCACTCGCTATCGTAAAACTTCACACTGCTGTCCGGCACAGGTGCCTTCACTGTCTGTATCAGGCATACAACCGTCACGGAGTCGTCAGTCTCCATGAGTTTCATCTCTATCGTACTTGATTTCGAAGGTATCAACTTAAGATAGTCTTCCGTAAGTGTATCCAGCAACGCATAATCGCCAAGTCGGTTACGCACCTTCGCCTCCATCTTGTTCTTATAGAAATCCACCATATCGTGGCGATTCTTCGAGGTTAACAAGGGGAATATGCTGTCAGGCATGGATGTGAAGACATCGGAGATTCCTTGAGAGTGAAGAGTGAAGGAGGAAGAAAGAAGAATGAATAAAAGAATAATTGACCTTCTCATATACCTACATTTGACATTTAACATTTGACATTTGACACTTGACATTTGGCACTATAGCCATACTATTTCGTTCCTATATAAAGGAATATCATACCAAGGATAACTAACGCCAGATCAACGGCTTTCGAGCGAAGATTCTTCTCATGAAAGACCATTGCTCCAACTAGGAAACTCACCATCACACTACTACGTCGAACCATAGATACCACACTTATCAATGCGCCATCAAGGCTAAGGGAATAGAAATAGACGAAGTCGGCAACACTGAGGAAAAGGCTGATGAGAGGGATGGACCAAGCCCAATGAAACGGAGTCAGGCGTCGACGCTGGGGATACCATAGCAGAAGCACCATAACGCCCATAATCGCACACTGATAGAAACTGAAATAGCTTTGCACCGTCATACGATTCAGCCCTACCCCACCTGCTCCCAGAGGAGCCATCAAATACTTGTCGTACAATCCACTCACTGCCCCAAGCACCGCTGACATCACGGTTAGGGCAATCCAATGGTTATGACGGAAGTCGATGCCTTCTTTCTTACCCGACCGACTGAGCATGTAGAAGCTAATTATGGCAAGCAACACACCCACCCACTGATACAGATTAAGGCGTTCGCCAAAGACAAGGAGGGCACCTAACAGCACCATCACAGGTCGGGTGGCATTAATGGGACCAACCATCGTCAGGGGAAGATGTTTCATGCCAAAGTATCCGCAAATCCATGAGGACAGCACGATGACACTCTTCAACACAATATAGCGTTGCACTTCCCATCCGCCAAAAGGTACTTCGGGTCGGAAGGCAACGGGAATGAATATGAGTGAACAGAACAGTGTGTTCAAGAACAAGACTGGCAACACGGCATTCTCTTGCAACGCCTTCTTCTTAAAGACGTCGTAGAAGCCCAGCAGAGCCGCACTAAGGAATGCAAATAAGAGCCAATGCATAGAGGGTTGTGAGGTTATGAGGTTGTGAGATTATGAGTTTCTTGCTCCGTTTCTCTTCGCAAGCATCCCTTTGGGAAGAGCGGTGAGGTCTTGGATTTGTGAATGATGAATTATGAATTACGAATATTTCACTTCTGTAAGGAACAGTGCATGTCCCGGTACACTTTCACCTGCAGAACAACGGTTCTTTTGTTCGATGACTTGACAGAACTCGTCCACAGTCATGCGTCCGCGACCTACTTCTATTAGAGTGCCGACAATGGCTCTGACCATATTCCTAAGGAAACGGTTGGCAGTGATGGTAAAGCGCCAAGCACCTCCCCCCTGCCCCTCCAAAGGAGTAATTTCTTTCCACTGGGCTTCCGTAATGTGACAGATATTGGTCTTTGTATCTGTATTTACTTTTGAAAAACTGGTAAAGTCCTCGAAGTCAAGCAATCGGTTTGCCGCCTCATTCATTTTCTCGAAGTCAAGAGGGAAGGTAACCAACCAACTATAATGACACAGGAAGGGCGATTTGCGGGTATGTATATAATAGTGGTAAGTACGCGAAATGGCTGAAAAACGGGCATGCATATCATCGGGCACCTGATAGACGCGCCTTACAGCGATGTCATGCGGCAAGAGTTTATTCAACTTATATACGAGCTGTGCGCAATCTAATTCTTCAGGACCATCAAAGTGGGCCACCATCATGCTAGCATGTACGCCAGCATCCGTACGACCAGCACCAACAATCTCGATATTTTGCCTGAGCAGAGTCGACAAGGCCTGTTGCAATGTCTCTTGCACACTCACGCCATTTGGTTGCACCTGCCACCCATGATAGTTTGTTCCGTCGTAACTCAGTTCTATAAAATACCTGCTCATTTACCCAAGATAATGTTTACTAGGGCTGTCACATCAGCGATAGTTATCTGTTTATCTCCATTCACATCAGCCACCTTCCTATCGAAGCCTTCCGTAGTCTTACCCAGAATGATGTTCACAAGCATCGTCACGTCGGCTATGGAGATGGTGCCGTCGTCATTCACGTCACCAATGAGGATGGACTCAACGTAATGCTTCATGCAGATGTCGTCGATGTTGATACGATATGTACCACCAACGCCTCCACCATCACAAACAAAACGCAGACGAATGATGTCCTTCACGTCCATGTCGTAAACATATTGTTTCCAACTACCCATTGGCTCGGATTCGACGATGGGCAACCAATTTTCTCCCTCATCCGTTGAATAGTAAACCGACAAATTAGCACCTGAAGCAGTGGTTCCATACATACCTGCATAGAATGAGAGAGAATCACAGCCATCAGCATAATCTTCAGTCATTTCTATGTAACCATTACGGATACGAACTCCCTTATTTCCATAGAAGTGATCAGTTTCAAGGGAACCCATCAAAGCATCCGACATAGTCCAAGTCGCAGCAGTGCAGGCCACATCGCCTATAGCATAACCACCCTTGCTTCCCTTCTCGAAGTCTTCGAAGAAGTCTGCGATCTCTGTTTCTATGGTATCAACAGGGATAACTATCGGGTCTATGATAATCTGGGCATCGGCATAAAATGCACTGTCCATCATCGTACCCCAGATGTACTCCGAGAGTGAAGGCAGGTCGACGAAGGGGTTGCGGTTGCCCTGGATGTGATAAACAGCATCATTGCGCTTTATCTCAATACTATCCACTGGGTCTTGCCTTGCCCACTGAAGCATGAGACTATAGACATTGGATAAGAGTGTTGGCCATTCAGACCCATCAATGGTACGGAGACTTTCCTCTCTCCAAAGGCTATTTCCATCTTCATCCTTTGCATCCCAATAGCAGGTGGCCATATAAAAATAGATGCGGGCAAAGTCACCTTTCCACTTGTCGGCCGGTTCCCAGACATTAACCGACTCACCGGGATATGTCACTGTACTAGTACCACGCTTCGCACTACCATTGTCAAAGCCTGGTGGATTCTGAGTTACAACGCCTATAGGATTATTGCTTTTACTGCGGTTTGCCGAATAATCGGAAGGCAACAGGTTAAACAAGTCGCGAGCAGGGGTGAGTTTCAGTATATCCTGATCACTCGTATAGATTCCCCCGAACCAACTCTTTGCCCACACATGTTCAATGTCAATACCCGTTATCGAGGCTGTCGTATCTTCAGGATTAAAATAACGCTTCTCGTTACTATATCGGTCGCACACTTGATTGTCTGCCATTCGGTCAGTCTGCCAAAACCCTTGCCATGTGTGCCCCTCACCCGGACCATAACTCAGAGTATGCAAGGGTTGCATCATATCATGCAACGCACGCTTCAGCTCTACTTTCGTCAGCCCTTCAATGCTACTGTAATAACTATTTTGCGCAACGGCAACCGTCACGCAAAACAGAGTTAGCAGAGAAAGAACTGTACGTTTCATTAAAGCTCAATCTTCAATTCTCAATCTATCCTATGCCGCACACATCAACAGGATGATGAGTTGGGCAGTAAGGATGCGGAGGAACATGCTCAAGGGATAAACTGTGGAGTATCCCACAGCTGGAGCATCGTTGCCTGCCGTCTGCGAAGCATAAGCCAAAGCTGGCGGGTCGGTAGTAGAACCGGCTATCAAACCCATCAGTGTGAAATAGTTAACCTTGTAACGAAGGCGAGCGATAGTGCCTACAATAAGAATGGGTACAACGGTAATGATGACACCGCACCATACATATTTCAGGCCGTCGCCTGCCGCTACCGTCTCCCAGAAAGAAGCACCCGCCTTAATACCCACACTCGCAAGGAAGAGCACAAGACCGATCTCACGCAACATCAAGTTTGCACTTGTGGTTGTATATGCCACCAACTTAGCACGATAACCAAAGCGACCTACCAAAATAGCAACGATGAGTGGACCACCTGCCAAACCCAACTTCACAGGAGTAGGAATGCCAGGAATGGCGATTGGCATCATACCGAAGATGATACCTACCATAATACCCACGAAGATGGTGGCCAGATTAGGTGCATCGAGGCTCTTGACGGAATTACCCATCATGGAAGCCACGCGGTCGACTGCATCCTCAGGACCTACGCAGACAATCTTGTCGCCCACCTGCATGTGCAGGTTACGGTCGGCATAAAGGTTTGTACCATTGCGACGGATACGAGTCACGTTCACACCATAAACACTGCTAAAGTGCAAAGAACCGAACGTCTTACCATTCATCTTAGGTTGAGTGACCAGAATCTCACGACTTACCAGAGGCATATCTTGTTCTTCCCACTTCACCTCCACAGGTTCGCCGATGAATGCCATAATGGCTTCAGCATCTGTCTCTGCACAAACGATGTACATGCGATCGTTGTAGTGCAGGACGGTATCGCGGTTAGGTATCGACACATGGCCGTCATGCAGGAATCGTGACACCACGAAGTCGCGTCCTAAGAACTGACTCACCTGCAACAACGTACGTCCATCGATGGCGTGGTTCTTCACCTCCAGCGTCATCTTATGAGGCTTGGCATGAGGGTTCTCGGCTCGTTCGCGTTCTATCTGTTCCTGCTCCTTCTTCAGCTTCACATTGCAGATGAAGCGAATGGCAATAGTGGCTAGAATGATGCCAACAACACCGAGGGGATAGGCACATGCATAACCGTTGGCTATTGGGGGAGCATCGGCACCAAAGACTGTGGAACAAGCCTCGTTGGCAGCACCAAGTCCGGGCGTGTTGGTAATAGCTCCACAGAGCACACCCACCATCATTGCCAGGTCGTGAGCCGTCTCTCCCTTCAGTGGACCTCCCTTATAGAAGACCAAGAAGAAAAGGCCTATGGCACAAGCCACGTTAAGCAGGATGATGGATACCGCCATCATGTTGAGCCTGATTCCTGACGAACGCAGGCTCTCGAAGAAACCCGGACCGACCTGCAAACCTATGCAATAGACAAAGAGGATGAGACCGAAGTCCTGAATATAAGTAAGAATGTTCGTGGTGCCCGTGAAGTGCAAATGACCAGCAAGGATACCGGCAAAGAGCACAAAGGTAACACCTAACGAAATTCCGAACACCTTTATCTTACCCAAGGCGATACCTACTGAAATGACTAAGGCATACAACAGCACGATGTGGGCAATGGAGTCGGTGTCCGTAAAGAGATTAATTAACCAATCCATATACGTTGAATTACAAGTTTTATTTTACGCGCACAAAGATAGCACTTTCTTTTTATTCATACAAACTTGCATTTAACAAACTTGCAACAATCATCGACCTTTGGTCGGTATCGCCCCCTATGAAGATATAATATACCCTTGCTTCATGATAGTATATATCATCAACTCATGATAGTACAACCTTGGGCCTATGATTGTATATATCATCGGAGGGTGCTTGTATATATCTCCACCCGATGCTTGGGCAAGCAAGTTCCCATACTTCCAATTGCTCCATACGCAACACCCGCAAGCTATCTTACTAGCCTGCGGGTGCGTTTGTATCAAGGGGAGAGATACCCCCCCGCCCAAAAGGGAGGGACTGGGAGAGAATCTTTAGTTCTCCTTGCCAAGTATCACATTCACTAGTTTTGTTACGTCGGAAATGGTGACAGTGCCGTCTTCGTTCACATCATACTTCGAAGGCAGTTCCTTGATTTCCTTGAAATACGAAGCCCAACTTGCATAAGCCTGCGTCTTACCATAAGGAACCCAAAGCACGCAAGTTGAACTTATATAAGTGAATGTGCTGCTTCCTATTGTTGGTGGTGTATCACTTTTAGAAACGACACTCGTTAATTGCGTACATCTACTGAATGCGGAGTCATCAATGGATGTCACGCTAGCAGGAATCACGACATTTTTAATCAACGACTTTGCAGAACTATAGGCCTTACCAATTGTCGTCACACCTTCAGGGATTACTTCCGTTGATTTACTTGCCCACAAAAGTTTGTTCGTAGACTTTTCTATAATTGCACCACACCCATTTCGTGAATCAAAATATCTGTTATCCCTTGATACTGTAAAGTTCTCATAACTTCCATCGGAAAAAGCACCTTCTCCAATAGTTTCTACATTTTCAGGAATAAACAATGACTTTATGTTGCTGGTTGCAACAAAAGCATTTTCACCAATGGCCTGTAACGAAGTTGGCAAAGCTATTGTTTTAAGACTTGAACAGCCATAGAAGGCCTGTTTGTCTATGATGGTTAAACCTTGAGGTATATAGACTTCCTCAAGCTTAGTACACCCTTGGAAGGTATACTTTCCAATTGCAGTTATATTGTTTGAGAGTTTTACTGAAACAAGACTATTCGCATTTAGGAAAACAGACTCCCCCATACTTACGACCGAATTGGGTATCATCATTCTAACTATTGCAGTTTCTTGGAATACAGCATTCTGAATCGCTGTCACGCCATCGGGTATAACAACAGATGTAAGGGATGTACACCCTCTAAATGCACCGCCTTCAAGAGTTGTAAGTCCAGTAAAGTACTGTAACTCATCGAATGAAGTAATCGAAGTATTCTGGAAGAACACTGGACTATTGCCCACCTTCAGCGTCGTCACTGCCGCAGCCTCATCCTTCGAGAGTTCGCCATCATGGTCGGTATCCCAGTTAGCCACGCAGATGGCCTTCACATTGGCATCGGCAAACTGGATGATTTCGGCAGGTTTCTTTGCAAATTCGAATACCCAAGAACCATCGGTTGTTGCTGGTTCGCTAAACGTTGCCGACCAAACAGACCCTTCCTTCGTAAAGCCTGTCAGTTGCTGTCCGTTGAAGTATGCCTTGAATGTGTATCCATCGGCAAGCGTAACACATGGGCGGCAAGCTATTGGGTTCTCATCTGAGGTAGAAGTCGCAGTTGGTGTTTCTGCATTGACCTGATAACCTTCGGGATTACCCTCGGCCGGCATCCACTGAATGGTCACAACGTTATCAGCTATTTCACCAGTGATCGTTGCCCGATGTGTAACGATATTGCTATTATTATCCTTGAAACCAACAACCCAGTTCTTGGCTTTCAGTAGTTCACCAGAGATAGGAGTTGTAGTTATGAATCCCTGGTTGTTACCATGCCATTCGGGTGTCGTCGAGAAGAGCGAACTCAGGTCTTGCCCGTCAGCCTTTACCACCAACTGATTACTTGTCCAGAACTCATCGCCGACTTGCTCATTTACGCCAACGACGAGTTCAAATTGCTGCGCCTTGCCATTTAACTGTACGGAGCCGCTCTCATAGACATATTGAGGCTCAAGGTCGGTTCCGTTACCTGTCTTAGGCTTGAAAACTGCCACAGCATCATTACCAAGCAACATCACATCCATATTCATGGTTGGGTCAGGAGCACTCACAACGATAGACAGCGACTGGTTGACCATACGGAACTCATAGTCAGTCTTGTGCCAGCGGTAGGTGATAAACTCTACACCATTCTCGGTGGATGGTTCTCCCTCCTGTTCTACTTGTTGCGGGACAATATTATAAAGACTAAGCTGATATTCAGCAGGCACCTTGATGGTAAGATCTACATAGGTGTTCTCGTTCATCGTCACCTTATCCATCACGAAGGTGTTTGTTCCCTGCTTAACTTGGTTGGTGTAAACATTGCCTGCTTCATCGGTATAGTTGAAGGTAACAGCAGACATACCGCTGTCGTCGGCAAGCAGAACGTGGTGGGTCACCTTGTTAGGATCAGGCTCGCCGGCATGCCGTACATCAAGCAGGAAGTCCCATACATCTTGCGTCGTCAGGTCATTCACCTCATACTGCCAATTATGTCCTTCCAAACTGTATGTTGCACCTTCTACCGGCGAGCCATTAAGCATAAGGCTTCCCTCTTCATATGGATTGCCACTACTAACGGGGAACAGCATATGTACAATTTTGGTCACAGGAACAGAGTGGAAGACATCCTTTGCCAAAGGTACGGCCGAATCGGTAATGGCGTTGCCCTCCGAATCCTTATTGTACATATAGACGTCAACATCTTGGTTGACAGAATTACTGCGGAATCGCATAGTACGAACTTCCGATACTATGGCATCGCCAAACTGAATGTCAATGTTCCGCTCGAAGGATGTGTTGTTTACATAATAGGGTTCAAAGTTGAACGAGATGAAACTATAATAGGCATGCTCGTCGTCAATGTCATCGGGATCCGCGTCCGTAAGTTCTGTGCCGTTGCAGAACACCCTGACACTACGATTCCTGGGACAGGTGATGCCAAGCTCGAGCGTGGGGTAGTAATCCGAACCATCCCATGCCTTATAAAGGTCTTCGTGAGAAATCTGGATAGTGGATGAACCCACGGGGATAGTTTCCTCATATTCCTGCACTTCGCCGTCAATCTTCTTATTATACTTCAGAACAACCTCCGCATCCCCATCGCCCCGGCAAATGTTAAGCGTCACGAAGTCAGGCTTTGCCGGAGTGATGGTCCCGACGCCGTCATATCCTCCGTCAACCACCGAGCCAAAGCCCTTATCGCTGTAGTATTCTGTGCGCCCCTGAGGAACAACCAGGGTCTGCTGACTGCTGGTCTGCTCCATGGGGGTCAGGAAGTTGGTTTCGTTGCGAAGCGTATAAACAACCATGTTGGGGTTGGAATCCTTGAATTGCCACATGCTCAAGCCGCTGAGCGAGGTGGGAACCCACAGGGTATCAACCTGCGTGAGGTATGTGAATGCCGCTTCGGGGGCGTAGTAATCATGAGTCGCATTATCACTGTAAACCGAACGCATGAAGGGCTGACCACCTGCCACGAATGTTGCCTTGGAGAGGTCGAGATAGCTGACATTGTAGCCTGTGGAAGGAGGCGTAGTTGTAGCGGGCCATGTGAACGGTACACCACACAGATTGCGTATCTCGCGCAAGTCGGTGGAATTAATCTCGCCACTGATTACCAAACCGCGCAGCTGCCTCTTCTGGCTCTCGGAGAAGTTTGCAACGGTCTGGGCAAAGGTGCCTGCCTGGGTGCTATGGAATGCTAAGGACATCCATGGATACAGGCCTGCAACGTCGATATAAGTGTTCTCCTTGACATAAGTGATTGTGTAGGTGCGGAAGCCATCGCCCTGAACATAGAAACTCGTGTCGTCTGTGATATCGCGTCCATTAACCATAACACGCTCACGTACGAAACTGCCAAAGCGGTCATAAACCGAGAACGAGAAGTCGGCATACTTCTGCAACAATATATTCTGTTGCACTTGGCTAGTTGTGCTTTCAAGCGTTACCGGCGTTTCATCCTCACCTGTATAGGTCACCTTCTCTCCCTTCAATGTCAGGGACAATGTCAGACGTCCATTGTTCCACGGTTTTACGCTCTTAAAGTCACTCCAGGGAGACTGTTTGCGAAGTTGGTCAATAAACTCCTGGTCGGCATTTACATAGACATCCACGTTGCCGGGAACTGAAGCGTAATCGGAACCTGAACCCGAAAGAGAAGGAATGTTACCTTGGAAGACGATTTTAGAAAGAGGAACGCTAGCAAACTTGCCAGACAGACCTGTTACCCCTGCACCGAAGTAAATCTCTCGGAGTGAATTACAATTAGTAAAAGAAGTGTTTCCTTCGAAGGACACGTTGTCATTGAATGTCAGTTTCTCCAACTTACTGCATCCTCCGAAATTGGCATTCTTCAACTGAACAGAACTCTCAAATGTCAGTTCCTTGAGTGTATTATCCGTAAAGGTTGTAGGAAGATATGCCGAACCCACGGTTGCCGCACCGGGAATAGTGATTGAAGTCTTTGTCCCCTCAAATGCCATAATATGACTTCCGGCATATCCCACACCATTTTCATCGAACGTGTAATCAATCTTTACCTCATGCACAGCATCCTGCCATGCATAAATTCTATGATCATCCGGACCTGCATGAAGTGTGAGATTGCTCTGCTGACCATTGAAGAAGACTGTTGGTGTATATGGCAAGTCGCCTCTGAAATAGAGATCCTTGAGCGGGCTGGCAAATTCACATTCGTTTAGTGCAATATCACTCACCAATGACAACGTCTTCAAATTGGCATTCGTGCTTTTCATCTTGAAACCCGGAACTCCCAGGGCCACTACACGATAATATCCCTGATTCTGTCCCTGAATACTATTAGGAATCGATATCGACTCGCTATTTCCGCCTATGCTGTAGACATAAGCACTCCGATTATCGTTATCCATATAGTAAGTTACATCATCTACTGTATATGAGTTGTCCTCATTTAACTCCAAGACAATTTTGGCTCCTTTTTCACGCCATGCAGCGATATTGGGTTCCAAAGCGTTATATACGTGCGTAGTGTACCCCGAATAGCTGAGGGCTTCGTTTGTTGGGGGGAGAGTTCCTGATGCAAAATAGACGTTTTGCAGATGGGGCAAGGAATTCGTGTTTAAGTACAAACCATTCATTAAATGATTAATCCTTAAAGTCTGAAGGTCTTGACTGGAAATATTAACTTCCTCCCATACATATTGGTAACTCCCCGAACCTTCTCCTACAAGCTGGGCAAAAAAGCCCATACCACATACGGGTTCTGTCTTAGTTACGGTGTAGGTGTAACCATTCACCGTACGCTCTTCTTCGAGACTGATTCCACTGGGAACCGTGAAGTCCGATACTCCACTTGGAATGTATACTATCGTCACACCGCCAGTCGAAAAACGAGTTGCGTACTTACAATACCCAACCCCATCAATCTCGTAATCGGGCCCATTATAATAGCTTTGCGCTAACAAAGTAGAGCTCATGCCTCCAACTATTAGCAGGAGAACGGAAAGGAGTAAACGAAGTGTCTTCATATGCTTTTGTTTTTAAGTTTTATTCGTTTTGTTTTCAGGTCTATAGGCATTAGGCTTGACCGCATAAAACCAAAAACCAAGACTCCAGCACAATAATGTGTTTGAAGTTCTTGGCTATCTTATGTGTCAGCTATGCACACTTTCATCGGCAAGACAATCATCTTTTTCGCTACAAATATACAAATAAAATGACAAAAATGACAAAAGGAAGGCGAAAAAAAAAGCATAAAGCCTTTGCATTTGTACCTTAGGCTCGATGAAATAAGACCTTAGATTCGATGGCGATTGAATATAGGTTCGATGAAGAATGAACAAGGGTTCGATGACGGAAGGCCTTAGGGGTTATCGTGAAAGGCCTTAGGGGTTATTACGGAAGGCCTAGAGGTTATTGCGGAAGGCCTAGGGGTTATCGCGGAAGGCCTAGGCCTTATTCGAGGAAGATGCAGGGAAGGGGGTCGCTGGGATTATAGGTGGTGCGGATGCGCCATTCGGCAGGATAGAGATTGTTGAGGCGTGTACCCACACTCTTGGCCAAGCCCAATGGCAAACCTCGATAGGTTACGACGACCAAGCCCCGTGGTGCACTGATGTGCAAAGCCTCGTGACGCAAGTATCGAATGGCATCGTCGTAGGACAAATCTACCTCCCCTTGCCCTTCCAAAGGAGGGGTAAACTCCATTACATGCATCGTACGGGAAATTTTGTTTCGAAGAGCAGAGATATCCTTTGACCATTCCAAGGCTTCTCCCCTCCCTTGGAGGGGTTGGGGGAGGTTAAGGGCAGCAATATAGAGTCCCTCTCCCCTATCGCGACCTGGCAAGAAGTGACATTCCTCAAGCAATTGGAAGCCGTATTCCTGCTGGAGCCATTCGACTTGTTCTTCATCCTCGAAGCGATTGAAAGTGCAAGTACTGTAGACAAGCAGACCGCCTGGCTTGAGTGTAGGAACAATAGCTCGAAGTATCTCACGCTGGCGTTGAGCACATTGGTGAACATTTTCGAGACTCCACTCCTGAATAGCTACAGGGTCCTTACGAAACATTCCCTCACCAGAACAAGGAACGTCGGTTAGTATCAAGTCAAAGGTGGAACGAAAATGGCCGAATTCATCGGGATAATTCTGCGTAACGATACTGCCGGGAAAGCCCCACTTCTGCATATTCTCGGCAAGCACCTGAGCGCGCTTGCGAATAGGCTCATTAGAAACAAGGATTGAGCCTTCAGGCAGATGGCTAGCCAACAATGTGCTCTTGCCTCCTGGTGCAGCACAAAGGTCGAGAGCAATCAGAGGTGAAGAGGGAAAGGTGAAGAATCTCTCGAGAATAGTCGAGAGATACATAGAGGAAGCATCCTGAACATAATAGGCTCCAGCATGAAAGAAGGGGTCGAAAGTAAAGGCTTTGTGCCCATCGAGGTAATAAGCATCGGGACACCAAGGAACAGGATCAGCCAAAAGCTCAGGGTTTACCTGAAGGTCAGAAGTCTTACGGGGATTAAGTCGTACACTAACGGTAGGCGGTTGCTGAAGTCCCTCAAACAAGACTTCGGCTTGCTCCTCGCCTAAGTGAGAACGCATCAAAGATATGAAATCAGGAGGCAAGGACCCACCCTTGCCCTCCCTTAAAGGGAGGGGACTTCCTCCAAACGAATTATCTTGTATTGTACTCACTATTCCTGTTTTTCGCCCTCGGAAGGATTCAGGTGACTCTCCCCTCCCCTCAGGGAGGGACTGGGGAAGGGGTCTTTTCCTAGACTGACACCACTCCTTTAATAGCAGGCCAAGGATCGTAACCTTCGAGACGGAAGTCCTCGTATTGGAAGCTGAAGATGTCCTTAACCTCTGGATTAATTATCATGTGAGGCAAGGCACGAGGCTCGCGACTAAGTTGCAAGTGGACTTGCTCGAGATGGTTCTGATAGATATGGGTGTCGCCAGTGGTATGGATGAACTCACCCGGACGAAGACCACATACCTGAGCCATCATCATACACAAGAGAGCATAGGAAGCTATGTTAAAGGGAACGCCTAAAAAACAGTCGGCGCTGCGCTGATAGAGTTGCAACGAGAGACGTCCTTCTGCCACATAGAACTGGAAGAAAGCGTGGCAAGGAGGCAGGTTCATATTGTCGATGTCAGCAACATTCCACGCTGAGACAATAATACGACGGGAATTGGGATTGTGTTTAATGTCATCGACTGCCTGCTGTATCTGATCGATGAAACCACCATTATAGTCGGGCCATGAGCGCCACTGATAACCATAGATGTGACCCAAGTCGCCTGTTTCAGGATCGGCCCATTCGTTCCAAATACGCACACCATGCTCTTGCAAGTAATGTACGTTAGTATCACCCTGAAGGAACCAAAGCAGTTCATAGATGATACTCTTGAGATGCACCTTCTTGGTAGTGAGCAGGGGAAAGCCTTTCTCTAGGTCGAAACGCATCTGATGGCCAAAGATGCTGATGGTGCCCGTACCAGTACGGTCACCCTTCACTACCCCTTCGTCAAGGATTCGTTGCAAGAGGTCGAGATATTGTTTCATGGTCGGATATAATCTACAAAGCGATAGCGATAAGCATGCCGTTCATCGGGTTCATGCACCTCCTCACTCTCGACTACCCAATCAGAGTAGTCAGGAAAGAAGGCATCGGCCTCCTGGGGTGTATCATCAATCTCCGTCAGGCACAGGCGATCAGCCAAAGGAAGGGCTTGCCGATAGACACTTGCGCCACCAATGATGTAAACTTCCTCATCGGTTTGACAAGCGGCAAGGGCAGCAGCAAGCGTGGGGAAAGTCTCTGCCCCAGGAAACTGTTGCTGGCTACGCGTCAACACGATATTCCTACGATTAGGCAACGCGCCCTTAGGCAAAGACTCGAAAGTGCGACGGCCCATAACAATAGTATGGCCCGTCGTGAGCGCTTTAAAACGTCGCAGGTCGTTGGGAAGCCAATAAAGAAGTTTGTTGTCGAGACCGATAGCACGATTGCGAGCAACGGCAGCAATCACATTTATCATTGCTCAAGATAGATAGGCATCTGGCGATGGATGGGTTCACTGAACGATACCATCGTCTCGCTGCGCTGGATTCCTATCGGTTGTAATTTCTCATGGATAACACTCAACAAATGGGCATTGTCATGAGTATAGATCTTGATAAACATGTCATAATTGCCTGTCGTAAGGTGACATTCAACAATCTCTGGAATCTTCATCAATTCGGCAAGCACACGGTCGGAATCGGAGGGATCGCGAAGCAATATACCTATAAAGGCACATGTGCCATTACCCACAAGGGCAGGATCGAATAAATATTGGGAGCCCTTGATAATACCCATCTGATGCAACTTCTGCATACGCTGGTGAATAGCAGCACCCGAAACTTTACACTTACGCGCTACCTCAAGGAAAGGCACGCGTGCATCACAAGAGATAAGATTTAGAATTTTCTTATCTAATTCATCAATCATAATGGTATAATTTTAAGATTTAGTCCACAAAGATAATAAATATTTACGAATAAAGGGCAAAAAAGTTACAATTATTTGCCCTAAGCACGCCAAATATGTAATATTTATATGATTTATGAGGTAACAAATTGTAAGTAAACACATAAAAAAAGAGCCTGACACTGGGTCAGGCTCCTCTTTAATCCTTAAAGAATCTGCTCTTTAGTTACGATGTGTAGATGAATAGTTCACCTTCAGTGCCCAAGAGCGACGCAAAACCTCCTTAATATCGGTGATGTATCCCATTTGGGTCTTTTGGTCAGCCTTGATGGACACCACCTGAGCAGTCTGGTCAGACATTGACTGACGCTCCTGATAGATGAAGTCCATTACCTCGCTGGGCTCGGCATAGCGGTCGTTCAACTGAATACGAGTAGAACTACCAAACTGAGCACGCAACTGGTCGGTTGGAGGACCAACATAGATGAATGAAACAGCAGACTTCTTTTCGAGTTTCTCGAGTTCAGTACCAGCAGGTACTACAAACTTAACCTTCAACGTAACCTCACGCATGGTGGTTACAATCATGAAGAAGAACAGGATGGTGAAGATCAAGTCAGGCAGAGATGAGGTATTCATCTCAGGCATTTCGCGACTACTTTTTTTCCATGCCATAATTAGTTCCCTCCATAGTTTTTAGGTTCAGCCTCGGAAATCTTCTGAGGATAATATGTGCGAATTGCAACCTTCTGCTCGTCGCTCAACGCATTATAAATGCGATGGAACTTCTGCTTTGACAATTCATCACGCAACTCATTATAGGCAGCCACTAACTCGTTCTGTACTTGGAAATACATATTGTAGGGCGTGCCACGGTCGGTCTGAACTGAGATAACGTGCTTATCCGTCAAGTTGCACATACCCAGCAATGGGATGTTGATGGGGTGCTTCTCGGGCAGGATAGGCAAATTGTTCTCGTTCTTGATGAACTGCTTTGCACGGGCCTTCAAATCGCGGATATCAACATAACTCGAGGCCGTGCCGTCCTTCACCCACAAGAAACCTTGTGCGTTGATACGGACCTCCATCACGTTACGCTCCTTGATCTTCAGCTCTTGCTTAATCTCCTCATCTTCAGGCGGCTGGGGCAGACGACGTGCCAGACCCATATCCGTGTCCATAGAGGTGGTAATCAAGAAGAAGATAAGCAGGATGAAGGATATGTCCGCAGTAGAACTAGCGTTCAGGCCTGGTACTTTCCTTTTTTTCTTTGCCATATCTCGCTTGAGTTAATAGTTACTTATTTCTTTGTGAACTTAGTCATCAGTCCTGTTGCAGAGAGCACAACAGCGCAAACAGCAACAAAGAACAGGATGTAGATTGACCACATGAAGGCATCAACCACCGTAACCATTGTACCAGAAGTGGTTACACCACTGCTCGTGGTAAATGCATCCTCACCTAGGTTGAACACTAAGCCCAGAACGAAAGCAAGGATAGTAACAACAGAGGTAAACAGAATCACCTTCTTGCCGGGAACGCCCTTGGTAGTCTTCTCATCGCTACCGCCGGAGTTCTTCGCGCCTCTGATGACACTCCAAATCATCAGGATGAACGTCACAATACCTAAAGCGTACTGCAAGAAGAGCAGCATACCCGTCAGTTTGGGAGCCACACGGCCAGCCTCGTCATAGTTGTCATATCCAATGAACATGAACGCCAGGAAGCAAAGCACGATGATAGCACAAACTACGTAGAGGACGTTGTTTGATATTTTCTCTAATTTCATAATAACTCTCCTTTAATAGAAATTAAGAATGAGTGAATTGTGGTGTGATTTACTTCTGGCACTTGGGCGACTTAACACACATGGTCAGCAGTTCCTGAGCGGACTCTTCCATGTTTGCAGTCAGACCTTCGATGCTGCCAAGGATGAAGTTGTAGAACAACTGCAGAATCAGGGCAACAATGATACCGAAGATAGTAGTAATCAGGGCCACCTTCATACCACCAGCCACAACGGTAGGAGAAATATCACCAGCCTTCTCAATCGTATCGAAGGCCATTACCATACCAATCACCGTACCCAAGAATCCCAGAGAAGGAGCGGAAGCGATGAAGAAGGTAATCCAAGAGCAGTGCTCCTCAAGGTAAGAACCCTGAATCTCAGCCTCGGTGTTGATGGCGCGCTCGATAGAACCGATGTCATTCTGTTCCTTACTGTTCAAGCATGCAAGAGCCTTACTGGAAACGCGAGCCACGGGACCACGAGTGTTGTTACACAATTCGATAGCGTCCTCAATCTTGTCTTTCTCAACCAAGTCGGCCAGTTCACCCATGAACTTACGGGTGTTGATTTTAGCCAGTGTCAGGTAGATAACGCGCTCGATGCAGAATGCGAGACCCAGAACCAGAGCCAGAGCAACGAGTGACATAAAGCCAGCGTCACCTTCGATGAACTTAGTCTTCAATACTTTGTGGAGGCTTTCGCTTTCCTCCTCAACTACGGGAGCGGGAGCTTCAACAGCTGCAGTATCAGCAGCAGCGGTGTCAACGGCAGCGGTGTCAACCTGCTCAGTAGCGGCTTCAGCCTCTTCCTGTGCCATCACGTTAGAAGTTGCAGCAAAAGAACAAGCAGCAACCAGTGCAACAATTGCAAATAACTTTTTCCTTTCTCTTTGCGGAGAGAGCGAGATTCGAACTCGCGAACCAGTTTTGCCGGTCACACGCTTTCCAGGCGTGCCTCTTCAGCCACTCGAGCATCTCTCCATGGCATGTTTATGAGCATATTCTGCTCACTATACCCTTATTTGGCGTGCAAGTTACGAAAAAAAAGTGAACTAAACACGCTTTCAAGCATAAAAAAAATTTTTTTTTACGTTTTTACATCATTATTTACAGTTATAGGCAAGCCAAAGAGGTGTTTTGCCGTATTTGTTGTCACAATATCCACCTCTGAAACGGACTTTTCATAAACCTCTGCCAATCTCCGTAAAGTGTAGGCCACATAAGCGCTCTCATTTCGCTTTCCGCGGAAGGGAACTGGGGACAAATATGGCGCATCCGTCTCTACAACAATTCGTTCGAGAGGAACTTCACGCAAGACTTCCGGCAGTGTGGACTTCTTATAAGTCAGCACTCCACCTATTCCTAAGACGAAACCAGGGAAAGAAAGCAGTTCATTAGCCTCCTCCAGTGTTCCTCCAAAGCAATGGAAGATGCCACGCAAGGAGTCTCCTCTATGTCGTTCCATCATATCAACCAACTCTCGATGGGATTTCCGACTATGAATAACCAAGGGCAGATTATATTGCTTGGCCCACATAATTTGTTGTTCGAAAGCATCCAATTGCTGATTGCGATAGGTTTCGTCCCAATAGAAATCGAGTCCGACCTCACCAATTGCTATATATGGATTGGAAGTCTGAAGTTGTTCATGCATCTGCGCGAGTACAGCTTTATAATCGTCGCGAACATCTTCCGGATGCAGCCCTATCATGGGAAAGCAATAGTCTGGATATTGACGACACAAGTCGAGCATTGGCCGAATGGATTCGGCATTGATGTTGGGCAAGAGTATCATTTCCACTCCTGCTTCACGAGCTCGCGATACGACTTGTTCGCGGTCTTCATCAAACTCAGGTTCGTATATATGGCTGTGGGTGTCGATCAAAGTTGAGAGTTGACAGTTGACAGTTGAGAGTTGAGAGTTGAGAGTTCTTACTCCGCTGCACTATGCAAATGTCTTCTATCGTCGGCGAACGGAGAGTTGAAATTTAGCTTTGGCGATTAAGCATTTGCTGAGCATATTGCCAGAGAAGGGTCTTCTTTTCCTCAGGCAGATTTACATTTGCCAGACTTTGTTCGGCCAAAGAATAATAGTATTCTATCTTCTTTCGAGCGATCTGGGGAATGCCAATCTCGTCATAGAGATGTGTCACACTCTTTATTTTTTCCTCTTCATCATAGTCCTTAGCCGTCAACCAATGTTCCAACTCTTTACGTTGGCTGTCGTTAGCGAGTAGTTGGGCATTAATGAGCATGTATGTCTTCTTGTTGCACAAGATGTCACCACCAATACGTTTACCGAAAGTCTTGAAGTCGCCATACACATCCAGATAATCGTCCTGCAACTGGAAAGCGAGTCCAATCTGTTCGCCAAAGTCATACAAGATCTCGGCATCAGTTTTAGGAGCACCTGCCAACATAGCTCCCAACTTAAGTGCGCAAGCCAGAAGTACCGAAGTCTTCAAACGAATCATTTCGATGTATTCGTCCTCAGTAACGTCGTTACGAGTCTCAAACTCGATATCGTATTGTTGCCCCTCCCCTATCTCCAAAGCCGTCTCAGTGAAAAGTCCCATCACTTGAGGCAAGATGGCTGCATCGCATTGTGCCATACGTTGATAAGCAAGAACCAACATGGAGTCGCCACTCAGAATAGCAGCATTCTCGTTCCACTTACGATGCACCGTAGCGTGTCCTCGACGAACGTCGGCACGATCCATCAAATCATCGTGCAAAAGTGTATAGTTATGATAGGTCTCAAGTCCGAGGGCAGGCATCATGATGCGCTCCACATCATCCTTGTACAGGTTATAACCCATCAGCATGAGCACGGGACGTATGCGTTTTCCGCCTAAGGATAAGACATATCGAACGGGGGCATACAGTCCCTCGGGCTTACGTTCATAGGGCAGTGAACCTAATGCCTGCTCCACCTTCTCCAGAATTTGTGCACTCGTATACATTATATATTATTATAATAGAGTTTTTTACTAAAAAAGGCTGCCAGCCGAAACTGACAGCCCCCAAACAAAGCTTATAATTATGAAACAACTAGCTCAAACGGAACATTACGGGAAGAACGTAACGCATACGAACGGGTTTGTTACCCTGACGTGCGGGCTTCCACTTAGGCATAGCCTTAACCACGCGCTCAGCTTCCTTCGACAGATGGTCGTCAGGCGAGCGAAGCACCTTCACATCAACGATAGAACCGTCCTTGTTGATGACGAACTGAACTGACACACGGCCCTGAATGTTCTGTTCCTGACAGATGGGTGGGTACTTGATGTTCTTCTGCAACCAAGCATAAACGTCACCGGGGAACTCTGCGCTCTCCTCAGGCACGTCAAGGATGCGGTCGTCATCGACTTCCTCAACCACGGGAGCAGGAGGACCAGCAACCACTGCTGTGGGAGCACCTGTACCAGGAGTCGAAACAATGCTCTGGTTGACTTCCTCAGTAGTCTGGATTTCTTCCTCGACAAGTTCTTCCTTGTTATCCACCACTTCCAGAATTTCGGGAGTCATAGGAGCAGCCTGTGGAGGAGGAGCCTGCATGGGCTGTTCCTGCTTGGTGATAGGAATCATGTCTTCTTCAACGGCCATATCATAGATAGGCTCATTGCTCTCATCAATCTTAATCTCACGTTGGGTCCACTCGAAAGCCACGAAGATGGCTGCCAAGACGAGTACGTAACCAATCAGCAAACTGGTCCACGACTGACCCTTCAGTTCGTCGTTGATTGTTCTGTTATCTACGTTTTCCATATCGATTTATGTTAATTTTTACTTACTTCGGGAACAAATGTAACACATTTTTTTTATTTACGTTCCCAATTCAGTCCTTTTTTTTTTCATTTAATACTTTTTTAAGGTTTCTATACAACTTTTCTACGAGTTTTGGCGTTTATATTAAGGTAGATAATTAAAAAAAACGTATCTTTGGAGGCAAAATCACATAAACGCATGACACTACGGCAATCTTTCTTGTCCTTTGGCCTGATTTGCTCCCTCTTTGCATGGGGGCAAGAAAGTACCAGCGTATTCAGTTTCTTAGGCCTTCCCACCTCGTCCCATGCAACGGCATTAGGAGGAAAGAACATTTCCCTTATCGAGGACGACGCCTCACTTATCTTCCAAAACCCAGCCTTGCTTGCCAGCGTTAGCAACAACTCGATGAATCTGAATTTCATGACCTATATGAAAGGTTCGAAGACTGGCAGTGCCTCTTTTGTTCGCTTGGCAGGCCAGCGTGGAACCTGGGGAGCAGGTATCCAGTTTGTCGGGTACGGGAAGATGAAAGAGACGCTGGAAACGGGAGAGATCATTGGCGACATGAGAGCCATAGATATGGCCTTCAACGGTATGTACAGCTACGCCCTTAGTGAACGATGGGTTGGTGGAGCCACGGGAAAGATGATTTATTCGAAATATGCCGACTACACCTCCGTTGGCCTTGCCGTTGATTTGGGTTTGAACTACTATGATGAAGATATCGACTTCTCGTTTTCTGCTGTTGCTGCCAATCTGGGCGGACAAGTAAAGGCCTTTGGCGACAAGCACGAACGCATGCCGTTCAACTTGCAAGTGGGTTTCACCAAGAGTCTTGGTCATGCTCCCATTCGCTTCAGCGTCACTTTGACCGACCTCACCCGATGGAGCAGTAAGTACTTCTATCATGTGAGCAAGAAGCCTAAGGGCGGCAGCATTCTCATGAACCACTTCAACGTGGGCATCGACATCATCCCGACCAGCCAGTTCTATTTTGCCGCCGGCTACAATTTCCGTCGAGCCTACGAAATGAAGGCGGCAGGAAGCAGCAGGGCAGCAGGTTTGTCGTTTGGTGCCGGGCTTAACATCAAGAAGATAAAGGTTGGTTTGGCCTACGCAAAATACCACGTCAGCGCCCACACCTTGGCCCTTAGCGTGGGCTATAGTTTATAGAATCGTTAAACCAGTAAAACTAGATTATCTAGAAAGACTAGAACATCTAGAACAAAAGTAATACACTATGAAAAAGATAACAATAGCCATCGACGGGTATTCGTCATGCGGAAAGAGCACAATGGCCAAGGATTTGGCTCGTGAAATAGGTTACGTTTATGTCGATAGCGGCGCCATGTATCGTGCTGTCACCCTTTATGCGCTGGACAATGGCATCATTCAAGGCGAAGAAATCGATGAGGAACGCCTGCGTACTGAAATGGGCAATATTGAAATTTCGTTCCAATTCAATCCTGAGCGTGGCCGCCCTGATACCTATCTTAATGGTACGTGCGTGGAAGACCGCATCCGCACCCTTGAGGTAAGCAACCACGTAAGTCCCATTGCCACATTGGGGTTTGTGCGCGAGGAAATGGTTCGTCAGCAGCAGCGCATGGGACAAGAGGGAGGCATCATTATGGACGGACGCGACATCGGCACCACCGTCTTCCCCAATGCAGAACTGAAGATATTCGTTACGGCATCGGCAGAGATTCGTGCCCAGCGTCGTTACGACGAACTGACGGCCAAAGGTGAACAATGCGACTTTCAGGAAATCCTGCGCAACGTGGAAGAACGCGACTATATCGATACCCACCGCGAGATCAGTCCTCTGCGCCAAGCCCCAGATGCAATTGTTCTGGACAACAGTCACATGACCATTGATGAGCAGAAGGGCTGGCTCATAGGCGAATACATCCGAGTGGCCTGCGAATAAAGCCATGACCATCGAGATTGACCAAGGCAGTGGCTTCTGCTTCGGCGTAACACGCGCCATAGGCAAGGCCGAGGAAGTGCTGGCCGACAGCACCCAACCCCTCTATTGCCTGGGCGATATTGTACACAACTCTATGGAGTGTGACCGCCTTGGGCGCATGGGACTTAAGACCATCGGACACGAAGAGTACGACCAGCTACGAGACGCCACCGTACTCCTTCGCGCTCATGGTGAACCGCCTGAAACCTACCACCGTGCCGAGGAGAATCACATCGAAATCATTGATGCCACCTGTCCAGTGGTGCTGCACCTTCAGGAGCGCATTAAACGGGAATATGACAACGATTCCACACATCGCGGACAAATCGTCATCTTCGGCAAGCCCGGACATGCCGAAGTGCTGGGACTGGTGGGGCAGACTGAAGGCACTGCCATCGTCATAGAGAAACCAGAGGATGTGGTGAACCTCGATTTCAATCGCGACATTTACCTCTATAGCCAGACGACAAAACCCCTGGAAGAGTTCCGCCGGATTGTCGAATACATCCGTCAGCACATCTCCCCCACGGCCACATTTAAGTACTATGACACCATTTGCCGTCAGGTGGCCAACCGCATGCCTCATATCCGTGAGTTTGCCTCACGCCACGATGTGGTGCTATTTGTATGCGGAAAGAAATCGAGCAACGGCCGCGTTCTTTTCGACGAATGCCGTAGCGTGAACCCTCATAGTTATATGATAGATGCAGCCAACGAGATAGAACCCCGTTGGCTGATAGAATGTCATTCTTTAGGAATTTGTGGAGCGACGAGCACCCCAAAATGGTTAATGGAGGAGTGCAAAATACGTGTCGAGCAGTTGCTTGGCAGCCACGAATGACGTCTTTTCTCCTGCCAGCACACTCTTTTCCGACAACTTCAGCATGTCCTCGATGGTAGGATTCTGGTAGAAGTTGTTACGCAATTGCTCGTTAATGCTTTCATACATCCAATACTTGGCCTGTTCGTTGCGTCGGTATTCGAAGTATCCGTTGGCCTTTACAAAGTCAATGTATTCGAATATCATATCCCAAACCTCCTTGATGCCCAGGCCATAGAAGCCTGAATAGCAGAGTACTTTGGGCATCCATCCGCTCTCCGTTGGTGGGAACAAATGCAGGGCGTTGCGGAAGTGATTGGCAGCCAGCTGGCACTTCTCCACGTTGTTGCCGTCGCACTTATTGATGACGATGCCGTCGGCCATCTCCATGATGCCTCGTTTGATGCCTTGCAACTCGTCGCCCGTGCCTGCCAGTTGGATGAGTAGGAAGAAATCGACCATCGAATGACAGGCGGTCTCACTCTGTCCAACACCCACCGTTTCCACGAATATCTTATCGTAACCTGCTGCTTCACAGAGGATGATGGTCTCGCGGGTCTTACGGGCCACACCACCCAGACTGCCTGCCGAGGGGCTAGGACGAATGAAGGAATCGGGGTGAACGCTGAGTTTTTCCATCCTCGTCTTATCGCCCAGAATACTTCCTTTCGTGCGTTCCGAACTGGGATCGATGGCCAGCACAGCCAACTTGCCCCCGTACTCCTTTAGAACGTGAATTCCGAACTCATCGATGCTCGTGCTCTTACCAGCCCCGGGGACGCCGCTAATGCCTATGCGCACCGACTTTCCGCTGTATGGCAGACATTTTTCGATGACTTCCTGAGCCACTTGCTGATGTTCTGGGTTGGTGCTTTCCACCAATGTCACAGCCTGACCCAGTATGGCAGACTCACCTCGCAGTATGCCTTCCACATAGTCGTCGGCCGTCAGTCGGCGACGGGCAAAGCGCCCACGTTTCAAATATGGGTTTACGATGGAGACCGGTCCCACACCGCTGTTCACGGTCAGTCCCTTGTATTCTTCGCTGTTTTCAGGATGTTCCATATCTTATTCCACATTCAAGTCAAGCAGAGTCTTAGCGTGTCGCGGATCGTTGCTGATGATGAGCAGTCGAGGTCCGTTCTTGGCCTTTGCCAGTTGCTTGGCATCGACCGTAATCTTCAGTTTAGCCGTCTGGTGAGGGGCAATGTTGCGGTCCGACAGGCTAACCGTCAGGGCTCTGTTGAACACCTGCACCGCACTTACCGACAGCGTTTCCTCCCCGACATTCGTGACATTAAAGACTTTCGTAACCTTCTTCTTTCCGTTCATGGGCAGTTGAGCCACATCCTCCACCATCTCAGTTCCGTCCATCACCACGATGTGCGGAGCCTTCTCCAGTCCTTCTTTAGTCAAGTCACGGAAGGCAGGCAGCAGGATGGCCGATACCACGATTTCGTTTTGGTCCGAAATCTTGTCTCCCATGTATCGAGCCAGATAGATGCTCGTCTGGTTCAGGCCGTCCATCATCAGACGTTCACTGTCGAGTGTCAGACGTATGCGTCCAATGCGCCCCGACTGCACTACTGGAGGAAGATACTCGGCAGAGAGATACTGAGGCAGGTGCATCAGTTGCGGTTCGTAGGTTCCATGCTCCAGATTCGCCACCTGCAGTTCCACCACAGGCTTGTCACCTCGATTCACGTCGTCAAACTCAACATAGTTCGAACTCAGTCTCACATTGCCAAGGTCGATGGGGAAATCGCCGTCGTAATCGAGCAAGCGTTCCACCACCCTACCTTCAAAGGCAAGATACGTAGGAGCTTCCTGCTCGTTGGTGTAAACCGCCAGTTCGCGATAAAAAGTCCCCAGCATCCGAGCGTCATACGTTGCCTCTATAATGCCAGTTTGTCCAGCTGCGATTGCCCCTTCGGTATACTTTACGCTGATGCAACCACAGGAAGGATGTACCTCGGTAATAACCAAAGGGTCGGAACCGCCATTTCGGAACTCAAACTTCACGGTTTTAGGTGTCATAAAGATGATTTCGCCCACTTTCTGACGCGCATTCTCGCACACCAACCGAGGCTGTGCCATCGACGTGCACACGCACAAAAAACTTATTAATAAGGTATATATTCGTCTCATATTGGAGGCAAAGATAGTGTAAATCGAGTGAAATGCCAAATTTAAAGCGGCATAATGCATTCAAAAAAATCAAAAGGGCAGACCTGTATGCATTTTTGATTTTATTGGAGGCATAAGACCAATAGGTCAGTAGCGAAGCTAGAACGCTTTAAAATTGAGCATTGCCGAGATGAAACCTATTTTCAACCGAGGAACGAAGGTTAAAGATACATAATCAACGAAGCCAGAGATGGTGAAAAACAATCGAAATGCCATAATCAACGCGACATAAACCATCAAAATAATCAAAAATAAAAGAATTTTGAGAACGAGGAATGGGCTTTTCCTCGCCCAAGAGGGTCGGATGAGGAGCGATTTCTTCGATGAAATGGGCACTTTTTGACTTATAGTAACCTGTACAGCTCTCACTTACTAGAAAATGTTGCATTGTTGCATTTGCAATAAGGAAAAAAAGAGTAAAGAAGCCCTATATTATAATTATGTGTATTGATATATATATAATATATAAGAGGCCCATACTAAATTTTCCTTATTGCAAATGCAACAATGCAACGCGCTGACACACAAGCAATTATAAAAATCAAGCAAATATCATTGGATGCATAAGATAGCACTACAACTTACGATTTCGAGGGCACTCGGGCGGCCAACTGGAGGCTTTTTTAGGGCTTTGGAAGCCTTTTTAGGGCTTTGAAGACCTTTGGACTATGGGGGGGGGAACTTTAAGAGTTTTAAGGACTTTTAGGATAACTAAACGGGCAACAAAACACCCCCCGTTTAGTTGCCCGTTTAGTTGCCTGCCACGCTTTTTCTTGCATGCTCCTGCGAAAAGCAGTAACTTTGTATTGTAAAACAGGGGGCTTAGAATAGTTCCGACGAGATGTTCAACTGTTCGACACACCCCGAGATACTTGGCCATTCGAAGGATAACGAACCTATGTTCGAGGCGCGCAAGACATAAGGGAAAAATACAGAAGACCTAAGTTCGATCTTTGACAGACTTACATAAAGACCTACAGCTTGCGTAACGTGCGCAACCCGGCCTCCACAGACCGAAGGAGGTCACGCTTGGCACTGTTGGGAGAAAAGACGAAACCTTCAGCACAAATGACTTTACAGGCAACGCTGTCCACCCGAACCCGAGCCACAAACGGACCGCCCATAAAACCACCGTGCATGTCCCACAAACCGCGAACCTCCAGCCAGTTGCCGTCCTCATCATGCCTCAGCATGGGCCACAGAACGGGTTCTCCCTCTGGCGTGCGGGAAGTCTGCATCCACTGCCCCTCCTGAGGACCGGGAATATTGGCCCGCATCACCGAATCGCGCTTCTGGACATAAAAGTCCAAATCCGAGAGATCCTCACCAGACCACGGCAGGGTGTAGAAGACAAAGTTGATGTCCTTGTCGCCACCTCGGTTCGACGATGCCCACAAGAAGTCCTTGCCTCGCTTTGCCGACTGCATATCAACAGGCATCGAAGCATCATAGCCCAAGCGACGCATCTCTGTCATCACCTTTTTGCTATGCTTTCCACGAAGCACATCGGCATAGCGCTCGAGTTGGAAATCGAGAATGAGATATTGAATGCGCTCACGATTGCGACTCAGAAACTTTCGGAGGTCGACCGGCGATGCTGCTTTTACCACCAACTGCAATTGCGGACGGGCATTGACATCCCGGGCTACACCCAAAGCAGGTTTGCGCTGGGAAGGATCGAGTTCCACACGCAACTGGCTGTGCATGAGTTTGTACACCTTCTCATAGCCTCGCTCACCAATGGTCATCGTACGGAAGATGCGCTCTGCAGAACCCAGTCCTGGCGCATCGCAATCCGTTATGGTCTGCAGCGTGTCGGCAATGTCACTATCCACCAATGACGAAGGAATCACCACAAGCAACTCCGACGGAGTGCCCTTGGCGTCAGGCAACGTGGGTTTGTCGTCCTTGCACCCCATCAATAAAACAAGAGTGAGAAGAAGACTCACCCCCAACCCTGCCCTCCGTCGCGAGTGGTGACCCGCTCCCCTTTGTGGGGCTGAATCCACATTTAGTGGATTTTCTATGGCCCCAGTCGCTCTATAAAGGAGGGGAGTAGATAGTCTCGATGTTTGCTGAGTTATCTTTCTAAACATGTTTGCGAGGATATTCATATTTTCAAACTTTACTATAGTATTTCCCGCCCTTAAGGGAGGGGAAGGGAGGGTCCTCTACTTCATCATTTCTTCACTACAACCACGTTGTCCCCACTATGTCCTTGGAACTCTTCGGCATACTCGCAACGAATGACGGCAATGCCCGAGTGATAGCGTCCGTCACGCTCCACGTAAAGCGTCTCCTCGATAAGGTAATCGCCACGCGGAATCTGGCAGAAACTGAATTCCGTGGTCGCGTCGTGAACCTGACGATAATAGCTAAGTCCGCCAGCCCAACCTATCGTGGAACGTCCACTCCATCCGTAGCCCGAACGCTGATTGACGGGTTCTGTGAAGGCTGGACGGGGACAAACGAGTGTGACATATTCGTAATCACGATCGGCAGAAATGTAATAGCGTACGGTGTATCGGTTGCCCGTCTTCGCCTCTGTGGGGTACTCCTGACGAACAGAAAGTCCTTCGCTATGTGCCTCCACTTGGTCGAAACGTTGGTCAAAGTCAGCAAACACACCGCCCCAACTCTCGCCTTTCGAGAACTTCTGCAGACGCAGACGGACAGGCAGTTTCCCATCCTCAATCTCAAGGGAATCGCGCAGATAACCCAAAGTGTCATCCTGAGCC
Source organism: uncultured Bacteroidales bacterium (assembly GCA_902801325.1). GTDB lineage: Bacteria > Bacteroidota > Bacteroidia > Bacteroidales > Bacteroidaceae > Physcousia. Next base: position 26,548 of record CADCHQ010000010.1, on the reverse strand, counting down.
GTAAAGTTCTGAACCGTCACTCCCTTGCGGGTCAACGTCAGCAGGTCCTTTAACCTACCCCGATCCTCCCTTGAAGGGAGGGAGGAAACCTCGCCCTTTAAAGGAGAGGTTTGGAGAGGGGCTTTACTGAGCAAAGCGAAGATAGCATTCGCCGAGTTGACGGGAGTCGACCACTCTTGGGTGCGCTTCTGCTGGAGCAGATAGCGACGCATACCTCGAAGCAGGGTGTCGGCAGGATTCATCCTTTGCAGGGCCTCCATCAACTGAACGTGAATGTGCAACTTGCGGTCGACGCTGGCAAACGAGCCCTTGGGGAATTCGATGTAAGAACCCCGATCGGGACTCGAAACGATGTACTTGCGGAAGGCATTGGCACATTTGCGTGCCTTACGATCGGCACCTGCCTGTTTCAGCACGATGGCGAGCAAAGCCTGACGCTCGTAACCGTCCTCCTCCACATCCTCACGCTTGGCAAGTTTCAGCAGGAAGTCCACCTTCTTTTGCTCTTCCTTCGAGAGTCGGACTCCGCTGTACAACGCCACATACAGGTTTCGGAGGTCGGCAGCAGAGAGGTATGTGGAATCTATGCGTTGGTCAAGCAAATAATGAATCGCCTTAGTGTTCACCTGCTCGGCAACTTTCTTCCCGGTAAGCATGTAGAGACGTGTCAGCAGGAACGACACCTCGCGAGTAAGATACGGACTGGTGGGCATCTCGGGATACCAACGGAAACCGCCATTATCGTCCTGCAACGCTTTCATCTTCTCCAGATAAGACTCCGTGCTGTCAGGCATTTCCACGCCCAAGGCCTTTCCCAACTCCCCTGCATAATAAGCCGCTGCCAGAGAGAGCACATCGTTACGTTTGGCACGAGCCAAAGCAGGAAGAGCCTGCAGGGCGTACTGTTCGGGGTGAGTGGTGTATTCAAGGGTGAGACGTCGGTTTGTCACGCCCTCTGGGAACAGACTCGACATGTCGATGTTCTGCACCGATGGGTCGTAAGCCGTTATCTGAATCGTGTTAGTCACATGTTCGGTTGGTGAGAGTACGGGCAACAAACGCTGTTCGCCATCGCTGCAAGTCGTTCCCTCCACTGCCCAGCGGACTATCAAGTCGCCTTCTGTGGCTTCGTAGGGGAAATGCAAAACGGTATCCTTCTGGGCACTTAGCGCGATGTTAGTCTTCCACGACTTTATCACTTTCTCAGTCTTCGCATCGAGGATTTGCATCACGCCCTTGCCCTTCTGCAATTGGTCGCTGACATTACGGACGGAGGCAGTCAGTACCGCCTCGTCGCCCGGACGCAGGAAGCGAGGCAAATAGAGTTGAGCCATCAAGTCCTTACGGGCTTCTATCTGCTTGCTCAAGTTGGTATACATCATGTCTTGCGTGTGAGCCACACCCATCAGGTTCCAGCGTGTCAGGCTCTCGGGCAGGGTGAAGGCAATGCTCACTTGTCCGTTCTTGTCCGTACGCAGTTGAGGATAGAAGAAGGCCGTCTCAATGAAGTTCTCGCGCATCGGCACAGCGATGGTCTCCTCCGCTTCGGTCTCTGCGCCTTCGTCGTTATCCGACTTCAATGCGACCTCACGCAGTACGGCGCCATTCGTTGATACAGCATCAGCCATTGCACTTTCCTCAACCATTGCTGCCTGAGGAGCAGCCGAAGCCACCATCTTCATATTGGCAGCCTTGTACATTATAGGTCCGCGTCCCATGGCACGCGTATAAGCACGCACCTGGAAGAGTTCGGGATTGATGTACGTCTGTTCGATGCCGCGAACCTTCTTCGTCTTCTGGTTGTACCATCCGCCTGAATTCAGCACACCAAGACTGATGCGCTGGGCGGCTTGGTAAGGAACGCTAAAGAAGCGGTGACCGCGACCGATGTCGAAGTGCCATTGATGACGGGTAAAGTAGTCGAGCGAGGCGTCGTACATGGCCACCATCAGATTGGCATCAGCTGGCGTACCGTCAGGCCGATGAAGGGTCAGTCGCCACTCCTCCTGCTGACCAGGCTGAACAAGGTCACGGAAGGTGTCCCAATGGGCACGCAGTTGGTTGTCGGGCTTCGCAAGCCAAATGGTCTTCATCTCTTGATAGACACGTCCCTCCTTCACGAAACAGAACGAGGCGGCCAGGCTCTGGTCATATTCCTCACGATAAGGAATGTCGAGGACAAATGTCTCGTCGCTCAGGCGCACCATCTCGTCCTTCCATATCTTACCGGCTGCCGAGAGGGTGTAGAAGAGATATATGTCATGAAGTTTAGTGGTAACCTCAATGCGACCAGGTTTGCCTATGGCGAATGTGTCGGCCACGCAACGCACGAGGAAGGTAGAGTCCACCTTCACGGGTTCAGGCACAGGTTTCGGCTCGATGGTACTTCTATACCAGTGCTGGGCGTTGTGCGTCTCGCCTTGCTGACTCAGCACATCCACATTGACAGTTAAGGATTGACGTCTCGCTCCAATTCCTAACTCTTCATCCTTCATTCTTAATTTATATCCGAACCGTCCCTCGTCGTCCGTCTCAATTGTGTCGAGCGGTATGGGTTCAATGTTCCTTGGATAACGCTTTCCATAGTATATCCACGGCGTACGCCATTGATAGGTTCCCGTCACACGAGCCCCACGAAGAGGACTGCCGTCATAGTTCTTGGCAGTACCACGAACCTCGCAACTATCGCCGTCGACATAAAGGCTATCGTCGAGAACGATTTCAAAGGTGGGACGCTTGTATTCCTCTACACGGAAATAGATGCGTTCCCTGCTGTCGGACTCGATGGAGAAACTGCCATTCTTCCGTCCTGTGGGTATCTCGAAGTCGGCACTGAACACACCCATTTGGTCGGATTCCACAATGCGTTCCTCCACCAACTTATGATTCGAATCATAGAACTTCAGCGTGTGTTTGCCCTCGCCTGCAGTCTCGGTATCCCAGTCGAGTTGGGTGTAGGCGAGTCCGCTCACGTGCACCGTCTGACCGGGTCGGTAGATGGCTCTGTCGGTAAAGAGTTCGGTGCGCAGGTCGGACTTTGTCGGTTTTCCCGTCCATTGACCTATATTATAGAAGTAGTGCGTACCGAGGATCCAGTCAGCTGTGTCGGGACTGCAGATTTTGTATGTCAGTTGACTGCGCCAGCGACCATTGTTCTGCTTGTCTCGGTATGGGGGGACGAGCACCTTGCCGTCCAGTCCCGTTCGTCCGACGAAATAGGAAACGGTGTCCTTGAAGTCTCCCGTCGGTTTGTAGGCCCTCACCGTTACGTTGGGCTGTGGCTTGCCGGTCTCCGGATCTACCACTAGGACACGGACCGAACTGTCGGGCATCACTTGGAAAATATCCTGTAGGGCTGTCACTTTTATCCAATGATTCAGCGGCTTAATCTTCTCGGTCACTTTTGCCTTGGTGCGCGGAACGAAGGTAAACTTGTAACTACCAATCTTGGGGGAAGTCCACAAGATAGAGTCGCAGAACGTCTCTATGGGATCATGAGCTGGGAACACGTGTTCCTTGCCATCGATGATCACTGACTGCACATTACGTACCTTGAACCTCCACCAGTACTGTTTCCCTGGAGAGACGCACGTGGGCATGTTCTTCTCGAAGAATGGGTCGGAGAGTTCGGTCAATGCATTCTGCAAGGCAGCACGACGCTTGTACTTCGGATATTTCCGCAAGCCTTCCTGCAACCACTCACGGCAACGCTGTGCCGACTGGTTCGCCGCCTCAATTTCCGAGGTCCCGGCCTCTCGCCAACGAGGCAGGTCTTCCCTCATCGTGCCCAGTCGCAGATACACCTCGGCACACAGGGGCACATCGGCATATTCGTCGCGCAGGCGCACCAAGTCGTCTTCCGTGATTCTCTCCTCTTTTTCTCCAAGTGAATCGAGAGCCAGCAAGAGGGCACCTTCCCGCAATCCTTGTTGCTTGTAGAAGGCAATCATCTCGCCATACTTCGGCAACACTTGCGAGGTATCGCGAACATGCTTATAGATCTGCTCCACCATACTTCGCCAGACCACGTTCAGCATGTCGCCTCGGAAGTAGCCTTCATCCTTACCGACCACGACAAAGGGTTTCCATTTACGGGCCTTCGTCCCTGCCAACAATTGTTTGTCGGCCAAAGCGCGACCGTACCAAACTATCGATGAATCACGCAGATTTGTTCCAACAGAACGCCAGTTCATGCGTTCGCCATATAGTCGGGCAATGGCGGCAGCATAGACGGCTCTTTCGGCTGTATCCTGCGATTGCTGACGCACCAGTTTCAGACTGTCGATGTTGCGTTCGAGGCTGTCGGGATGCACTTCTTCCAGTTGCATGTAAGAAAGCAGCAACCCCGTGAGTTCCTTGCCCTGGTTCTTGGCCAAGGATGGAAGGGCAAAGAGCAATAGGAACAAAAGAAAACGACCCCTACTCCCTCCCAGAAAGGGGGAGTGAACCACTTTATAACTTATACTTTTCATCTGTCTACAGTATTTTTTATATGTAGTTTTTTATACAATTTCTTTCTATATGGGGAGAGGGGGGTCTCTTTATTCATTCTTCATTCTTCATTAGCGCTTGCGCGCTGAGGTCCTAAATCTCCTCCAGCAACTTCACGAGGAAGTTCCAGAATTTCTCCACGCTGGGAATGTTGCAGCGTTCATCTGGCGTATGGGGCGAACGCAGGGTGGGACCAAAGCTGACAAGGTCCATGTTGGGATAAACGCCGCCAATGATGCTGCACTCCAGACCTGCGTGACAAACCTCCACACGAGCAGGTGCATCGGGATACATGCGATTGTACACCTCCACCATCTTTGCCGTGATAGGGCTGTCGAAGTTGGGTTGCCACGCACCATACTGACCGCCGTACTCCACCTTCATGCCTGCCATCGAGAAGCAAGCCTCCTGCATCTCCTGAATGTATTCCATCATAGTCTCACTGCTGCTGCGAGCCAAGACAAGGACTTCCACTTTTCCGCCTTCAATCTTCACAATGCCCAGATTAGAACTTGTCTCAACTACCGAAGGAATGGATGGGATGTTTCTCAGCACACCATCGTGACAAGCAACGAGGGCATTGACCACATTGTCCTGAATCTCGTCGGGCATCTCGCCTGCGGGAAGGGCAGTTTCTTCGATGGTCAGGGAGAGGTTCTCCTCCACCCCACGATATTCCTGAACGAAGGTTTCGCGGCAATAATCCACCAACTCCTTCAGGTCGTCGAGGTTCTCTTGGGGGATGGTCAGTACGACTTCAGCCGCACGAGGAATGGCGTTGCGCATGTTGCCACCTTTCCACGAAGCCAGACGGGCATCATCGTCGATGATAGCCTGACGAACGAGCCTTGCCATCAGTTTATTGGCGTTAGCTCTGCCTTCGTTAATCTCCAGTCCAGAGTGACCGCCACGCAAGTTCTTCAGCGTTATCTTTACAGCGATGTCGCCCTCCTCCGGAGCCACTTCCTTGTAACCCAGCGAGGCACTAATGTTGATACCACCAGCACTACCGATTACGAACTCGCCCAACGTCTCATTGTCGATGTTCAGCAGGATGTCGCCCTTCAGTGTATCGGCACTCAGGTGGTTGACACCGTACATGCAGGTCTCTTCGTCGGCAGTAATCAGAGCCTCCAGTGGACCGTGCTTCAGGTTCTTGCTCTCGAAGATGCCCATGATGGCAGCCACGCCCATTCCGTCGTCACTTCCCAGGGTGGTTCCCTTAGCCTTCACCCATTCTCCATCGATGTACGTCTCTATGGGGTCGGTCTCGAAGTTGTGCGTGCTTTCGTCCACCTTCTGGGGCACCATGTCCATGTGTGCCTGCAGAACGGCCATCTTGCGGTCTTCCATGCCTGGTGTGGCGGGCTTGCGCATAACGATGTTCTCGGCGTTGTCCTTGAAGGCCTCTATGCCACGTTCCTTTGCCCACTGGAGCAAAAATTCTTGTACTTTCTCAAGGTGTCCGCTCGGACGGGGCACCTGTGTCAGCAGGTAGAAGTTCTCCCACACTGCCTTGGGGTTCAAATCTCTGATTGTCATAATCCGTGTTTTTTTATTTAATGTTAATAGATTTTTGTCGCACAAATATAGCGAATTCGCCTCACATGACCTAATGTTTTAGCATTATTTAAACCTAATGCCACCTTAAAGGGTCATATATGTAAATAAATGTAAAAATAGGCCTATATGAAGACGAAAAGCATCGCCATGCTGGCTTTCCTGCTGTGCATGGCATCGTTGGTAAATGCCCAGACGGGCGAGTGGACAACCATACGCAACGGACAGTTGTGGATGACGCCTGAAGGCGAGAGCGTGCAGGCCCATGCACCAGGTTTCATTTTCGAGAACGGAAGATGGTACATGGTGGGCGAAGACCGCAGTCATACGTGGAATCCCGATGTCAATCTCTACTCCTCCACCGACCTGCAGAACTGGACATTCGAACGGAAGATTATCGAGAACGGCGTGACCGACCAGCGACTGGGACGCAGCCGCATGATTGAACGCGCCAAACTGATGCACAACCCCGTAACGGGCAAATACATGGTCTGGTGCCACTGGGAATCGCGCAACTATGGGGCTTCGGAAGCCGCTTGCTTCGAGTGCGATTCCGTCAACGGAGCCTATCAACTGGTGTGGAGCGGACGGCCTATGGGCATCAAGAGCCGCGACTGCAACATCTTCGTGGACACGAACGGACTGGCCTACTTCATCTCCACCACCGAGGAGAACCAGCATCTGGGACTCTTCACACTGGCAGAAGACTACCTGAGTCCCGTCCATCACACCCAACTCTTCCCCTTCCAGAAGCGCGAGGCACCCGTCATCGTACACGTAGACGAACGCTATTTCATGCTCAGCAGTGCGTGCACGGGATGGGCACCCAACCAATGCAAGTATGCCTACAGCAACGACCTGCACTCCGGTTGGTCGGAACTCATCAACGTGGGCGACGAACTGGCCTACCGCACCCAGGCGGCCGCAGTGCTGGAGATAAAGGGAACGAAGCAGACCACATACCTCTATGTCGGCGACCGTTGGATGGACCCCACATTGCCCGAATCGAAGACCATCATCTTCCCTATCTCGTTCAAAGACACGGAGTGCGAGTTCCACTATTGTGACCAGTTCGAAATCAACTTCACCACCGGCGAGTGGCGCAAGCTCCAAGCAAAAAGTCCCTCTCTAATGCGCTAGCACTAATGAAAAAAGAGAAGAAAGACTTAGTCTTTGTTCACAGTGACAGTTGTACAGTTGTACAGTTGTTTTTAGGGGGGCACTTTAGGTAAAGGAAATGATTATTGTCTAAGATTATTATTGTTTATATAATTATTTTTAATAATATACTTTTAAATAAATAATAATAGAATAAAGTAAGTAATAGTAGTAGGTAGCGGCAGGAGGCAAATGACCCCTCCACTTGGAACTGTACAACTGTACAACTGTCACTATTTTGATTATTCTTACCCTAATTGGCATCGTGTAAATATTTAACTGATACTAAAAAAAGTATGGTAAATATTTGTGTATGTGAGAATTATCTCGTGACTATACAATTATTAGAGAAGGAGCGAGATTAGGTTCGATGGCAAACGAACAATTGTTCGAAGCGTGCCGTAATCGGACGACCCGAAGGGGCTACGCTTGCGTAGGCTTCGCCGTCGATTATGTAACTTTGAGTCATCTGCGATGCCTCGAAGATATTCACGCTCGGAATTTGCAAACAGGCCTATCGGTCTTTTTGTTTTAGGGAAGCCATTTTAAGAACTCGTTCTTATATGGCCATCCTTGCGACAAAATCTTTGATTATGTTTGCAAATTCTCTCGCTTATTCGTACCTTTGCAAGCATGAATTATTCCTAATTAAATCATACGATTATGAAGAAACTATGGATGCTTCTGCCATTGATGGCATTGATTGTGAGTTGCACCTCAAACGAGAAGCAAACGAAAAGTCCCATACTGACCGTTGAAGGTGGTCAGATTCAGGGCGTAGTGGCCGACGACCACACCGACGTCTTCGTCTATCGTGGCATTCCCTATGCAGCGCCTCCCATCGGCGACCTGCGCTGGAAAGAGCCTCAGCCCGTGGTGGCTTGGGATTCGATTCGTCTGTGCGACAAGTTTGGTCATCCCGGCTATCAGGCTGTGCACTACCCTGGTTTCTATGCCTCGGAATGGGGCTATGGCGACGAAGCGCCTTACAGCGAGGACTGCCTCTACCTCAATGTCTGGACGAAGTCTCCCGGCAAGGTGGACAAGAAGCTGCCCGTGGCGCTGTGGATTCACGGTGGCGGTTATCGTGAGGGCTGGGGTTCGGAACCCGAGTTCGACGGTCAGGAATGGGCGGCAAAGGACGTGGTGCTCGTGAGCATCAACTATCGTCTGGGCATCTTTGGTTTCATGACTTATCCCGAACTGTCGGCAGAAAGTCCCAACCACGTGAGTGGCAACTACGGAATCCTCGACCAGATACAGTCACTGAAGTGGATAAAGGAAAACATAGCGCAGTTTGGCGGTGACCCCGACAACGTGACCATCTTCGGCCAGAGCGCTGGTGCAGGCAGTGTGCGCACGCTGTGCGAGAGTCCGCTGGCTCGCGGTCTGTTCCACAAGGCAGTAATCATGAGTGGTGGTGGTCTGAACATCCCTCCCAAGGACGGCGAGGAGGCCAAGCCCGCAACGCCGATGAACCGTTTCTTCTTCTACAATCCCACACTGGCTGAGAGCGAGGCGGAGACGAAGAAGGTGATGGACTGGGCTGGACTGACCGACCTGGAGAAACTGCGCCACGCTTCCACGGAGATCATGTACACCGTTGGCCAACTTTATAATATGGTTACAAAGGACGACGTCTTCCTCATGCAACGTCCCATCGTGGACGGCTATGTCTGCACGAAGACATTCGACGACGCAGCTCGTGAGGGAACCATTGCCGACGTGCCTTACATGATTGGCTACACGCTGAACGACATGGGCGCTATGGGACCTGGCATTGCCGAATTCTGCAAGGTACGCGAAGAGAAGGGCGGTAAGGCTTGGGCTTATGAGTTTGCCCGTCCCCTACCCGACGACGGCAAGCATCCCGAAGTTACCGACCGCTTAAAGGGTGCTTTTCACTCCAGCGACCTTTGGTTTGTATTCAAGAGCCTGAAGCACTGCTGGCGTCCTTGGACACAAGGTGACTGGGATCTCTCGGAGAAGATGATTACCGCCTGGACGAACTTCGCCAAGTACAGCGATCCTAACGGCGAGGGCAAAGGTCTGGGTTGGGAACCCTGCACTGCCGAGAAACCGCAGTTCATGCTCTTCAAACTCGATGACAAGGACGCTGAAGCATCAGAGATGGGGGAAACGATTAGTCCAGAGGGATAGTGAAAGAACGGCCCCTCTCCCCGCTCCCCCCGTGGGGAGGAGGGCTTAGCCTAATGAGAGAACAAATAAAACTTTAAATATCAAGATGAAAAAGAACCTCGACACCATCTGCATTCACGGCGGATGGAAACCTACTAAGGGCGAACCCCAACAGTTGCCCATATACCAGAGTACAACCTTCAAGTACGAAACTAGCGAGCAAATGGCAAAGCTCTTCGACTTGGAGGAAGCTGGTTATTTCTACACTCGTCTGGCTAACCCCACGGTTGATGCTGTAGCCAAGAAGATTAACGCCCTCGAAGGCGGAGTTGGTTGTGTACTGACCTCAAGCGGACAGGCGGCAAACTTCTATGCCGTGTTCAACATCTGCGAGGCAGGCGACCATTTCATCACCTCTTCCAACATCTATGGCGGCACCTATAACCTCTTTGGTGTGACCATGAAGAAACTGGGCATAGAGTGCACATTCATCGACCCCGACTGGGACGACGAGCGCATTGAGAAGGAGTTCCGTCCCAACACGAAATGCTTCTTTGGCGAAACCATCTCCAACCCTGGCGGCAACGTGTTCGACATCGAGCGCTTTGCCAAGATGGCTCACCGTCACGGCGTTCCCCTTATTGTCGACAACACCTTCGCCACACCCATCAACTGCCGTCCCTTCGAATGGGGATGCGACATCGTTACCCACTCCACCACCAAATATATGGACGGCCACGCCACACAGGTGGGCGGTGCAGTTGTGGACAGCGGAAACTTCGACTGGGAAGCCCATAGCGCCAAGTTTCCTGGTCTGACGACTCCCGACGAGAGTTACCACGGACTCACCTATACAAAGGCATTTGGGAAGGGCGCTTACACGACCAAGTTGGTGGCTCAGTTGATGCGCGACCTCGGTTCGATGGCTTCACCCCAGAACGCTTTCCTACTCAACCTGGGACTCGAAACCTTGCATCTGCGTATGCAACGTCATTGCGAGAATGCCCAGCGCGTAGCCGAATGGTTGGAGAAGAACCCACGCGTTTCATGGATTAACTATGCTGGTCTGCCCTCGAACAAGTACTACCCCCTGGCACAGAAGTATATGCCGAACGGCACTTGTGGCGTCATTGCCTTTGGACTGAAGGGAACGCGCGAGGATGCTATCCGTTTCATGGACAACCTCGACTTCATCAGCATCGTGACCCATGTAGCAGATGCCCGCACTTGCGTGCTCCATCCCGCCAGCCACACCCATCGCCAACTCAGCGACGAGCAACTGCGTGAGGCTGGTGTTGCACCCGACTTGGTTCGTCTGTCCATCGGCATCGAGAATGCAGATGACATCATTGCCGACCTCCAGCAGGCGATGGATAAGATGTAATAGAGTTCACACCGACAACAACACAAACAGGGACACCCAATTACGGATGTCCCTGTTTTTTATGCCCGAATGCGTTATGTTGAGTCTATGAAAGAGCAAGGATGTTATTCCTCATCGTTCAATAAGGATGCGGGCGTCAACAGCTACGACATCGTGCTCGTCGGCAATAAGGGGATTGATGTCCATCTCCTTGATTTCGGTGGCAAAGCGAAGAAGGGTGGAAAGGCGAACAATGATCTCGGCATACTTCTGTTCGTTGATGCCTGCCTGTCCACGTGTGCCCTGCAGAATCTTGTAGCCACGAAGGGAGTGAATCATGGAGTAGGCCTCGCCGTAACTGAGTGGTGCCAGACCCGAACGAACGTCCTTGAGCACCTCGACGAAGATGCCTCCGAGTCCGCAAAGTACCACATGTCCGAAACTGGGTTCATACTTGGCACCAATAAACAGTTCGGTCCCCCTAAGCATCTTCTGCACCATGACACCCGTAGCACCTTCAATTTGCATCATGCGTTCGAACTCGAGTTCGAGATGTTTGGGAGTGCGAATATTTAGGGTGACACCGCCCACATCGCTCTTGTGGATGGGACCAACGACCTTGGCAACAACGGGATAACCCACGCGCTGGGCAAATGCCACGAGTTCGTCCTTCTGGGCAGAGACGAATTCCGATACCATAGGAATGCCAGCACAAGAGAGAATGTCGCGAACGGTCTGCGGCGACACATAGCCATTGCTGTCTATGCCATGAATGATTTTGTGGAGTTGCGGGAGGTCGATTCCATAGAGTTGCACCTCTGGCGGTGCAGGTTGTGGCGTGTGCATAATCTGGGAGAGGGCTGTGGCCAGCGTCACCTCGTCGGAAAAGTTGACGTGTCCTTTCTGCAGGAACTCTGCGACCTCAGGTCCTGCGGTATGCAGACTGGGCAACACAGGAAATATGGGTTTCTTGCACTCCAGTATCTTCTTGTGCAGGGTCTCGTAGGCCTCGTAGAGGGTGGTGAGTCCGGGTGTTCCATAGATGACTGCAATAGCGTCGATGTTGTCAAACTTCTGTTCGCAGTAGTCGATGGCAATTCCCAACTGTTCGGGAGTACCTGTGGCCAATATGTCGATGGGGTTAGCAACGGCAGAACCTGGGAACAACTGTCCCTTCAATTCATCGACCAACGGTCCCTCAAGCTTCGGAACACAGAGTCCCCCCTTCGAGAGGGCATCGGTGAGCATAACGCCTGGTCCACCTGCATGGGTGACGATGGCAAAGTTGCGTCCTTTCAGTGGAGGCAAGGTGAAGATGCATCCTACTGTGGTGAGTTCCTCGCGACTGAAACAGCGCACGATGCCTGCCTTACGGAAGAGGGCTTCGACTGCCGCATCACTGGAGGCGATGGCACCCGTATGACTGGACGCTGCCCTACTGCCGCTCTCACTGGAACCAGCCTTGATGGCCGCTATGCGACAACCCTTTCGAATGAGGTTGCTGGCGTGGAACAGTAGTTTGTCGGGATTGGTAATATTCTCGATATAGAGCAGTTTCACGTGAGAATCAGTATCGGAATTGAAGTGCTCATCCATATACTGCAACACGTCTTCGATGCCTATCTGCTTACCGTTACCGATAGACCAAACGCTGTTGAACTGCAGACCTTTTATGACGGCACTCTCGAGAATGAATACCGCTGTTGCGCCAGACCCACTGACAAAGTCTACGCCCTTGGGATTCAGGGCAGGAATGGGTTTTGTGAACACTGAGTGATGGTTGCGAGTCAAGAGTCCGATGCAGTTGGGACCAATGAGTGCTGCACCATACTGGGCACAAGTGTCGATGATGCGCTGTTCCATTACGGCACCTTCCTTCGTCTCTTCGCCAAAGCCTGCCGAGATGATGATGAAAGCCTTTGTGCCTTTCTCCTTCGCTAACAGTTCGACGTTATCGGGGCACAACTTGGCAGGAATGACAAGGATGGCTAGTTCGGTTGGAGGCAGTTCGCTGGCGTCGTGAAACACCTTGACGCCTTGCACCTCGTCTTCTTTGGGGTTCACCACACGCAAGGTTCCTCGATAGCCTCCCTGCAGGAGATTTCGTACGACAGCGCCACCGGGTTTGTGTACGTTGTTCGACCCTCCGATGACAACAATACTCTTGGGTTCTAATAGTTCGCGATTAATCATTTTATTAAGGAGTTATGGGAGTTAAGGAGTGATGGAGTTAAGCCGTTACTAATGCCTCGCCCTTTAAGGGAGAGGACTGGAGAGGGTCTTTCAATCCCTCATATCCCTTTGGTACTCTTCCCAAAGTGCATCGATGGTGTGACCTGGACCAAGGGCATAATTGACAGCTCCATCCCACGACCAAGGTACAACCTCCAGACAGGAACGATTCATCTTCCGAATGAAATCAGGGTCTTTCGTCAGACGAACCCAATTGAAGAAATAGCCGATGTAGCGATAACCATTGTGATAACTGCCTCCCTTTGGCCTGTCGCTCTCGCCATGAAATCCTCCGCATGCAACACGGACAGCGTCGGCAGTACCCTCAATCATTTCCCACACGGCAGGATTCGACCCTCCATAAGGACCAATGCCATGCGGTTCAAGTTGGAAGGCGTGCGTCAACTCATGCAACAGCACTCCACGAGTCTCGAAATCGACACGTGCGGTGTCAGACGAGGCGAACGAGCGTTCGATGTGCCCTGTGGTGTAGGTGATCCGAACACGCCCATTACCCCCATCCTTCCATGAGATGCCGTCTGCATCACGCAATACATAGTCGAGGTGACGAAGCATAGGCATACTGTCTTCTGGTGTGTAATAAAGGCAACGCATAACCTCACGTGCCACACTGCGGATGTAGGGGTCGGGAGTCGGAATGAGTGAATGGTATATGGCCGACCCCTTCGTATCTGGAGCAAGGTCAGTAAAGGTAATGGACTGCAGGTGACTGTTCCATCGGAGGTCTTCAGCTGTGAACTGCGTACTCATACGTTGGGCTATGGAAGCACTGGCAGACTGCAATTCATCCGTAAGCGAATAGGGTTTATCGGACAATGACAGTCCACGATGAACATTGGGTTTGGAGGCCATCTCAAACTCCAAGATGCATCCTTGCGTGAGTTGATCGTGGGTTAGATAGAGACGGGAATAAGGCTTCCCATTGAGTCGCACACTGCGTACATATCGGTTTTTATCGCTTACCTTGGGGGCACGAATCTCTATTGTCTTACCATTCTCCAACGTGACCTTCATGTAAGGCAGATAAGGAGCACCCAAAACATATTGGTCAGAGCCTGGACACACAGGATAGAAGCCCATAGCCGAGAATATGTACCAAGCCGACATCTGTCCGCAGTCGTCATTGCCTCCAAGCCCACGAATATGATTGCGATACATCTGGTTCATGATGGTACGCAACCACTGTTGGGTCTTCCAAGGCGTTGATGTCCAAGCATAAAGGTAGGGTACATGATGACTGGGTTCATTGCCATGAACGTAACCACCCACCAGACAATCGGACGTAATGTCTTCATTATCGACATAGTATTTCTCTGGCAGATCCATCTCGAAGAGACGGTTCAGTTTATCCAAGAAAGCCTTTTCCCCGCCCATGCACTGAATGAGCCCACGTACATCGTGCGGCACATGGAATGAGAAGTTCCACGAGTTACCCTCAATGAAGCCCTCTCCATAGGTCTGATAGGGATCGAGATCTGACTTAAAATGCCCATCGCGGTATCGTGGAGAGGCAAAACCGATGGAGGGGTCATAGGTGTTGCGGTAGTTCTGTGCACGCTGACGGAATTCAACTTCTATGTCCTTGCGTCCCAATTGTTGGGCTACATGGTAGATGGTCCAATCATCAAAGGCATACTCCAACGTGTTCGAGGCGGCAGTCCCATCACGGTCATAGGGTGCATAACCCAGTCGTCGGTATGCTCTAACACTGGGGAAATAGCGGTTGTTGGCTGTAGCCACCATTGCCGCAAGGGCTTCGTTGCCATCAATCTGGGCACCTTTGGCGATAGCATCGGCCAATACACTGACTGCATGATATCCCGTCATGCACCAGCCTTCATTACCCATCAGACTCCATACTGGCAACATTCCCACTATGTTCTGCTGTTGATGCCGAATCATCGAACGCACCATATCGGTGTTCCGCGAAGGCTTTAGCAAACCCAACAACGGATGTTCTGCCCTGTAGGTGTCCCAAATAGAGAATACCGTGTAATTATTGAAGCCGTCGGCCTCGTGAATGTTGCCGTCCACACCCCGATACTTGCGATCAACATCCATATAAATGGAGGGGTTAATCATCGTATGGTAGAGCGAGGTGTACAGCATTGCCTTCTGGTCGGCCGTTCCTTCGCAATCGATGACACTGAGTTCGCGTTCCCACATCTCACGCGTGTTTTCCGCGATTTCATCAAAGTTTTTACCTGCCGCCTCTGCCATCAGGTTCAGTTTTGCTCCCTCTGTCGAAACAGCCGACAAAGCCACTTTCACTGTCAACTGGGCACAATCCTTGGGGTCAAACTCGAAGTAGGCCACCACACTCCTTCCCGCAATGTCTGGGAAATTGTGTTGAAGGTCGAACTTTCCCCAGAATCCGCCATACTGTTCAGGCTTACGATTACGATACCCATAGTTCTTTACTGGCTTGCTAAACGTGATGGCGAAGTAGGTGTAATTTGAACGAGCCCAACCATCGGTAATGCGATAGCCCGTAATGAGTGTGTCGTTCTCCACGCGAAGTGTCGACCACAACACCTTGCCGTCATAGTTGTAGATGCCATGCGTCAGGTCGAGGATGATGCGCTGGCAATCCGCCGTCTCAGGATAGATGTACTGATGCACTCCCACGCGTGGTGTCGCCGTCAGACGAGCGCGTACCCCATTGTCTGCCAACGTAACTTCGTAATAGCCTGGTGTCGCACGTTCGGTCGTGTGTGAAAAGCGTTGCCGATAACCGGCGTCGGGATTCTCTTTCGTACCAGGATTGAGTTGCAAAGCACCAGTTTGTGGCATGATGAGCAAATCGCCAAGGTCGGAGTGTCCTGTACCACTCAGATGGGTATGACTGAAACCCACGATGGTACTATCGGTGTGCTGATAGCCGGCACAATACTCGTAGACCTTGCCTTGATAGTGTCCGTCGACATTATGCGGTATCGTGTCGGTGTCTGGAGAGAGTTGCACGATGCCGAAGGGAGCACAAGCACCAGGGAAGGTATGTCCCATGCCCTCTGTGCCTATAAAGGGATTGACGTAGTCCACTCTACCCTGTTGTGCACTTATCACTTGAACGACAAACAGAGTAACAAGTGTCAAGATTTGCTTTTTCATGTCATCGTATCTTCGTGTGCATCAAAACGCTTTATTCAATGAGGCAGACGAACGTCACTTCTCATACAAATAAAACATGCGGTCCATCATCTGCCACTTCTCGTCACTGGTAGCCCCTTCGGCACACTGCTGAAAGATGGCCATATAGTCCTCCCACTCCTGTTGGCGAGGCAAGGTGGCCAGACGGGCCATTGCCGAATCCCAATCGAAGTCGAGAGGTGTTTCCACAATCATAAACAGACGCGTGCCCAAGATGTATATCTCCATCTCCAGTATGCCTACCTCACGAATGCCATCAAGTATTTCAGGCCATGCTGATTCCTTGCTATGGCGACGGCGATATTCGGCAATCAGTTCGGGATTGTCCTTCAGGTCCATCGTCTGGCAATAACGCTTCACGGGCACTTGATAGTGCTTCTGAACAAAACCGGACTCACCCCCCGCCCTCCCTTCTAGGGAGGGAGCAGTATGTGATTGAGTGGATGTATTCATATATTATTAAATTGTATTGTGTAGATGGTTCTCAGTTTTTATGCAACCGCCCCCCTCCTTAACAGGGAGGGGTAAGGGGGAGAGTCCCCTTTTTATATGTCTGATAGCCATAAACCGTAATCAGGATGAAACTGATGAGCGGCAGGATGAAGGATACATTGACAGCAGGCCAACCCAGAATCTCCTGCTGGTCGATGATGAGCCCCTGCAGAGGAGGCATCAACGCTCCACCCACGATAGCCATAACCAGGAAGGCAGCACCAAGAGAGGTGTCTTCGGCACTCACGTTCTCCAAAGCAATTCCGTAGATGCTGGGGAACATGATGGACATGAACAGACTGATGCACACAAGGCTATAGAGACCCATCATTCCTTCGATGCAGATGGCTCCAATTGTGCAGATGGTGGCACCCACGCCAAAGATGGCAAGCAGACGACGTTGGTTGATGTACTTCATGATGTAGGTTCCCACGAAGCGACCCGTAAGCGAGAGCGACATCGCAAGTATGTTGTAACGCTGTGCCGTTGCCTTATCGATACCCAAGTGGTCGGCATACTGAATGATGAAGGTCCAGCACATGATCTGTGCGGCCACATACAGCACTTGAGCCAAGACACCATTCCGATAGATGCGATTGTGCCAAAGACGAGAAAGCGTCTGACTTGCTTTCGACTGCTCTCCCTCGCCCTTGAGGATTGGCATCTTGGTGAGGGCAATGATGACGAACATCACGAGCACCACCAATCCGATAGCCACATAGGGATCGCGAATGATGGCAAGGTCGTGGACGCGGATGTTGGCCTTCTCGGCTTCGCTCAAGCCGTGAAAGAGTATCTGTCCTGCAGCATCGCGACGATCGCTGATGAGGTTGGGAAGTACGATGAACGAAGCCACAGCCATTCCTGAGAGCGAACCCACAGGATTGAAGGCCTGAGCCAGATTGAGTCGGCGTGTACTGTTCTCCTTTGCTCCCAGAGAGAGAATGAAGGGATTGGCACTGGTCTCGAGGAAAGCCAGTCCGAACGTGAGGATGTAGAGCGACACGCAGAAGAACGTGAACTGCTGGAACTGGGCAGCAGGGATGAAGAGGAAGGCTCCTACGGCATAGAGTCCGAGGCCGATGAGCACACCCACTTTATAGGAGTACTTGCGGATGAACAGGGCTGCAGGAACTGCCATCGTTGCATAGCCGCCATAGAAGGCAAACTGCACCATCGAGGCCTTGGCAGCAGAGATTTCCATCAGTGTCTGGAATGCCGCCACCATGGGGTTCGTGATGTCGTTGGCAAAACCCCACAGGGCAAACAACGAAGTAATGAGGATGAAAGTGAGGAGGTATTTCCGTTCTACAAGGGGGGACCCTCCCCTCGATCTCTCTGTTTGGGAGGGAGTAGTTTGTACTTGAACAGATGTATCGTTCATTGATGTATTCATAATAGTAAAATAAGGTATAAAGTTTCAGTCTTCCAAAGTAACCGCCCCCGCCCTACAAGAGACGGGGGAGGGTCTTACTTATACATCGGTCCAAAGTTCTGGCATGCCCTGTAGTCGGCACCTTCCTTGTCCATTCCGAAAGCATTCCATGCCGACGGGCGGAAGATGTCCTCGTCCTTGATGTTGTGCATCGACACGGGAATTCGAAGGATGGAACACAGCGTGATGATGTCGGCACCAATGTGTCCGTAGGCAATGGCACCATGATTGGCACCCCAGCAATTCATGACGGAATAGACGTCCTTGAAGCAATCCTTGCTTGCGTCCAGACGAGGCACAAACCAAGTGGTGGGCCAAGTGGGGTCGGTTCGCTTGTCGAGGATGTCATTCACTTCCGGATCGAGTTCAACGGTCCATCCTTCTGCCAACTGCAGCACAGGACCAAGTCCCTTCACCATATTGATGCGCATCATGGTCATGGGCATTCCGCCCTTCGAGAGGAAGTGCGACGAATAACCTCCTCCACGGAAGTAATCGCGGTCGGCAGGCATCCAACTTGTTGCCTTCAGACAGGCTTCCTGATCGGCATCGGTCAGTTCCCAATGGGGCTTCATGGTGGGATTGCCTTCGGCATCAGTCATTGCACCAGTGGCATCGAGGGTGGTTGCACCAGAATTAATAAGATGGATGAAACCGCCTGCAGCCAATCCCTGCGGACGCTTGCCTGTTACACGTTCCACTGCATCTGGACTCCAGTAGGTGCGAATGTCCGAGAACATCACGCCTCGATTGGTAATCAAGTGACCGAAGAGCATCGACATTCCGTTCAGGAAGTCATTCTCTGTGGCAAGGACATCGGCCTCGCGTGGACCGTTCCAGTCGAACGAGGTACAAAGCATGGATTCCGGGAAGTCGAAGTTGGGCTTGTAGTCGGTCCACTGACGCTGGCCTTGCACACCGCCAAAGATGGCATTGTGCCCCAGAGCCTCCTCCTTGTAGCCCATCTCCAGCAGGCGAGGATTGCCGTGCATGAGGTCGCGGATAATCATCATCGTCTTCACGGTGAACTCCCAGTCCTGATCCTTCTCCTCGCGGTTCTTACCCTTACCCTTTCCGTTGAAAGTGGTCATGGGAGTACCTGGGAAGAGCGGACGGTCCTCGTTGTAGTCGTGACCCTCATTGGTCTTGCAATACTTCTCTACCCACTGCATAGCCTTCTGGAACTCTTCCTTGTCGTAAATGCCAAAGTCCACACGACGCAAGATTTCTACCAACGACACATATTCCGTACGCATTCCGAGGTAGTGCTGCAACATGTCGGCATCGACGATACTGCCTGCAATACCCATGCAGGTGTTGCCCATCGAGAGATAGCTCTTGCCCTTCATCGTAGCCACAGCCTGTGCGGCACGAGCAAAGCGCAGAATCTTCTCTGCCACATCTTCGGGAATGGTGTTGTCGTCGAGGTCTTGCACATCGTGGCCATAGATGCCGAAGGCAGGCAATCCCTTCTGGGCATGTGCGGCCAGCACTGCGGCCAGATAGACGGCTCCAGGACGTTCTGTGCCATTGAAACCCCATACAGCCTTGGGATAGTGGGGATTCATGTCCATCGTCTCAGAACCGTAGCACCAGCATGAGGTGACTGTGATGGTACTTCCCACCCCTTCGCGCTCGAACTTCTCGGCACACGCGGCACTCTCGGCCACACGACCGATAGTTCCGTCGGCTATCACGCACTCCACGGGACTTCCGTCGCCATTACGGAGATTTGAAGATATCAACTCGGCTACAGCTTTAGCCAGAGCCATTGTCTTCTCTTCCAGACTTTCACGCACGCCACCCTGACGTCCGTCGATGGTTGGACGAATTCCAATTTTCGGATAGTTTTTCATAGATATTCGGATTTAAGTTTTGATTAACGATTGAAGTCCACCAAGATGCGGAACACGCGACCGGGTTGCTCACTCCATGCCTGCATGGCTTCTGCCGCATCTTCAGGCTTTACGACACGACTGATGAGTCGCTCTGTCGGACAAGTGCCACGTTCCAAGTAACGGATGACAGCACGGAAATCGCCAGGTAGAGCATTGCGTGAACCACGAATGTCGAGTTCCTTCTGTACGAACAGCTTCGTCTGGAACGACACCTCGCTCTTGGCATATCCGATGCAGACCACACGTCCGGCAAAGCCTACTTCGTTGATGGCCATCTGGTAGGTGGGAACACAACCCACTGCCTCGATGACCACATCAGGACCAAAGCCTTGCGTTATCTCCTGCAGTCGGGCGTGCACGTCCTCAGTGGCAGTGTTGATGGCGTAGGAGGCACCCATCTGGCGAGCCAAAGCCAGTTTGTCGTCATCGAGGTCTGCAGCAACCACTACGGCACCACGCAATACGGAACGAACGATGGCACCCATGCCCACCATACCGCAACCAATGACCATAACCACGTCGGCATCAGTCACTTGTGCACGAGAGACAGCGTGGAAGCCCACACTCATCGGTTCCACCAAAGCCGTCTCCTTTGGCGAAAGATGAATGGCGGGTATCACCTTCTCCCAAGGCAGGCAGATGGTCTCACGCATCGAACCGTTGCGCTGAACGCCCAGCGTCTCGTTATGCTCGCAGGCATTGGGTCGGCCATTCCGACACGAAGCACAACGACCGCAATTCGTGTAGGGATTCACGGTAACGTTCATTCCCACCTGCAACACGGGAGGCACTCCTTCGCCCAGTTCCTCAATGACAGCACCCACCTCGTGACCGGGGATGACGGGCATCTTCACCATAGGATTCTTGCCCAGATAGGTGCTCAGGTCGGAGCCACAAAAGCCCACATAGCACAAGCGCAACTTCACCTCACCAGCCTTGGGGGCACTTTCTTCAATCTCGACAACTTGCATTTGCCTTTCGGCAGAAATCTTTATTGCTTTCATTATTCTGACATATTTTTAATGTATGGTAATTCTATTAAATTTCTGAAGCCATAGAAGCGACGGGCATTCTCGCCCAGGAATAGAGCTTTCTCCTCCTCCGTGAGTTCCTTCGACTTTGTGACGAAGTCGTATGACATGCGATAGGTGATGGCTGTGATAGTGCGCGGATAGTCGCTACCCCACATCAGTTTGTCCCATCCCACGAGGTCGGCGGCTTCACGGATGGCACGAATGGCCGACGGATAGGGATAGAACTCGGGGTTGTAGAGCCACGTGATGCCTCCCGACTCCACCATCACGTTTTCGTTGCGTGCCAGCATGATCTCCTGTCGCCAGTATTCGTTCTCCCAAGGTGGCGACTGCGGTTGGTCGGCCATTCCCAGATGCCCAATGGCTATCTTCAGGCGTGGACACTCCGCGATGACTTCGCGCAACTCGGCAGTCTGTCTGTCGCCATCGGCCAGGCACATGGAGACGATCATTCCACGCTCTTCCATCATCTTGAACACAGGCATGAGGGTCAACAGCGACTCCCGCATGCGGTGTCCTGGGAAGGCTATGCCCTTCAGTCCTGCGCCGGAGACAGCCTGTGCCTCACTGAGGTTCCACGCCATACCCATGCAGAAGAAGCGGTCGGGATAGTTCCTTTGCACCTCTGTGAGATAGGCATTCTGGTTGCCGTCGATGACTTCCTGCACCACCACAGCGGCACTTACCTGGGCATAATCCATATTACTCAGGAACACCTCTGCCGTGTTTCGTCCGTCGGTCATGAAGGGTGGCAACATCTGTCTTTCTTCGCCAAAGAACTCACTGCGACTGCCGTTGGGTTGCAGTGTCCGTATGGCCATCCCGTTGACCGTAGTGTCTTGCCGAAGCCATAAGTGGGAGTGGGCGTCGATTATAAAAGGAGACTCACCCCCC
Organism: uncultured Bacteroidales bacterium; assembly: GCA_902801325.1. Taxonomy (GTDB): domain Bacteria; phylum Bacteroidota; class Bacteroidia; order Bacteroidales; family Bacteroidaceae; genus Physcousia. Next base: position 4,681 of record CADCHQ010000010.1, on the reverse strand, counting down.
GCCCTCCCTGTTAGGGAGGGAGCAGAATGGTTATGACTGGATGTTTTCATCTAAAGTATGATTCTATTTGAGATATTACATTCTCGGTATCGTACAGGACTTCCTCATTTGTAAAACGCATGACGTGAAATCCCATTCGTTCTAACTCCTGTTCTCGAACTGCATCGTCCTCTTGCTGCTGTCGTTCTGCATGATAGCCACCATCCACTTCTATGACAAGTCCTTCACTTTGTAACACGAAATCCACGATATAATCACCAATAACATGTTGTCTATTAAATCGAGTCCCAACGTCTAACGTACGTAGTTCATCCCATAGAACAGACTCTGCAAGTGTCATGTTACGCCGGTTCTCTCTTGCAAAATCCTTCAGAAGTGCATATCTATCTGGTGAAGCAGTTCTATAATCCATTTTAATTATTTACACCATTCTTGTCACGTATCCGCTTCCTCCTTAACAGAGGGGGTAGAGTGGTTATGACTGGATGTGTTCATCTGCATTTTAAATATTTACACCATTCTTGTCACCTATCCGCTCCCTCCTTAACAGGGAGGGCGGGGGGAGAGTCCCCCTAGGTATTCCCCCACGTCAACCGCATGGCGGGACCGATGATGTCCTGCACCTCACGCACCAACTGCCAGTCGATGGGTTCTTCGACATAAGCCAGATTGCGCTTCACGTTGTCGGGATTGGCCGAAGAGAAGAGGGTTGTGGGAATGCGAGGATTGCTCACGGCATACTGCATGGCCAGTTTCTCGATGGGATAACCCTTCTGGGCACAATGTTCTGTGGCCCTTCGGCAAGCATCGGCCAGTTCCTTAGGAGCAGGATGCCAAGCTGGAGCGCCACGACTCGAGAGGAGTCCCATGCTGAGGGGCGAGGCATTGATGAGTCCTATGCCGTGCTGGTCGAAGTAGTCGAGATGGTCGGCCAGCGCCTCATCGCACAGGCAATAGTGACAGAAATTGAGCACCGTCTCCACCATTCCCTCGGGCGTGTGGTCTATGACCCAACGCAGGTTGTCGATCTGCAAGTCCGTGATACCCACGTGGCTCACCAGTCCCCGTTCCTTCAGTTCCACCAGTGCGGGCAGGGTCTCCTCTGCCACCTTCTGCAGTCCTCCGGGCAGAGAGGCCTGGAACTCGATGTCGTGGACGTGTATCAGGTCGATGTGCTCCACACCCAGTCGCTCCATGCTCTCGCCTACGCTTTCCTGTGCCCGACGGCCGCTATAGTCCCACGTGTTCACGCCATCCTTGCCATAGCGGCCCACCTTGGTGGAGAGGATGTACTTGTCGCGCGGAATCTGTCGTAGAGCCTTTCCCAGCACCGTCTCGGCCTTGTAGTGTCCGTAGTAAGGCGAAACGTCGATGAGGTTCATACCGCCCTCAATAGCCGTAAACACGGCCTCTATGGCCCTACCCTCGTCGATATCATGAAACACGCCTCCCAGCGACGAAGCTCCGAAGCTCAGGGGCGAAACCATCAGTCCAGTCTTCCCTAATTGTCTCTTTTCCATAGTATTTATATTATAATGACGAACAAAGATAGCGAAAACCGAGCGCAATACCAAATAAAGAATAGAAAATTATGGCAACATAAAGCGAAAACGTGTTCACATGTTTTTGCTATGATGTTATAATGAAAGGCTGAAAGCCTAAGTGCAAAGCACTTCTATTCTTTATTTGTCGTATTGCCGAGGTGCATCCTATTTTCGACGAATGTCCGCTCGGCGACACAGGCAATGCAAGTTCTTGAATGAATCAAGCGTCACAAGTGCCGAGCGGGGCGTTAGCATTGGGGAGCGTAGCGACGGAGGCAAACGCTTGCCTAGCGAAGCCGGAGCAAGAAGGTCAACGTAAGCAGACTCGACCAAAGGTCAAAATTGAGCCCGGCCGAGATTTCGGCTCGGCTGAATTCTCAGCCCAGCACCACTTGTCTCTCGGGATGTCAAGGAAAAATTCCTCCACATAAAAAGCGCCTGCAGCATGCTGCAAGCGCCTATTTCTTAATTCTTAACTCTTAATTCTTAATTAGTAGGTTTACCTAGGATCTTATTCACCAGTGTAGTGACGTCGGCAATGGAGATACTGCCATCGTTGTTCACATCGGCGGCATCGTGGTCATACTGGTAGGGTTGCATGTTATCCTTGCCGAGAATAATGTTTACGAGGGCTGTCACGTCGGCAATGGAGACTTGGTTGTCAGCATTTATGTCGCCGGGATGGGTAACAGCACCTTCAGGAACTAACCACCATGTGACATTCATTCCTTCTATATCGAGGATGTTACCATCAACATCGTTATAAACACCGAGGGCGTTTCCATCCTGGTCATAGGCTTCCTTCGTTGGGTTGTTGCCTAGGTATGTGCCGGGATAAACCTTCTGTCCATAACGGCTGTCGGTGATGAGCGACTGAATGTAGTAGTTTCCTTCCTCGCCGGTGGTAGTAATGGTCCAGTACTTACACCATCTAGGGGTGTTTGAAGAAGTGGAATTATAGTCGACATAGACATTACTCTCATTATCACGGAACAGCAGCTGATCGTGCTGGCTTCCCTCCAAGAAATAAATTGTATAACTGCCATCGGGCAACAGAGTGAACTTCACAGGCAAGCCCTCATTTTTCAGCACAGCGTGTGTACCCCAGGCATTGCCTGCACCTAAGAACAGACCCGTTTCTACATTCTGTATGTAGTAGGTTTCTTCGTTGTCAATCACAGCCATTTCTAAGATTCTCTTGAAGTCCTTCCAATAGTCAGCCGCCTCATAAGCGGCCTTACTTCCGGCAGGAATATAGAGCAAAGCATTGGCGCGAGTGGAGAAGACATCTTCTATAATGGCTACAGGATTAACATTCTTAACCGATACGAAAACAAGATTATCACATGCATAGAAAGCCAATTCTCCAATGCTTGTCACGCTCTCGGGAATCTCTATCGACTTCAGTGAACCACAACCGCAGAAGGTATAGCCTTTAATTTCCGTGATACCATCGGGGATATTTATCGATTCCAAATTCTTACAGTTCTGGAAAGCACGCTCTCCTATCGTGCCAACACTGCCAGGCAGGGAAACAGAAGTCAAGTTTTCGCAGCCGTAGAAGGCATAACCACCTATCGATGCCACGCTCTCGGGTATGGTGACGGATGTCAGACCACTACAGCCATTGAACGTACTTCCACTAATAGATATCACATTCTCTGGTATGACGATGGAAGTCAGGCCGGTACAACCCTGAAACGCATGTTGGCCTATTGTTGTCACACTACTTGGAATAACGATTTCCGTCAGTCCCGTACAGTTGTCGAAGAACCAATCGCCAATACTTGGAATACCTTCGGGCAAGGTAATACTTGTCAGACTACGGCAGTCGCTGAAGGCCGCTCCGTCAATGAAGGTGATGGTTGAGGGAAGGTTAATGGACGCTAACGCATAGCAATCGTCGAAGGCAGAATATCCTATCTGCGTAATGTTGTCGGGGATGACAACTGATGTCAAGTTACTACATCCCATAAAAGCCTGACTTGGAATCTCCGTCAGTCCTGTGAAGTATTGCAACTCGTCGAATGAAGTAATCTCCGTATTGCCCTTAAAGGCAGTTCCAAGGTCTGTCACAGTAGCTGCCTCAGCCTCACTCAGTTCTCCATCTTCGTTGGTGTCCCAATTAGCAACACAGATAGCCTTCACATTAGCATCGGCAAATGCTATGGCTTCCATCTCTATGATTTCCTTGAACTCCTTCCAGTAATTTGCGGCCTCGTATGCTGCTTTGCTACCTGCAGGAACATAGAGTGTGGCATTGGCGCGGTTGGAGAAAACGTCAGAACTAATAGATAAAGGCGTTTCTATATCAACAGTTACGGATGTCAGGCGGCTGCAGTAGTCGAACGTACCTTCTCCGATGCTCGTCACGCTGTTGGGAATGGCTATGGAAGTCAGGCGGCTGCAATAATAGAACGTATTGTTTCCGATGCTCGTCACGCTGTTGGGAATGGCTATGGAAGTCAGACCACCGCAATAGGCGAACGCATTATTTCCAATAAAGGTCACACTCTCGGGGATGATCACCGATGTCAGGCCCCTGCAGTCAAAGAAAGCATAATCACCTATTCTCGTCACGCTGTTGGGGATGGTCACTGAGGTCAGGCCACTGCAACCCTCGAACGCAGAACTGCCAATCGTTGTCACACTTGAGGGAATGTTGATGCTGGTCAGGCCACTGCAACCCTCGAACGCAGAACTGCCAATCGTTGTCACACTATTGGGGATAATAGTATTCTGGCATCCTGCTATTAGTGTATTAGAGGCTGTTTCAATAATTGCTTTACAGTTGTCTCGTGAGTCATAATTCGTATTTCCGCTTTCCACAACGATGGATACCAGTTCACTACAACCCGGAAATGGATTATTTCCGATGCTCGTCACGCCGTTGGGGATGGTCACCGAGGTCAGGCCGCTGCAGTCCTGGTATTTGCAAATTACTTTATATCAACTATTTGCCAATTAAACGGTAGAAAAATGACTGCGCAGATACCACGAATTGGAAAAAAGACGAATATTTAACGTTTTTAACTTTCTTAAACTACGGCACAAGTGTACAATGAATTAATTCTGTTATGTCAATTATACTTAGGGGTGTCTTTTTCTGGCAATGTAGCTTTCCTAGAGTAAAAGCG
>CADCHQ010000009.1 GCA_902801325.1 uncultured Bacteroidales bacterium | reverse complement strand
GGTAAGTGAAAATTCTGACATGGCAAAATCCTGGGCAACTTTTTGTTGCTCAGGCACTTATAAATAATGTTAAACTATAGTGTTGCGGAATTAAGGTAAAAGATAGAAAATTATCTCCAAGTTCGAAAAATCGAAAATTGTGGTCTATATTGCATGCCGCAAAAATTTATAGTGCTACGGAATCGAACTGGAATAATGCATTAGGAAAGAAAAAGGATTATAATTAAATTAGAGGCAGTGACGTAAGTTACTGCCTTTTTTCATTTGTATAATTTGTATAATTTGTACAAATTTAAAATTTTTATTTGTATTCGTTTGTACAACTCTTATTATCTGGAATAATATTATCATATGTTTTAAGGGCTGCTGAATAGGCCGTATTTTTGCACTGCCGAAAGGGAAAATCCCTGAGGCGGTGCTTTTTTGTTCTATGCGCATTAAAGGACAGAGGCATCGAGACGCGTCTCAATTCTTCATTAACATATAATGTCGCTTAAGGAACGACGTAAAAAACTAAAATGAAGAACAAGATAAAACCTGCTGCCTCGCGCAGCACAAAACAGCCCGATGCGTTTAAACAGCAAAAGAACGCAATGAAGGGTTGCTGTAGTGTGAAACCAGCCAAGATGCGTAGGCTTCCCGTCTACACGCATGAGGCAAGGAACATTGACCCGATAGGGATAGACCCCCTCGCGCTCAGTGTTCTGGAAGACACTTTCCCCGACTGGTTACCACTCACGCTCCGTAATGAACTTATAGAAAGCTTGCGCGGATTCGAATCCCATGCAGCTCTCTGGATTGCGGAATCACTTTGGGACTGCTACGGCGGTCTTGCCCTCGCAACCACAGGCATTGCACACATCGATGCCATGCTGTGGGACCTCTATCAGAAGATTCTCAAAAGCGCTCGTAGTTACGGTGTTAAGATTGCGAATCATCTCTGAGTAAACCCGGGGGCACAAAACGCCGGCATAGTGTCCCCTGGGTTGTTAAACCCTATAACAATTATTCATTATGCAAGAAAAAGATAAACTAAAGAAAATCAAGGTGCGTGGCACAGGGTGCTACGACCCTAACGACAACAGCTTCGGCTTTACGCCGTTCAACGAAGCCCCTAGCACACAACAAAACGTGAAGACGTGTGCCGGTGGTGGCAAACGCTGGACAACGACAGGCAGTGATCCTTCGCGGATGATCTGCCTAAAGACAAAGGTGTCCTCGCCAGACCCGTATGCCGATGTCTTAGCTCAGTTTACAACGCTGACGAAAGACATGAAGCCCAAACAACCTATAGCACAACCCGAAAGGTTGCGTGTGGTCTCGGAGGATGGGCTTGAGTGCTGGCTCAACGAGAAAAGCGGTGAGATTACCTTTATGGGTAAGGTAGACCTATCAAGCCACTACTGCGACTGGCAAGCCGAAGTGCTGCGCCAAGTGCAATTGGTGGTGCGTAGATTGCCCGCCAGTGACAGGTTTAACAAAGTAATTAACAACATTAAGAAAGGAGAAAAAAATGTATAGCATCACCTACCAAACTAACATGTGGCTTCAGATGGAACACATGGGCTGGAAAGAATGGCAGCAATGCCTGAAGTTGGCAAAATCCATTGTTGCAGAAGTTCGCCATGAATACAAGGCTTACCTTGAGACTGGTGACAAGGCTCACAAGGACAAAGCCGACGAACTCAAGCGTTCCCTGCCAGGCGCATGCTTTCAGGCTGCAGAGTTTGCCGTTAGCACCGGCACGAAGAAGTATAACAAAGGAAAGCGCGGGTGTTGGCGTGAACAACGCCACGCCTACCTCAGCGGGCTCGTCGTCATCGACGTGGACCACTGTGGCAACCCGCAGGAGTTATACGAACGCATCAAGACTCAGTTCGACATGAAGGCAGAGGGCATCCTGCTCATCTACATTTCGGCCAAAGGTGAGGGCCTGAAGATTGTTTTCAAGGCACGTCCCGAATGGGGCAACCTCATCTGCAACCAGTACGAGATGGCTCAGTTGCTGGGCATACTCGACTATGTGGATGACGCCTGCAAGGATAGTTCACGCCTGAGTTTCCTCACAAGTGAGGACGACGTCCTGTATGTCGACAGTAAACAATTGTTTAACCATTAAATGTTTCTAAAATGATAGAAATCTTAAGAACAGACTACGACCTCCAGTACGGAGATCGTTACCGCAAAGCACCCAAGGGCGATTCGTCGCCCACGGTGCAGCGTTGGATTGACTTTGAGGCTCAGCGAAAGAGCGGAAGCAAGACTCCTGCCAAAATCGAGGAGAAGAAAGCAGAAGCCACTGAGCCTAAGACCCCGCAGCCTACAGCGTTTACAGAGCGCGAGAGGGCTATCATCAAGGCTCTGAACGAGTTCTACGGTGAGAGCTTGGGAGAAGGTAAGAAACACCCCACCTTCTGCCAACAGACTGCCCACTGGTTACTCTGGTTGGTTGACAACAACCCGAAGAAGGCCATTGCCATGGCTTACCAACTCGACTACGTCAAGAATTGGCAACCTCAGCAAGGCGAAGTGGAAGACCTCGTAGAGTCTGCCGCAAGCAAGAAAATGCTGAAGCAAACTCCAAAGTTGCTTGCCGAAATACTGGAGAAGGCAGGCATCGACACAGAGCAACCCGTGAAACTGACGAAAGACAGTGACCCCATGAGGGACCTGCCCTTCGAAAGATGGTGCAACGAGATAGAGGCTCTGTTCCCTGAGTATCCCTGTCTGCGTGAAGTATGCGCACCCCATCCACGTCGTCTCTGGCCCTTCCTGCTCTTTGCTTCTGCAGGTATGATGGGTACGTGCATGACTCTCTGCTACTACAAATTCTATGCTGACGGTTCGAAGCGTTTCAGACTGAACTACATCATCCTGGGCGTGGGCGACCCTGCGAGCGGCAAGGGTACGTTGGATAGACTTTTAAACCTGTTGCTGACCCCCATTCTGGAATCTGACGACATCGCCGACAAAGATACCAACGAGTGGAAGGAAAAGTACGACTCAACGGCAAGCAACAAAGAGCATGAAACTCGCCACAAAATCTACAACCGCTTCTTTGGCCCGCGTGCCTCGAACACCGAGTTTATACGCTCGATGATAAACTACAAGGCAATGGTGGACGGAGAGGATATGAACGTACACCTTGTGACAGTAGATGCTGAGAAGGATAACAGCATCAATATGTCGAAATCGGGTGGTTGGCAGAACCGCGATATCATGGTACTAAAATCGTTCCACAACGAAATAGACTCACAGCACTACTCAAACAAACAGTCTGTGAGCGGACGCTTCCGTGTGTATTGGAATCAGATTGAAACCTGCACTCCTCCCACATTGAAGCGTCTGGTGAACGAGCGCAACTTTAACTCGGGGTTAGACACTCGTATGGCAACCATACCCATGGGTAAACCCGACTTCGAAATGATGCCATTGGTGAACGAGAATAACCAATTCCTCCTTGAAGCCAATGAAACGTTGAAAAAATGGAGCTATAAGCTCGATCAACGTCAGGGTGAACTCCCCATCTGGCCCTTGGTTGAGCATGTTCACAAATGGTGCGACGAACGACGCGCCATAGCCGACTTCAATGACCACGACCAAGCCGACTGGCTGCTTATTAAGCGCGTGCCGTACTATGGTATAAACATAAGCGCGCCATACATCGACATGCGCCATTGGAATGAACGCGAAGAGACAGGTACTTACCAGATTGACGATACAGATCGCAGGTTGTGTAACCTAGTGCTTGATATCCAGTACAAGACACAGTTGCACTGGTTCTACGAACTGCATCGCAAGTACTATGACGACCAATTGCGTGAAGCAGCACAACAGCGTCGGCGCTCAAACAAGTTCATCGAGTGCTTCCGCAGGTTGCCTGATGAGTTTACCACCGAACAGTTTACTCAGATATTCGGTTACGCCAATGCCCACTCAGCGCAGAAGACTTTGAATCGCTTATGTGAAGACAAAGTGATTGAGCGAACAAAGCGAGGAAGTTACAGAAAACTCGTTTCCGAGTTGTAAGCCGAAAGGAGGAAAGGCGGAAAAGCGGAAAGTAGACATTTGATACTTTCTTGTGTGCTACATGCTGAAATGAATCAGGAGGCCTTCGGGTCTCCTGATTTGCGTTAATCGGCATTGTGCTATGCCTATAACCCCGCCGAAGGGACGCTTTAATTCATCACAGAAGCGACTCCAACGGGGCCGCTTCGTTGTTTTCCTCTGCCAATTCGTTGGATTTCTTCCGACCTTTTCCCGCCATGGCAAAGCTCAAGCAAGCTTGATTTTGCTCATTTGGCTTACCGAAAACGTTGGATTTCTTCCGACCTTTTCCCGCCATGGCAAAGCTCAAGCAAGCTTGATTTTGCTCATTTGGCTTACCGAAAACGTTCATTTTCTACCGATAATTACCCTTTGAGTTACATATTTGCAATTATTTGGGCAAATAGTTCATTCGGAATAAACTGAAATATAGTATCTTTGCAGAAAATTGATAATGTTTTGACCATGAAACGACTAACTTTATTCTTTGCAGGATGTGTGATGCTGACTTGTACCTTGTTGGCACAGAACAAGAACGATGATTTCGTGAAGGGCGCAGACGTGGGCTTCCTTGCCGGTCAGGAACGGAGGGGACAGAAGTTCCATGATGTGAAGGGCAACGAAAGGGAATGCCTGGAACTGCTGAAGAACGACTATCAGATGAGTGCCATCCGCATGCGTGTGTGGGTGAATCCGCGTGGAGGCGATTGTGATAAGTATGCCTTGCTGGCGATGGCAAAGCGGGTGAAGGCGCTGGGCATGGACCTGATGGTGGACTTCCACTACGGCGACTCGTGGGCAGATCCCGGCAAACAACCCATACCGAAGGCGTGGCTCGGACACTCGTACGAGGAGATGAAGCAGGACCTGCGCAATCATACTATAGAGGTGTTGACCCTGCTGAAGGACAACGGCATAGAGCCCCGTTGGGTGCAGGTGGGCAACGAAACCACCAACGGCATGCTGTGGAGCGTGAAGACCAACGAACGCGGATGGGAAGTGAAGGACTCACTGGGTAACCCCATCATCACCCATAGCATGGGCCACATCAAGACCCAGCCACAGCAGTATGCAGGATTCATCCGCGCGGGCTACGACGCCGTCAAGGAGGTGTTTCCCAACGCCATCGTTATCGTACATCTGGACCGAGGGCACCGTCAGGACCTGTATGATTACAATCTTGACACCGTGCTTAAATATGGCGGCAAGTTCGATATGGTGGGAATGTCGCTCTATCCCTATTGGGCTATGGAGGGCCATCCCGAACTGAAGGCCGACGACATCATCACCGACTGCATCAAGAACATTCACCACGTCAGCGAGAAGTACGGATGCGACGTGATGATCGTGGAGACGGGTTACGAAGTGGACGAACGGCACCCGGAAATCATGGAGGAGGGACGCCGGCAGTTGACACGCGTCATCCGTGAGGCTCACTATGAGACAAATGGTAAATGCAGGGGTGTATTCTACTGGGAACCACAGTGTTTGCCTGGGGGGTATAAACTGGGCGCATTTGACAGTAAGGGCACACCAACTGCCATTATGGAAGGTTTTATAGAAAATTAAAGCCCCTCTCTGTCTCCCCCCGTGGGGAGGAGAAACATTGAAAATAGTGAAATAATAAAATAGTACATAAATTGTAAATTGTACATTTGTCCAATCGTGAAATCGTCCAATCGTGAAATAGTGAAATAGTAAAATGGTACATAAATTGTAAATTTGTGAAATCGTCAAATTGTGAAATTCTTGCTCCGTTGCTCTACGCAAGCGTCACTGCTTCGCAGATGCCGAGCGGTCAAATCGTGAAATTGTCAAATTGTCCAATCGTGAAATCGTCCAATCGTGAAATCGTCCAATCGTCAAATCGTGAAATATGAACAAGACATTCTTTTCTGCATTACTCGCCTCGTTGTTGGCAGTAGCTTATGTGCAGGCACAGCCTATCACGGCAGGTCAGCACACCCGTGTGGAGACTACCTATGGCACCATTGAGGGCTATCTGGATGGTAGTATTTTTACATTCAAGGGCATTCAGTATGCCAAGGCGGAACGCTTCATGCCTCCCCAGTCGCCGGATAGGATAGAGGGCGTGAGGCAGTGTAAAGTCTATGGTCCACAGGCACCGCAGGGCGAGAGTCTGAGGTGGAACGACAGGAACAGCCAGACGGACTACGGCTTCGGAAACCAGTTCGTGACAGAACCGATGGACGAGAAAGGATGTCTTGTGCTGAACGTATGGACACCAAGCATCAACGATGGCAAGCGTCGTCCCGTCTTCGTCTGGATTCATGGCGGAGGCTATACGGGTGGCTCGGGTCACGATTTGCCTTGCTACGAGGGTCGTGCTTTGGCAGAGGCTGGCGACATCGTAGTGGTGAACCTGAACCATCGTCTGAACATCCTTGGGTATGCCGACCTGTCGGGACTCGGAGGGCGATATGCACAGAGTGTGAACCTGGGTATGCAGGACATCGTGAAGGCGCTGGAATGGATTCGCGATAACATCAGTCGCTTTGGTGGCGATCCCAATGAGGTGACTATCGGCGGACAATCGGGAGGCGGAGGCAAGGTGTCGACACTGTTGGCAATGCCTTCGGCTAAGGGACTCTTCAAACGTGCCATCGTACAGAGTGGTTCAACCCTGCGACAGGCATTACCCGAGCAGACGCGTCAGTTTGGTCTTGCTCTTGCCCAAGAACTGGGACAACCTGCAACAGCACAGGCCGACTTCTCGAAATTTACCTACGACGAACTGAACCATGCCGTGCAACGTCTGGGGCAACGTGGCATTCGTGCCGGATTCTCGCCAGTGGTCGATGGCACCATACTGCCACAGCATCCCTTCGATCCTGCCTCGCCTGTGTCGAAGGATGTGCCTATGCTTATCGGCACGGATTTCAACGAGTTTACCTTTGACATCAGCAAGAACATGACTTGGGAGGAGGCAGAAGCTGCCGTGCGTCAGCGTCAGGGCAATCGTGCCGACCAGTACATCGCCGCCTTCAAGAAGGCCTATCCCAATGCAGAACCCAAGGAGATGACTTACGTGGATACGGGGTTCCGTGCCGGAGCAGTACGTCAGGCTGCAGCAAAAGCCGCACAGGGTGGTGCTCCTGCCTACCTCTACCTCTTCACATGGAAGCCCGAGAGCAATGCCCTCGGTGCATCGCATGGAATGGAACTCCCCTTTATGCTGCACAACGTAAGTCTGCAGCGTGAGATGACGGGGGCTTCGGAGAAGGCTTACAAGTTCGAGAAACTCATCAGCAGCATCTGGCTGTCCTTCATCAAGACAGGAAATCCCAACGTGAAGGGAATGCCCAAGTGGGAACCCTACAACGAGAAAACGGGTGTCACCATGATACTCGACAACAAGTGCGAACCCCGTCAGCATCACGATAAAGAACTGATGGAGATGAGTCGCAGCATTTGGTAAGAAACCAAAGAAACTATCACATAAACACAAAAGTTATGACACGCAAGTTGTTTATCACATTGGCACTGGGGACGATATGTCTGACTGGTGCAGCACAGGGACCTCGTCGCGGTTTCCAGCGCGAGGCATTCACTACCGAGACGCCTATGGTTCACGATCCCGTAATGGCGAAGGACGGCGACACGTACTACATCTATGCCACAGGTATGGGCATTCAGCAGATGACCTCGAAGGACCGTAAGACGTGGACCGTTCTGCCGCAACCCGTAATGACAGTTATCCCCGGATGGACCACCGACTCCGTACCGGGTTTCGGAAGTCATGTGTGGGCGCCCGACGTCATCCAGTGGCACGGCAAATGGTGGATGGCTTACAGCTGTTCCACCTTCGGCAAGAATGGGTCGGCAATAGGACTGATTAGCACCCGTTCGCTGCGTTCGAACATGTGGAAGGACGAGGGCTGCATTGTTACCTCTCATGAAAGGAAACGCGGAGAAGACGGCAAATTCATAGGTGACAACTGGAATGCCATCGACCCCAACTTCGTCATCGACGACAACGATACGCCGTGGCTCGTATGGGGCTCCTTCTGGGACGGTATCCAACTGGCTCGCCTCGACTCCACCATGCACATTGCCAAGGGAGTAAAACCTCGCACCGTGGCTCGTCGCTTCGATCCCAACTACAAGCCTACAGAACCCAATCCCACTTCGCGCTTTGCTGGTACCAATGCCATCGAGGCACCGTTCATCTTCAAGCACGGTGGATATTACTACCTCTTCGTTTCGTGGGACTACTGCTGTCGTGGTGCCAGAAGCAACTACCGCGTTGCCGTGGGACGTAGCAAGAATGTGGAAGGACCTTATCTCGATCGTGCGGGTAAGGATATGGCCAATGGCGGCGGCACGCTCTTCCTGGAGGGCGACAAGAAGGAATGGGAGGCAGCAGGCCACAGTTCAGCCTATACTTTCGATGGCGAAGACATCTTCGTCTGTCATGGATATAGCGCCACACAGAATGGTGCTGCCCTGTTGATTCAGCGCCCCATCAGTTGGACTTCCGACGGGTGGCCCGAACTCACAGGGAATTAATGACCCCCTCTAAATCTCCCCGAGGGGAGACTTTAGTGCTAGGGGCGTATCAATTTTTCATTTTTCATTTTTAATTTTTAATTTGAAACTGTAAGGGGGCCTCCTTACAGTTTCAAAATAGTCCACTGCATCTGTTCTCCCAGTCCGATGGCGTAGCCCTGTGAACAGAACACGATGCGGTTGAAGGTGTCGGCGATGATGAAGATGGGCAGTTGTCCTGCGTTCTCCAACTTCATCTGTGCCGCGATATGCTTACGGATGCTGCCGTCGTTGTCGATGCCGAAGATGGTGTTCTCCGGCAGAGTGCCGTAGTCCTCCGCCTTGAACTTCTTCGCCTCCTGTTCACTCTCGAAGAGCAGTATCATGGGACGTCCCCATTTGTCGAAGTCCTCCTTCACCTTACAGATGTCCCGCAGGGCGTGGTTGGTGGGTTCCTGTCCCATGCCAACGAGTCCGATGATGAAGTATCCGCGTCCCGTCTGTGAAACGACGCTGACAGGCAAAGGTCCCTCTGCATAATTGGGGGCAGGGGAGAGAATCCTTGTGAATCTGCTTTCCGAGTCGAATGTACCGATGACACTCACCTCGTTGTCGTTCTGTCGGATGATGAGGGGCAGGGTAGTGTTTTTTCCCTCTTCGATGGTAAACAGGCGGTTTGTCGCCAGCACGTTGCCGTTGGCAAGTCGGGTTCCGGTAGTCAGCAGGTAGGTGCCGGTGTCCAGCATCGTGCCGTCGCGGAAGGTGTTGCTCCAGCTGGTGCCACCACCCATGTCCAGTTGTCCTTCCTCGAAGTTCAGCAGACTCGTTCCTCCCTCTGGCGTGATACGAGTCACGGTGAAGTGGCTGTAGTATTTCGGGTCGTCGAGGTATTTCGTCGGTTCAAATGTCAGCACCAGTTTTCCCTGCGGCGCTGCCGTCTGTTCCTTCGCGTCAAAGTCAACGTCAATCCATTGATCATTGACCATTGACCATTCTTGCTCCTCTTCGCTACGCAAGCGTCTCCTGACGTCGCCGAGCGGAGCATTGACCATTGACGATTGACCATTGACGATTGACTCCTCCCTCCCTTTAAGGGAGGGTTGGGGTAGGTCCTTATATTGCACCTTCCCCGTCACCACATCCTTCCTTGCCTCTATGCCCAGACTGCGGGCGAGATCCACGAAGAAGATGTCACGGCTACGGGTGTCTGTCACCCTCGACTGCCATACCCCTACGGGAGTCTGTGCGATGCGCAGGGCTCGTGTGTCGGGATTCAGTCGTATGCTGTCCTTCACCCACTTCACCAGTTGTGCGGGATCGGTAGGCATCGGGTTGTGTTTCAGGAACTCCTCCCTCAGATAGTGCTTGAAGGGGTGCAGAATCATTTCGTTCTCCACACGCGGACACAGTTGGTTGCTTTCTGCCGTGAAATTGTCTTCCAGAATCTCCATCGGCATGTCCCTAAGGTCCTTGTCGGAGAGAGACGCCAGCAGTGTCTTCACCCTTTCCTTCTGGTCGCTGTGCCTCTCCATAAACGCCTTTATCACCCTCCAATTTCCCCTCGCCGTCACAAGGAACTTTTCTTGCTCCTCAGAGAAGTCCCCCATTACGGGGGGATTTAGGGGGGCCGTCTCTTGCCCTTTGTTCCCTGCTCCTTGCTCCTGTCTGAAGAACGTTGCCTCGTACGCCCTTCTTATCGAGTCCTCGTATTCAAACCGCCGTTGGTTCTCCTCTCTCATCTCCTTCGTCACCTCAGGCATCATCACCCGTTCGGGTGGGGGAACGATGTCCAGAGCCAGGAGTTGAGAAGTGATAGTTGATAGTTGATAGTTGAGGCTAATTGTAATTTCATTTTGACGATTTGACGATTTGACGATTTGACGATTATGGGGAATTCCTCCCTCTCCTTGGGAGAGAGCTGGGGAGAGGCTATTCTTAATTTCAGACGACGTGAGGCTCTGGCCGAACGAGGCTTTAACGTACCCAAACTTTCCGCCTTTCGATGCCCACACCAGCATGTCGCCCTTGCCGGCAGTGAGGAAGGTGCGACCCTTCTTGTCGGTATATTTCGTTGCCACGGTGCAGAACTCGGCGTAGTTATAGATCTTGAAGTCCACCCTCGCGTCGGAGACGGGTTTACCCTTCTCGTCCACCACGCGGAAGTCCAGTCTGGCGCTGCTCCCGTAGTTGTCTATGAGGTTTATTTCCGTGAGGCACGACGTCCTCAGCATCACCTCCTCCGGACCTCTGTAGTCGCCGAAGGCTCTGGTGTGCATCAGCATGGCACGGGAGGCAGGAGCGTTGAACCAAGCCAGGTTCAGCACGGGTTCGGGTTCGCATGCCCCCAGGAAGTACCATGTGCCGTCGGCCCATGCCTCCACCCATGCATGGTTGTCGTCGGTATGTGCCCATCGTGGCGTGTACACCTGTCGAGCCGGTATGCCTACCGATCTCAGTGCCGTCACGGTGAATGTCGATTCCTCTCCGCATCGTCCCAGTGCGTTCTTCACGCAGGCCAGCGGTGCCAGTGTCCTACCGTCGCTGGGGGCGTAGGTCACCTTTTCGTGACACCAGTGGTTCACTTCCAGTATGGCGTCCGCCATCGACATTCCCTTCACCCTGTCCTTCAGTTCGCGGTAGAAGGCGATGCGTGCCGTGTCCAGTGCCTCGTTGTTCACACGTATGGGTAGCACGAAGTGTCGGAACAGCAAGTCGGGAATCCGTTTGCCCCACGCCATCTCCTCGCGGGTCTGGAAACTCTGTCTCACATGCTTCAGGTGGAAGTCCATCGGGTAGTCCGTGATGTCGGCTATCGGCATGTAAGCATACAGGAACTTTATCGCCTCCCGTTCCTTGGGATTGGCAAGTTTTTCTATTTCCTTAGTATACTGGCTTCCAACTAGTTTTGCCTTTTCATTAAAGGCTTTATTGATGTCCTGCGCCACGATGGTAGAGCAAGAAAAGACAACCAAGAAGAGTAGTGCAATTCGTTTCATTTTATATCAATTCTTAATTCACAATTACGTCTCCCCTTCGTGGGGAGAGAGAGGCTTATTTCTCGCCCTTTAAGGGAGAGACAGAGAGGGTCCTTTCAATTGTCCTCCTGACTTTCTCCGCCGTTGTCACCATTCTTTGTCCGAATTCCGGGTCGTCGTATCCCTGCGGTTCACGTGCTGAGAAGTGGAACTCCTTGATCCCAGTCTCCTCGGCAATGCCTCTGATGTTCTCCTCGTTCACGCCGCTGCCAGCCATCAGGGCAATGCGTCCCCGTGTCTGTTCCTGCAGTTGTCGCAGTAGGTCGGTGCCTTGTTCCGCCTTCGGTTCCTGTCCCGACGTCAGTATGCGTTGGCATCCCAGGTCTATGATGTCCTCCAGTGCTGCCATCGGGTTGCGTGTCCTGTCGAAGGCACGGTGGAACGTCACTGCCATACCTTGTGAGGCGTCCATCAACTGTCGGCACAGCGCCATGTCCACATCCCCCTCTCGGGTGAGGCATCCCCACACCACGCCGTCCACGCCCAGCTGTCGGCACACCCTGATGTCCTCCACCATGCGTTCCGCCTCCAGGGGCGAATAGATGAAGTTCCCGCCTCTGGGTCTGATGATCACGTGCAGTCGGGTTCTTGTCAGCAGTCTCCGGGCAATTTTTATCTCGCCGTACGACGGTGTCGTACCTCCTTCGGGAATAGCGGCGCACAGCTCCACGCGATCGGCTCCGCCCTCCTGTGCTGCGATACAACTCTCCACGCCGTTGGCGCAAATCTCAAACTGAAAACACCTTTCTTTATCCATATCGTCAGATTTCGGAGGCTAAATTACAAAATAAAAAGGGGAGAGACAAAAGTTTTCTTCCAATTCTCTCAATCTAATGCTTTTCCAACAGTTAGAACACTAAACACCACGTCAGGGTTTTCTTTCAAAATCGCCAAAGCGAGTGCAATCAGTGTAGACCCAGTAGTAGTTACATCGTCGACTAGAAGGATGTGACGGGCTGGAATACGAGAACGTGCTTGAAATGCATCTTTAACATTGATTAATCGTTCACTCGCTGTCTTATGGGTTTGGGTTTCATTGTTCTTGATTCGTTTGGCCCAAGAAGTTGAAACCTGAATTTTCGTAACATCAGAAATACCTTTTGAGATATAATAACTTTGATTATAGCCACGTTCAATGAATCGTATCCAATGAAGAGGAACGGGAACGATGGCATCAATACCTTCAAAATAGTGTTTCTGAACGAGATCGCGAGCCATCATAGAACCAATCCATTGACAAAGGTCAGGCCGATGGTTATATTTCATCTTCATGACTAATTCGTGGCTAGGACCTTTCTTGTGATAATACATAAAACTATGGCCTCGTTCAATAGGAATTTTTGCCCAAAAGAGCCTGCTGACTTCATTGTCCAAAAAGTCTGTTCGACGTAGATAGGGTAAGCGAATAAGACAGGCACTACAGATTTTCTGTTCTGTTGTGTTTAACTTCTCACCACAAATGGCACAAAAGCGCGGGCTTAGAACGTTATAAAAATCGGTAAACCAAGTTTTAATAGATGCCATTGAGTGCAAAGATACATTTTATTTTAGAAAATCCTCTAGTTTTAAGGTTATTTATTTCGAAATCCCTATCTTTGACGCAACAGAATGCAATTATTGTCTTTTAAAGGTGAGATGCGAGTATTATTAATAGCTTTTCTACTGTGTGCAACGCTAAACGTTTCTGGGCAATCTAGGTATCGTATAATGATGTGGAACGTGGAAAATCTGTTTGATTGCAATGATGACACGTTGAAGCAGGACGAGGAGTTCTTGCCCACGAGTGAGCGACAATGGACATGGGGACGATATTGGCGTAAGGTAGAGGATGTCAGTAGAGTTATTATGGGAGCGGGTGATGATATGCCTCCGGCATTGGTGGGTTTGGCGGAAGTTGAGAACGATAGTGTTATGATTTCATTGACAAAGATGGGGGCTTTGCGTGCGCTGGGTTATGATTACGTGATGACTGACAGCCCTGATGAGCGTGGTGTGGATGTCGCCTTGATGTACCTTCCTCAGATGTTTCGTTTGGTGGGAAATGAAAGCATAAGGATTCCGTCAACTGACTATGGACTTCGGCCCACTCGAGACTTATTACATGCATGGGGGCGTGTGCAGAATGGCGATACGTTGCATGTCGTTGTTTGTCATTTGCCAAGTCGTGCAGGCGATAGTAAAGAGAATCGTAAAAACAGAGAATTGGCTATTGGGACGTTAGTTTCTTTAATAGATTCATTGCAAGTTCATATTCCCCAATGCCGTTTGCTGGTTATGGGAGATTTTAATGCCACGCTACGCGACAAATCACTCAAGCCTTTGAGAAGAATAAAAACAATAAATGCCTTAACCCCAGATGATCGACGTCCTACAAAAGGAACTTATAAGTATAAGGGAAACTGGGGATGGATAGACCATATTTTTGTTAGTGAGTCGTTATACACAGGAATTGATTGTCATGTACAACTTTATGTTCAACCATGGATGAAACGTATGGTAAACGATGATAGTTGGTACCCCCGTCGAACTTATTTAGGAACTCATTATGCGGGGGGAGTAAGTGATCATCTTCCTATTTTTTCCGATTTTTATTGGTAAGGGCTTCTATAGGCCAAGGTACGGGTGAACCCGTGAGATCGCTGGGGCGCTGCGCCTGCATCGCCATGAGGGAGTCGGTGAGCTGTTGCGCCAGACGGCGCAGGAGACGGGGATGGGTCTCCGACAGATCGTGCGTCTCCGCGATGTCGCGACGACGATTGTAGAGACGGAACTGACGACTCTCCCAGAAATAGATGAGGTGGTGGTCGCCCTGGAGCAGGGCGGAATAGGCCCCGAAACCATCGGACTCCTGATAGCCCCGAACCCAGACATTGGGGAAATGGAACAACAGCGTGCGCTGATGACGACGACGGGGATGGAGAAGGAGTGGGGTGAAGTCGACACCATCGACATGCTGCACCGTGTGGTAGTCGCGAATGCCTGCCATGGAAAGCAGGGTGGGGAAGAAGTCCTCGATGATGACACGGTTGGCGTTGACACTGCCCCCACGGGTGACACCCGGCCAAAGGACCATCATGGGTTCGTGGATGCCTCCCTCAAGGGCTGATCCCTTACCGGCTCGGGCAGGGAAGTTCTGGTCGAGGTTCTTGCGCCCCTGACGGAAATCGACACTCTGTCCGCCATTGTCGGACATGAAGAGGAGGATGGTGTTGCGAGCCACATCGGGGTGGAGCTGGAGATAGTCGAGGATGTCGCCCAGACTCTTGTCCATGCCCTCGACAAGTGCTGCATGATTGATCTCCTGTTCGTCGAGAGGAACACCCAGCATGGGGTCGACGACTCCGCGATAGTTAGGGGTGAAACGCCGGTCGGCATCGTAGGGGATGTGGATGGCATAGTGGGAGAGATAGAGGAAGAAAGGCTGGCGACGCGTCACGGCCTGCTCCATCTGACTGATGGCTTCGAGGGTGAGGGCCTCGGTGAGGAAGGTGCCGGTGCCGTAGTACCGCTCGAGACCGGTGACGTGGAAGGGACCACTGCCGTACTCGTTCTCGGCAAGGTAACTGGCAGGAGCTCCGTTGGCACCCCCGGCAATGTTGACGCAGAAACCAAGGCGAAGGGGATCGGCACCCGCCGTCTGCTCAGCGGCAAAATGTGCCTTGCCACAATGGATGGTGTAGTAGCCGTGGTCCTTGAGGATCTGTGGCAGGGGAGTGACGCGAGTGGCGTTGACGAGGTCGTGGGGTGAGGCATCGGCAGGCTGGATGCCGTTGTAGTGCCAGGTGGGGAGTAGGAGAGACGACGATGGTTCGTCGGTGGACTGGTTGTAGTGGAGTGTCCAGTTGGTGACGCGATGCCGTGCGGCATTCATGCCGGAGAGGAGGGAACAGCGCGAGGGGGAGGAGACGGCACAGGCATAGGCATTGGTAAACCTGACGCCGAGCTGCGCCATGCGTTCCATGTTGGGCGTGCGATAGCGCTGGTTGAGGGGTGTGGGCTCTTGCCAGAAGGGTACGGAGGTCTCCTGCCACCCCATGTCATCGACAAGGAAGAGGATGATGTTGGGGGGTTGTTGCGCGGAGGCGCAACAAAATGAAGAATTAAGGATGAAGAATAAGGCCCCTCTCCCCGCTCCCCCCGTTGGGAGGAGGGCTTTACCCATGCGTGCAAATAGTGATGAAGATTTCAATGTTTAAATCTTTTATTCTTTCAAATTTTCAATATTTATCCTTCGGTCGAGACAGGTGAGAGCGGACAGATTATAGGTGATAGTTTATAGATAATAGTTTATAGATAATAGTTTATAGATAATAGTTTGTGTTATTATAATTTGAGGACGGAGAGATTCTTTGCGAGTTGGGCAGTGCTGCTTGCACCGATGAGGACTGAGGTGACGCCTTGCTGCTCGAGAATCCATGAGAGGGCCATTTCGGCCAGCGTCTCGTTGCGGAGTGATGCCTGACGGTTGAGTTCGCGGAGACGTTCGAGGAGTTCGGGGGTGAGCATCTCGGGCTTGAGGAATCGGCCCTTCGTCATGCGAGAACCTTCGGGGATGCCATTGAGGTAGCGATCGGTGAGCAGTCCCTGTGCCAGGGGCGAGAAGGAGATGAAACCGACACCCTGCTGGTGGCAGAAGTCGAGGATGCCCTCCTCCTGCGGCGCACGGTCGAGAAGGTTGAGACGTCCCTGATAGATGAGGAGGGGTACGTCGCGCTGACGCAGGTAGTCGTAGGCAAATTCGAGAGCTGGGAGTGGCCAACGGGAGATGCCGACATAGAGCGCCTTGCCCTGACGGACAACATCGACAAGGGCCTGCAGCGTCTCCTCGAGAGGTGTCTCGGGATCGTAGCGATGGGAATAGAAGAGGTCGACATAGTCGAGGTGCATGCGACGCAGCGACTGGTCGAGGCTTGCCATGAGATACTTGCGCGAACCCCAGTTGCCGTAGGGACCGGGCCACATGTCGTAACCCGCCTTGGTGGCGATGAAGAGTTCGTCGCGATGGGGACGCAAGTCCTCGTCCATGAGTCGGCCCAACGTCTCCTCGGCACTGCCGTAAGGAGGACCGTAGTTGTTGGCGAGGTCGAAATGTACAATGCCGTGTTCGAAGGCATATCTCACTATCTCCCGTGAACGTTCGTAGGGGTCGTTGGCCCCGAAATTATGCCAGAAGCCTAACGAGACTTTGGGCAACAGTACGCCGCTACGTCCACAACGGCGGAAAATTGAATCGAAAGTGTTCATAATTCAAATGTCAAGTGTCAAATGTCGAATGTCAAATGTCAAGTGTCGAATGTCAAATGTCAATTGTCAAATTCAAGGCCCCTCTCCCTGCTCCCCCGTGAGGAGGAGGGCTAGCAACGCTGCAAAAGGTTAAACAATGCAAAGATATGAATTAATTTTTAATTTTTAATTTTTAATTTTCAATTTCTTTGTACCTTTACGCCCATGAAGCGAATAAAACGATATCTCACCATGGTTTGCGCCCTGTTGGTGATGGGAGCGCAGGCCCAGAATGATGCCTACCTGAAGGCACTGACACGATATGTGAAGAGTAACCGCAACGCATGCACTGTGCCGGTGGAACCCCTGAGGAAGGGATTGACGGAAGTCACCAACAAGATGTTGGCCAACAAGCGAGGGTTTACCACAGAGGAACTCGTGGACGTGTACATTCGACAGCAGTTTATGCCGGACATGGTGGAATACGTGCTGAAGCCCACCTACGGACGATATGTCACCGCCGAGGAACTGCGCCAACTCACTGATATGTACAAGACAACAAAGGGAAAGTTCTATCTGGCACATCTGACGCAGACACAGACACGACTGGACGCTACCATAGAGGAACTGCTGAAGTGGCAAGCCGAGGAGATGGACAAGGGAAGTCAGTTGTTGCCTATACAGGTAGACCCGAACTGTCCTGCCGAATACGTGGAACGCTTCAATGCCTATTACAAACTGGCGAGACTGGACGCTGCGCTGCAGTGCATTCAGGAGAGCGAGGAATATAAGTGGGGCGAGGAAGAGTACAGGAAGATCATCGACCTGATGTTGCCCTACCTGAGCGAGAACCTGCCTACCATCACACTGAACATAGCCTACCGATTCCTTACCGAGGACGACCTGCGCTTTGGCATGAAACTCTGTGCCACCGAGGCTTACCAGAGGTCAGTGGAGGCTCACGCTGAAGCCGTGGGAACCATGCAGACCGCGACGCGACTCATCTATATGAAGTATGTGGAATGGCTAACAAAATAAGGCCTCTCTCCCAAGCCCTCTCCCCCATAGGAAGAGGGCTTTTATTTTCCTCCCCTCGGGGCGAATGGGACTTTAAAGTATTCGACGTCAAAGACCACGCTTGCGTAGTTTATCGGAGCAAAAATGCCAAATGATTCCTCGCTTACTCTCCCGGGGGAGAGAACTTTCCTCAAATACCAGTCGAATACCTAATCTATAATAAAAAAGCCCCTCTCTGTGGGAGAGGGGTTGGGGTGAGGTCTTACTTCAGAACTCCCAGTTCCTTGCCAACTTTGATGAAGGCTTCGATGCACTTGTCGAGGTGCTCCCGACGATGACCTGCAGAGAGCTGGACGCGGATGCGAGCCTGTCCCTTCGGTACTACGGGATAGTAGAAACCGGTGACATAGATTCCTTCTTCCTGCATCTTGGCGGCGAAAACCTGTGACAGCTTGGCGTCGTAGAGCATGACGGCACAGATGGCACTCTGCGTGGGTTTGATGTCGAAACCTGCTGCCATCATCTTGTCGCGGAAGTAGTTTACGTTCTCCACCAGACGATCGTGCAACTCATTGCTCTCCTTCAGCATCTTGAATACTTCGAGGCTGGCACCGATGATGCAGGGGGCGAGAGAGTTGGAGAAGAGGTAGGGACGAGAACGCTGACGCAGGAGGTCGATGATCTCCTTGCGACCTGTGGTGAAGCCACCCAAAGCACCGCCAAAGGCTTTACCGAGAGTGCCGGTGTAAATGTCCACCCGTCCGTAGGTCTGGAAGAACTCACTCACGCCGTGACCCGTCTTTCCGACTACACCAGCAGAATGGCTCTCATCGACCATTACCAGGGCATCGTACTTCTCTGCCAAATCACAAATCTTGTCGACGGGAGCTACATTACCATCCATCGAGAACACACCGTCGGTGACGATGATGCGGAAGCGCTGGGCCTGAGCCTCCTGCAGACACTTCTCCAGTTCTGCCATGTCGGCATTGGCATAACGATAACGCTTTGCCTTACAGAGGCGCACACCATCGATGATGGAGGCATGATTCAGGGCATCGCTGATGATGGCGTCCTCCTCGGTGAGAAGGGGCTCGAACACACCACCATTGGCATCGAAGCATGCGGCATAGAGAATGGTGTCGTCGGTGTGGAAATACTCTGATATGGCAGCTTCCAGTTGCTTGTGGATGTCCTGCGTGCCACAGATGAAGCGTACACTCGACATGCCGAATCCGCGTTCGTCCATCATCTTCTTACTGGCCTCGATGAGACGAGGATGGTC
This sequence comes from uncultured Bacteroidales bacterium, assembly GCA_902801325.1. GTDB lineage: Bacteria > Bacteroidota > Bacteroidia > Bacteroidales > Bacteroidaceae > Physcousia. The sequence goes on along the minus strand of CADCHQ010000009.1, from coordinate 79,658 downwards.
GGAGAGGCCCAGATAGTTGTTGGCGCAGAAGTTCAACACCGTTTGTCCTTTTACTTCGATGGCAGCCCGCTGGGGCGTTTCAATGAGACGTTCCTCCTTGTAGAGTCCTGCCTCACGAATCTCCGTCAAGGTCTGGCGGAGATGGTCTTGCATTTTTCCGTACATATTATTATAGGTTATGTTAAGTAGATGTCAAATGTCAAATGTCAAATGTAAAGCCCCTCTCCCCGTTGGGACGAGGGCCTTCAATAGTCAATTTTTAATGGTTTCGGTGTTATATGGTGGATAGATTTATCGATTTCTTTCGACAAATTTACAAAATATTCTGTAATCCCTATCCTTTAATCCCAAATTATTTACTATTTTTGTCCTGTTAAAACGAGATTAATTCTAATAATACGATGAAAAACATTTTGGTAATTGGTTCAACGGGCCAGATCGGTTCGGAGCTAACTCGCGTGTTGAGAGAAAGTTATGGTGGAAGCCATGTTGTCGCAGGCTATATTGTGGGTGCAGAGCCTAAAGCAGACTTGCTGGAGGGCGGTCCTGCCGCTATTGCCGACGTTATGGACGGGCAACACATTGCCGATGTGGTGAAGGAGTACAATATTGACACCATCTACAATCTGGCGGCACTGCTGAGTGTGGTTGCCGAGTCGCGTCCTCGCCTGGCATGGAAGATAGGCATCGACGGACTGTGGAAAGTGCTTGAGGTGGCCCGCGAACACCATTGTGCCGTATTTACCCCTAGTTCGATAGGTTCGTTTGGTGCCGACACACCTCACGACATGACTCCGCAGGACACCATACAGCGTCCGCGCACCATCTATGGCATTTCCAAGGTAACAACCGAACTCCTCAGCGATTACTATCATCTGAAATATGGCGTTGACACACGTTCTGTCCGTTTCCCGGGACTTATCTCTTGGAAGACCTTGCCAGGTGGTGGTACCACGGACTATGCCGTTGACATCTATTACAGCGCCGTCAAGGGAGAGAAGTTTGTTTGCCCCATAGCCAAGGGAACCCTGATGGATATGATGTACATGCCCGACGCCCTGAAGGCTGCAGTTCGCATAATGGAAGCCGATCCTTCGCGACTGGTACATCACAATGGCTTCAATGTGGCTTCGATGAGTTTCGATCCCGATACCATCTTCCAGGCTATTCGTAAGTACAAGCCCGACTTCGAAATGGAATATGATGTCGATCCCCTGCGTCAGTCCATTGCCGACTCGTGGCCTAACAAGATGGATGACTCATGTGCAAGGAACGAGTGGGACTGGAAGCCCAACTACGACCTTGACTCCATGACAGTAGATATGCTGAAACACCTCGAGGAGAAACTGCTTTAACATATACGATATATACAATAATACCTTCAAGGTTGTACAATCTTCGTTGCAAGGTTGTGCTATCTCAGGACACAGATAATACAATCATCGGCTAAAGGAAACATAACCTTTAGCCGATGAACTTATATTCGAGTGCTATCGAACCTATATTCGTGTGTCTTTGAACTTATATTCGATTGCCTTTGAACCTATATTCAATTGCCGTAAGGCCTAGGTCTTCCGAATTAAGACCTAAGGGTCTCCGCCGTAAGGCCTAAGCCTTATAAATGTCCGCTCAGCATCGACTAAGTAGTGACGCTTGCATACTGAAGTCGAGCAATGTTGGTATTATTAGAATGATAAAAACAAGGAGCTGCACCCAATGGTACAGCTCCTCGCGTTAGTTTACGTTGTGTTGTCAACTATTATTTAATCACAACGCGATGTCCGTTCATGATGTAGATACCCTTCGGGAGGTTGCGCAACTCCTTGGTACTAGTTCCAGCCGGGCGAACGAGTTTGCCATCGATGCTGTAAATAGCATTGCTGATGTTGCTATTCTGATCCACATCAACGATGATGGTCTCTATCTCATCCTCAATCTTTACACCCACACGTTTGGCAAGGCCTTCTACGTCGGCGTGGAAGTATCCACGGAATCGACCAGTCGGAACATTGGCACTTGCATCAACATAGTAGAGTACGTCACTGGAGATGTAGTAATAACCAGCATCCTTAGGAACTGATTCCACAACATATGAACCAATGAAGCTTACGCCTTCATCAATTACGTCGATAGGACGTTCGCCTTCGGGCTCTTCAATGCTGGTGCCAAGGATGTCGAATAACGACGTTTTGGTTTCACCATTTGCAACAAGGCTATTCGACATTAAGATACCCGGCTTAATGAGGTAGGGGATATTAGCCTTCATCTGATGAACCAAAGAGAAGTGCATCAGTTCGTCTTCCATACTGGTAAGGCGAGCAACCTTCGTTCCTGTTCCGAATACCTCCTCAGGATTGTTTACGTCACAAGGCAGACAGATGGTATTCCATGAGCCCTTGCGGAAGGAACGTTGCAACTTCACGTTAGCCAGTTCAATGGCTTCAGGTATGTAGTCCTTGGTGTCTTGAAGGATAACACTTACAGGCGACAGATCCTTGTAGTCAATAACGATGGTTGCATCTCCTGTTACTGTGTGGTCATATTCATCTCCCTCAATTTCTTCCTCGTCTACAACGAAGCCGATAATGCGATATCCCTCGTTGGCCGTTGCCTTCAGGTTAAGTACAGTTCCGTATTCATAGATACCCGAACCGACGTTAACTTCACCAACAGCTGTAGGCATAACAATATTCACGTTGTAGGTCTTTGGTTTGAAGACAGCAACAAGATTGTATGTCTTATCCAGTTCGACAGTAATGCTTGGATCAGTGCCAATACGTTCCAGGTCATCTTCATTGATAGAAGCCCCTGTAGACTTTGCAAAACGTTTGCCCTTTACGCCAGAAGTTCCGCTATTACCATATGGATTAATTGCCCAGTATTCGAAATTATAGCCTTCATTGGCTGTAGCTGTTACAGTAATGTAATCTCCATACTCTTGATCGCCATTTGATGTTCCAGTGCTAGTCTCAATGGTACCAGCATTCTCAGGCCATGGAGATACATTGTAGTGAACTAGTCCGTCCTTGAAGAGCATCCACTTCACTTGCTTGCCATTGTAACCGAGGAAACCTTCTTTATCCATTATGCTGTCGGTCTTCACTTGCAGTACATAATAACCGTTCTCGCTCAATGCACTAGTGTTCAGGCGGAAGATGCTGTCGTTCTCTACCATAGTGATAGGTATGGCAGTGTTTTGTTTCTCGCCTTCGTAACGTAGCACAATGTCATCACGCGTAAAGGTCGTAGCTTCAATAGGTTTATTAAACGTTACAGTCAAGTTTTCGATAACTGTCTCTGCAATATCCTTCTCGTCAGGTACAGTTTCTATACTTGTGACATCGAGACGTAAGTCAGGAGTGGGTTCAAACTCGATAATGTAGCTAAACGTCTTAGGTCCATCGGCATAATCTACGATGTGCAACTTATTCTCTGCCACTGGGTCGAAGCCATCCTGCATGGTCCATTGTGTTGTCCAGAAATTATCGGGATCTATATCTTCACCTGTATTCTCGTCCTTGATTGAGAGAATCTTGGAAGAACCACCTGTCGGGTCAGAAACAGCAGTGTAGAACCACTCTTTCTGAGGAACAGTTACTCTTACACGCCACTTAGAATCACCGAGGGCCGTTATTGTAGTAATAGCTGACAATGTCTTCAGAACATCGTCTTCGCCATTCGAGAAGTAGATATGATCCGGTTCTGCATGTCCATCCTCAACGTCGTTACATACCCAAGCACGATACTTTTGTTCGCCGAAGCGTGCATTTACACTATGGATAAGTTCATGAATGGTTACCTGATCAAGCAGTGACAAGTCAGGATTGCCATAACTGGTTACATGGGTTACACTTACGTCGTAGTTTACGAAATGACCAAGTAGCGTGCAGGTCAAATCCCAAGTTGCATATGAACTTCCACCAGCAGGAATATCGCCAAACTGCGTAGCAATCAGTGAATCCAATGCCATTGCCTTTTCTCCACCGTTCAAGCTACTGCTTACGATGGCAAAGTCAACAAGTAATCCCTTTTCGTTCTCCACGATCTTCGGTTGTTTTGTCAACATGCGTACGTTCGTGGCTTCACCTTTACCCTTATTGTGAATTAAGACAGAGAATTCAGAAGGAATGATAGGTTCGACTTCCTCGGTTAGCGGGTTGTCACCATAGATGTCACGTTGCATGAAGTACGTCAAATCCAACTCAGGTGATGGTTTAACCTGTAGTGCAACAGGAGAGAGGGTACGGTTTTGATAGTTCGTGCCATCACTCCACGACAGATTACCGCCGAATGAGTATGTAGTTAATGAATCGGGTGCTGCATACTTCGTTGGGATAAAGAGTACTGTTGCTACGCCTTTTGTCTTAGGAGCAAGAGTCCATGGGCCATTCAAGGAACCCGTAAAGCCTTCAATGCTTTCAAAATTAATCTGGAATTCATGGCTGGTGGCCTGCTCACCTAACATGTTCTGAACAACAACCTCTAAATCAATATCACTTAGTTCTGTACTCAATGCATTGTCCACTGTAAGTGTACCACGGAAAGCCTGACGAGTGAGAACTAGTTTCTGCTCGATTTCAAGTTTAACAGTGGCGCAGGTAGATGTGGTATTATTTGTTGTGAATTCCAGCATGTCTGCATTAGCGCTTTGGATGAGATCGTTCCATGTGGCATAACCCATCTCCACCATCGCTTGTTCGCTTTCCTCCATTCGAGTTACAAGAGCCATCAACGAGTCTGTGTCTATTATTAAACTCTCATCATACGACTCGCCTGCAAATTTTTTAACCGTATTGATACGACGCTGTAAATATTTACGAATGTCGAAATCATAATACGTAGATTGATGATTGGGCATAATTGCTAGGAAACCATATGCATCCATATTATCGTCAGTTCCGACTTCAGGTATTTCTGTCATTGGATCAATGGTTAACAACCTGTTTTCTTTGCCTAAATCTATTATGAGGTCATCAATGATTACAAGATTTTGTGCCATCTCCTCTGTAATATGTTCAAGCATTTCTGGAGCATCGTACTGTAGCTCAAAGTACAATTTAGTACTATAAGCAAACTTGCCAAATGGACTTAACTTATTGTAGAAGGAAGTAAGCAGTTTTGGAATCTGCATCCCTTTTCGCTTAGGTGCCCACCATGGTCCTACGCCTCCTCCGCTTGCAGACCCTCCAGAGAATGCATTACATGCTGCTGCTGCTGCCCCGTCAAAGAGTGATTCCAGACAATTAAGAGCACCGATAGCAGTTCCAAGTATAGGAATTAGTCCGATAGCACAATCTTTAGCTGCCTTAAATGTCTCGTCTTGGTGGTATCCGGTTGATTCCCAATCTCCTTGGATAGACGATGCTGCTGCTGCCAATCCATGTGCTCCTGTTCTAAAACAATCATAGCCAGGTATTAAACCTAAGCATGGCCTTGGGTCCCAGTCTGGACATGTAGCATCGCATCCCATTGGATAGGTTTTACCACCTGTTATGGTACCACCACCAGAGCCTCCACCGGGACTTGCAGGACCAATGGGGCTGCCTGGTCCACCGCCACCAGGAGTTGGAACATAAGTTCCTCCTGGATTGCCAGAGCATCCGCCACTGGCGCGTGCTTCACTACTCATTGGATCAATGCTCTGTCCAAAGCCAGCTGATTTGTCGGTACCTCCGCATGGCCATGAATATCCACCACCGATACTTAGGTTACAGGGTACATTGCCAGGACCGTCGGGATTTCCGTCGCCGTCACCTCCTCCACCTCCGCCACCGGAGCCGCCTCCGCCACCAGAGCCACCTCCACCACCGGAGCCACCGCTACCGCCAGAGCCACCGCCACCGCCGGATCCACCGCTACCGCCGGATCCACCGCTACCGCCAGAGCCACCGCCACCGCCGGAGCCACCGCCACCGCTAGTGCCATAGGTTAAGGTCTCTGCATATCGTGTGATGCGGACAGGAATTGTATAACTCTGTTGAGCTCCTATAGTAAAGTCAGATGCTTCAACAAGTGGGGTGATAGTAAAGCCCTTTACGGTTGGTAGGTCAACATGGGTCTTCTGTGCTGCAATTAGACCATCGTTGCGCAGGACGATGTTAAACATAGTTGCCTTTCCATACTCAATCTTATCAAATTCTATCTTAGAGGGGGCTGTCATGCGTACAACAGGCACAGGAACGTGGGTTTCATATGTAACTGTTGTTACAATCTCGTATTCATCCTCTACTTCCGTTTCCACTACATCCCAACTAACACTTACAGCTTGATAAGAGATGGTTGCTAAATGGGTTGTCGTGTCACCGGGACTAACAACAATGTTCTGGCGATAGTCGTCGTGTTTATCTGCAGTTACATACAACTGGTAATAACCCTCGTTGATGTTTTCAAATAGGATACCAGCATCCGTTTCATCGGGAGTTGTTCCTTGTACGACTGTAACTCCGGTGTTATAGTCCTTCAATTGTACGGTTGCACCTTTTACATATGGTTTTTCTCCATCCTTATTACCATAGATGGTGTTTTCATCCTGCACTTTCACGCGCAGGGCTCCCTTGCTTTCACTTACAACCTTTACACTGAAGTTTACACGGACATAATTACCATTTTCACAATTAATGGCAAGACTACCTTTTTGAATAAGATTTACATCAAGGTCTTCATTTGCCGTGAATCGTAACATAATGGTAGTAGAGTCGCCGGGAAGCATATTACTCATCTCTGCGGGTGTAGCCAAGGTAATGAAATTACCCATGCCAGTTGGCATATCAATAGAAACTTTACCCGTTTCTCCAAGACCCGTATTAGTTAACTCGATGGGGTATGTACGGCTCTGTCCCTTTGTAACGGTAGTGTTAATGCTCGTGGTGTTTGTTACTAATTTAGGAGTATGGAGCTGTGTGAAGTTATATGTATTTACACTCAGTGTAGCTCCCTCATCAGTGGTAAAGTTAATGGTAATAATCTCCCAATTTTTACCTGCTGTTACATCCTTACCTGTGATGCGATATGTAATGGTACGTGTGCTGTCACCAGATAATTCATCAATACTACCAATTTCGAAATCATAATTGCTTGTATCTCCACTCAGTGTTGGTGTAATATGATGTAATGGCAATGAAGTAAGGTTATGCAGACTGATAGTCCCCTGATATGGTTCGCCTTTGAAAAGCTGATGTTTCAAGTATGCGTTGCTTGTACGCTCAAATCCATAGACGTTGAACGCCCCCATTTCAGTTGTCAATTCTTCGTTGGGATTACATACACCATAGGTGAAATGACCTCTATAGCTTGCGGGAAGTTGATAAAGTACACTGAAATTTCCACTCGCATCCGTTATGCAATCGAGTTTCGTGCGGCTGCCATTAAAGATGATATAGGGCTCAATGTGTAAATCAGCTACAGAAGAAGAACCTATAGCGGTAACCTTACCAGTTAATGTGACATCATCGCCCTCGTTATAAACAGTCTTGTCAGCACTAATAGTGAATGTATAGAGAGATTTAACAGATAGGTTGAGCACCTCTGAACTGTTGTTCACATATAGTAATTCGGGCAAACTATTTTGTGGGTTTATCTTTGCAGAGATTGTGTATTCTGCAGGTACGTCACTTGTCTTCAAGTAGGCAGTAAATGTTTGAGTTTCACCTACTGCAATGACTCTTGGCGTTTGTTGTGTATTGATTACCGTTCCGTTTTGCAGCACTTGCAGAGTGGCACCTGTGGGGAAGTTCGCAGCACCAATGTTTTGTATATTCATCGTTACTATGATACTATCGCCAGCTGCAACCTCATTCCGGGAAAGACTTATGCTTTCAAATAGGACATCAGGTAGTGTGCGGTCACTAATTAGTACCCAAGCAGAGCCCATACTATAGCCTTCGGCTTTTGCAGTGATGCTGACAGTGCGGTCACCTTCCTCTTGCGTGTTACTTAAAGCAACAAATGAGATTGTTGTAGAAGTAGAACCTGCAGGGATTGTTACCGTTGTTGGGCAGGTCACATCCGTACCATCATGCTCTATTGTTACAGTCAATGGTTCGGCATTGTCTGTTGTATTTCGCTTGATGGTAAGTGTAGCTCCTGTAGCATCACCCTCCATGATTGTGGCTTTATTAGTAGTGACAGTAAGGGCCGGTCCATCATCATCCGTGATAGTGACGGGGATGGTAACACTGGTTTGCTTGTCACCAATGCTTTCACAATTACAGCTACTGATGTATATGGCCGCTGTAACATTCACAACGCGATCCCCTTCAACAACGGCATTATCCTTTACACCCAGTGGGAAATTAACCGTGGTCGTTCCTGCGGGCATGGTTACCTGACGGGTCGAATAATAGATGTCATTAGTGCCATCGTCCGTCAGTTTGATGGTAATTTGGTTGTTGGTGACCTCCGTTCGTGTGATTGTGCCTAACATAGCACTGGGACCAGCCCCCTCACTTACTGTAGTCGGAGTCAGTGTCATCTCAATGGCAGGTGTATCGTCATCATTCAGGATAAAGAAAACCTCTGCCTTTTTATGGTGGTCGGCTGTACCTGTCAATTTGATGGTTTGTGGATTAGCTGGTGTCTTGTCCTGTACGACAGGTATGTCAATGGTTGCTGTAGTTGCTCCTGCCTCGAAGGCTATGCGCTGTGGCAGTTTAAAACGCTTCGACTGTTCAATGGTTAGATAAACGTATAGGTCTTCGGGATAATATCGATCAGGAACTGTGGCTGTTACATGCATCACATCTCCTTCGTTGTATTCACTCTTATCCAATGTTAGGGTTAGAGGAACGAGGTCGTTATCTTCAACGCGTACACTGTCTATTACGCATGCGTAACCATTATTCAAAGGTTCATTAACTACGATGGCAACACGTTGGTCGACATTGATGTCTTCATTGTCAATGGGATAGAGGTAAATGTAAGTTTTATTACTTTGAGCAGTAAACTTTACTTGTCCACTACCATCCGAACCAACTCTTAGCCTTCCTGTATTTCCAGAAACGTCACGAGTCGTAACACTGAAGGTTTGAGACTCGCTTAGATCGCCGGTACGACGAAGTTCGCAGGTAAAATAGGAAGAAGATTTCTCAGGAATGAGGTTCTTGTAAGGTGTTAGAACAAGATACTTCTGCACACGCAACGAATAGCTACTGCCATAAGCAGTATTATTGGCTTGGTTTAGAGGAATCTCATTACAGTTGGCAGCTGGTACTATTTGTACAACTGGGCGACAATTGCCACTAATGCCGGGAAACTCGTCGAGATTAACTGAGAACTGACGACTTACGTTAGCTCCAGCTTCCAGTGTCCCTTCGTAGGCTGTCGTTCCAACATAGACGCGTGTGCGATTTTCATTCTCCAAATAGAGTTTTTCAGTCCACCCTGCACCGGTAGCACTATCGCCTTGGTTCACCACCTTCCATGCGAAGTCTAATTGGTCGCCAGGGTTTACCAATGTTTGGGAAACTGACACATTAGTCGGCACAAGGTCGGGACGCGGAATGACTTCCACGGTAACAGTACCCGTAGTTCCTGTGGTGCTTGTTGCAACTTGATTACCTTCTCGGTCACTTAAAATAATCTTATTGTCACGTAAAGCACTTACTAATTGTGCCCCGTTTGCCAGTGTTTCTGGCAGAGGCATACTTATAGTAAGCAATGTACCGCTACTACCAACAATGGGTGAATTGTCAACATTAGTAATGATTACACGATAAACATATTTGTACTCACGATTTGCACCATTATTATAGTACATATAAGTATTGCCCATTGACCTTACGGACATATCAAAACCATTGGTGCGACTACGGTTGAGGTAGAAGGGAAGCTTTGAACCTCCCGTCTCCTCGTCCGTTACCGTAGATAGCTGATAGGGTAGACCTATCTCGAACTGCACACCACAGATGTCACTCTGGTTATTGAGTTCAATGGGTATGACGGCAGTCTTTCCAGCTGGGAAGGTAACATCACCAATACTCAGTTCATTTGTTTGAGCAGCGATGCCGCCGATTAAACATTGAACATTGAATACTGAACTCTGAAAGTGGACTACGCCGATAAGTAGGGCGAAGGTCAATAACGTACGTCTCATAGCATTCGACATTTTACATTTTACACTTGACATATCTTGGTCCTCCTTTCGTTATTTGATTATTGTTTTTTTACCATTTACTATGTAGACGCCACCCTTCCTCGGGTTCGATACTTTGCGACCACTCATGTCGTAGACATCGTTAGCGTCGTCATATACATTCACTCCATTGATGTCAGTAACACGATCGCGGATGCCAATCTCCAGGTGATTAGTTTCCTCGTCACTCAAGACTGCATGTGAGATTGCGCAAGTGTTATCAACTCCACTTACAAGGTCATATTCGCCTTCGGGTAATGTCATTCCTGCAATGCTGTAGATTACAACGCGTACGCTGTTACCAATCTGCTTCTTAACCATGCGGAAGCCAGAAAGAGTGGGGGATAGAGTAATGTCGTCAGCGTCAGCATCTACAATAGTCAACTGAATGGCTGCCACTTCGTCGCTATTCGCCATACGTACTCTACCGTTCTCAATGGCCACGTTGTTACGAGCAATGTTATATTCTCTATTATACAATGCACGTACGCCCGCAGGAGTTTGCACTTCATCAAAGTCAAGGATGTGGTTTACGCAGATTACAGCATCGCGAACATCAATGGCATTGTCACTATTGCCGTCGGCAGAAGTGAAGTTATACATACTATTTGATGGCGCATTGTCATTCAAGGCGTAATAGATAACTTTTTGAAGGTCGGTTACATCTACACTTAGGTCGGCATTGATGTCACCGTCAATCCAGTCGAGTGATACTATAGTAGTAGGTACATAGTAGTCATTGTAGTACGACCACCTGATATACAATGGAATCGGTGTATTCTTGGGGAATTTGAACAAAATGTTAGATGGGACATATTCTCCTTCACTATTTTTCTGGAAGTAGTTATCGTAGCTATAGCTATTCATTCCATCATTGTTTGAATTAACGTATGTCCAACCTAATGTATTTGTGGAACGACTATAATCTTGATTATTGTGGTTGTACAATTGCAATGTATTCCATTCTATCTGGAATGGCTGTCCCAACATCACTTGTGTGGCAGGATAATCTTCTGTCACAACTGGCTGGTAGGTTTTGCCGTCAACGAATTGGAAATTGAACCAGATATTTGTACCAACGCTTGTCATCTTTTCCTTTGAGATGGGTTGTGAGATGGCTGTTAATCGGTTATATCCAATACTTAACTTTTCCAAGTTGGGGAACTTGGAGGCAAATGGGTACAAGTCACCTTCCAACTCATTGCTTTGTAGATAGATGATGGTCAGTTTTTCATTTCTAAAACCTTCTTCGAATAGGGTACCTATATCACCACCAATGTAATTGTTTCCTATGTACAATTCCGTTAGTTCAGGTAACATGAATATGGAATCTGGCAATTCACCATGTAGATTGTTGCTTGCTAAACTGATTTTCGTAATATGTCCATCCTTTGTGGTTACACCTGTCCATTTTCCTACATACAAATCATCGGAACTGAGATCCCACTTCTTTGTCCAGTTGTCACCATCTAGCTCTCGATAGATGACCTTCATGATGGCAAAGTCTAAGGAGTCGAGCTTATCGCCTGGTGAGAACGTGCGAATTTCCTTGAAGTCCTTCCAAATATTTGTAGCAAGATAGAGACTGTCTGCACCCTCAGGAACTTCCAATACACACTTCTTGTAATAGCTGCTGACATAACTTGAGCTAATGGCAGGAGGCGTTCCTGCATAGATGCGCAATGTCTCTAAGTTATCACAATAATAGAAGTAATCGAAGTAGCTATTACCTGAATAGTTCATATTCTTTCCTAAGGTTGCAGTTCTCAAACTATCGCAATTGTAGAATGTATATCTACCAAGTGTCGTAACACTATCGGGAATTTCAATACTGCGAAGCCTTGAACCATAGAATGCTTCGTAGCCAATACTCTTCAGACTAATGGGTAACTCAATTTCCGACAAACCATAGGTATATTGGAAAGCATAGTCACCGATTGTTTGTAGTGAAGTGGGGAATGTAAACTCCGTGAAATTACAGTTATAGAATGCGTATTGGTTTATTGCTGTTACCGTGTTCGGCAGTTCTGGGTTCTGCAGGTTTTGACATCCGTAGAAAGTAGAATTGGGTATTACTGTCTTATCTGCAGGCCATGTCACTTGACGTAAGGAGTCACATTCATAGAAAATGCTGTTTCCCCAGGTGGTTATTCCTTCGGGCAGGGTCATCTTCTTGATTCCGCTATACGCAAAGGCCATATAATTAAGGGCGGTCAGTCCTGTTGGTAGACTTTCCAATTTAAGATTAGGACAATAACTAAAGGCAGATTCTCCGATAGTCTTAACCCCTGCGGGCAGTGTTGCCAAATTGAGTTTATCACAACTGTAGAATGCATAATTGTTGATTGTTTCCAAATTGTCTGGAAGTTTTTCAAGATTCAGTGAGTCGCAGTTTTGGAATGCATAGCTGCCAATTGATGTAATCCCATCGTTCAGATCTATGGTTGGAAGTTTAGTACAACCATTAAAGGCATAAGAGTTGATAACATTGATTCCATCATGCATTTCAACTTCTATCAGGGCTGTGCAATTCTGGAAAAGATACGAGGCTACATTATTGACACCTGTAGGCATTTTGGCTCTTTGCAGGGACTTGCAGCCACTGAACGCTCCAGTAAGGAGTGATACAATACGGTCAGGGATTTCGATCTCAGTAAACCCTGTATTCGAGAACGAATAATTTGACAACTGAGTCAATTGGGGATACTTGTCAAAGTCGAAGTTCGTGAGTGAAGTACAGCCAGAGAATGTATATTGTCCAATACTGCTCGTCTGGCTTGATAATTCGACATCGGTCAGTCTCGAACAGTTATAGAAGGTGTAGTTGGGAATGCTTGTGATGGTCTCTGGCAGAGTAATACTGGGTAGAGTAGAGCAGTTTGTAAAGACGTAAGTTCCCATACTATTCAACGTTTCTGGCATTGTTACGTCGATCAGATGACTACAACTCTGGAATGCATAGTTTCCAATGGTCTTCATTGCTGTAGGCAAAGTTATTTTCGTCAGTCCATCACAGCCCGAGAACGATTGATATTGTATTTCCTTTAATGACTCAGGAAGTGTTAGTTCAGTCAATGCGTCACAATTACTGAATGCAGATTCTTGAATAGTGACAAGTCCTTCATTAAATATTACACCCTTTAGCTTCTGACAACCATAAAATGCCTGCACAGGTATTGTACGCAAGGTGGAAGGAATCGTAATCGGTTCTGTCAGGTTGGCACAAGACGTGAAGACGTATGTTCCTAATGTGTCTAACGCCTCGGAAAGATTGATGCTACGTAGGTTATCACAGCTGTTGAATGCAGAAGACCCAATACTTGTTACCTTATTCCCCATTGTGACGGTACGCAGGGCATCGCAATCATTAAAGGCATATTGGCCGATACTGGTGACACTATCTGGTATCACAATGGATTGCAAGTAATCCATGTTCCTGAATGTGTAAGTACTGATTTGCTTTAACTTTGAAGGCAGGGTCAGCGAAATGATTTTATTATTGTAGTTACTGTTGCGGTCATAACTAAAGGCATAACTGCCAATGCTTTCCACAGCATCAGGTATGATAACTTCGGTTAGTTGTGGGCAGTCACTGAATGCATAAGAATAAATCTTAGTAACATCCTTTGGAAGAACAAGTCGTTGCAATGATGTCATGTAGGAAAACATCCTTGTCCCGACAATGTTACTTTCTGTATTGTAACTATTGCTTCCATATTGTGTGGCAGTGCCATTGGCTGCAATTGTCCACTGATGGTACGAGTCACCACCATTCACAATCTGGGCATTCTCCAGATCCAATGTGCGAAGGTTAATGAGATAACGGTGGATGTAATCGATGTCTGTACCATTGATGGGACCACTGACGGATAGACAGAGTACAGTTGCAGGGTCAATTTCTGCAGCTAACAGTTTCTCTTGAAGTTCGCCACCATTCTCTGTTGCGATCAGGCGTTCATCGGTAGAACCTATTGGTAAGATTCGGAAACGACTGGTAATGGTATTATTTTTGTATGTTTCAACCAATGTGTCAGGCACAAACAGTATCATGCCGTCAGGTAATCCATAGGTACTATTGCTGTTGGTAAAGGGGAATGTCTCGCCAGGCAATGTTATACTTAATAGTTTAAGGATGTAACTGCTAGAATAGCTCGATTGGTTGCTCCAAGAAATAAGATTCTCACCCATCTCCAATTCTGCTAGATCATAGTCTTGGTATATTGCACAACTTTCTACGTTAGTAACAGCTTTTAGTCCTTTCAACTCTTTTAATTTACTACAGTAGGCAAACGAATACTGGGTGAGAATTGTAACCTTGTCATGACAATCAAAGCTGGTCAGACTAGTACAATATTCGAATGCATATTGTTCGATAGATGTGATTTCTTCACACTCGAAACTGGTTAGACCAGAGCAATAATAGAATGCATATTGTCCAATAGTAGCTACTTTTTCAAAATTAAGACTGGTTAAGCTCTTACAATTGCCAAATGCATTTTGCTCGATGGACGTTACATTTTCGCAACCTGTTAACTGATTTAATACGCTGCAACCCTCGAATGAATAACTACCGATAGTAGTTACTCCAGTTCCAATGTGTACGCTTCGCAGATTGTCGCAACTTCGGAAGGCATACGTGCTAAGATTGGTTACGTTGTCGGGGATTGTGATAGTTCGTAGACTGTCGCAATTGTAGAATGCATTCTGGCCAATGCTCGTCAGTTCTTCTGGTAGGTTGATTTCCGAGAATCTATTACCGTAGAAAGCATAGCTTCCAATGCTTGTAATTTGGTCGCCAAGTATCACTTCCTTTGTTGCGCTGTTATAACGCAAGAAATCAGAAGGAATCTCGGTGTATGTACCGTTGAAAACAAATTTTTCAACAGATGTATAATTACCGTTATTGAAGATGCTGCGATTGATACTTTGCACTTTTGGTCCAAAAGCGATTTCTTTCAGCGTTGAGATGTTTTGGAAAGCATAGTTTCCGATGGTTTCCACATTGTCAGGTATGAATGCCTTGGTGAGTTTAGTGTTATTAAAAGCATATTGTCCGATGCTAGTAAGATCCTCACCGCCTGTGACATTGGTCAATTCTGTACATCCATAGAATGCGTAGTTGCCAATGGAAGTTATTTGTTCCGACAAATCTATCTCACTGATTTTTGTTTGATAGAAAGCGTAGTCGGCAACTGCATTAACCGTAAATGTTTGGCCGTAGAATGTAATAGTTTCGGGAATTACGAGTGCATCTGTAACATCTGCATTTATTGCAGGCTTATTTTGCGAACCCGTTCCTACGCTTGCTGTGCAATTGCCTTCTTCGACGCTGGTGATAATGTACCTAATCTTATTTCCATTTTCATCTTCGATGGTTGCAATATCACCCACACGTGCACCTGCATTCTCTCCACGATCTTCTACGATATCAGAGAAGTATGGTGCCCAGTTACTATTCAGATAGGGAGAACCACAACTGTCAGGCACAACGAGTATGCACTCAGAGGTTATGCCTTGGAAGGTTTGTATATTCGAATAATTGTTGATGGTAGGAGGTACTTTCGCATTTGTACGGAACTCCGTTAATCCTGTACAGTTGGCAAAGGCTTTGGCACCAATCGCCTTTATGGTGGCAGGAATGGTTACCTTTGTTAAATTCGACAAGTTGTAGAATGCACTGTCGGCAATGGCTACAACGGGGAAGGTTAGGGTAGAGTCACTTGTGACATACTCTATGGTTTGAGGTATCTCGAACTCACCTTCTGTGCTTTCGGCAAGAACGGCACCACTGCCAGTACCCATCTGCACTGTAATATTATTATTCTCGTCACGACCATATACCCTATAAGGAATGCCATCTACGTAGAAAGAGAATGGGAAGTAAGTGGCCCAATCGGAGAATACAAAGGCATTCTCATTCTCAACAGTGAGTGTGCAGTAGTTTGCAATGTCGCTTGGGAATGCGTTGCTTTGCAAACTGGCAGGTGTCTCACTCAAACATTGAATGTTGTGCAAGTTGTTGCAATTGTAGAATGCATAAGTACCAATTGAAGTTATACCTTCACCAAGAACAATGTTTTGCAGATTCGAACAGTAATAGAATTCGCGGGCAGTAATCTGTGTTTCTTGGCTTGAGAATACTATACTACGTAATGATTGGTTGTTGTAGAAAGGTGAGTACCCCTTATTACTATTAGTTGAATAGGATATGTCACGTCCAACGTAAACGCTATCTAGCGGACAACTTGCAAACAATGGACTGCCACCATTGCTTCCCAATGAGAGACCGCCACCATCAACCAAATTGAGTCCAATATTGAAGACGGACGCTTCATCGCTTCCATAAGAAGCAGAACTGTCTTTACTATATCTTGCATAGACAGTAATAGTACCAGACGTTCCGATGGTTTGTACATAAGTGTCTGAAACCTCACCGCTAACTGAAACCACATTCGTTCCATTGACAGTCACATTTAGAATGTCGTAGTTTGATTCGCTACTTACCATATAATCAAACGATAATACATCGCCTGGGTTTGCTTCGATGGTCCAAGTGTAGGATGATGACGAACTATTATTATGGTTGGTACTTTTCCAATTCTCGAAAGTTTGTTGGTTTTCTTCTGAACTCTCTTTTACGATACCATCTTCCATAACAACTTGACTTAGGCTTGTACAACCATAGAAGGCGTAATCGCCAATTGTGCTCGTTGTTTTGGGAATGAAGATGGAAGTTAAAGCAGAGCAATTATAGAATGCATTGGGGTTAATGCTAATTAAGCCCTCTGCGCCTGTAACCTCCGAAAGAGATGTACATCCGTAGAAGGCACTTTCGCCGATGCTAATTATGCTTTCGGGAAGATCTATTGCGCTAAGTCCGCAGTTGTAGAAAGCATAAGGTGACACTTCTGTAACGGTGTATGTTTCACCACTATAGGTAAATGTGTTAGGGATGGTAAGAGCACCATCGTAATCAGCATCTACAGCAAGTCTGCTGCTGTTACCTGTACCAACGGCAACCGTCCGGTTCCCTTCCTCATTGTTGGTGATAATGTATCTAACCTTGACACCTTCGTCAGCGAGAACCTTGATAACGTCACCGGGTTGTGGGTCTTCTATTTCAATGCCCTCCATTTCCCGAATATCGGCAAAGTATTGATCCCAACTGTAATCATAGTATGCCTGTGAGAAATCCTCTGGCACAAAGAGTACACAATTGTTGGCTATGTCATCGAACGGGCTTGCTTCACCGTCTTCACCAGACTTCCCCTTGTTTAATTCACCACCACCTTCATATTCACCATTACCCATAACAAGGTAGGGAGGTTGCTCTGCAAAGGAAACAAATTCCGTCATTGAAGAGCATCCAGCGAATGCGCTATATCCGATTTGTTCAATATATCTCGGAAGCGTTACTTTTGTTAGGCCCGTGCAGTTGTTGAAGGCTTTTGCTCCAACAACGACAACTGTGAATGTGATGGTTTCTTCACCATCGCGATTCTCTTTTGCTCTAACTTTATTGAATCGATCTAATGGTAAGCCTTTCGTCTTAACTGTTTCCTTGTCTTCTGTGAGAGCCTTGCCTTTCAGCTGGAACTTTGCACGTGGAGCATTAAGAATGGGTTCGGCTGGTTCGATTTCTCCACCTCCTTCATCCATAGTTGGAATTTTGCTTACGGGTATTTCCACGGTTCTAGGAATTGTAAACTCACCTGTGAAATTAGCCGGAAGAACGGGCTCTTTACCCATACCTATCTGTACATAGTAATTGCCATCATAAGCACTTAATATCTTATAAGGTATACCATCAACATAGATGGGTGTAGGGAAGTATATCCCCCAGGCAGAACTTGCATAGGCATCTTCATCATCGACTATGAGTGTGCAGAAGTCACTTATGTTATTTGGCATTACATCGTATCCCAAGGTGGGAGGCGTCTCTGCCAAACATTGGATGGTTTGCAGATTGTAACAATCCCTGAAAGCATAGTCGCCTATAGAAGTTATCCCTTCACCAAGAACAATGTGTTGCAGATTTTGGCAACCAGCGAATTCATATGGCGTGATTTGTGTCTCATGGCTTGTGAAGACTACACTGCGTAATGAGGTGTTGTAAGAGAATGGTGAAACGGGATCACCTTTTCCTCCACCAGACTGATAGTTGATGTCACGTCCAATGAAAACGCTATCCAATGGACAATCGCTAAAGAGTGCATAGCCATTATTGCTTCCCAAGAATAGGCCACTGCCATCGACCATGTTTATACCTATATTATTAATTATAGCTCGGTCTTCTCCGCTAGAAGCAGAACTGTCCTTTGAATACGATGCTACGACGACAACCGTACCTGACTCATTGATGGTTTGAGCATATACGGACGATTGTTCCCCACTTGCTGTTATTACCTCAGTACCATTGATGGTTACATTAAGCCAATCGTAATTAGACTCGCTACTCACTGTATAGTCAATAGATAGTACGTCGCCTGCATTAACATCAATTGTCCATGTGTGGGATGAAATACTAGGGTGGTCATGATTGTCACTTGTCCATCCATCATGGGTCTGTTGGGTCAAGCCAGACATATCCTGCTTGGGCCTTTCTTCCATGATGACTTCTCTTAGTTTCGTACAACCTTGGAATACGAAGTCGCCTATTGAAGTCACACTCTTTGGGATGAAGATAGAAGTAAGTTCTGAACAACCCGAAAAAGCATAGTTGTTAATATTAATTAGGTTCTCTGCACCCGTAACCTCAGATAGTGAATAACAATCTCCGAAAGCTGCTTCTCCAAAGCTCATTACAGTTTCGGGGAGGTCAATTGATGTGATACGACTGCGAACGAAGGCGTACGGTGCAATACCTGTGACGGTATAGGTTGCACCGCTGTATGTAAACGTGGCAGGGATGTTTAGTGCACCTACGTAGGTTGTATCAATAGCAATCTTTTCATAGTTACCTGTACCTAGGCTAATGGTGCGATAACCATCTTCAATACTAGTGATGATGCATCTAAGCTTAAGATCATCTGTCAAAGCGACTTTGATGATGTCGCCAACTTCTGGGTCTTCTATTTCCTCTACTTCCTCAATCGATGTAAAGAACTGTCCCCATCCATAATAATCATAGTTGTCTATGCTTCCTTCAGGTACATAGAGTACACAGTTATCGGAAATGCCGTCGAAGGGAGTTGTATCTTCATCTCCCTTTTCTTTCTTGGGTGCCTTTTTGGGACCGCCTTCTCCTTCATTATACTCTACATTTAGAGCTGGCGGATTGTCAGCCAAACTATATACTTCTGCCAGATTCTCGCATCCAGCAAATGCTTCATAACCAATACCCTCGATGCTGTTGGCCAGTGTCACCTTGGTCAAACCGGTAAGGCCATAGAAGGCTCTTGTACCAACTGCAATAACAGTGAACGTGATGGTTTCTTCGTCATCAACGCTACGGGTATTGGCTTTTACTTTATAGAAACGGTCTATCGCCAGGCCTTTCGTCTTGGCAGACTTGTTTTCTTTCTTCTCCTTGATTCTTGCATCTATCTTCTTCTTTAATGTGCTTACGCTTCCTTCTATCTTGCCAAGTTTGTCGGGACGTGTCATCTTGAAATGGCCGCTTCGTGGAGCATTGAGAATCGGTTCTTCTCCTCCTGATATAATATTAACCCTGCTTGCCGGAATTTCCACAGTACGTGGAATTCGGAATGCTCCCGTAAAGTTGCTGGGGAGCACGGGACTTGAGCCCGTACCGATTTGAGCATAGAAATAGCCGTCCTCGGCTCTAAGAATCTTGTATGGGATACCATCGACATAAATGGGGAAGGAGAAATACAGTCCCCATTCGGAATCTGCATAAGCATCTTCATCACTGACGTGGAGAGTAATGTTTCTGGAGTATTCACTGTCGACAATGTTATTTCCAAGTGTTGGTGGTGTCGTGGCATCGCAATAGATGTCTGTTATATAACTCCAATTGAATGCATAATTTCCGATGGTAGTGATGGTAGACGGAATGTGGATTTGCAGGGCGTTCACACCTAATTCTGCGAATGCATACGCTCCAATTTCCGTTACTGTATAAGTCTTGCCGCTATAGTTAACTGTGTTTGGAATTGTTACAGAGCCTTCGGCGTCAAAGGGAATAGCAGGTGTTATGCCTGATCCGACTTGCACAGTATTTTGTGTGAGTATCTTGAAGAGCATACCGTTTACCCTGAACCTATCGATAGGGGTGCTGGGAAGTGGCAAATCTGCAACAATATTGCTTATTTGGTTCCACGCACTTGAAGCATATGCATCTGCATAGCCTTCGGGCACATGGAGCGTTCCTCCGCTTAACAGCGTTTCACAGCCACTAAACACATCTTCTCCAAGGGTAGGTGGATAGATGGCGTTGCAGTAGATGTCTGTTAAGGCTGTACACCCTTGGAATGCATTATTGTAAATACAATCCATATAGCGTCCAAGGGTTATGCTTGTTAGAGATGTACATCCCTGAAAAGCATAGCCACTGATGGCACAGACATCATCTGCGATTTCAACAGTGTACACATTTGTGTTTCCATTAAAGGCACTCCAACCAATCGCATTAATAGCGTGAGTATTGCCATTCGTGTCCTGATAAGTGGAAGGAATAACAAGATGCCCTGCCTTCTCCGCGTCCTCGCTAACGCTGGCGAGTCCTGTAATCCAAGTCTCGTTGTCTTCTTCGTAGAATTCGTAGTTAATCACGTTACCATTCTCATCGGTGAATGAGTCGGCAAAGAGACTTGTTGGCATAATTAGGCCTATTGCTGTGAGCAAGGAAGCCCAAATAAGTCGTTTACTTTTCATAGTATATTTGTTTTATTCGTTATTATCCCAGATTTCTGACCAATTGCTGTTAAACCCTGGCGCATCCATAGGTGGATTGCCATTGTCTCCAGCATTTCCTCCACCTCCTATGGTGCCGCCTTCGTCTATCTCACCAGATAAAGCAAGTGGTTGCTCAATCCTAACTCTCAAAATTTGGCACACAGGCCTTGTGTAGCTTCGTGTTTTCATATTGGAATTGGTTTTTATATACTTTTGCGAACAAATATATTAAAAAGTTATAAAAAGAAATAACTATTTCTTAAATATTTTAACAATATGTATGTATATTCTTACAATATGGCAATTATTTCTAGAAATAGGCAATTGTTTGATAAGATGTGCTTTCGGGATACTTACATTCTAGGGGTAATTATTTTACCTCTATGTGTAAACTGATTACCTCTGTTCGGTAATGGGTGGTAATAGCAATTACTCCGTCAGTTGCAAATAATTGCAAACGCTTTGGTAATACAAATGTCATCCCTCACACCCTTCACTTCCTCTCTAGGCGATTATTTATCGTTGCTGCAAGCGTGAGGAATGCGTGAAAGATGTGAGGGATGTTGCCTCTTTCGATGTGATTTTACGGGTGGTTTTAGCTTTGAGTGTGGGTGCAGGAATATTTATTTCCTACACGGATTGAGTTTTTACACTGTGTCTGTAGTCTTTAATTCATCGAGCATCCACAGGGGATTGTCCTTGAAGCGTTGCCAGTCGGCTTCGAGTTTTTCTTGTAATTCCGTGATGATGTGAGCCTCGGGACTCAGGTTGGTGTTGTCGCGTCTGAGACGATAGATGAACTCGAGCAGATTCCAGCAGATGTTATATTGTCCTGCGGCAATCAAGGCTTCGGGCTTTCCTTGCTGTCGGTCTTCGTCACTCCACCATAGTGTAGTGCCCATGCTGGTTGCCAGGTCCGAGTTGCGGAGAATGGCTTCGCTCGGTCCCATCAGTACTTCCTCATCTTCCGTCAGGTGCTTGCCCCAGTTCTGGCCTGTCCCCAGTTCATAGAGGGCGTTCATGATTCTGCGGTTCTGCCAACGCTCGTCTTCGTAGATGGTGGCATAATTCAGCGAACGGATGTGTCTCATAAAGACTTTGTCACTCAAGGTATACATCGATGTGGCACGTGACCAGATGAGGTCGATGTACTTGGAGAAGGGGATGGTGAGCAGTCCTTTCCATTGGAAGGAGAAGGGGACTTCTTTGGCTTTTCTCTTGATGAAGACGCGAGAGGCTATGCTGCTGGCGAGTCGGATAATAGCGAACAGGATGGTGAGGCTGAGGAAGAAACCGAACCAGAATCCTCGGGGAACCCACAGCAGAAACTGAGCCACAAAGAGGACGATGAGGTTGAGCGCGATGTTGACCTTGCGGATGGTGAGCCACGAAAGTGTATTTGTCTCCTCATAGTTGTAACCTTCATCGTCACCACGCCCTGCATCGGAGATGATGAAGAGGTCGATGTCGCGACGCTTGCGAAGCAGGTTGATGGGTTCTATTCCTTGATTGTCGACAACTCCGCCGTCCATTAGGGCAAGGGACTTCGCTTTTTCGAGATACTCCTTGTTCTCGGGGTTTCCGTTAAGCATAAAGTCGCGAGGATAGATGAGTGCTTCAAAGCCGCCTGGGAAACAAGATGATGCGGCAAAGACCTCTGCCAGTCGGATTTGTGAGGCTATTTGTCGGGGTATCTTGTAGAAGGCATTTCCAATAACTCCTTGCGAGGTCCCGCCCTGTTCTGTCTTTTGGCTTTCCCCAACCTGAAAGCGGAAGGCTGTGGCATTGGTAAATTCTGTGGCGTTGGCCGAAAAATCGTCGATGGGGATTTCTCCGATATGTTGCATCAAATCGCCCAAAGTTGCACCTTCGAAGATGTCTTCGTCATAAATCTTCACCATCTCACGTATGAGCGAGTGATTCTTATTCTTCCCGCACAGGAACTCCCGACTCGCTCTTCCTATGATGTCGCCTTTCATGAGCAGGTCGTAGAGCCTGCGCAAGGTCTCCTCATTACTCCACCCTCGGCATTGCCCAAGGATGAACCACAGTCCCGTCAATGTTCCGCCAGAGATTGTGGATACGGCGCGGACATGTTGGAGTAGGGGAGTGCCGTCCTTCGTGGTGAGATGATTGAGGTATGAGAGAGTTCCAAGATGGAAAGCGGCGGCTCGGAATCCGCCACCGGAGAGACTGATTGCTATTCGTGCCATTTCGATTTTACTTGTTTTATTGTCTAACGATTTACGAATTTTTGTCTAAATGTTGTCGAGTTTAGGTGCTCTTGATTTGAACCTATATTCGATGTACTTTGAACCTATGTTCGATGTGCTTTGAACCTAAGGCCTTCGGAAAGAAGACCTAAGGCCCTCCGCGCTAAGGCCTAAGGCTTTCGCTGGGAAGGCCTGGGGACGAGAACTTGATGGTGAGGGGACTCCCTGCAGTTCGCCTAACATAAGCCACCAGTTGGCCTCGGAATGCTTTCAGTTTATTGGTCCGATGATTGCCCATGTTGGCATTGTTGCTATCCTCAAAACCTAAGAACCCGCCAGGGCCCGTAACCTCGCAAATGATTTCTGCAGAAGAGGATTTCACTCGATGTCCTTTTTCGTCCACCACTTCAATTAGGAGTTGCAGCACCTCGCCGTCGTCTTCCGGCAGGAGATTGGTGATGCGAAGTGCTGAGGCTTCTCCTGTGGTATGTATCTCGTAGTGGGACAGCACGTTGCCTGCCATATCGCAACCTTCGGCACGCAGCGTTCCGGCTTGGAACGGAATATCCCAATAGATGATGCCTACCGTATCGTTCTGCTGCTTCAACTCACCTACGACCTTGCCGTTGAGCAGGAGACGGGCTTGCGGAGCATTGGTGTAGCATACTACGCGACGAGGAAGGTCGTTTCCAAACTGGGCGGGTAGCTCCTGCCAGTCGTCCTGCGCCTCGGCAGATAGCATATTCCTTCCGCGATTGTTTCCTCGTCTTCCGTTACGCGGTTGCATGAGTGGATAAGTCCCGATGTAAGTAACCGGTTCGTCACTCCATAGTGCAGCACGGAACCATCCTCTTGGCTTGCGGAATGAGGCAAAGTCGAGCAGGCCTGTATTGAGTCCTCTCGAAGGCCAACGCCCTGATTCACCCAGGTAGTCAGTACCCGTCCAGATGAATTGTCCAAAGATGTGTTCCTTGTCGCGAACAGCCTTCCATGAATCGTATCCTACTCCCGTTTCGCTTCCATAGATGATGCGATTGGGATACTGCTGATGGTCGGTGTCGTAGCGATTTTCTGTGTAGTTGTATCCTACTACGTCCACTGCCTCAGGATATTCCGTCTGGTTCGACATTACCACGCCGGCAAGTGCACCCGTAACAGGGCGAGAGGTGTCGATGGAACGGATGACGGTTGCCAGCCTCTTTGCTATCTTTCCAATGCGTTCGGCGTTAGGCGCATCAGGCTTATATCCGCCAAACATGGGTTGGTTGATTGCGGCATTTCCTCCGTCGAGAATGGGATGAGAGTATGGGTCGTTGGGATAGTCCACCTCATTGCCCACACTCCAGAGGAATACCGAAGGATGATTTCTGTCTCTGCGAACCATATCGGCTACGTCCTTGTCAATCCACTCCTCGAAGAAGTCGTAAGTGCCGTCGAACGCGGGTTTGCCTTGATTCCAGCCTTCCACCCACTTGCGTTTGGGAAATTCCCATTCGTCGCTCGCTTCGTCCATCACCAGCATTCCCTCCTTGTCGCAAATGTCGTAGAGCATAGGCGCTTGCGGATTGTGACTCATGCGAATGGCGTTTGCACCCATGCTTTTCAGTTCCTTCACCTTGCGAACCCACACTTCACGAGGAACTGCTGCACCAAGCACACCTGCGTCGTGGTGGAGGCAGACACCCTTCACCTTCATGTTCTTCCCGTTAAGATAGAATCCGTGATTTGGGTCGAACTGTAGTGTGCGAAGGCCAACGGCAATCTGTGTGGAATCGAAGTCCGACAGGTTGACTTTCAGCGTGTAAAGGTAAGGTGATTCGAGACTCCACAGTTGTGCATTTGGAATGGTGAGCGAAAGGGTTTGCTTAGCTAGAGCCGTAGTTGTCTTCTCGGCAACAAGCTTGTTCGATGCGTCGAAGATGGAGACGTGAATGGTGTTGTTCGGTTTAACATTATCAACCGCAACGTCGACTTCCACTTCAGCACTTCCGTCTCCGTTTAGTTGCTTCAGTCGATAAGCCGTACCCCATTGCGAAAGGTGAGTCTTTGGCGCACGGATGAGCCAAACATCACGATAGATTCCCGAACCCGTGTACCAGCGTGAGTCGGCATATCGACTATGGTCCACGCGGATTGCAAGCACGTTGTCTCCCTTGCGAAGATGAGGCGTCATGTCGTACATAAAGGAAACATAACCATTAGGCCGTTTTCCAAGCAGATGCCCGTTTAGGTACACTTCACTCCGATTGTAAATCCCCTCAAAATAGATGTATGTCTTCTCCCCAGCATCGTTAAGTGTGAAATGTTTGCGATACCATGCAATGCCTGCAGGCAAATATCCCGTACAGCTTGCCCACTTTTGCGAGGCTTCCCCTTCAATACTCCAGTCGTGAGGGAGATTGAGCTGTCGCCATGCGGAATCGTTGTACTTCGGCTTCTTGTAATCGGCATTGTCCGTTAAACTAAAGAGCCACTCGCCATTGAATGGTTGCGATTGACCAAAGCCAACTTGTGCATTCGTGCTTTGAAAAGCGAGGAATGACAGGAGCAGGGTGAGGAGTTTTTGTTTCATAAGGCGTAAAAATAGCCCCGAACAACATAACGCTGTCCGGGGCAGTTAGGATATGAATTATTTAATGATTTGCTTGCGCTTGTCAACGATATAGAGGCCCTTCTTGGGAACATTCACCTTGCGTCCAGCCAGGTCATATAGGCTCTTCTCCTTGCTGTCGGCATCAATACCGCGTACACCCACAGGATCGATAACGGTCAACTTACCATTTACATACTCAATCTCGTAGTTGTCGGCCTGAGCGCCTGAGATGCGAATCTCGTACTCTCCGCCTGGGCTGTCGATGGTAGCGTCGCATTCGATGGTAGGTTGCACGGTCAGCACGTCGTCAATCTTCTCACGATTGCGTAGCGAACTGTTCGTGAACTTGAATTCGGGATTCTCTTCACCAATGTTCCTGCTATACGATCTTGCCGTCAGGGTGAGCGGAGCACGCTGAACTGTGAGAACACCATTGACAAGAACCAGTCCGGGAGTGGTGATAGTGCCAGCCTCGGCAACTACCTCATAATCACCAATAGGAGATGCTGCAACTGCCTCGGAGGTCATCTCGGGTTCTCCGTTGATGGGAGCGCCTGTTACGTCGAAGGTAAACTTAGGATTGGAGCGTCCATACTGTCTTTCGGCAGGCTCTACGTTTACGGTTGGGATACCTGTGTATTCCTTAACCGTGCATCCAGCCCAAGTCTCGTTGGCAGCATAAGCTTCCATCTTCGATTTAGGAACAAATATGTTCAAACCGCTGGGCAGGTTTGCGGTGCTGGCTTCTACTACGCCATTCTCGTTCAGCACAGCCATATACTTCAGTGCAGAATTGCTGTAGAAGGCCTTCTCGCCAATTTCCGAAACGCCGGAAGGAATGTAGATGGAGATGAGTGAAGAGCATCCGCGGAAGGCTTCGTTTTCGAGTTTTGTTAGACCAGTGAAGTAGCGCAGTTCGTCGAAGCACTTTATGCCTGATGCCGTGCGGAATACTGTGCCAACGGACTTAACGGCGGCAGCCTCTTCGAGACTGAGTTCGTCGTCCTCGTCTTCGTCCCATGTGTTCACGGCTAGTGTGCGTGCTCGAGTGTCCATGAACTCGATATAGTGGAGTTTGCCACGCAATGACTGGATGGCTTCCTCGATTTGCTCTTCCGTGCTATTAAAGTCGTCATATACTGCATGCTCTTTCGCATCCTCAATGCCCTTCGCATCTGCCACAATCAGAAGTTCCTTGAGTTGTTCTGTCAAGTCGAAGAATTCCTTTGCAGCCTTTACTTCATCGACGCTGATAAATGCCCACTGGCAACCCTGTGAGTTGTTGTCGTAACGAATGTCGTAATAGAGTCCGTAGGTTGTGCCATAGGTGTATTCCGTTGCGTGGTATAAGTCTGTGCCAAGGTATTCGCCTTCAACGTATTCAGCATCGTTTTCTGGAACTTGGAAGGTATAGACGTTCTTCAAGCCTTCTACGGGTTTAACTGTCCAGTAGGCCTTGGCCGATACAGAACCATCGGCGAAGCAAGCCTTTGTGCCTTTGCCTACTTCCGAGTCAGAGTTTGTGCGGAAGAGAACCTTATTGCCGCCTGCATTCTCGGAATAGAGATAATAGGTGTTCTCAGGCATGCTCTTGGTGCGACGCAGTTGATAGACAAAACCGTTGAGTCCCACCACAGCCTGTGTTCCGTATGCCTCGCCTTGCATGATGCTGCGCAACTGACCGATGTTGTACACATAGAAGTTCGTGTTTTCTGCCAGTTCTGCAAAGTCGGGAGTCTTGTTAGCACGCATTTCCTTGATAGTGCCAAACTCCTTCCATTCGGGAGCATTTGCATACAGGTCTCTGCATCCTTGAGGAACATAAAGCGTAGCCGTTGCTCTCTTCACATTCTTGAAGACGTCGGTGCCCAGTTGTATGTGATTCGGATTCTCTACGGCAATACGTACTTCATTCAGTTTCGTACATCCGTAGAATGCTTCGTCACCAATGTAGCTAACATTCTTTTCGATAGAAATGCTTTCAAGGCTGGTGCAACTCATGAAAACGCGATAGTAGATGTCAGTAATGTTTTCGGGCAGAACCACATTCTTCAGTCTCACGCAGCTCTTGAAGCCGTTGCCGGTCATGTAAGTTGCCTTGGTGAAGTACTTCAGGTCTGAACCGTCGATGATGGTCTTTCCTTGGAACTCAGTGCCGAATCCATCGAGGCTCGATGCTTCGCTATGACTGATTTCGCCATTGCCGTCAATGTCATAGTGTGTTACTGCCACCTCGCGAACAACCTCGTCGTTGAAGTTGATGAAGTTAAGTTTCTTGCGTAGTTTGCGGCAAGCCTTGTCGATGTCTTCCACACTACTCTCCAGATTATCATATACGGCTTGTTCCATCGACATTTCGGCACGCTTGGTCTTACCGATGGTAAGTAGGTTCTTCAAAACCTGTGCCTTGTTGAATCGTGCCATCTCGGCAGCATCATAGGCAACAAGCATCCATTGACAGTTCTGAGGATGGTCGGCATAAACAATATCGCTGTATGCGCCATAGGTGGGCGATGCAGCATTGCTGGCGTGACCGAGGTCAACACCTAAGTACTGAGCCGCATTATAGCCCGTACCATTGCTCGGGATTTGCAGGGTATAGACGTTGTCCGTCCCTTCCACAAGTGCCACTTTCCAGTAACACTTTGCCGAGAGCGTTCCATCAACGAAGCAAGCGTTCACGCCGTTACCCACATTGCCGTCCGTGTTGGTTCGGAACAGAATCTTCTTGTCGCTACCCGTGTCGTTAGACGACAGATAGTAGACGCCTTCACCCATGCTGGTGGGGTGTTTGAACTGGAATCGCATGGGTGTATTGGTATCGTCGACGATGGCCTGAGTACTCCAGGCTTCACCCTTGGTCATATAATAACCTGTGCCCACGTTATAGAGATAGTAATCCTTGTTCTCCTCCAACTGGGCATACTTGCCTTGCGACAAGGTGCGTTCCTCGTAGAGGTTACCAAATTCCTTCCATTGGTCGGCCTGTGCGAAGTATGCACGAGTGCCTTGCAGCGTATTCAGAGTTGCTGCAGAGAGGTCAATGTCGGCAAAGACGTCGCTTCCGAGCGTAATCTCCTGAGGCTTCACGCTCTTTACCGTTACCGTTGCCAGTTTCGTGCAACCCTTGAAGGCTTCTTTGCCTATGTGCTTGATACCGATGGGCAGTTCAACTTCAGTAAAGGCCAGGCAGTTCTCAAAGGTGTTGTCTTCGATTCTGGTTATTCCAGATGGAATCTGCAGGTTGGGCAATACGCGGCAATTGGCAAAAGCGCTATCACCAATGGTCTCGAGAACGTCGGACAACTTGAAGGTCTTCAGCACTCGGCAATTGGCAAATGCACGTTTTCCGATATGCTTCATTGCCTTTGGCAGTTTTACATTGGCGAGTTTAAGACAACCATTGAAAGCGTCATCGCTCAAAGTCTCCAGACTGGTGAAGTTGTACAGTTCTTCGAAGGCAGTGATGGTGGTTTGTCCCTTGAAGACGTCACCGATGTCCTTCACTGCTGCAGCCTCTCCAAAGGAGAATATACCATCGCCGTTGGCATCGAAGTGGGCGATACAGAGTCTCTTAACCGTTGCATTAGCAATTGGCATAGCCTTCTCGCTGTAGTTTTCAGGTTCGCAACCAATCACAGCAGCTTCGCCTTCGCTATATCCGCCGCTCGAACCGCCGATGCCTTGTGAACCTGGGTTTAGTTTCGACATCATGTAGTATCCGTCGCTACTACCGCCCCATCCCCAATTGATGTGGTAGCAATAGTTTCCGTCGTATCCGTCGCAGACGAATGCGTGGCCTCCGTCCTCGTTATATCCACTCAGATAGAAGGGACGTCCCTGAGCCAACTCGTTGTAGAGGAGCTTGTCCCAAGCCTCTTCGTTATAATTGCTTTGGTAAACGATTTTGGTTTGCGAACCATATCCGAAGTATTTTTGGAAAGCACCTGGCACTTCGCCTGACTGAGCGCCCGACGACTTGTTGGTGTAGTCCATCTTTACCGACACACCGCAGTAGTGCATCAGCTGTGCTACAGCCTTCTTCTGCTTTGCGGTTGCGCTGCTTCCGTAGCTGTCAATCATGTTGTCCCAGTCAATGGGGGAACCGGCTTCGATGCCTTCTACTTGCAAGTTGCCATAGGTCTCGTGTGCCGTCCAGCAGGTGTAGCCAGGAATGTCGGCTTGCACCTCAATCACGGATTTCGCACGCTGGAAGTACAGCACTTGAGCCATTGCCGTTGCCACACAACCCGTAACCGAGCGCCCTAGCGTGAAGTACATAGGACATTCGTCGTTGAAAGGTGCTCCCTGATTCCATTTTGTCGTCACCATGGGGGCAATCTTGTCGTGAGTCGACAGAGCGTAGCGTGGACCGCTTCCCATCTCTGTACTTAGTGCCAACAGTTCCTGCTCGCGCATGTCGAGCCAGTGACGCATGTTGTCGGGCAGTTTTGCGTAGTCAAACTCTCCCTCTTCGGTGTATCCGATGATGGGCAGGGTCTGGTCGTCGCCTGATACAATCACGTAACCTTCATTATTGCCGCGATTGAATACGTAGTACAGATCGGTGTCCGTCGAAGTAGCTTTAGCACGACGAGGTCCCAATTTCTGTCTGTTTTGCACAGAGGCCAAGGTTCGACTTCCTTTCACGTTCTTCAGGAAATCAACAGCGTTTTTCTTCGCCTGCTCGCGCGTGACAGGTGCGGCAGACAGGGTGATAGTCATTGTTGCGCCTAACAGCGCGAGAATGACTCTTTTCAGTCGAATCATATCAAAAAGTATTAGTTAGATTATAATCTTGGGCGTAAAGGTAAGGATTTAATTTGATTTACGAAAGAATTTCGGGAAATAGTTTCTTCAGTTCCTCGTCCACTTCGTTGGTGGGAACAATTTTGGATATCAGTCCCATAGTGCGTCCAGCCTCGATGTTATTAGGTAAGTCGTCGATGTACAGCGTCTCGCTGGGTTGTATGCCTGTCTCTGCTATCAACCTTTCGTAGATGCGGATGTCGGGCTTTGCCAATTTCATTTTGTAGGAAAGGAACATCTCGTCAAAGCACGAAGCAAAGTCTATGCCCAGAGCCTTGCTTTGCCTCTGCGTCTCTCGCCAATGCAAGTCGCCTATGTTGCTCAGCAGGAACACGCGGTAATGTTTCCTGAGTTCTAAGAGCCATTCTAGTCTATGGCGGGGTAGGCGGATGATTTGGTTGAAAGCATCCACGATTTCCTCGTCTGTTACACCTGGGTGGCACTGTTCCTTCATGATGCTAATGAAGGTCTCTGCTTCCATCTCACCAACGTCCATCGCATGCATCAGTGGACGCAGGGTCGCGATTGCCTCTTCCAACGTACCAACAGGATGAACCATTATCTTTGCAAATGCCTTTAAGGAGGTTGGGATGTCGAGGTCTACTATCACGCCTCCAAGGTCAAATACTATATTCTTTATTCCTCTCATTATAAGACGATTACTTTATTTTCGTTAATTTTAAACTTTATGTCTTCTCCGGCGAACTCAATGCCATAAATACGGTCGGGATTATCGTGGTATCTGGGTCGTGGATCGCTTGCCAAAATCTTTCGCAACGCACAGATTTGTTGTTCTGAAAACCGACTTATTACGCGCTCCGAAAGTTCTACTTCCAAGGGGGCTTGTTTGCTTGTTTCCTCTGTAAATCCTCCCTTCGCATCGGGATGTGAATCCGTGAAAGGCAGATAGGGTTTGATGTCCCAGATGGGTGTCCCGTTCATGAGGTCTGCACCCTCAACAATGATGACTGGTCCGTCGTTTGTCGAGAGTTGGATTTCCTTTATTCGTACGGACGAAAGACCGATGGGATTGGGCCGGAAAGGTGAGCGTGTGGCAAATACCCCCATCCGTTGATTACCTCCAAGGCGAGGTGGACGAACCGTTGGCGACCACTCCTCACGATGCACCTCGCTGAAGTCCCACAATAGCCATAGGTGCGAGAATCCCTCAAGCCCACGTAGGGCTTCCGGATTGCGATATTCGGGTTCAAACACAATCCTGCTTTCCAGTTCCTCCACAATGCCACTTTGTCGAGGCACTCCGAACTTCGTCTGCAGGTCGTTTTCGATGTGAGCAATGACTTTCATGGCACAAAATTACATAAAATAATTAAGAATTAAGAGATAAGAATTAAGAATTAATTTCTAACTTTGCCATGATTTCTTGGTCAAAGATTATAGAATAAAGTATAAGGAAATATGAAAAAACTGTTTGTAATGGCAGCAATATTTGCAACATCGGGTTGCACGGTAGCAAAGACTGATCCGCTTGCTTTCAAGACAAAAGGTCAAAGTATGGAATTGTCGATGCTCGACGGAAGGGAAGTCAAGTATACGGCCTATCTCAACATTCCCTATGTTACCAATGTAGAGGACGAGAACTACCAGACACTCAACTTCTTCGTGCCTGAGGGCGCAACCCAGAAGTCCCCCATTCTGCTTCGTACATACGTGGGTGGATACATGGCTGCGGCCGCAAAGAATCCCTCTGCTACTGACGCCACAGGAAGGGCGTTGGCCGAGGGCATGTGTGTCTGCATCCCTGGTGCCAGAGGCAACAACTCGATGCAGGGCGATGTTTATACCGGCAAAGCACCAAATGGCTTACTCGACCTGAAGGCGGCAGTCCGCTATCTCCGTTACAACGATAAGCGCATGCTGGGTTCGGCAGAACGAATCATTACCGACGGCACCAGTGCTGGGGGCGCTATGAGTGCCTTGCTTGGCGCTACAGCCAACCATCCCGACTACGAACCTTACCTCAAGGCAATGGGTGCTGCGAAGGCTAAGGACAACGTTTTTGCCTCTGTTTGCTATTGTCCGATTACCGACCTCGACCATGCCGATATGGCCTACGAATGGCTTTATGCCGACCTTCGTGAAGATGCTGCTACGGCGCGTCGCATAGGTCAGCAGTTTGACGAATACATCAATGGTCTCCACCTCCGTAATCCCAAGACAGGCGAAACCTTGACAGAAGAGAATTATATGGATTACATGAAGTCGTGGCTTCTCGCTTCGGCATCCCGATTCGTGCAGGAAGGTGGAGTGATTCCCGACTCTCTCGGTTTCTCCTTCTATCTCCATTTTCCGCATACTCCAGGCCATCGTCCTGGCGGACCTCGTCTCATTCGTGCCAAAGCCCAGAAAACAGAGATAGCTTCGGAGATTGACTTGGACAAATATCTTCCCTACGTTGCCTCCGTACGTCCACTGAAGCCTTATCCAGCCTTCGACAATCTGGAGTCTCCAGAGTGCGAACTCTTTGGCGATGTTCAGGGCGTTCCCGCCCATTTTACAGGTGTTGTCAGTGATGATGTCAAGAAGCGTGTTCGCATGATGAACCCCATGTGCTACATCGGCGACTCCAAGTCTACTGTTGCCCCTCATTGGTACATCCGTCATGGGGCTCTCGATCGGGACACATCATTCCCCATTCCTGTCAACCTCGCCACAAAACTCATGAACGAAGGGCGTAATGTCGATTTCGCTCTTCCTTGGAATCGCAACCACGAGGGCGACTATAACCTCGATGACCTATTCCGTTGGATACGTTCCATCCTGTAGTTCGACATACTTAATGAAGGCCGATTTCCTATATTCCACAGACTTCTATGAGGTGAATGCCCGTGAGCTGGGACATACCTGTCTTCATCTTATTTGCCTTGAAGGGGAAGGGAGCTTCGTGTTCAACGAACAGTGCTACCACATCGTGAAGAACGACCTTGTGGTGGTGCCTACGCCCAACCGAATGAAGAACCTTGCAGCCCATGCCGATATGAAAGTCGAGTGGTTTGCAGCCGACTATAACTTCCTGCAACGCCAACTTCCGTCGAACAACTATAGCATCGGAGGTAGCATCTCGCTAAACCACGACCCCATCATTAAACTCACCGACGAACAGGTCCAACGTCTGCTGGACGATTTCCATCGCCTTCGTGACCGCATGAACGACCGCCATTTGCAGTTCTACCACGAACTTATGGGAAGTCTCAGTCTTACCATGATGTACGACATCTTTGAGGTTCATTCCCAGCGCGATGCTACCGACACTCACAGCGACCGTACGGCTTACATCGTGAAGCAACTCATGGACCTCCTCTCCTCAGGTATTAGTCGCACAGAGCGCAGCGTCAGCTATTATGCCGAACGTCTCAATGTCTCGCCTAAATATCTATCATCTACTATCAAGCGAGTAACAGGTCGTACTGTCACTTCCTACATCGATCGCTATACCCTCCCCATACTGAAGGACTACCTCAATGATGAACGTCTTTCGCTCACGCAGATTGCCGAACGTATGAATTTCACCACCGTTTCATATTTCAGTCGCTATTGCACGAAGCACCTCGATCAGTCCCCCAGCGACTACCGCCTAAGTGTTCAGCCGAAGGCGTAGTTTCTATACCTCGAAGACCTTCGATTATTTGATTTCGAGGCCACACTTTACCTTTTCGAGTGATTCTATTGTCAATCCGATTAGGAAAAGAACAAAAAGGAGTGAACCGTAAACAAGGAAAAAATACACGAAAACCCAATTTTGCCACATGCCACATGCCACATGCCACATTTAGTAGGGTTTTGAGGATAGAAAATTGGAGTAAGGTGGTTAATATATTGATTATCAATATATTATAATAATAGTAAATTACATAGAGTATGTAATTCTACTCTCTTTCATGCATTTTTGTCGTCTTTTCGCTCATTTTGCACTCGAAAGTATAATAATGTATCGTGTAGGAGCAGTTCATAATTTCGCCCTTTTTGCCTTTTTCCCTTTGCCAAACTATTGAAGGTGCTTAATGTGGCATGTGGCAAAAGTGGCAAAAGTGGCAAAATGATAGCGAGGCACCCTGAACATGTGTTCGAGCAAA
Source organism: uncultured Bacteroidales bacterium (assembly GCA_902801325.1). Classification (GTDB taxonomy): domain Bacteria; phylum Bacteroidota; class Bacteroidia; order Bacteroidales; family Bacteroidaceae; genus Physcousia. The sequence goes on along the minus strand of CADCHQ010000009.1, from coordinate 44,963 downwards.
CGTGGACAAAGGCACGTTTGCATGTGAGCGCATGAACATTCCCTTTTTAATCCTCTCATATTAATCGGCTTTGTGCCTTAAACAATCGCAAGAATGAGGAAATAGATGACGGGAACGAAGAGGCTAGGCAGAAGGTTGAGGGTTTTGCAGTCCTTAATGTTGAGGATAGCGAGGCCGGAAGCAACGATGAGGGTTCCACCAACGATCTGCATTTCGCAGAGAAGGGCGTCGGGAATGATGTTTCCACACAGGCGGGCGATGAGCCAGATGCTTCCTTGCCAACAGAAGAGGATGGGGGCTGCGAGAACCATTCCTATGCCGTAGGTGGCGGCAAGTACGCCTGACGTGACGAAGTCGAGGGTTGCGTTAGTGTAGAGATAGGTGTTGTCGCCAAGGAGCGCGCTGTTGATTGGGCCTACGATGCTGAGTGTGCCGATGCAGAAGAGGAGAACACCGGTGGAAAGTCCCTGGGCAAGCGGGTAATCTTTGTCCTTCGGACGAGCCTGCTCACGCTCGGCTGTGCTGATGCAAGCATCGCTCTGCTCTTGCTTACTCGCAGCCTTGTCTTTGTTCTTAGAAATCTTATCGACAAGTCTCTTGAACCGTCCGTCGAGGTCGAGCATCGTCCCAATGAGTCCTCCAATGGCTAAGCTCAGGATAAAGAGGACGGGATATTCGCTCTTGGGCATATTCTGGCAGACGGCATTGAAACCGAGTGCCAAAGATGCCAATCCCATGGCTGTGAACAGTACTTTCTGCCATTCGGGTCGAATGCCTTTCTTGACTACGGCTCCTATGATAGAGCCGAGGATGATGGCGCAGGTGTTGGTGATTGTCCCGAGCATAATTGTAATCCCTCTTCCATCGGGGAGATTAGAGGGGGGTGATTATTAGAAAAGTTAAAAACATCGAGGCTTCTGATAGCAGGAAAGTTGCACCACAGCAATCGCCGGTGTAACCACCGATACGGGATTTCATCCACAGGGCTAGGAAGAGTTCGACGGCGAGGGGAACAAGGAAGAGCAGGGGATGAGGCATCTCCCCGACATACCACCACAGAAGGGCAACAGGGAGCATGGCAACGAGAATGCGAACTAACTGACGCCACCAGGAATAACGGACATAGACGGTCTGGTTCTTGGCTTCTGACTCCGTGCGAGCGTAGGGTAACTGCAGGATGAGGAGGGAGGCTACACTCTTTCCCCAGACGTCGGCAGTGAGGAGCATGAGGGGTGAGAGATGAGGGAGCGCTGTGTAAAGGAAAAGGAAGTAGAAGATGAGTGCAAGAACGCCATAGGTGCCGATGTGAGAGTCCTTCATGATGCTGAGGATTCGTTCGCGACTGCTGCCTCCTCCCATACCGTCAGCGAAATCGGCCAGTCCGTCCTCATGCAAGGCTCCTGTGAGTAACAGACGTGTGGCGATGACAAGCAAAGCAACGAGTCCCATCTTGTGTAATGTGACGAGGGAAAGGCTGTATACTAGCATCATGGCACCTCCCGTGAGCCATCCGACAATGGGCCAGTACTCCACTACATGACGGAAGGCTTCTGCCTTAGGCTGATGGATACGCCACCAAGGCAAACGCGTGAAAAACATCAGGGCAGCCCAGAGGCGATTAAAAGTATTTCGTAATGTTTGCATTTTGAAAATTGTTCATTTCGTTTATCATTCGCACGGCACTCTCCACGATGGGGTAGGCACAAAGCGCACCCGTGCCTTCGCCGAGGCGTAAACCTAAAGACAACAGAGGCTTTACTCCCATGCCTTCGAGCATCAGCTTGTGTCCGCTTTCGTCTCCCACGTGACAGAATATGGCACATTGACGGACCTCAGGACAAAGTCGAATGGCCATCAAGGCGCAGGCCGACATGATGAAGCCATCGACCAGAATCACCATCCTGTGCTTCGTTGCTTGAAGCATTGCACCCACAGCTGTTACCATCTCCAATCCGCCAAACTCTTTCATGATTCCCTGCGGTGTGAGGGGAAGTCGAACACGCTTAAGACACTGCTGTAGGACATGTAGTTTATGGTTTATGCCTTCGTTGTTAAGTCCTGCCCCAGCACCTACGCATTGCTCGAGGGGAATGTCAAGTAGAAGATGCATCCACAGACTCGAAGGACTAGTATTGCCAATACCCATTTCGCCTATGCAGAGGACGTTGCAACCCTCGTTGTAACAATCGTCAACAAGTTGTCGTCCAACGGACAGACACTGCTGCATCTCTGACTCAGTCATCGCAGGTTCGTGCAGGAAATTGCCACTCCCGTGCGCGCGTATCTTTTTATTTAGAATAGTAGGATAGGCCGTCAGGTCGTGATCGACTCCAACGTCAACGATAGTCAGCTGGAAGTGATGCTGACGGCAGAACATGTTCACACCACCGCCACCTTTACTGAAGTTCACCATTTGTTGCCACGTAACTTCGCGTGGAGAGACACTCACACCCTCCCTCTCAATACCGTGGTCAGCCCCCAGCAAGAGGTGGCAGGGATGGGTGAGGGTAGGCGTCAGCGTACCCTGGATCAGTCCTATTTGCAGGGCTAACTCCTCCAATCTTCCCAACGAGCCTTTGGGCTTATTTAGGTTGTCGATTTTATGCTGTAAAGCGTCTTTCATTGACTATTGAACATTGACTATTGAACATTGACTATTGAACATTGAACATTGAGCATTGAACATTCTTGCTCCGCTCTGCTACGCAAGTGTCTCCTGTTGTCGCCGAGCGGAACATTGAACATAGATAGAACTACTCCTTCCCTCCCTTATGATGCCTTGCCCTTTAAGGGAAAGGTTTGGAAAGGGTCCAATCCTTCATTCTTCATCCTTCACCCTTAATTCTTAATTCTTAATTCTTAATTTTAACAGCTATTCCACTCACCATCAGAATAACCTCATCAGCTTCCAATGCCACAAATTGGTTGAGCCAACCCAGAAGGTCGGTGAATCGACGCTGTACGGCATTGGGAGAGACACCACCCATACCTATCTCGTTAGTTACAAAGATAAAAGTGGCATCCTGACGGGTGAAACGAGTAAACTCGTCCTTCAGTTCAGTCAACACCTCGTCCACTTCCCTGCCTTCGTTGGCAAAGAAGTAGTTTGTAGCCCACAGGGTCAGGCAATCTACCAAGACCACTCTTCCTTCCACATCGTGGCTCGAGAGTTCGTGTTCTTCCTCGATATTCGTCCACTGCGATCCACGCCTCTCCTGATGGCGACGAATGCGTTCACGAAATTCATCGTCCCATGGGTGTGCGGTAGCGATATAGACGGGATTTTGGCTCAAACGGAGAGCCATTTGCTCGGCATAAGTCGACTTTCCACTGCGTTCACCACCGGTAATAAGGATTATCCTCTTCATATCAAGGCCAAAGTTACAACATTTTTTCCACTTTTCTGCCCTTTTGTCTCCGTTTTGTGTCAAAATGTCCCCAAAAGTTAAGTGGCACGCAGGTTGTATAGTTTAAAGTGAAAACATTAATAAACCAATTAAAATAAAAGGAGGACAAAACTATGTTACCAGTAATGCTTAGAAACAGTTGGTTCCCAACACTGTTCGACGAATTTCTTAACAGTGACGTTATGCCACACAACCAAGTAACTGCTCCCGCAGTAAACGTTAAAGAGACCCCTGAGGCCTACGTGATGGAGGTTGCTGCTCCTGGTATCAAGAAGGAGTACTGCCGTGTACACATCAACGACGACGGAAACTTGTCTATCGCCATTGAGAACAAGTTGGAACACAAGGAGGAAGACAAGAAGCACCACTACCTGCGTCGCGAGTTCTCGTTTACCAACTACCAGCAGAACTACATGCTGCCCGATAATGTCGACCGTGACAATATTGCCGCCAGCGTGGAGAACGGAATCTTGACAGTGAACTTACCGAAGCTGAAGAAGGAAGAAGCGAAGGTAAGCCGACAGATTGAAATCAAATAAGGCGACTTGCTACATTAAAAAGATTGAAATAAGCCCCGAGAGCGTTAAAACTTTCGGGGCTTGTTCTTTGTGTGCTATTTGATGTTTTTGCGAATACGTGTCAGGAACTTACTGAGCGCTCCTGCATCGTGATTGTCGATGATCTGGATGAGTCCTTTCAACTCTTCGCGAATGTCTTCGACGTGGGACTTCGTGCGAGGGTTGAACAGTATCTCTCGCAAGAGTGTTTCGTCCTCCGACAAGACGCCACGGGCTATGGCAAGGTGTCTCTTGAATGTGGTTCCGGGTGCATCCTGATGCTTCATTACAGCAGAGAAGACGAAAGTGGAAACGAATGGCACAGACAGGGAGTAAGCCATTGCCTCGTCGTGTTCCTCGAAGTTGTATTCGTGGACGTTCAGACCCAGACGACGATAGAGGTCAAGGAAGAAGACACGTCCCAGATAGTCGCCTTCGTTGATGACGATCGCGTTCTCACTGCTCAATGCACCAAGGTTAGCGAATGTGGGACCAAACATGGGGTGAGTGCTGACGTAGTGCATTCCCGTTTCCTCATAGAATGCCTTCAGATCGGTCTTCACGCTAGCAATGTCGCTGATAATGCAGTCTTTATGCAGGTAGGGAATGACCTGACGGAACACCTCGATGGTGTGTTGCAACGTGACACAGTTGATGACGAGGTCGGGGCGGAAGTCTCTTATTTCTTCCAACTTTGTGAATCGCAACGTGTTATAGAGGAATCTCATACGTTTGGGGTCGATTTCATACACTGCCGTTTCGTGGTCGAACGACAAGATATCGGTAAAGAAACAACCCATCTTTCCGGCGCCTAGAATTAAAATCTTCATAAATAGCTCCCTCCTTACCTCCCCTTAAAGGGAAGGAACACTACTTGAGGGTGTTGGTGTTTTTATTAAACATTATATTGTTATCGAATTCCTCTCCCTCCCTTTAATGGAGGGCTGGGGTAGGTCCTTACTTATTAATGATTTCCATCTGTTGGCGGACACTTTCTTCGTGGATTGCCTCGTAAACGCGACGAACAAACTCGGGACTCATTCCACAGAGCGCACCCTGAGCTCCACGTTTGTCGAGAATCTCGTTGTAGCGAACGGCCTGAACGACTGCCATATTGTGCTGGCGCTTGTATATGGCAATTTCTCGACTCACACGCATACGTTTTGTCAGGAGATCCATGAGTTGATTGTCCATATCATCAATTTGCTTTCGCATGCTGGCCAGAGATTCTGTCATCTCTGCATTATCACGAATGACAAGGCGGTCGATGATGAAGTCGAGGACGTCAGGAAGCACCTGTTGTGAGGCATCACTCCAAGCCAGATCGGGGTTACAATGACTTTCTACTATCAGACCATCGAAGCCCATATCCATTGCCTGTTGACAGAGGGGGGCAACGAGATCGCGCCTGCCTCCCATGTGACTTGGGTCACATACCATGGGCAGTCTGGGGTAGCGACGATGAAGCTCGATGGGGATATGCCACATGGGTGTGTTACGATAGATCTTCTGGTCAATGCTCGTAAAACCTCTGTGAATGGCACCCAGACGCTTGACACCCGCTTTGTTGAGTCTCAACATGGCACCGATCCACAGTTCGAGGTCGGGACTGACGGGATTCTTCACGAAGACAGGTACGTCTGTGCCTCGCAGACTATCTGCCAGTTCCTGAACGGCAAAGGGATTAACAGTTGTGCGAGCACCAATCCACAGAATGTCGATTCCGTATTTCAGCGCCAATTCCACATGCTCAGGTTTAGCCACTTCGATTGCAACCAACATTCCTGTTTCTTGTTTCACTTGCTGCAACCATTTGAGCGCAGGCTCTCCATGCCCTTCGAAGCATCCGGGTTTTGTGCGAGGCTTCCATGCACCTGCTCGGAACATGTGACAACCCTTCTCTGCCAACTGTCGAGCAGTGGTCATAACTTGTTCTTCAGTCTCAGCTGCACACGGTCCGGCAATGACAAACGGACGTTTTCGGTCGCTTGGAAGATTTAAAGGAAGAAGTTCTAATTCCATAATGGACCCCTCCTTACCTCCCCTTAAAGGGAAGGAACACATTTATGGGGTTTTGGGTGTTATTGTTATACATTTTTTTATTCTTTGTAGTGCTTTCTCGAATTGTTCCTCTTTAGCACAGAGAGAGATGCGTATGTAGCGTTCTCCGTTTGAACCAAAGATGAAACCTGGCGTAATGAAGACGCGAGCCTCGTGAAGGACGCGTTCGGTTAGGTCTTCAACATTTTGATAGGTGTCGGGAATACGTCCCCAGAGGAACATGCCCACTTGCTTAGGGTCAAAAGTGCATCCGAGTGTCGTCATGATCTCCTCTGCCAGTTTGCGACGTCGCGCATAGGTTTCGATGTTTGCCTCTTTGTGCCAATCGTCGGTGTTTTTATAGGCTTGTGCTGCAGCAAGTTGCATGGGGCGGAATGTTCCACTGTCAACGTTCGACTTAACCTTCAATATCCATTGGATGAATTGCTGATTGGTTGCCAGCATACCCACACGCCATCCCGGCATGTTGTGACTTTTCGACATTGAATTGAACTCGATGCAACATTCCTTTGCTCCTGGCACTTGCAACAGGCTCAGCCTTTCATCGCGGTTCAGGATGAAAGAGTAGGGGTTGTCGTTCACGATGATGATGTTGTGCTTGAGGGCAAAGTCCACCAGTCGCTTGTACGTCTCTCTTTTGGCATTGGCGCCAGTGGGCATATTGGGATAGTTGGTCCACATGAGTTTTACACCACTCAAGTCCATCTGCTCCAACTGTTCGAAATTGGGTTGCCATTCATTCTCCTCCTTTAGGTCGTAGTTGACAATCTCTGCACCCAACAGTCGACTCATTGCCGTATAAGTGGGATAGCCTGGGTTAGGGATAAGCACTTTATCGCCGGGATTCACGAAGGTGAGTGTGACATGCAGAATGCCTTCCTTCGAGCCAATGAGAGGCTGTATCTCGGTTGCAGGATCGAGTGTGACACCATACCAGCGCTTGTAGAAGCCAGCCATTGCCTGACGCAATTCAGGTGTACCTACAGTAGGCTGATAACCATGACTGCTGGCCTTCCTTGCTTCGTTGCAAAGCGTGTCGATTGTTTCAGGCGAGGGTGGCATATCGGGACTTCCGATGGCCAGTGAGATAATATCTTTTCCCTCGGCATTCATGCGTGCCACTTCCTTCAGTTTGCGGCTGAAGTAGTATTCCGACACATTCGAGAGTCGGTCGGCCGGCTTTATGTTAAATACTCTGTTTTCCATCTTCGTATTCACCTAAAAGTTTCAAGTTACGAGTGAGTGGTGTTATGGCGTTGATAGCCTGTCTGTAGCGTATGTAATCGGAGAAAGTCAGGTCGATGTAGAACATGTATTGCCATTCCATTCCGATTATCGGCAACGACTGTATCTTTGTCAGGTTCAGTTTGTAGAAACTCAATACTGATAAGATGGCTGAAAGGCTTCCTTCCTCATGAGGCAAGGTAAAGGCAAGGCTCGACTTGTTGACATTCCTTAGGTCGCGCAGTTCGGGTGCAATCTCTGGGTTTGCTACAACGAGGAATCGCGTGAAGTTGTGCTTGTTAGTTTCGATGCCTTCCTGAAGCACTTTCATTCCGTAGATTTGTGCGGCATCTTTGTGGCAGATAGCTGCATGTCCGTGCAATTGTCCCTTGCTGATGTCTGCTGCAGCTCCAGCCGTATCGGCAACTTCCACTACCTTCAGTCCTCTGTGTTGGTTCAGGAAACTACGGCATTGCATGAGTGCCACAGGGTGGGAGTTTACTTCTTGCAGGTCGCCCCAGTCGTCGCTGGGCAGGCACATGATAGAGTGACTGATGCGGAGTTTGTGTTCGCCAATGATGGTTGCACCACTGTCGCGCAACAGTTCGTAGTTGTGAAGCAGACTTCCTGCGATGGTATTTTCGATGGCCACCATTCCCACGAGTTGAGGATCGTTGCTCATCTCCTCGAACACCTGTTCAAATGAGTCGCAGCACACTAGTTCTATGTCGTCGCTCTCGTAATACCTGCGAGCGGCAATGTCATGGAAACTGCCTCTAATGCCCTGTATCGCAACTCTATGTTTCATTTATCTTTAATCCTTAATCTTTAATCCTTAATCCTTAATCCTTAATCCTTAATCCTTAATCCTTGATCCATCTCGTCTTTATACAAAAAAATCCCACTTCTTTTTCATGGAAGCGGGACCTGTATAATGTTCAATGTTCAATCTTTTAATGTTCAATCCTTTACACGCCTTCCCGCTTCACTTCATTGCTAAAGTAAAAGTAATAATAGTAAGCGTAGGCGTAAGAGGTTTTCATATTTCTTTTTATTATCTTTCTGAATGCAAAAGTAATAACTTTTCACGAACTGACCAAGAAATTATTCATTTTATTTTATATCCAATGCTTTCTACGGCCTCACGAACGGCAATTTCGTCGTAGTTCCCTGATACAACAGCTTGTTTTTCACTGAGAAAGACGCTTACGTTTTCCACGCCCTCCACACTTCTGATGGCTTTCTCCACGTTTGCTGCACAATGACTGCAATTCATGCCTTCTACCATGAAGCATGTGGCTTCTGTTTCTTCCGTGAACTCTTCCTCATTATGATGATGCCTGTGCAAAAACAAAGCATTGATTAACAATAAGATGAGAACCACAGCAGAGATGATGTTAAACAGACCGATTTCCTCGTGGCAACAGTCGCCTTGCATGACCAACTCCGAGACAAACCATTCACGCGGAAGCAGGTAATCGATGCCTAATGCAAAGAGAACTGCCCCTCCCACGATGGAGGCGAGATAGAGCAATAGCGTGCGACGTCCCATTACTTTATTGATAACCAGCAAACTTGCTACATTGCAGGCAGGACCAGCCATTAGTAATACCAGTGCGGCACCAGGCGTCAGTCCTTTCATCATCAGGGCAACGGCAATGGGGATACTTCCTGTGGCGCAGACGTACATAGGAACGCTTATGCACAGCACAAGCAGGATGCTCAGAAGAGAGTTGTCCTTAAAGACTTCGAACCACTGGTCGGGAACTAATGTGGTTATCATTCCAGCAACCACTAAACCGACAACAAGCCACTTGCCTATATCGGCCATCATCTCTACGAAACCATAAGATAAACTTTCCTTCAGTTTTTCAAAGAACGATTTGGGTTGCTCTTTCTCAATAGTTTTCCGTACGACAATAATCTCGTCTTTATCTTCAAACACATTCACCATTTCTCCTCCCAATATCGCAGTAAGGAAGGCTACAATTGGGCGAATGATAGCGAACGGAAGTCCCATGAGGGAGTAGGTGGCAAAGATGCTGTCGACTCCCGTTTGCGGTGTGGCGATGAGGAATGATACGGTTGCACCCTTACTGCCTCCTTCGCGTCGAAGCCCCATAGCTGTGGGTAACACACCACACGAACAAAGGGGTAGGGGAACGCCAAACAATGCTGCCAATAACACACTCCTAAAGTTGGGTTTACTCAGGTAGTTTGCATACACCTGACGGGGAATGAATGCGTGCATCAGACCTGCCAACAGGAAGCCGAGTAACAGGTAGGGGGCCATTTCACAAAGGAGTGCCCAAATGTCGAGAAATAGATTCTGTATCATAGTATTCCTTTTTTAATTTCATTGGCAACTGCGATACAAGGTGAATGCAGAGTCGAACTTGCTCGAACTATGCTGAACCGCAGTTCGCAGTCGCTATTGTTTCTTTTAATCGATGGCAAAGTTACGACATCTTCGCTGCAACTCAGTTGCAATATTGCACCTAGGCACAATTTGTATTGAACAATTGTTCGATGACACTCGAATGCAGGTTCGAGGCGCCTCGAGCCTATATCTTATTTAAAGGGAATAAGGGTTCTTTCTTTTGAAACATTTTCCATGCTTATAGCAAGACAAAAGCATAGGAACAAAATAATCGGGAAACCTGAGGCCTCCCGATTATATTATATATAAATAATGTATAAAGGTTCTTGCTTTATGGCTTGACCTTAAGGCTTCCGTTCAATCCAAGCCAGTACGTCGCCACGATGAACGAAGGAAGCCTTCTTGGCAGCAACCTCTACAAGACGACCGCCAATGCCTGCGGGAATGGGGATGAACTCGCCCCAAGGTGCCTGTACGTAGCACAGAATATCGCCTTCCTTGTACTGCTGTCCGATGAATGGTTCGAGGCAGGGTACACACTCGTCACCACCCTGAAACTCATAGAAGACTTGTCCGTTGACGGGACTTACCACAGCGTCGGCTTTAGCATGCTTGAAGGCAGCCAATTGCTCGGGAGTCAGTTTCGAACCCAGTTTGGCGTCCTTTGCCTTCTGCAGGTCGGCAAGGAAATTCTTCTTGGCTTGTCCGCTCTTGTAGTTGCGATACTGTTCGGGGTGCATAGCCAGTTCGAAGAGTTCTTCGTCGTCTTGTCCGTATTCCCAGCCGTTCTCGTCCATCTCCTTGCGGAATTCATCGAGTTTATCGGGATATAAGGTGTGAGGATCGGTATCTGTGAATTCGCGTCCTTGCTTCTTGGCCAGTTCCACCAGTTCAGGAGCAATAGGACCGGGTACCTTACCCGACTTACCGAGAATCATGCCCCACATAGCATCGTCCATCATCACGAAGCGACCCTTGCCCTGTTCGATGGTGAGCAAGTTCATGAGGGCAATGTTCTTGGTGTATTGGCTGAAAGGTGTTACCAATGGAGGATAACCAACCATAGGCCATACGTGCTCTACCTCGTTGAAGAGTGCTACGAGCATGTCGTCGGTGGTGAGTTCGGGTTCGCCTTTCTGCTTGCGAATGTTATTGATTGCCCCTTGGATACCACCTAAGTCCGCCATCATAGAGCCCATCATGCCACCAGGCAGACCACTGCCGAGCAACAGGCTTGACATGTGCTTGTTAGCGGGATTGATGAAATAACCCAACCAGTCATCGATGAACTCTTGTGTGAGTGAACGGGCTTTCATGTAGGCGTTCATATTGATTTCAGGCACGTCGAAACCTTCGTTCTTCAACATCGATTGAACGGAGATGATGTCGGGATGAACCTTTCCCCAAGAGAGGGGTTCAATTGCAGTATCAATGATGTCGGCACCATTGTTGCAGACCTCCAGAATGCTTGCCATCGAGAGTCCAGGACCAGAATGTCCGTGATACTGGATGATGATGTCGGGGTGGTTTTTCTTAATCATTCCCGTGAGTTTACCAAGCATGGCAGGCTGTCCGATACCGGCCATATCCTTTAGACAGATTTCTGCTGCACCAGCCTCGATGAGTTGGTCGGCAATGGCGCTGTAGTATTCTGCCGTGTGGATGGGAGATGTGGTGATACAGAGCGTGGCTTGTGGAATCATTCCGCCTTCCTTGGCATACTGGATACTGGGGATGATGTTGCGGACGTCGTTAAGGCCACAGAAGATGCGAGTGATGTCAGTACCTTGCTTCTTCTTCACTTTGTACATCAGTTTTCGAACGTCGTCGGGTACAGGATACATGCGCAGAGCATTGAGGCCTCGGTCGAGCATGTGTGTCTTGATACCAACTTCGTTGAAGGGTTTACAGAACGCACGAACTGCCTCATTGGGGTTTTCTCCAGCCAGCAGATTGACTTGCTCGAAAGCACCACCATTCGTCTCAACACGGTCGAAGCATCCCATCTCAATGATGACTGGCGCAATGCGTGCCAACTGATCCTTGCGGGGTTGGAACTTGCCTGAACTCTGCCACATGTCGCGGTAAACCAGGCTAAATCTTACTTTCTTCTTCATATTATTATTCTTGTATTTATGATTCTCAAATTATGAATTACGATTTCTTCTCCATCTATAATGTGAGGGTATCACTCCATCACTTGACCTCTGCTCTTCCTCTGTCGCGACTCGGAAAAGTTCAAACTAGTTTGACTATTCTCTCGCTGCTCCATCACTTCATCACTTCTATTTCCACTCCTGCTCCTTCGCACTGAAGTCCTGGAATAGGAGGCACGAGTTTTGTTATGCGTACGGTTACTTGAGATAGGGTGGGAAAGTCGGCAAGCAGGCGCCTTCCTATGCGACCCGCTACGTGTTCGAGCAATTGGCTCGGAATCTGCATTTCCTGCTTCACGACCTCAGCCATATCCGCATAACTTATGGTATCGGTTAACTCATCGGTTAGCGTGGAAAGCTCGTTTGGGCACTCTGCTTCTACGGAAACCATAAAGTCAGCACCGACAGAGCGTTCTAGCTCCATCACACCATGCTTGGCCCTAATCTTAATATTATTAATGTATATTTTCAACTCTCAATATCCTCTTCGTTACCTGGAATGTACTTCTTTAGGGCACGTACAACTCCAGACTTCCACGTGTTGATGGTTTCGCCTTCGAGCGAAAGCGAACTGACGAGCTTCACTACATTTTCAATCGACATTCTGTAACGAAGCATACCTGAGATAAGCTTGGCGTAGTTCCAGAATTCCTGATTGAACTTCTCGTTCAGTCCTTCAACTGTGATCTTATATCCACGCTTGTTCTGGAACTGGAAGTCGTAACGCTTTGTTCCATTGGGATTTAATGCCTTTATGATACGACCTTGACTAACGCTCTTGGGTATCATGATGCCCTCGTCGTCGTCCATCAAGCCGGTAAATATCTCATAAGGTTCCCCATTGAGTAGTCCTACGAAAGCCACCCATTTCTCTTTGTTGTTCTGAAAGCGAACCACGTCGCATTCAAGCACTTCAGGGCGCACTTCCACCACTTCCTGTTGTATGGCTTCGTTCTCTTGATGTTCCATAATACGCAGATTGATGATGCAAATTTAGAAATAATTTTGTAATTTTGCAACAGATATTGAAATTTGATGTGATATGGAATCAATAAAGACACGCAGAACCATTCGTAAGTATAAGCAAACCCCTGTTGATGATGCTCTTCTGAACCAGCTACTCGAGCTTTCGGCTCGCACGCAGACAATGGGTAATCTTCAACTCTATAGTGTTGTCGTTACACGTGATGCAGAACTGAAGCAACGTCTTGCTCCTGCTCATTTCGGTCAGCCAATGGTTACAGGTGCCCCCGTTGTCCTTACTATTTGTGCCGATTTCAATCGCACCAGCGAGTGGTGTCGCCAGCGCAAGGCAGAACCGGGTTATGATAATTTCCTGAGTTTTATTAATGCCGCATCTGATGCACTTCTCTATACACAGACCTTTTCTTGCTTGGCAGAGGAAGCAGGATTAGGCGTTTGTTATCTGGGTACCACCGTCTATCAACCTCAACAGATTATCGAGGTGCTTGGTTTACCAAAATTGGTAATGCCAATAGCCACGCTTACGGTTGGTTGGCCTGATGAGGAACCTGCCTTAAGCGACCGCCTGCCTTTGGCTTCGTTTGTGCATGAGGAAACTTATCACGATTATTCGCCAACCGATATTGATAAGTATTATACGCCTAAGGAATCATTACCTGAGAACAAGCATTTCGTGGAAATCAATCATAAGGAGACGCTGGCTCAAGTATTCGCCGAGATTCGATATACAAAAAAAGACAACGAAGCGTTGTCTCAGTTGTTTCTCGATACGTTAAGGAAGCAGGGCTTTTTGAGTTCCCTTTAACCTCAAAACCCCAAAACCTCATAACCTCATAACCTCTTAACTCTTTAAACTTGTCTCTGTTTCGCTCACTTGCTTGGCGAACGCCTTGTCAGTCGATATGCGGTCCTTCACTTGATTGATGGCGTGAAGCACAGTCGCATGATTGCGACCTCCAATGTGCAAACCTATCTTGCTTGCCGTCAGTTTGGTCATCTTTTGTGCTAGATACATAGCGACTTGACGAACGGTAACGATATTTGCCTTTCTGGTTTTCGAGAACACATCGTCCTGACTCACCTTCCATCGCTCGCAACACTTATCAATGATGTTGTCAAGTGTTATGGTCTTTTGCTGGCGCTTCATGGTGCGCTTAACAATCTGTTCGGCCATACTCAGGTCGATATCTCGATTGTAGACCGATGAATAGGCAAGCAGGGAATTGATGATTCCTTCCATGTCGCGCACGCTTTCGTTCACGTTAGCGGAAATGTAATCCACCACGTCCTCGGGAATCTGCAAACCATCGTGGCGAATTTTGCTTTCCAGAATCCTCTTGCAAAGTTCGCGATTAGGTTTCTCAAGTTCAGCCATTAGTCCCCACTTGAATCGGGTCAACAATCTCTCTTCCATTCCAGGCATAGAAGCAGGCATGCGATCGCTTGTCAGTATGATTTGCTTTCCGTTCATCTTCAGGTGATTGAAGATGTGGAAGAATGCATTTTGTGTGCCTGTGTTTCCAATTAACTCCTGAATATCGTCAATGATGAGGACGTCTATTGTCTGATAGAAGTTGATGAAGTCGTTGATGGTGTTTGCACGATAACTGTCTGTAAACTGCACCTGGAATTGGTGTGCTCCGACATAGAGCACGCGGTTCTTGGGATATAGTTCTTTGATGCGCATACCGATGGCATTCACCAAATGGGTCTTGCCAACTCCTGATGACCCATAGATGAACAAAGGATTGAAGGTGGTTTGACGAGGATTGTCGGCAATACTCTGACCCACACTGCGAGGTAGTTTGTTGCTCTCTCCCTCAATGAAGTTTTCGAATCGATATTCCTTGTTCAGTTGGGAGTCAAGTTCGTCTTCGGTATTGCGCTTGGGCTTGATAAATGTATCGTCCTTGCGCTTGCGCATTTTCTCGTCTGTGCGCAGCGTTTCCACATCAATGGTGGTGTCGTCGGTCTTTTGAATACGATATGTGATGTGTGCGTCCTTGTCCTTTGTGAAGACACGCCACATGACGTTGTACATCAACTTCTTGAACTGCCCATCGAGCATCTCGAAGAAGAAAGCTGAGGGTACGCTTAGCAACAACTCCTTCCGATCCGTCTCGAAGGAGACGAATTCAATGGGTTGGAACCAAGTTTTGAACTCTTGGCCATTCACATTTTTCCCGATTATCTCAAGGAAATATGCCCATTTCTCTTTTGGTGTTGCAGAAGCCATATACTTCTTTTTCCTTCCTCTAAATTATTTTGCTTTCTTTCCGATGAGTGAGAAATGGACGTATCGGCTTGGGTTTTGTTTTAGGTCTTCAAGCAGGTTCGTGGCACTGTTTACCGTTTGGTTTAAGTTGCCATAAAGACTTGTGTCGTTCAGGAGTAATCCCAGACTTCCCTCATTGTTGTTCAACTTGTCGGTAGCTGCTTGAACGTTGGCCATCGCAGAATTAACCTTTCCCAATGTACCTTGCAAATCCAATGCCGCAAGATTGTCTGTTATCTTTACAGCGTTCTCGCCAGCCTTGTTGAACGTGGTTGTCATCTGAGGGATGTCCTTGCCAAGCAGTGTGTTTAATTGCTTTGAACTCTCGTTGAGATTAGCTGTAATGCGTTCGGCATTCTCCAGTACGCGTGGCAAGTTAGGACTATTTGCCAATGTGCTGATTGTCTGGATGAGCGAATCGACATGTTCAAGCACTTGTTGCACCTTGGGCATAACGTCTGCAGCGGCCGACATAAGCCCATTGGCCGTAGAACCAATAATGGTGTCTCCAGGCATGTAGCGGTCGGCAGGGTTGGGTCCCATTGTCATGTTCAGGGTGCAACCTCCCAGCATGGCTTCGTCCAATGCGGCAATAGTGCCGTGAGGAATCTTCACGTTCTTGTTCACGCTGATGGCAACTACCACGTTTCCGGGATGATTATAGTCATAACTTACGTTCGAGACAATGCCAATGTTGAATCCGTCGGCATATACCGTGCTCGATTTCGAAAGCGCTTTAGCATCCTTAAATAATATAAAGTATGTGTCATTGTTATCCCACAACTTGATGCCCTTAAGAAAGTTCATTCCAAAGAAAAGCAGCACTAGGGCAACTATGCCTGTGATTCCTATTTTAACTTCACGTTTCATTTGTAGTAACTCTTAAATGCGTTAAATATCGACCGACTCATCTTTGCAATTCCGTCCTTCGTATTCAGGAACTGCTCCTCTTGTCGGTTGTTGATGTAGCCTAATTCAATGAGAGCACTTGGCATTGACGTATTCCTCAGTACAAGGAAGCCAGCCTGAAAGACTCCTTTATTGACGCGACCTGCATGTGTGGCAAACTGTTGCTGGACAAGTCCGGCAAACTTCACGCTCTGCTTCATGTGTTCGTCTTGCATGAGTTCGAAGATGATGTACGACTCGCTTGACTTGGGGTCGAAGCCTTCGTACTTCTCTTCGTAGTTGGCCTCAAGGGTAATGACGGAGTTCTCTCTCTTTGCCACAGCCAGATTGTCTGCGGCTCGGTGCATTCCCAAGGTGTAGGTTTCAGTACCTCTTGCTGTTGTTCCCGCCTTTCCGGCCGCAGTCGAATTGGTGTGAATGGAAACAAAAAGATCCGCCTTATTGCGGTTCGCTATACGCGCGCGCTCGTCTAATTCTATAAAGGTATCCGTCTTGCGGGTATAGACCACTTTCACATCGGGACAATTCTGCTCAACCAAGCGACCGAACTCAAGAGCGATGGCGAGATTGATGTCTTTCTCTTTCGAGATAAAACCTAATGCCCCTGCGTCCTTGCCTCCGTGTCCGGGGTCGATGACCAGTGTATAAGCGCTTGCGTTGCCCGTCATTAATAGGCTAAACACTAGAACGATGTATGTCAAAGCTCTTTTCATAAGCGCACATTTTGCGTTGCAAAGATAACAATAAAAGTTTAAACGAGAAAGAACTTACTACTTTTTATTGCTCCATTATTTACAAACTCAATACATTATTAAATAATGGGCTGTGCTATTAATGCTTTGGTTCCCGATATATACAATCATCGGCCAAAGGTTGTACAACCTTCAGCCGATGCTTGGTATAGTCTGACGCTATGATTGAGCAATCTTATTCTGCTCCTCCACCAAGTGCTTGATAGAGGGAGATGACGCCAGAGATGACGTTATACTTATTCGTCAACTGCGAAATCTGTGCTTGCAAAAGCCCGCTCTGTGCTGTGAGCACGTTGAGGTAGTTGACCTGATTGCTGTATTTCATAAGTGCTTGTGTAGCCTCAACTGCGTCTTGCATGCTTTGAACCTGCTTATCGATGTACTCTTGCTCAGCTTTGTACACTTGGATGTTAGCCATTGCAGAGCAAACTTCATTACCTGCATCGAGAATCTTCTGTTGGAACCCTATCTTTGCCACTTCCTGTTCAGCCAAAGCATTCTTATATGCTGCACGCAGCTTGCCTTGGGCAAAGAGGGGCTGAGTAAGTGTTCCAACGAGTGCGGCAATAATCCCACCTGGGTTGATTACCATGCTTCCCAACGAATTGGTGTACTGTCCGGAGGCAGAGATATTGAGGGCGGGATAGAATGATGCCCTTACCTGATTCTTTGTATAAAAGGATGATGCCAAAGCAAGTTCTGCCTGTCGAACATCGGGTCGGCGAGAGAGGATGCTAATGGGCACACCCGTCACACACGCATTGGGCATCTGGAACGATTCGAGTGTCTTGCGCTTGAAGGGGTGGGGCGTTTCACCTAAGAGGTTGGCAAGTGCATTCTCAGTGAGGACTATTTGATTGCGAATCTCCACGATAGTTCCCATGATGCTCCAGTAATTGGCCTCCGTGCTTGATACCGCAGCCTTGTTCGATTGCCCTGCTTGCATAAGCAACTTGGTAACCTCGAGGTTCTGTTTCCAGTTTTCGCTTGTCTCCTCGGCAATTCGCAGTTGTTCGTCGAGCATGCAAAGGGTGTAATAGAGATTGGCAATATTGGCAACAACTGCAGTCTGAACGGCTTGACGCACGGTTTGCATGTTCTCTACTGCCACCTCGCTTCCTTTCTTGGCATTACGCAATTGTCCGAAGCAGTCGGCTTGCCAGTTTGCAGCTACAGGGATAGCGTAAGTCTTTGTTGCGCCATTTCCCATAACACTCTTGTATTCCTCGCGGTTGCTTGGATCCCATATGCCTGAGATGGTTCCCTGAGGTGCAATTGAGATAGAGGGGAAGAAGGCGAGCTTTGCTGCACGCAGGTTGTTCTGTGCCTCTTGAATCCTTAGGTCGGCCTGACGCATATTTGCGTTCTGGGCAAGACCTCTTTCTATGATTTCCTGTAACAAGGGGTCGGTGAAGATTTCACGCCAACCGAGGTCGCCCAAGCCAAGGGAATCACCGCTTTGGGCACTTCCATAAATGCCTTCTACAGCAATATCCTGTGGACGCTCATAGTTTTTGTAAAGTCCGCAACCGCTTAACAGAATTAGGAATGAAAAACTAAGGATTATAAATGATATTCTTTTCATAATTTCATGATTAGTTGTTCATTATAAATTAGAGGCTTCCGCTTTTTCCCTTTGACTTCTTTCCTTTTCCTTCAAGAACTGCTGGTCAGCCTCTTCCTTCATAGCAGGAAGAATCTTCTCTTGCATGAACTCGAAGAAGATGAAGAAGACGGGAACAGTGAACAAAATTGCCAAAGTACCGACAATCATACCTCCGACAACACTCACACCAATGGTGCGGTTACCATTTGCACCGGCACCCGTTGACAACAACAGGGGAACCATACCGAGCACACAAGTGAGTACGGTCATCAAGATAGGACGCAGACGAGCCTCAGCTGCTGCATAAGCGGCTTCGACAATGCCCATGCCCTTACGACGACGCTCAAGTGCGAACTCGGTGATAAGGATGGCCGTCTTGGCGAGCAAACCGATAAGCATGATCACACCCGTTTGCAGATAGATGTTGTTCTCAATTTGTCCAATCGGCGGGAATACCGAATAGATCTGGTTCCACAACCATGCGAATCCGTATGAACCTAACAGACCAGCAGGAACAGACAGGATGACAGCGAAGGGAACAAGGAAGCTCTCGTAAAGACTGGCAAGGATGAGGAAGATCAGAATGACGCAGACGCCATAGATGAACAGCGTCTTGTTCGAACCCATCTGGCTGTACTCTTCACGTGAGATGCTACCATATTCATAACTAATGTAATCGGGCAGGGTCTCCTGCTTAACTTCTTCGATGGCCTTCATCACATCCGTTGATGTGAAACCCTGAGAGGGCGAAGCCATGATAGTAATCTCGGAGAAGAGGTTGAAGCGGGTGTCGTTCTCAGGACCTAACACAGGAGTGAGCTTGACGAATTGTGAGATAGGTGCCATACCTGTGCCTTTGTCCGTGCGGACGAACATATTGGAGAGGTCTTGCTCGTTCGTGCGATTCTTCGGGTCGGTTTGCAACATGACGCGATAAACCTTACCAAACTGGTTGAAGTTCGACACATAAGAACCACCACAATAGCTTCCTAATGCCGACAGAACCGAACGGGGAGAGATGCCTGCAAGTTTGCACTGGGCAGCATCTACTTCCACTTGATACTGAGGATAGGTTCGAGCATAAGAGGTCATAGCCATTTGCACCTCGTCGCGCTGGTTCAGAGCAGCAAGGAACTTATTCGTCAGGTCGAGGAATTCACCCTTGTCGCCATCAGACTTATCTTGAAGATGGAGGTCGACGTTAGAACCCATACCATAACCCGGAATCATACCCGGCTCGAATACGAAGATCTGAGCTTCAGGAATCTCCTTCGACAGTTGGCCCATCAGCATGTATTTCTTGATGGATGAGGTGTGGATGAAGCCAGAGCCAGGAATCCAGTTGCCCGAACGGTCGCTCCAGTGCTTGAGACGAAGGATGACCATAGCGTTGGCTGCACCCTGACCACTCATCATACCATATCCTGCTACACGCGAATAATCGCGGATGTCCTCGTCCTTCTCAATTATGGCTTGCACCTTGTCGAGAACCTTGTTGGTGTAACTAAGGTTTGAACCTGGAGGACACGTCACATTAACCATCAGCACACCTTGGTCTTCCTGCGGAACAAGTCCCTTAGGCAGGTGGGTCATAGTCAGGTACAGCAGTACGAAAGCAACCACCACACTTGCCCAAGCCACCCAACGATGGTTGACAATACGATGAAGGAAGCGAGTGTACTTACCCATGATAGCACCAAAGGATGCTTCGTAAGCCGTACGAACGCGACCGTTGAAGCTCTTTTTGCTCTTCTTTCCATCGGAAGGACGCATAATCATGGCGCACAGGGCAGGGCAGACAACAAGCGCCGATACGCAGGAGATACCTACAGCGGTAGCAAGCGTAACACCAAATTGCGTATAGAACATACCCGATGTACCTCCCATCATCGTAACGGGGATGAACACTGCCATGAAGACGAACGTACAAGAGATAACGGCCATAGTTACGTCCGACAGGGCGTCCTTGGTGGCTTGATATGAACTCTTATATCCAGCATCAAACTTTGCTTGCACGGCTTCCACCACAACGATTGCGTCGTCGACCACAGTACCAATTGCAAGCACTAAGGCAAAGAACGTCAGCAAGTTGAGCGTGAAGCCAGCCACTCGCAAGGCGGCAAAGGTTCCTATCAGAGAGATAATGATGGAGATGGCGGGGATGAGCGTAGCCTTGAAGTCCTGAAGGAAGAAGTAAACCACCAAGACAACAAGGATAAGTGCTATCACAAGCGTTTCCTTTACGTTGGAAATTGACGCCAGCAGGAAGTCGTTCGAGGACATCATCTGCGTGAAGTGCAATCCCTTTGGCAGATCCTTGTTCAGTTCCTTCAGTTTTGCCGTGAAGCGGTCGTTCGTCTCCTTAGCATTGGCACCAGCCAACTGGAAGGCCATGAATTGCACAGCGGGCTTGCCGTTGACTTGACCCGAGAATGTGTAGTCGGACTGACCTAATTCGATTTCAGCCACATCCTTCAGTCGAAGTATGCTACCATCGCTCTTGGCGTTGATGACGATGTTTTCGAACTCTTCCACCGTCTTCAGGCGACCCGTATAGCGCATCGTATATTGATAGACGTTGTCTACTCCTTCGCCGTGTCCACCATCGATGGGCTTCTCGCCCAACTTACCTACGGCGGCTTCAAGGTTTTGTTCGGCCAGGCAAGCGGTTATGTCCGAAGGCATCAAGCCGTACTGAGCCATGATTTCAGGCTTCATCCATATACGAAGCGAATAAGAGGCACCCAGGCAGAACACCTCACCCACACCCTGAATACGCTTCAGTTGCGGAGTGACGTTGATATTCATGTAGTTCGACATGAAATTGGCGTCGTAGTCAGGGTTGTCGCTTACCAATGCGTTAATCTGCAGGAATGATGTCTGGCGCTTGTATGTGGTGACACCAATCATCGTAACTTCCTGAGGCAGCAGACCTTGAGCCATCGTGACGCGGTTCTGCACGTTCACAGCGGCCATATCTGGGTTCGTTCCTTGCTTAAAGTAAATGGTAATGGATGCAGAACCTGAGTTGGTGCTGGTTGAGGTCATGTACATCATGTTCTCAACACCATTAATGCTTTCCTCAAGCGGTTGCACCACAGCCTTCGTAACAGCTTCTGCACTTGCTCCGGGATAGGTTGCACTAACAACGACCGTTGGAGGCGCAATATCGGGGAACTGCTCTACGGGCAGGCTAAAATAGGATATCGCACCCAAGAATAAGATGACAATTGCAATAGACATTGCCATCACTGGGCGTTTGATAAATATATTTCCTTTCATTGTTTCAAATCTATGTTCTCTAATGCCTAATCCTTAACTTATTCCTTCACCTTCTGGTCTTCCTTGACCATGCTGGCTCCTTCGGCTACAACTTCCGTTCCTGCGGTAAGACCTTCAGTTACAACGAACTCCGTACCATAGTTCTGGGGCAGGATAGTAACCAGCTTGCTGTGAGCGACTCCGTCTTTGTCGACAATGTAGACCTTGTGCTTGTCCTGTGTCTGTACGACTCCTGCAGCGGGAACGGTGACTACATCCTTATAGGTTACAGGCATAATCACGTTGCCCGTGCTTCCGGAATGAAGCATGTGCTGGGGATTGTCGAATACAGCTCTCAACTGAACGCTACCGGTCGAGCGGTCAACCACACCGCTGGCAGTTTCAACGACTCCTGTAATTTCGTAGATGGAACCGTCAACCAGTTGCAGTTGTACGCTGGGCATTTGTGCAACAGCCTGCTCAGCAGAGCCTGCCTTACGTGTAAGTTCCAGGAACTGGCTTTCGCTCATGCTGAAATAGACATACATTTGCTGGTTGTCAGAAACGGTAGTAAGGGAAACGGGCATTGAAGGCCCAACCAAAGCGCCTTGACGATAAGGCAGCGTTCCAATCACACCATTTGATGGACTCTTCACGACCGTATAGGAGAGTGAATTGCGGGCATTGACCACTTGGGCCTGAGCCTGTGCTACCTGAGCCTTAGCCGAGAGCAGGGCGTTCTGAGCAGTCTGCATATCAAACTCGCTGACTACTTGCTGGTCGTACAGTTGCTTACGGCTTTCATAAGTCAACTGGGCGGTTGCCTGCTGGGCTTGTGCAGCCTTGAGAGCGGCCTCAGCAGTGTTCAGAGCAGCCTGGAAGGGAACTTGGTCGATGATGAACAAGGCCTGTCCCTTGCTTACCTTTTGGCCTTCAGTCACAAGCAGTTTCTTCAGCGTACCGCTAACTTGGGGATAAACCTCGATGTCCTGCCGACCGCGAATGGTGGCACTATACTTTGATTCGAGTGTAACGTCTTTCTTGCTCACTTTTGTGGTTTTGAATTTGACAACAGACTCTTGTTGCTGTTGCTTTCCACCACAGGAACTCATCATTGCCGTCAGGACGAAAGCCGACAGCATAAGGATTTGGGTGCTTTTTCTCATATTCTTAATGATTTTAATACATTCATTTCTTAAATCGCGTGCAAAGGTACAAAAAAATACGCGAACGGAAGAACCATTCGCATATTTAGATACAAAATTAACTTTATTTACAATTCATTGAAATAAAGAACATGTGTCAGACGGGTCGAACTTTTGCCTTTAGAATGTAAGTCTTAGGTCTTTCGCCTTTGTTCCTTAGGCCTTCCGGATTAATCCCTTAGGCCTTCCGGATTAGGGCCTTAGGCCTTCCGTGCATCGAACCTATATTCGAGGGGCATCGAACCTATATTCGAGGAGCATCGAACCTATGTTCTTGCTCCATTGCATTACGCAAGCGTAGCTTCGCGTCCGATTACAAGTCGCATCGAACCCTTGTTTGATTTGCTTCGAGCCTATGCCTGATTTCTTACGGACTTTTGTCCTACGACTGCATGGTTGCAATGAACTCTTCGTTGTTCATCGTGCGTTCCATCCTGCTCTTAACCTCGTTCATCGCCTCGATGGGGTTCATGTCGGAAAGGAACTTACGCATAATCCACATACGGTCAAGTGTGAGCTTGTTGTGCAAGAGATCGTCGCGACGCGTGCTACTAGCCACGATGTTCACAGCTGGGAAGATGCGCTTGTTGGCCAAGGTGCGATCGAGTTGAAGCTCCATGTTACCTGTACCTTTAAATTCTTCGAAGATGACTTCGTCCATCTTTGAGCCCGTATCGGTTAGGGCTGTAGCGATGATGGTAAGCGAACCGCCTCCTTCGATGTTTCGTGCAGCACCAAAGAAACGCTTGGGCTTGTGCATTGCGTTGGCGTCAACACCACCAGTGAGCACTTTTCCGCTGGCAGGCGTAACTGTGTTGTAAGCGCGAGCTAAACGGGTGATGGAGTCGAGGAAAATGACTACATCGTGTCCGCACTCAACCATACGCTTCGCCTTCTCAAGTACGATGCCTGCTATCTTTACGTGCCGTTCGGCAGGCTCGTCGAACGTGGAGGCAATAACCTCGGCGTTAACTGTGCGAGCCATATCTGTGACTTCTTCAGGACGCTCGTCGATGAGCAACATCATTAGGTAGGCCTCGGGGTGATTGCGTGCTATGCTGTTGGCAATATCCTTCATGAGCAGCGTCTTACCCGTTTTCGGCTGTGCCACGATGAGGGCGCGCTGCCCCTTACCAATAGGTGCGAAAAGGTCGACAACTCGAGACGAAAGTGAATCGCCCTTTCCTGTGCAAAGTGTGAACTTTTCATCGGGGAATAGGGGGGTCAGGTGCTCGAAAGGACTGCGGTCGCGTGCAATAGCGGGATCGCAACCATTAATGCTTACTGCCTTTATCAGGGGGAAGTACTTCTCTCCTTCGCGTGGTGGACGAACTGGGCCTTCGACAACATCACCTGTTTTCAAGCCCAGGGTCTTGATAATCTGTTGACTAACGTAAATGTCGTCGGGTGAAGCCAGATAATTGTAGTCACTGGAACGAAGGAAACCAAAACCTTCAGGCATTACTTCCAGCACGCCTTCGCCCTTAATCTTCTCACCAAAGTCATAACGGGGTGCAAGGGTCTTTTCTTCGGCCTTTTCCTCAGCTTGTAGGCGTGCAAAATCGGAAGTCGGTTTCTCCTCGGCCATCATGCCGAATTGCGGAGTAGCTGGTTCTTCCTCTGGAGTCTCAATATCTTTAAGGATGATGAAGTCTGGTTCGTCGCGCTCGAAGAAATCAGTGGAATACTTCTCCTTGGAGGTTACTTTTCCTGCCTTCTGAGGTTCTGCAGTCTCCTTGCTTTCAGCGGCTTCTGCAACAGGTTCTGCTGCAGTCTTGCTGATGCGCGTACGCTTCTTCTTCGTCTTGGGTGCTTCCTCAGGAGTCTCCGCAGGTGTGTTTTCGGGCTCTGCTACAGGAGCAGCAGTTGCCTCAACGGGTTCTGCCTCTTTCGTCTTCTTAGGACGTCCACGCTTCTTGGCAGGAGCGGCAGGGGCCTCTTCTGTCTTCTTCTCCTCTTCGGCTTTTGCAGGTGCAGCTGACTCTGCTTCGAAGAGAGAGGGCCCTTCTTCTATTTTCTTCTTATCTTCCTTCTTAGGTCTTCCGCGCTTCTTGGTTTTTTCTGCCGCGGGTGGAATCGGCATTGTTGATTCCTTATCTATGATGTTGTAAATCAGAGACATCTTGTCATTGGACATTTGAGCGCCTATGCTCAGTCCCAACTCCACGAGTTGTTCGGGAGTCATGCTTTCGAGTTCACTCTTTGTATGCATTATAAAATGATAAGGTATAAGATGTAAAAATGTAGAAATGGAAAAGTTGAAAGACACTTGAGTTCAATCTTTCGACTGCAAAGGTACAACTTCTTTGGCAAAAAAACAAATAAATTCGCGTATTTTTGAAATGATTTTCAATTCCCTACGCTCTATCCTTATTTTATTTATATCTTTGCAATCGATTAAGAAAACAATGGCTCTCGTCAATCCATACATACAAGTTAATGGCCTCACGCGAAGTGTCGGCGACAGAGTGCTTTTTCATGATGTCAGTTTCGGTATAGCCGAAGGGCAGCATGTGGGACTTATCGCGCAGAACGGAACGGGAAAAACCACGTTGCTCAATATTCTGGCAGGCAAGGATAGTGCGGACGAGGGCAGTGTCATTTATCGCAAAGACCTCCGAGTGGGATATCTGGAGCAAATGCCCCATTATCCGATGGATATGACAGTTAGGGAAGCCGCCAGTTGGCATCTTGGCTTGTCGCAATTGGACGAAGAGAAGGCACTGGAGTGTGAAATACGTTCGGCTCAGATACTGACTAAGCTAAAGATAACGGACCTGAATCAACCGCTATCCGAACTCTCCGGTGGGCAGTTGAAACGCGTTGCTTTGGCCAACGTACTCACTATTGAACCCGACTTCTTGATATTGGACGAGCCTACCAACCACCTCGACTTGGAGATGATAGAATGGCTCGAGAAGTATCTCTCTCGCACTTCCATAACCCTGCTGATGGTTACTCACGATAGGTATTTCCTCGACAGGGCTTGTTCCGTGATTATGGAACTCGACGACGAAACACTTTTCACCTATCGTGGCAATTACAGCTATTATTTGGAGAAACGGCAAGAGAGAGTCGATGCATTTAATTCCAGAGTGGCTCGTGCACAGAATCTCTATCGCACGGAGCTGGATTGGATGCGTCGAATGCCTCAGGCTCGTGGACATAAGGCTCGCTATCGTGAAGAGGCTTTCTATGAGTTGGAGAAGATGGCCAAGCAAAGGATGGAAGAAAGGCGTATGCGCTTGCACGTTAAGTCCTCATACATTGGTTCAAAGATATTCGAGGCAGAATACGTGAGCAAAAGCTTTGGCGACCTGACGATATTGAAGGATTTCTACTACAACTTCTCTCGCTTTGAGAAGATGGGCATTGTCGGAGCCAATGGAACGGGCAAGTCCACTTTCGTGAAAATGCTTCTGGGAATGGTTAGGCCTGATAGCGGTCGCTTTGTTGTGGGAGATACCGTTCGCCTTGGTTATTTTTCCCAGGAGAATATGCCTGTTGATCAGCAGAAGAAGGTTATCGATGTGGTGCGTGAGAAAGCAGAATATGTCGATTTGGGAGGAGGGCGTCATCTTACGGCAATGCAGTTCTTGCAACACTTTATGTTCCCGCCCGAGCAACAACAGAATTATGTCTATAAGCTTTCAGGTGGCGAACAGCGTCGCTTGCAACTTTGTCTCGTCTTGATGCAAAGTCCTAACTTCCTGGTACTTGACGAACCGACAAATGACCTCGATATATTAAGCCTGCAGATCCTTGAGGAATATCTGCAAGACTTTAGTGGATGTGTGATAGTGGTCAGTCACGATCGCTATTTCATGGATAAGGTGGTCGATCACCTGCTTGTCTTTAATGGGGATGGGAAGATACAAGATTTCCCAGGCAATTACACCCAATATCGCGATTGGTTGAAACTGCAACCAAAGCCCGAAAGTCAATCATCTTCCACTAAGGCAGAAACACGCCAAAGACCTCGGAAACCTGATGAGAAACGACGCCTATCCTTTAATGAACGCAGGGAATACGAGCAACTGGGAAAGGATATTGATGCTTTGGAGGAAGAAAAGCAATCTATCATCGAGGCTCTTTCGGGTGCTTCTTTGTCAGTGGAAGAGATAACGGAAAAATCTAAGCGATTGCCCGAACTTGAGGCAGAATTGGATGAAAAGAGCATGCGCTGGCTTGAGCTGAGTGAGTTTGCATAAGCTATTTTGCATGCTTATGGAAAAAAATTGTGAATTAATAACTTGTAATTCATAAATAATTCGTACCTTTGCAGCCGCTGTCACGGGTTGGCAGCATATTTCAAACCTATTAAATAAAAATTTTAACTAATGGCAACAAAAATTAGATTACAGCGTCACGGTCGTAAGGGCTATGCCTTCTACAGCATCGTTATCGCTGATGTAAGAGCTCCACGAGATGGTAAGTTTACAGAGAAGATTGGTACTTACAATCCTAACACCAATCCTGCCACTGTAGATTTGAAATTCGATCGTGCCCTGTATTGGGTTGGTGTTGGCGCACAGCCTACTGACACAGTACGTAACATCCTCAGTCGCGAAGGTGTGTATTTGAAGAAGCACCTGCTGGCTGGCGTGAAGAAGGGCGCATTTGACGAGGCCACTGCAGAGGCTAAGTTTGAAGCATGGAAGGCAGATCGCCAAAAGGGTCTGAATGCTATTGCTGCTAAGCTTGCCGCAGACAAGAAGGCTGCTGAGGCAGCTCGCTTGGAGGCTGAGAAGAAGGCTAACGCCAAAGTACAGGAGAAGGTAGCCGAGAAGAAGGCTGCTGAAGCTGCTGCTAAGGCCGAGGCAGAAGCTGCTGCATCAGAGAACACAGAAGCTACAGAGACTAACGCCGAGACAACCGAGGCTTAAAAACCAAAACAGTTAAAAATTTTATTCTAATAGACTATTCCAAACAACAGCGAAAGGGCTCCGCCGTGAGGTAGGGCCCTTTCAATATTATATGGGTTAGTGATTTCTTAATTGTTGGCTTGGGATTGCCCAAGCATGTATTCAGACTTGTACAAGCAAGTGTTCAGGCTTGCTCAAGTATGGACTCAAGGTTGTACAAGCTAGTCGTCCTGCTTTACTATTGTCTCGGCTTCGGTTTGTGCAACCTCAGTTGCCTGCTCAACCACACTCTGATGGTGATGATGGTGGTGATGGTGATGATGATGCTCATCATCGGTGCTGACAACATGTTTCCTGTGATATTGCTTCCAGAACTCAAGAAGGAAGAGAACGCACAAGCCCGTGCAAATAATAATGTATACCCAAGTAATGCCAGAGCCTCCTAAGAGTTCTGCATAGCTGAGGTCATTGGCGCGTTCGCCTAAGATAATGATTTCCACAACGGCAATGGTGTTGTTCAGGATGTGAATGATGCTGGTGAGCACAATACTATGGCTCTTGACATAAACTACACCCAAGACAATGCCCATGATGAAGGCAAAGGGAACCTGTGCAGGATTGAGGTGAATGATGCCAAACATCAATGAAGAAAAGATTATGGCTACCCATCTGTGCTGACCTCGACGGATGAGATATCCGATAATACCCTCACGGAAAACCAATTCCTCTACGATAGGACCAATAATAGTGATAGCTAACACACCCCAGAATGTATGGCACAAGGCACCCATCTCTGCCTCTATCAAGTTGGGCAAGTCGAGTTTCTCGTTCAAGAGATTGGCGGCTATAATGCCCATTAATGCACCCACGATAGCCAGGGGAGCCTTCCTCCAACTTATGGTTTTAGGATTGGCAACTCGCCATTTTATCATGTTCATCTTGTTCAGGATAAAGACGGTGAGCACTCCACTTATGATAATACTAAGTGCAATGATTGCGGCTTTTCCCCCTTCGCCAGGGTGGAACAACAGATTGCCTATCATGCCAATAATGCCTCCGACAAGGAGCTCCATCAAAATGAATACAAGAACAGCAATAATTGGCTTCAAAAATACCTTCATTTCATTCAAAGTTTAAGGTTATTCATGCAAAAGTAATACAAAAAACGGAATATCAACGAATCATATGAGAATTATTTTGTATATTTGCGCTAGTTTATGGGAATTTAAATATGAATGGACGGCAAATCGAGCATCGTGGTGTCGTGGAACGCATAGTGTCCCACGGTGTTATCGTATCGATAGTGCAAGAAACTGCTTGCGCTGCATGTGCTGCTGCCCAACTGTGCCATAGTTCGGAAAAGAAGGAGAAATTGGTGGAGATACCTTGTGATGCCCCTAATCGTTACAGCATTGGCCAGAACGTGACCATAGTTGGTGAGATTGGCATGGGTTTGCGTGCAACTCTGTGGGCCTATGTGATTCCCTTGGTCCTGCTGATGGTGGTACTAATGGTGTCGGCCTCTTACCTCAATGCTGGAATTGCAGCTCTTTTGGCTTTGGCTTCCCTTATACCTTATTATATTATATTATATGCGTTTCGCAATAAGATGCAACGACGCTTTTCCTTTCGCATTAAATCATAAATAATTAAATAATACTAACAAATCATGAATCCAATCCTTTTGGCAATTATTGCCTTGGGCGCTATCGGGCTTATTGCTGCCTTGCTGCTCTATTTTGCATCGCGTAAGTTTGCGGTGCATGAGGATGAGCGCATTGGGCAGGTAAGTGCTGTACTGCCGCAAGCCAATTGTGGTGGTTGCGGTTTTCCTGGTTGCGCCGGTTTTGCAGGTGCCTGTGTTAAGGCAACTGATGAGAAGGGATCGCTTGAGGGCTTACTTTGTCCTGTAGGCGGTCAACCCGTGATGGAGCAGGTTGCAGGCATACTGGGAATGACAGTTGAGGCTTCAGCTCCAAAGGTTGCTGTTGTTCGATGCAATGGCTCGTGTGAGAATCGTCCTCGTTTGGTATCTTACGACGGTGCTAAGAGTTGTATGATTGAACAGATGATTGGTATGGGTGACACGGGTTGCTCTTATGGTTGCTATGGTTGTGGCGACTGTGTAGCATCGTGTCAGTTCGGAGCCATTCACATCAATCCCGAGACCTTGCTTCCTGAAGTAGATGAAGAGAAGTGTACGGCTTGTGGCGCATGTGCCAAGGCTTGTCCGCGTCAGATTATTGAGATTCGTCTTAAGGGTCCCAAGAATCGTCGTATGGTGGTTCTTTGTAACAACAAGGACAAAGGCGCTATTGCCAATAAGTGGTGTAAGGCCTCATGTATCGGTTGCGGTAAGTGTGTGAAGGTTTGTGATAAGTTCGAGGCTATCACCTTGACAAAGAACCTTGCTTACATCGACGCAGAGAAGTGTAAGCTTTGCCGTAAGTGTGAGGAGGCTTGTCCGAAGGGTGCTATTCATTCCTTCAATATGCCGCCAAGGAAACCTAAGGCAGAGACTCCTGAAACGCCAAAGGCTCCTCAGGCCCCAACTACTCCTAATGTTGAACCCGTAAAAGCAGAACAGTAATTATGAAGACATTTAGCATTGGTGGTGTTCACCCCGAAGAAAATAAGCTGTCTGCCGGTAGTCCCATTCGTGAGGCTCAGTTGCCTAAGCAAGCAGTGTTCAGCATGTTCCAGCACATTGGTGCTCCTGCAAATCCCGTTGTCAAGAAGGGCGATGTGGTGAAGGTAGGTACCTTGCTGGGTGAAGCCGGAGGCTTTGTAAGTGCTCCCATTTACTCGAGTGTAAGTGGTAAGGTAAATAAAGTTGATGTGGTTCTTGATGCCAGTGGTCTTCGTCGAATGGCAGTTGTTGTTGACGTGGAAGGCGATGAGTGGGAAGAAGGAATTGACCGTTCTACCGACCTCGTGAAACTGGCTGACCGTCCTGATTTGGATAGTAAGACCATTGTTGATAAGATTAAAGCCGCAGGTATTGTGGGTATGGGTGGTGCTACATTCCCCACTCATGTCAAGTTGTGTCCTCCTCCAGGTAAGGTGGCCGAATGTGTGATTGTGAATGCTGTTGAATGTGAACCTTATCTTACTGCCGACCATCGACTAATGCTTGAGCATCCCGATGAGATTCTCGTTGGACTCCAGCTTGTTATGAAGGCCGTAAATGTCAAGAAAGGCTACATCGGCATAGAACGCAATAAGCCCGATGCCATTGAGTTGATGACAGAAAAGGCTAAGCAATATCCCGAAATAGAGGTTGTGCCCTTGAAGGTGAAATATCCACAAGGTGGTGAGAAGCAGTTAATTGATGCTGTTATTGGTCGTCAGGTTCCTGCTCCTCCTGCATTGCCTATTGATACGGGTGCTATTGTTCAGAATGTAGGAACCATCTTTGCCATATATCAGGCAGTGATGAAGAATAAACCTTTGATTGACCGTATCATTACTGTTACAGGTAAGAGCCTTAGCAAGCCCTCTAACTTGTTGGCTCGTTTGGGAACTCCATTTAGTCAGTTGATTGACGAGTGTGGAGGTCTTCCTGAAGATACAGGTAAGATCATTGGTGGTGGTCCTATGATGGGTAAAGCTCTCTTGAGCATTGACGTGCCAATGACAAAGGGCTCGAGTGGTTTGCTCATTATGAAGGAAGATGAAGCCAAGCGTGCAGAGGCTGAGCCTTGTATCCGTTGTGCCAAGTGCGTAGGTGCTTGTCCTATGGGACTTGAGCCTTATCTCTTGTCTAAGGTAAGTGAGTTGCGCGATTGGGATGCTGCCGAGCAAGATGATATCACCAGTTGCATTGAGTGTGGTTCTTGCCAGTTCACTTGTCCCAGCCATCGTCCTTTGCTGGATTACATCCGTCTGGGTAAGTCAACAGTAATGGGAATCATCAGAGCTCGCTCTGCTAAATAAATGAGAAACGAGAAATTAAACATAGATTATGAGTAAATTAACAATATCCCTTTCACCGCATGTTCACGGAGGTGACTCTGTTCAGAAGAACATGTATGGTGTTTGCATAGCCTTGCTTCCGGCTCTGATTGCAAGCTTCTGCTTCTTTGGTTTGGGGGCGGTGAAGGTTATGCTCGCTTCGGTGTTGTCCTGCGTTTTCTTTGAGTGGGCCATTACCAAGTTTATTTTGAAGCGCGACCGCTTGACCATTCTTGATGGTTCAGCCATTCTCACGGGTTTGCTCCTGGGTTTCAACCTTCCCAGCAATCTTCCTATATGGATAGTCATTCTGGGTGCCTTGTTCGCTATTGGTGTTGGTAAACTCACGTTTGGTGGACTTGGACAGAACATCTTCAATCCTGCTTTGGCTGGTCGTGTGTTCTTGCTGATTAGCTTCCCTGTTCAGATGACCTCTTGGTCGGACAATGTATTTGACAAAATCGATGGTTATTCAGGTGCTACGCCATTGAGCCTAATGCAAAAGGCTATCCTTGAGAAAGATGCCTCTATACTGAATGACCTTCCTTCAAGCCTTGAAATGTTCCTTGGTCAGACTGAAGGTTCTATGGGTGAAGTAAGTGCTTTGTTGCTGCTCATCGGTTGTGCGTTCATGCTTTGGCGTAAGATCATTACCTGGCACATTCCCGTTAGCATTATTGCAACAGTTCTTGTCTTCTCTGGCTTGCTTCATTTGGCTAATCCTATTTATGCCAATCCCTTGCAGGTTATCTTCTCTGGAGGTATGATTCTGGGTGCTTGCTATATGGCAACTGATTACGTGACTTCGCCTATGAGCCATAAGGGTCAACTCATCTTTGGTGTCTGCATTGGTTTGCTGACGGTGGTTATTCGTAACTGGGGTGCTTATCCCGAAGGTATGTCGTTTGCCATCATCATCATGAATGCATTCACTCCCTTGATTAATGTATATTGCAAGCCAAAGCGCTTTGGTGAAGTAATTGGAAAGGAGGCAGCAAAATGAAGAAACTGAAATCTACGTTGCCTAATATGGCAATTGTGCTGACCTCTATTGCTCTTATTGCAGGTTTGGCACTTGGATATGTCAATAGTGTTACGGCTGGTCCTATCGAACAGATAAAGGCTAAGCAATTGAGTGATGGTATTAAAGCCGTTTTGGCTGCTGATGAGGTCGTAGTGGAAACTCCCGATACACTGGAGAGTGGAGCCATCATCTATCAGACCGATAAGGGTGTGGCTGTTCAGGCTACTGATCCCAATGGCTTTGGTGGTAAGCTTTCCGTTCTTGTTGGTTTCAATGAAGAAGGTCTTATCCAAGGCTATCAAGTATTGGAGACAAGTGAGACTCCTGGACTTGGTGCTAAGGCCGGAGAATGGTTCCAAAAGGGTCAGAAAGGTGACATCATTGGTAAGCAAGCAGGAAACCTCACCGTGTCTAAGGATGGGGGAGAGGTTGATGCTATTACAGCTTCTACCATTACCAGTCGTGCCTTCCTTCGTTGTGTAAATGCTGCATACGAAGCTTTGAGTGAGCGTGAGCAAGAAGATGCACAAACTGGTGCAACTCAACAAATTAAAGAAGAAACGGAGGTAACAAATGAATAATATTAAAGTATTTCTTAATGGATTAATCAAAGAGAATCCTACCTTTGTTCTGCTGCTGGGTATGTGCCCCACGCTGGGAACCACCAGCAGTGCCCTCAACGGTATGTCGATGGGCCTGGCCACGATGGCCGTGCTGGTGTTCTCCAACTTCATCATTGCCCTCATCAAGAACCTGATTCCCGACATGGTGCGCATTCCCTGCTATATCGTGGTCATTGCTTCGCTGGTCACCATCCTTCAGATGCTCATCAAGGCTTATGCTCCTGGTGTGGATGCTGCTTTGGGTCTGTTTATTCCTCTGATTGTGGTTAACTGCATCATTCTGGGTCGTGCAGAAGCTTTTGCTGCTAAGAATGGTGCCATCCCATCCATTTTCGATGGTCTTGGTATCGGACTTGGTTTCACTTGGGCTCTCACACTTCTGGGTGCTTGCCGCGAGTTGCTGGGTACTGGTAAGGTATTCAACATTACTTGCTTCCCCGAACAGTATGGTGCTCTTCTCTTTGTGTTAGCCCCTGGTGCTTTCATCGTGCTGGGTTATCTGATTGCAGTCTTCAATAAAATTAAAAAGGCATAACGATTATGGCATACATTCTTATTTTTATCACAGCGATATTCGTTAATAATATCGTACTGAGTCAGTTCCTCGGCATCTGTCCTTTCTTGGGTGTGTCGAAGAAGGTTGAGACTGCTATGGGTATGGCAGCAGCTGTTGCCTTTGTGCTCACCATAGCCACGCTGGTGACCTATCTCATCCAGCTCTACGTGCTCAATCCCTTCGGCCTCGAGTATCTGCAGACCATCGCCTTCATCCTCGTCATTGCCGCCCTCGTGCAGATGGTGGAAATCGTGCTGAAGAAGGTCAGCCCCGCCCTGTATCAGGCTTTGGGTGTATTCCTTCCTTTGATTACCACCAACTGCTGCATCCTTGGTGTTGCCATTCTCGTGGGTAACGGTACTTATGATGCTGCTGGTTTGGAACATAATCTGGTTACAGGTGTATGGTTTGCTCTCTGCACAGCCATAGGTTTCGGATTGGCATTGATTGTCTTTGCTGGCATTCGTGAGCAACTCTCTCGTATGGATGTTCCCAAGGGTGTGCAGGGTATGGCTATCGCTCTTGTTGTTGCGGGTCTTCTCTCCATGGCCTTCATGGGATTCTCTGGTGTTAACAACGGGCTTGCAAAGCTGTTTTGAAGACTCACCCCCAACCCGCCCTCCGTCGCAGGCTCCCCAACGCTAACGCCCAACTTGCGTTGCCCTGTTAAGGAGGGGAGCAGATACGTTTGATAATAAAGAATAATAATGTTAAATTAAACATCCTTGGCCCCAATATGTTCCTCCCCATTTACGGGGGAGGTTAGGAGGGGGTCTTATATCATGGAAACTATTTTGGTTACTGGTGGTTGCGGTTTCATTGGCTCGCATACCACAGTGGAATTACAGGAAGCAGGTTACGATGTAGTCATCGTGGACAACCTGAGTAATTCACGCATTGAAGTGCTTGATGGCATTGAGAAGATCACAGGTAAGCGTCCTGCTTTTGAGCAAGTAGACCTTCGTGATCAGGAAGCCACAGAGGGTGTGTTTAAGAAATATCCTCAGATTAAGGGTATCATCCACTTTGCAGCTTCTAAGGCTGTGGGTGAGAGTGTTGAGAAACCATTGCTGTACTATCGCAACAATATCGTTTCCCTCATCAACCTGCTTGAACTCATGCCTAAGTATGATGTTAAGGGTATCATCTTCTCTTCCAGCTGCACCGTTTATGGTCAGCCTACAAAGGAGAACTTGCCTGTTACTGAGGAAGCTCCTATCCAGAAGGCTCTTTCTCCTTATGGTAACACGAAGCAGATTAATGAGGAGATCATTCAGGACTACGTTCACTCTGGTGCTCCCATCAAGAGCATTATCCTGCGTTACTTCAACCCCATTGGTGCTCACCCCTCAGCAGAGATTGGTGAATTGCCCATTGGTGTGCCCATGAACCTTATCCCCTTTGTTACACAGACAGCTATCGGAGTGCGTAAGCAACTGAAGATATTTGGTAATGACTATGACACTCCCGATGGAACTTGCATTCGCGACTACATCTATGTAGTTGACCTTGCTAAGGCTCATGTGAAGGCTATGACTCGTGTTCTTGAGGGTGATGGTGATGCAGTGGAAGTCTTTAACATTGGTACTGGTCGTGGTCTCTCAACTCTTGAGGTTGTTGAAGGCTTTGAGAAGGCAACAGGTGTTAAGCTTCCTTGGGAGTTTGCACCACGTCGCGAGGGTGACATTGAGAAGGTTTGGGGTAATGTTGATAAGGCCAACCGAGTTCTTGGTTGGAAGGCAGATACTCCTACTGAGGATGTTCTCCGCTCAGCTTGGAAGTGGCAAGAGAAGTTACGTCGCGATGGTGTTATGTAATGCTGCTGTATAGTCAATAAATACTTAATGCAATATTGACATAATGCAATAAAAATCGAGAGTCTTTCGGGGCTCTCGATTCTTTTTTGTTCTAATGTTACTATTCAATCAGTTTCATCGTAGTGGGTATATTCCATAAAAGAACACTAGGCCTACAACTACTTTGGAGACGTTTTCAGCACGGCCTATCAATGTACCACTGTGGTCATAAACACGTCCATCTTTTATCTGGCCTACATACGCACCAGTATTATTGTAGAACCTATCATCATTGGTATATCCGAGTAGAGCACCTGAGTGGTCATAGAACCTTTCATCTCTCTCTTTACCAGCATAGCCACCAGAGGAGTTGTAGAAACGATTGTTCTCAACTCTACCTCTTAATGAGCCAGAGTGATCATAGACTCTTCCATTCTCGAATCTACCAATCAGTGAACCACTGCGGTCATACATCTTTTGACAGTTTCCTGTGATGGAGAAACCGAACATGATGAATAGTATGATTAGTCGAAACTGCATTCGCTATTCTTTTATTTAATGTTGGGTTCTTCAAGACCAATACCCTTCTTCTTGTCAACCACTTTCAGCACAAGACCCAGAATGAGCGCTGCAACACCTAAGGAAGCAAGCATTACAAGGGGAGCAGTGTAGTTGAATTGTGTGGGATCTGTTACACCGGGATTTGTCTTATCAAGCACCTTACCAATAAGCAAGGGGAAGAGCCAAAGACCAATGTTCTGAATCCAGAAGATGAGCGCATAGGCACTACCAATCACCTTAGCATCAACCAACTTGGGAACACTTGGCCACAAAGATGCGGGAACCAGTGAGAATGAGCTTCCCAATACAAGGATAGTAACATAAGCAATGATGATACCACCAACAGCATTACCCTTGAACAGAGGAAGAACGAAGGCAAAGGTGAGGTGACATGCAATGAGCAACAAACTACCCAGTACGAGCATGGAAGCAGCCTTACCTTTGTGATCGACATAACTACCCAGAATAGGAGTGATGAGTACTGCCAACAAGGGGAATACAGCAAAGATGCTCTCAGCAGACTGACGCATGTAACCCATATAGCAATAGGCAACAAGAGCAATGATGGAGATGGAGAGAAGACCATACTTCATGCCATTCTTCTTCTGGAAGTTGGAAGCAAAACCTGCTGCAGCAACAATAAGCATGATGACGTACTGAATGATGGTAATCTGACTGCTTGCCCAGAAACTATCGGCACTGGGTTCTGTAAGTGTAAGGTTGCACTGAAGCATATTCACGGCATACTTCTGGAAGGGGAAGATGGCAGAATAGTAGAGTACACAAAGCAGAGCTACCAACCAGAAACCTGAGTCGGTGAGAATCTTACCCAAGTCACTAACCTTGAAGGGATCGTCCTTTTCTTCTGCTTCACCGGTTTGGCTATCCAGCTTCTTATCCATGAAGAAGTAAACGATGGTCATCATCAGGGCAATGCAAAGGAGAACCACACCAAAAGCAACACTGCGGCTAACATCTACCTTACCACCAAGCTTAGCAAAGAAGGGGGAGAAGATCATGCAAGTAGCTACACCCAGACGAGCAAGTGCCATTTCACTACCCATTGCAAGTGCCATTTCGCGACCTTTGAACCACTTAACAATACCACGACTTACTGTGATACCAGCCATTTCTACTCCACAACCAAATATCATGAAACCTACAGCAGCAAACTTAGCTGAAGCGGGCATTCCTTCATAGAAAGGAGATACTCCCAGTTCGTCGAATACAGGGATGTAGTTGAGATGATTGGTGAACCATGTGTCGAGACTGCTTCCTATGAAACTTTCACTTACAGCATACCACTTTACAAAGGCACCAACAAGCATTACTGATGCAGAAAGCAAAGCTGTAAAGCGAACACCCATCTTGTCGAGGATGATACCTGCAAAGATGAGGAAGAAGACAAACACATTGAGGAATACCTCTGAGCCTTGCATAGTTCCGAAGGCAGTAGAATCCCAACCTCTTGTTTCCTGCATGAGGTCTTTAATGGGAGAGAGGATGTCCATGAAGATGTAGCTGCAGAACATAGCTAATGCTAATAGCAGCAAAGCAGTCCAGCGCATTCCAGCACTGTCGCGAAGTGTTTTGATTTGTTCAGACATAATTATTTTGATTTGACAATTTCACAATTTGACAATTTGACGATTTGACAATTTGACAATTTGACAATTTGACAAGGCTCTATTTCAACCACTTATCAAGCCAAGCAAAGTAAGTGCGTTGCCACAAGATACCATTCTGTGGTTTCAGTACCCAGTGGTTCTCATCAGGGAAGATGAGGAGTTGAGCCTCTATACCACGCATGCGAGCAGCATTGAATGCAGACATACCTTGAGTAGCATTGATGCGGTAATCCTTCTCACCATGGATGCAGAGGATGGGAGTATCCCACTTGTCAACAAAGCGATGAGGACTGTTGTCATAAGTCTTCTTTGCACGTGCGGTCATATCCTTATTCCAGGGAGCATCATCATATTCCCAGTTAGAGAACCAGTTTTCCTCAGTCTCTGTGTACATAGCTTCCAGGTTGAATGCACCATCGTGAGCAATGAAGCACTTGAAACGCTTATCATGATTACCTGCCAGATAATAAACAGAGAAACCACCAAACGAAGCACCTACAGCACCCAGGTGATCCTTGTCGACATAAGGCAGATTCTCACAAGCATCATCGATTGCTGCAAGATAGTCTCTCATACATTGACCAGTCCAGTCACCAGAGATTTCTTCTTGCCAAGCTAAACCAAATCCAGGAAGACCATGACGATTGGGAGCTATGATAACATATCCCTGAGCAGCCATAATCATAAAGTTCCATCTGTAGCTCCAGAACTGAGATACGGGACTCTGAGGTCCACCTTCACAGAAGAGCAGTGTTGGGTATTTCTTATTAGGATCGAAGTGAGGTGGCTTGATAATCCAGTAGAGCATGTCCTCACCAGTAGTAGTCTTAATCCAACGAGCTTCGCTTTCTCCTGCTGCTATCTGAGAGAGGATATGGTCGTTCTCGTGGGTAACTTGTTGGAAGTCGGTGATGGTATCACCATTTACAGAACAGAGGTAGAGGTCAGCAGGATGCATGTAATTGTGTTGCTCCATCAGCAAACTTGCCCCTTGCTCCTTACTTCTTGCTCCTATAAATTGCAGAGCACCAAAGTCAGCTTGATAGTTGCTGAGTTGCTTAACCTCACCTTGGAGGTTGGTACGATAGAGGTTCTCAGTTGCGTGCCATACACCCAGGAAATAGAGTGTCTTACTATCATTTGCCCAGCAAAAGTCATCAACATTGCTGTCGAAGGATTCTGTTACATACTGCTTGGTGCCTTCCTTCAGGTCATAGATGCAAAGACGAAGACGATCAGCTTCATAACCATCACGCTCCATGCTTGTCCATGCAAGATAGCGTCCATCAGGTGAGAACTTAGGATTCTGGTCATAACCAACTTGATAGTCAACCTCACCTTGATTAACAGCCTGAGTAGCCAGTGTCTTTGTAGGATCAACCTCAGGAATTTCATAGTCAGTAGGCTTGCAAAGGTTGGTTACATCTCCGTCTTCTACATTATAAAGGAAGATGTCGCTATCGGTGGAGATGCTCATCATGAGCCCCGTTTTTGTACGGCAAGTGTAAGCAATCTGTTTGCTATCAGTGCTCCAAGCCAGTTGTTCTATACCACCAAAGGGCTCCATAGGACACTCATAGGGAAGACCCTCGAGGATATCTTTCTCTTCACCAGTTTCCAGATCAAGGATGAAGGGGTGGGGTATGCTTTCAACATAGTGATCCCAATGACGATACATGAGATCAGTTACCAGTCGACCAGTTGACTTAGGAAGATCAGCAGGACGCTCCTGAATGATATCGTGGTAAGGAACTTGCTTGATGATGATCACCTTCTTCTGGTCGGGAGAGAAGAGGAAACCTTCCACTTCACCATCAGTTTTGGTCAGTTGCTTGCGAGCTTTACCCTTACTGTTCATGGTCCAAACTTCACCTTTCGATTCAAAGGCTATCTTATCATCAGAAAGCCAAACAGGTGAAGAACCCAGACCCAATAGAGCCCCCTCCGTCTCCCCCATAAGGGGGAGTGTGTAGATAAGTGTATTACTTCTGTTTTCCTCTACGCTGTAGTAACTAACTTGGTAGGCTACCTTCTCTCCGTTGGGAGAGACACTGTAAGAACCTATTCTACCCATTGCCCACAAAGCTTCTGGAGTCATAACATCTGATTCCAGTTTGATGTCGCTTCGTGTGATGATGTTCTCTTCTGACTGCTTGCAAGCGCTCATTACAAAAATGAATAATGTCAAATGTAAAATGTAAATGAAATTCCGTTTCATATCATTAACCTTTAACCTTTTAACCCCTTAACCCTTTATTTTTTTTCTGTTGTTCCTCAGCCATCTTTTGCATAGCTTCCAGTCGTGCAGCAAAACCACCCATCTTCTTGGGATCGTTCTGATGACGAGCCTTGTAATCATCCAACTGCTGACGGAGTTTCTTGTCATCAGTGAACTTACGCAAGCCCCACATAATGAGGATGGTGGTCAGTCCAGAGAGGAAGTAGTAGTAGGAAAGACCAGAACTGTAGTCGTTGAAGATGAAGAAGAAAGCAATAGGCATGAGCACCATCATCCACTGCATCATCTTCATTTGTGCTTGTTGTTCCTGACTCATCATAGCATTGCTCTGTTGTTGTTTCATACTGATCCAGGTGTTACCGATGTTGGTAAGGGAGAAGAGCAAGCAGAAGATGCTGATGTGGTTACCCACGAGCCAGATGTCCTTACCCCAACGAATAACATCGTCATAAGCACTGAGATCACTTGCCCAGAGGAAACTTTCTCCACGCAGTTCTATTGCATTGGGAATGAAGTTGAAGAGTGCAATCCAGATAGGCATCTGTATGAGAGCAGGAAGACAACCTCCCATGGGTGAAACTCCATATTGACTATAGAGCGACATCATCTCTTGTTGCTTCTTCATGGCATCTTCTTGCTTGGGATATTTAGCGTTCAGTTTGTCCATTTCGGGTTTCAGCAATCTCATGCGAGCACTTGCCAGATAGCTCTTCTTCGTAGCAGGATAGACAAGAGCCTTCACAATGAGAGTGAGCAACAGGAGCACAATACCCATGTTCAGACCAAATCCTGTGAGCCAATCGAAGAGGTAGAGGATGAAGAAACGATTGATCCACTTCACGATAGGCCAACCAAAGTATACCAGGTTTTGCAGCTTCAGTTTCTTGTCACTCAGCGATAGTTTGTTGGTAGCTTTCAGTGTGTGGAAATCATTGGGACCCAGATAGAACTGCATCTCAGTTGGTTGCTTGCCACTGGGGTCGAACTGGGTTTGCATCTGTGCGTTATATAGCTTCAGGTAACCCGAATTCTTCTCTTCGGGAGTACTTTGCAGGGTGATGTTCTGGAAATCCTGATGTGCAATGATGATGGAGGAGAAGAACTGGTCCTTAAAGTCAATCCAGTCGAGTTGCTTATCCACCTGCTTGGTCACATCCTTCATTTCGTTCAGCTTCTTGGTACCCTCATCTTTAATCTTATAGGTGAGTGCAGCATAGCGAGTTTCAAACGAACCACCTTTCTCTTGCTGGCGGATGCGATTTTCCCAAGTGAGGTCTATGTGCTTGGTAGAAGGGGAGAACAGGTTTTCCAGTCCTTCACTCTCGATGATGAAGTCCAACATGTAGGAGTCGGGATGCAGGAGATACTTTATTCTCAGTTCACCACCAGTAACCGATGCAACCAGTGTTACACTCGAGTCAGTTTGTTCGGCCACTTGGTAGTAGATGTCCTCACTCTTGATGTTTTCTGCTTTCGTTTCCAGGGTATAACCGAAATGGCTATCCTCCTTTGAGAGCAGAACCACATTCTCCTTCTGTTGGTCCTGATATTCCGAAAGCACGGCACCTTCTATGACACCACCTTGGGTAGAGAGTGTTACACTCACTTTCTCGTTCTTCAGGTCGATGGTTTCTGCATTACCTTGTTTGGCACTAAAGAATGCAGAAGTGGAATCCAGGGTAGCCACTTGGGTTTCTTTGTTTGCTTTCTTCGTAGCTTTCTCTTTTTCCAATTCTGCTTGTCTTGCTTTCTCCACTTGTGCTATAGAATCCCTACGAGCCATCTCTTGAAGTTGAGCTTCTGAAGGACGGCTCCACCATGAGAATAGGATGAGCACCAGTGCTATCAGTACGAATCCTGTAATTGTGTTCTTATCCATAGTTTAATATTACGATTTTACAATTTGACAATTTAATGATTTTACATCTTTTATATACGCGCGTAAGCGCAAAGTGTCTGCAAAGTTAGTGAAAATCGAGCGCAATACCAAATAAAGAATAGGAAATTATGGCAACATAAGGCGAAAACGTGTTCACATGTTTTTGCTATGATGTTATAATGGAAGGCTGTAAGCCTAAGTGCAGAGCACTTTTATTCTTTATTTGCCGTATTGACTCGATGCATCCTAAGTTCAAGCGAGTTCCGAAGGTTAAAGTTATGAAAGACCGAGTTCCGAAGGTTAAAGATATGAAAGACCGAGTCTCGAAGGTTAAAGATATGAAAGACCGAGTCTCGAAGGTTAAAGATACAACAACCGAGGAATGAAGATTAAAATTACGAAATAATTCTTAATTCTTAACCCTTAACTCTTAATTTATTTGTATTTTTGCACTGAAATAACTGAAATCGTATGAAGAAGACATTCCTTTTGGTGATGCTGGCAACAGTTCTACCATTACATGCACAAAACAGCGTAAAGAGTGAAGGATCAGATGCTTATATGAAGGAACTTCTCTCCCTCATAGAGCAAAGAGACCAGTCGGTTTCCAATGCTAAGGAGCAAGCCGAAGAGGTGAAACTGAACCCCTATTTCTTCCGTGTGATGACTCCTGGAACCTATTATTCGCGTCCAGTTCAGTCGATGATGGGCATTGGTGATGAGTATTCTCTTCCCGAAACCACTGCATC
The DNA here is from genome assembly GCA_902801325.1 of uncultured Bacteroidales bacterium. Classification (GTDB taxonomy): domain Bacteria; phylum Bacteroidota; class Bacteroidia; order Bacteroidales; family Bacteroidaceae; genus Physcousia. The sequence goes on along the minus strand of CADCHQ010000009.1, from coordinate 2,312 downwards.
GGATAGGGCTCTTGCTCAGTTGTATGTGATGAATCCTAGGTTGTTTTCTCAGACTGAGGCTACCTTAAAGGAATCTCCTGCTTTGCGTGAGGAGATAAAGGCTCCGGTTACTGTGGTTGAACCCAAACTGGCTGAGAAAGCCGTTGCTGTGGAACTGGATACCGATGTACCCGATACCATTCCTCTCATACCAAAGAAACCTAAGTTCTGGAAAACTTCGGGTAGTGCAAGCCTTCAGTTCACACAGTCTTACTTCAGCGACAACTGGTATCAAGGTGGTGAGAACAACTATGCAGGCATTGGTACGCTTACCCTGAATGCTAACTTCGACAATAAGCAGAAAGTGCAGTGGGACAATAAGTTGGAAGCTCAACTTGGTTTCCAGACTACCAGTTCGGATGAACACCACAAGATGCGTGTTACCAACAACTTGTTGCGCATCACCTCAAAGTTGGGTTACAAAGCAGCCAAGAACTGGTTCTACACGGGTCAAGTGATGTCATACACCCAGTTGGCTCCATTCTATGAGAAGAATAAGATAGACTGGAAAGCTCGCTTTGCTACTCCGCTTTACTTGACGGTATCTGTCGGTATGGACTGGAAATACAAATCCAAGAATGGCAAGTTCGACCTCTCAGTCTACATCTCTCCATTGGCCTACTACATGACCTATGTTTCGAAGCTACACTCCAATCATCATCGTGATCCCGAGAACCTGGAGAGTGACTACTGGTACTACTATCCCTCGACCTATGGTTTGAAGGATCGCAGCGATCATTTCCTTCATAAATTCGGTCCTAACCTGACTGTGAACTCTAAAATCAAGGTTATGAAGAATGTGATGTGGACCAGTCGTTTCTATTGGTTCTCGAACTTCCACAGCACCCTGTTTGAGTGGGAGAATACCCTTGATTTCACCATCAACAAGTACCTCTCTGCCAAGTTCTATGCTTATCCTCGTTTCGATGATTCCAGCAAGAACTACAAGAAGGATCACGGTTACCTGATGTTCAAGGAGTGGTTGTCACTGGGATTGAGTTATAGTTTCTAAAAAGGGGACTCACCCCCCTTGCCCCCTCTCTTGTAGCGAGGGGGAGCATATACGCTTACACATATAAAAAGAAGTAATAGTATAAAGATAATCGAATAAAGTAGAATTCTTCCCACTAAACCATTCTGCTCTCTCCCTGACAGGGAGAGCGGGGAGAGAGTCTGTATGAAATCCATCTACATCACCAGCAGCCCATCGGTTACTCAGTGTCCACAAACAACTGAACCAGAATATGCCTTCATCGGAAGGTCGAATGTGGGAAAGAGCAGTCTCATCAACATGCTTACCCAGCACAAAGGCTTAGCAAAAACGAGTAGTATGCCGGGTAAAACCATGCTCATCAACTATTTCCAAGTCGATGACTCCTGGTATCTTGTTGACCTACCAGGTTACGGATATGCTAAACGCTCGAAGAAAGAGCAGGACAAACTGGTGGAGATGATTCACAACTATGTCATTGGTCGTCAGCAACTTCTGTGTTTGTTTGTTCTCATCGATAGTCGTCTCACACCTCAGCAGATAGACCTCGATTTCATTCATTTCCTCGGTGAGAATGGTGTTCCCTTCTCCCTCGTTTTCACCAAAGCCGACAAGCAATCTCGTGCCAAAACCTTTGCTAATGTCACCACTTTCCTCAAGACTTTGGAAGAAGAATGGGAAGAACTACCACCACACTTCGTTACCTCAGCAGAAACCCGAGAGGGTAGGGATGAGTTGCTGGAGTACATCTATAGCATTAACGAGGAGCATTGAAGGCTGCGATTAAGCGAGAGCAGAGCGATGCTCGCATCAGCTTTGCCGAGCGTGAGCAGACTCGAGGCATAGCCTCAACATTGAGTATTGAACATTCTTGCTCCGCTTTGCTACGCAAGCGTCTCCTGACGTCGCCGAGCGGAGGATTGACCATTCTTGCTCCAGTTCCTTACGCAAGCGTAGACCCTTTGGCAGGTTAGGCAATAGCGCAATGCCGATTAACGCAACTCAGGAGACCCGAAGGCCTCCTGATTTGTTTAATTCTTCACTAGGCAAAACTGCTAAGTGTTTGATAAATTGGAATTTATATGAGTTTGGTTGGCACGATTATCGTGCGTCGGGTCATTAGATAAAAACCATTTCTTCATAAAAATATCCACCTTTAACAAGGTCATATCCAACAATATTTTCGTGTTGCATAGCATTAATTATTCGTTCTGAGAAATAGAAACCGCATCCTTGTGGATACAACAAATCATAATCTCGATAGATGTTTTTTAACGCAATT
>CADCHQ010000008.1 GCA_902801325.1 uncultured Bacteroidales bacterium | reverse complement strand
ACTCGTGCGCCATCTGCGCCACGTTCGTGATGAGCGTATCGGCGTTCATGCCGTTGATGATGTTGCCGTTGCGGTCCTCGATGTCCGAGCCTGCCCGCAACTGCTCCAGGGTGATACCCCTCGACTTGCCCTCTTTGATAGGGGCAAACCACTCCGTGTTGTCCGAGATAGGTGCAATGAGTGCATTCTCGTCGGCACGGCTCAGCAGCAAATCCTCCAGCGGAATGTCGATAGGCTCATAGGGCTTGTAGGTTGTCTGACTCATGTTGTTTCTCCTTGCCACGTTACGCTGTGGCATAGCGATAGCGGTTGTTGCCATAATGATTTTGAGTTTTGAATGAATTATGAATTTATGAATTGAAAAAGCCCGTCATGCCGATAGCACAGCCGTCCCCTACCCTATTCGTGATAGAAGTCGTAGAGTTTCGTGCGCCATCCGTCCTTGCCAACTTTGCACGACACATCGCATAGGTCATCGCGGCGGAAGCGCGGTTGCGGTAGCCCGAGACCACAGTTGAGCGTAAACACAGGTGCAAGCACCGTGCCGCCTTTCTTACTCAGATAGGTAGTGAAGGCCCGTCCGTGGGTCTCGTCCGCGTCCTGATGCCAACGGCGCGAGTCGCTTGAGAACCAGATATGGTCTGGCTTTTGCAGATGTCCCTCGTCATCCTCGTAATAGAGACTCTCATCCAGCAGGATTTCCATGCCGTGATACTTCTCGTAGGACGTAGCCGGTACAGGGTCATACTTCGGTTTGTTAAACTCCTCCACAGCCCATGCTTCCAGCCGCTTGCAATAGTCGTCGATTTCCTCCTTCGTCATACAGGCTGCATCCTTGATGTCGTCGGGCAGTTTGTTGTAGAAGTCGCGCAGCGCACGCACCTGTCCCGGTACGCTCCCTGCCCACAGATAGCGAGGATGACCCTTGCGGCAGTCCATGCCGTCCGAGAAGAATCCTTCGCAGTCGCTCTTCAGCCGCGCCAGCATCATCAGCTCGAACTCGTAACGCTTACACAATTTCTCGTGTTGCGTAGGTGGGTTAGTGAGGATGATGATGCCCGTCAGCGTATAGTCAGGTTCACCATCGGGGTCATCGCTCGGACATAGAATGTCCACGGAGTTTATCTTTCCGCTCTCCACGGCGGAAAAGTGGTCCACATAGTAGCGGCCTTTTCCGTCCTGATAGAGATTACCATCCATCCAGTGCTCTCCCACCCTCGTAAGGGTTAATGTTCCATTTATTTGTGCCATAGTCGTATCTGTTTTTGAAATTCGTGATAATTCGTGTTTATCCCCACTTGCAGCCCTCCGCGTCCGTCTGTTCCCAGGCGATAGCGTAGGCCACAGCGTTGATCAGTCTTTCCATCGTGGCTTTCCACTCCTTGAACGTGTCTCGCAGTTCGTAGTCCTCAATGTGGATACAGTCCTCAATGTCGGCATTATAGTCAATGCACACCAGTGTCTTGAACAGATGGGCATAGCTTACCACCTTGCCCATCTGATAGAGTGCATCCAGATGTTCCTTCGTTATCGGCTCGCACACCTCGCCGCCATAGCGCAGACGATGCGCCTCATTGTTGAAGAAGATGCACCGCTGTACGAATAGGCGCACGGCCTCGCTCAGGCGGTCGTACTCATAGAGGTGGTTAGGGTTGTGGAAGGGTAGGCCCATAGCCGTGCCCATGTCGATAGTGTGCCTCCTCTCCGTGCGGATAGAAGGCGATTGCAGGGTCTTCAGCACACTACCCATGCTGACGTCCCGTAAGATTATTACGCTCATAACAGTTTTGAATTTTTGATAGGTTGATGTTAGGGTAAAATGCCCCGATTTGTCACACACATTTAACAATTTTTAGTGTGTTATGCTGCCATTTTATAGGGTTGATAACTCTTGTACGTGTTCGGGTTCCACATATCACCGCGTTTCATGCGACGGTCGCGTTTCCAGCCGAAGATGTCGGCAATATAGGGCATGAGGGAGTGACTGCGCTTGCGCACGTCCGCCTCGAAGTCGTCGCTATTGTATAGCAGCTCGTCTATTTCATCTTCGCTGCCACGGAACACACGATAGGTGATGTAGTTCGTGCCGTCGTGGTGCGAGCATACGGCATGGCAGTCGTCCTGGTCGCAATAGTATTCGTTGCAGTCCTCCGAGATGTTGAAGATGTCGCTCAGTTTGTCGCCCACAATCTTGTAGCCCGTCCTGCGTCCGCGCCACGTCCCGACACTCGCGATGGCCACGATAGTGCCCCCTATCTGATAGTTCAGGTTCATGAGCTCGCAGTCCCGCCATTCGTTGATGTCGTCGCCGAACATCTCCCACGTATATTCTGGCACGTCCCCGTCGGGATAGTTAGCCGGTCCGGTGTACTCGCGCCAAGCCTTCTCGTAGTCATCGTATTGGCAAGCATCGTCCGAGAAAATAACGTGTTTCCATTCCTTACGTTTTGCCATAGTGATTTTGAGTTTTTTAGTTCATGCTGCGATTTTGTAGAGATAGCACTTTTCGCCCCGTGGTGTGATGAAAGTCACGTCGGGGTCGATGCCGAAGAATGTCTGCGTGTTGAACGCCTGTATGTAGGTGGCACGGGGGTTGATAGTGCCCTCCACCACCTCATGCACGAGGTCGATGCCCACGAATGCTTTGCCCTCGAACACGCTCCCCGCATTCTGGGCACATAATAGTTGCTTTGCTGTTGCCATAGTTCAGTCCTCCAAAGTTTAAGCCAGCATCCCGTCGAACGGGTCCCATGTATATTGCACGGAATAGACGTGGGTGTCCTTGCCCATTTCCTCGCGCATGTCGGCCAGGGCCTGACGTGCAGCTGCACTGATCTGTGATACACTTGCCCCTGCGATAGCGGCCATAGCGATGATAGTTGCACGCTTCTTGGCGGTGCTTGCCATTTTCTTTTTAGTTGCCATAACTTGAAATGATTTTGAGTTTTGAAATTTTTGAGTTTTGGTTTTAAGTCCCACAGAAATAGCAGAAATAGTAGAAATTATTTCCGTTCTTTCCGTGGGACACGATAGCGAGTCACGCGGCATCCTGATAGTGCGCAGTGCCACCCATAGTGTGGGAGTCTGAGAGAGTCTTTTCGTTCATACGTTCCGATTCGCGCTCCACGCGGCGGAACAGATAGCACGACACACAAAGCATGGGCAGGGCATAGATTGCCTGCACGGGATTCACCTCTACTCCTGTAAGCAGGGCGAGAGCCGCCACGAAAAGGAGAGTGGCGACAAGGATAGTTCTTGTTGTTTTCATTTTACGTTCCTCCAAAATTTAGAAGTTGTTGATAACGATTTCCCGAATCCGTTCAGGTGCGATGTCGGGATAAACAGATTTTGCAAACTCGCAGAGGATGTCCAAGACTTCCTCGCGAGTGTAGGTTTCCTTCGCCCGCAGTTCCTGATACTTCGGGCGCAGTTCAAGCACAATAGCTGCCATAGTTTCAATAGAGTTGGCCAATCACATAGTCACACAATTCACACTGGCTTTGGTGAGACAATTTCTCAAAGCCATAAGAGTTGCCTCGATAGTCGGTCACATGGATGTCATACCAAGGTGCGTCTGGTTCAGTCTTATCCACTATAGAGTGAACAGCAAAAGCATCATGTTCTGCGGGCTTTGCCCACAACTCGCAATTAACGGCCACGCATATAGTCGTGCCGTTCATGGCACAATGTATTGTGCCAATAGGGTCAAAATAATCCATTTTATCTTCATTTGGTTTTGAGGGATAGAGCGGACTCGAACCGCCCTTATTGTGTGTCTCTATTTTACGCCAGGTGCCCGCACCTCGCGCTGTGATTCGTTGCCACAATGGGCACACCCATAGCCATAATATTGGCCTATCCCGTCCATATTGTTTCCTTGATTTCGGTTCAATGGTAATCCGTCATGTCTTTCTCCAGTGGGGACATACGCCCACTAACTACTTATTACCGCCAATAGCCTGGCATACCGCTGTCTATAACCGAGGTCTCCTACTGCCCACACCGCTCTCGTGTTCGCCCACTACCCAGCCGTATAGCGTCTCAGTCCCTCTGTGGTCTCTCCCACCGTCCGTACTTGTATGGCGCTCATGCCACCGTTCCCGATGACACCCCACCCTGCGACAGTTCATAAGTGCAGTTCAGTAGCATCTCCGTCCACAATACGCACATTTTAGACTGGCTGCTTTATGCCGATAGGGTCTTTACTCCAAGCCATTACTGGCTCGTCCTATGCCACCACTACCGCGCATGGCCGTCCGACGTATCATGCCGTATAGACACATCGTCCTGCTTACACTTCACCCATTACCGCCAACCTTGATAGACTCTTGGCGAAACTCCCTACCAGACAAAGCTCGCCCATAGGGAACGCAGGGATACAAGCCGTTCAACATTTCAAAGAGCAAGGCAGTAGCGTCGCTACTGTGAATCCTGAGGATTCAATGACCTTAGCCATCCACCACCCGACCTATAGGTCGGAGCAGCCTGGGCACTTGGCTCGACCTCTTGCGAGGCTCCCCTTTAGGGGCAGGAGGCTCGGTTTCACTCTTTCCCGAAGGAAAACCGTTGGAAATCGTCGGTCTGCAGAACGAGGCAGACGCCTCGTTATGGGTGCAGGATTGTGGGCAAGTCGGATTCGAACCGACCCTAACCCCAAAGGGTTAGCCGCACCGACTGCGGTAAGCCCGGCCTTTAGGCCGTGTTAGGCGACTTTCTTCGCCTTACCACCTTTGGTGGTATGCTTGGTGTTTGTAGCGGTGTTTTCCTTGACCGCCTTGCCTGCTGCTTTAGCAGCAGCTGCGAGTTCCTTCTCACGGTCGGCGGCTTTAGCCGCTATCTCGGGGACGTCCGACTTGGCATCTTCCTTGGCCTTGCGGAGTGCTGCTAAAGCAGCAACCTGGGCATTGAGGAGGTCGATACGAACTTTTAGTTCGTCAGCGGTGAAGACGTCAGCCATTCGGGTGTTACGCTCCAAGGTCTCAAAGAGACCATAGGCAGACCACTTCGAACGCTCTCTGAGGGTGTATTTATACACCCTTTTGCCGTCCTTCTTAACGGCTTTGCCGTTCTTGCGTACTGCTGTCCGAGTGACCGTAGCGGCCTTTAGGCCGTCTGCAGTGGCGACTTGGAGGAATGGGCAGAACCCTGCGGATTTCAGTAGGGTGGGAATGCTCTTCAAGCTCTGCTTGGTCATGCCGATAGAGCCATAGAGAACGGCATAGCCGTTGTTCCACTGACGATTAGTTTCGGCTATAGCCGAAGCGAGAGAGCCTTCCTCCTCACGGACACCCTTACGAGCCTTGGCTACATCGTCGCTGTCCTCGAAGGTCTTGGCAAAGAACTTTGCCAACCCAGTGGCGGTGTTGTCGTCAGCCTTATGGCTGCTGATAAGAGCCAACTCCTCAGGAGTTGCAGTGCCGAGGTTCATGTGACTTACTGCTACGCAGTAAAGCTGGTTGGCATAGTCCTCTCTCGCTTTAGCGAGTTTCTCGGATGCTTTCTGACTGGCCTTCTTAACTTCGTTAAGGGCGTTCTTTTTCTCACCCAAACGAGCCTCAAGGTCTTCTGCCTTAGCGGGTACAGGGGTGCCGTCCACGGGTGTGTTCACCTGTGCTTTGGGGTTAGCGACTTGCTGATTGCCAGCGTTCTTTTTCACGGATGTGTTACGATTTGTGTGTGACATAATTTTGAAATTTTTGAGTTATGCAATCCGACTATCGAAATGCTATCACAAATATAATGCATATTTTTTCGGTGTCAAGACCTTAATACCTAATGTTTTTTAACATTTCATTTGAAATGTTAGTTGCTATTAAATCCTGGCTTCGTGGACGGATGTGTAACGCTTGTGTGGGCGTCCAAAATAACGCGCGTCCAACCCTGTCCACATCCACTTCGTGTGGGCGACCATCGCGAATAGGTGGCTATCCATCGGGCCCATAAGTGGACGCCCATACTGCGCCCATTTTGGGCGTCCAACCCTGTCCATAATGGGCACCCACGTCCGTCCAATGTGGACGGCCAGATAAGTCCACATCCCTCGCCCACCTCCGCCCACAACGGACGGCCAATAAGCGCCCAACCTCGCCCATAATGGACAACCACACCCGTCCAATCTGGACGGCCAGATAAGCCCACATCCCTCGCCCACCTCCGTCCACAATGGACGGCCATTAGGCAGCTCTGGCCGTCCATTTTCCCGACAGGTGGAAGCCCACGTTCATGCGTTGTGGCCGTCCACGTCGTTTCGCGTTTAGGGGCTGCCACTTCCCTCATGTGGGCGACCACTCCGCGTTTAGGTGGACGGCCAAAGCCCAGCCCGACAATGGAAACCCACCAGCGACGATGTGGACGCCCACGATGTCGCGACGGGTGGACACCCATGCCGTTGCGCCGTGGCTGTCCACGTTCCGAGGCCGTTATGGGCGTCCACCCAGCGACCCCCTCCCCAGACCCCACCCCCAAGGAACGGGGGCGCGATCGCGATTCGTGGGCGTGCATTATGCGCCCATGCCGTGTGTTGCCGCCCACGTATCGGGACGGCAACAAAAAACCCCTCCCCTAAAGGGGAGAGGTCTCGACTTGGTGGTTGCCGTTAAGCCTTTAGGCTTAGTCCCAGCCGAATGGCTCAAACCCGTCCGTTTTTTCACCCCTTTGGGGTGGAAAATACGGCTCGCTTTCGACATTCGTGACTGTGACCTCGTAGAGGTCAGGCGGTGTAATGAGACCATCAGCGACCAGCCTATTTAACTGCATAGCAGTTAAGCGATACTTGTCGCAGGTTTCGTATGACCAGTGCCGAAGAACGGAGTTCTTCTGCGCCCTTAGTGCCTTACGTTCAGCACTTTGTGCTGACCTCGCAGGGCCTACCCACAGGAATGGGGTGAGTTCGATTCGGGTTGTAACGTCTTTGACGTTAAGGGTGATGACAAAAATTTGACGTGTCATAAAATTAAAATTTTATGAGGGGGCTGGGCGGTTTAGCCCTTAACCCCCTCGGGGTTAAACTTCGTGTGGGTGCTCACTCGCTTACTTGGTCGCCTTAGTGCCGTTAGCCTTTGCCCCTTTAGGGGCAGTCTTCTTTTCAACCTTGGCCTTACTGCCCTTAGGGGCAGTAACCTTGGTCTCGGACTTCTTGTCCTTACCCCCCTTGGGGGTAGTAGGCTGCTCGGTAGGCTTGTTCAGTTCTGTAAGAACTGCCTCGGCAAAAGCCTTCTCGCGCTTAGGCTCGACCTTGGCGAGGGATGCTGCGATAGCCTTGCTATCGCCCTTAACAAGGGTGCAGTCAGTCAAGATTGCTATAGCAATCTTCTCTCTGTTCTCACGGGTGGCCAGGTCATCGAAGCCCTTTAGGGCTTTGCCAGCCTTGCTGGTTGTGATGCCCCAAATCAGAGATTTGGCATAACCTCGGCTATGGGGTTCTTGACCAATAGCACCAAAGGCAAAGCCTTTGCGAGGGTCGGTCACTTTGTGGCCGTGTGTATAGGCTACCACAAGACTGACGGCGTGATTAAAAATCACGTCCCATTGGTCACGGGTCTCAACCCTACGGGTTGCATTTGCGTTGTTCACTTGCTTTGAAGCGTTCATTCTCTCGGTGTTGCCCTTAAGGGCACGGCTTGAATTTTGAGTTGCCATAAAATTAAAATTTTATCGTTTGTGGGTCGGCCTTCGTTGGCCGATTGCCGATGCAAAGTTACGGCAAAAGGGCGCCCACACGGGAAGACCCCCTTACAGGGGGTCTCCGCGCGGAAAGTTCGTATGTTTTATACACATATTTTTCTATTGGAAAAATATGTTACTAAAACATACGGACTTTCTTATACGCACGACTTTCGGCTCTCTGGCTCAGTCTGACCACCAACCCCTATGGGGGTTGCCCCGAATCCGTCCCACCTTGACGACCCCATAAGGCATCAACCCCTTATGAAGGGGTTGGCTGACCATGCTGACTGATTCGACCACCGACCACCGAAATCGTCCTTTTAAGACTGCCCCAAAGGGGCTGTCTTAGCCTTGCGTTAGGTGGGCGCATCAGGTGGTGTGGAGAGTCCCAACGGACACTCCACACCACCTTTGGCCGAAGGTCGGCATCGGTATCGGTCACTCCCTATGGGGAGTGGCTTGGGGTCGGTCGATGGGTCGGCTCTCGGCATATATGCACCCCTCTTGGAGGGGTGGCACCCAGTCGTCCTCCCGAGCGAGGCGCGGGGTCTTTTGCGGCGCAATAGACGATTTCCAGAGAATGTTTTATGTTGAAACCCCCTTTTAATTATTGGGTATATTAAAAAAAACAAAGGCGAAACTTCCATAACCGGAAGTTCCGAACTCACTATACATTATATAATAATATATATAAGATAATTGGGTTTAAGTCAGTCTTAACACGTTAAGACGGGTAGCTATTTCCTCCAGAGTTATATTGATACGATCGCAATCATCCTGACTGATATTGCCGTAGGCGAAACCTTTTTTTATATCCATCACGTTTCGTACCTTGCTGCGGTTCCACCCAAGTGCGAACTGCATGAATGGAAGGATTGAAAAATAACTTGATAACTGTGACTTTATTTGTTCTACACAGTCCGGACAATATCTGCGACCATTCCGTTTAACCACCTCCTTGTCGGTATTATAAAATATAAAAATATATTTTATGTCTATTGACAGTTGATGGAGAGATTCCTGCAGAAGGTCCAAATGTCTTTTGCTCAAAGTCGACACATAGCCATTCCGAACATCCACCTCTCCATTCAAGCACTTGTGTAAATGGCAAGTGTTAATTCCGGATAAATTAGCCAGTGTCTGAACTGTAATTCCCACCTCGTTTAGATAATCCTTTAATCTCGTAACAGGTATTCTTATTTCCTTTTCCATTTTGTTGCAGCTTCAAGTTCGCCACAAATATATAATACTTTTTTTATCCGAACAATTTTTTTAATAATAATCTTTCATTTAATCGAAAAAATATCTTGAATGGTTTATAATTATAAAGATTTGGAGAAAAATAAACCAATAAAAAATTATGCTGCAGAAGTTCTTTACACTATTTTCAATGTCGTTCGGGCTTCTCTTCGTAAGCTACGATGACACGTGGACGGATATTTTGCCCGGTAATAGTCTTTAAATGAACTTCGCTGCGACGACTGTAAAGCATGTTCGTCCTGTAACGGATGGCTGGATCGTCTGGATGACGCTGGAAGGAGCGGCGGGTTTCGTCAAACCGCTGGGCGTTGACTTCGTTCGTAAAGCTGCGTGTCGGCGAAAACTTGATTTTACGTTTTGGGGGAAGTGTGCGAATCTCGTCAGTCCCTTTGTAAGTATAGTGGCGTTGACGCTCTGGGATATCAACGACGCAAAAAGTTCCGAAAGACTCTATCGGAACACAGAGAGTTCCTTCGGTCAGCTGATACCGAATTTCATCAAAGAGGGCCGGGAGAACCGCTTCTACGGTGGCACGGCAAATTCCGCTTCGCTTGACTACATTGGTTACAACGGATTCAAGGTATTTGCTTGGTAACATTTTTGACTTTAATTGTTGTAGTTAATATATGTTAAAAACACGTGACAAAAATACGTTATTTGCCCTAAACTGATTCTCATAGCTCAATCTGTCAACAATTTAACATCGTTATGCTATTATATTCTCAGATCGAAATCGTCTGCTCTGAGAATGCAGCAGTCTCTGAGGCGTCGGATCTGGCCTGATGAGGTAAATTGGACCAGGCGGGAACCCATGTCTGGATATACGGCAATGGTGACACATTCTTCACCTCTGATGCAATCTCCGTTGCTGGCAGCAACGTACCATACGCGCCATGGAATGCGTTCGATTACCTGCTCTCGTATGCCGTTTGGACCTCGACGATATACGAGGCGAGAGCGTTCGGCAACCCTTCTTAACTCTGACAAAGCAAGAGTCTTCATTGGCAATACTCTAAATCACGTTGCAAAAAACATTCATACCTATTCAAAGACCCGTATGTTTTTTGTGTTTAGGTTTGTTGGACTTGGAATATCTCTGCTGCAAGGAAGCATTAATCTGAATGTTAGCAGGTGCCACATCCTCCCCTCCGACTGCAGCATCTATTTTCTCGCAAAGTTCATTCCCTATTGTCCACACACCAAAGTGATAGGCGACACAAGACTCTATTTGCGCCCCGCGTGAGGCTCTCCAACCTGGCATTTTGTAAATGCGCTGACAACGGGTAAGAACCCAGAGGTCGTAGAAAAGCGTAATACGATAACCCAGAAGTTTGTAAAGTGAAGGAAAGCGACACGGCAAGAGACGGGTGGGATTAACTATGTTAATGTAGCCTTCTTTGCGAAGTGCTTGCTCGGCTGCGTTGAAGCGACGCAGGTATTCTTCCCTATCGAGTCCGCTAATGGGACCAGAGATATAAATGCGGGCAGTAATTTCTATTCCTTCCATTTGCTATGACTATTTTACGATAAACATTATTATGGTATATCATTGATTCTGTGGCTTTTCAGCGACTGAATATCCGAAGCCACCATGCACGCTTTCGGATAATCCATGCTACAATAGTTGCGGCGATGAAAATCAAAACGGCGTTGGCAATATAAAGGCGAAAGTTCTGCCATGGGGTAAGCTGCCGTGCAATAGTTTTTTTGGAAATGGATGTCGAGTCCGACTGCTCAAGGTGTGCCTGGATAGCATTGTACCGTTTCCGCCATACGCCGTCGATAGAATCAACTGCCATACGAAGGCGAATTTCGAGTTCTCTTGTAAATCGTTCCTCAGCATGTTGCTGTTGCTGGGACAAAATACGCTCTGTACGTCGTTGCTCAGTGCGGATAACATTTCCGAGTGAGTCTGTTGCCGTGGTTACAATTTCGGTGGTGACTTCTTTTTCGTCCGATCGGTTCTTCCACTCATCCCGAACCTGATTCACGTGATATAGCCACGAAGAATCGACTTTCGACTGCCATGACACCATTTGAGAATCCTCTTTTGCATGAATGGCAAGAGTGTCTGCCTCAGAGTAAAAATGATGTCGGTGCTCGGTCACTTTCTGTGTGGAGCAGGAAGAAAAGACAGAAATCACTACAATTATAACAAAAGCAAGAACAACACTGATAAGATTGGTTATACATCCATTTCGAAGTTTTGATATGGGCTCACCTTCGGAAGGGATATACATATAACTACCAATATTGAGAGGGTCGTAACTATTGTGCATAGATAATTCTTTTTTACAAAAATACAATTCCAACGCAAGCCGGTCAAGGACAAAAAAAATGCGAAGGTACATAACTGGGAATGGCGCAAAAAATGTGCCACCATCCGCAATAAAGCTACAACATGGGAGGTGGCACTAAAGATGCTAACGCATCTTCTCATGGAGCGGAAGCAGGACTTGAACCTGCGACCTGCTGGTTATGAGCCAGCCGAGCTACACCATCTGCTCCATTCCGCTATGATATTTTAAAACACCGAACTTTTATATTCAATGTTTTCGACTACAAAAATAGATATTTCAAATACAACATACAAATAATGAGGAAGTTATATAAAGATTATACATTAATTTGTGAAACAAATTCTGCAGTTATTTTGATGTTATTTTCTTTATTAATAACTCATAACTTGCTGATAATCCGTTTTTTACAATAATTTTTTGCTGTTATTTTGCAGTTTTATAATAATATTTCCAATCAAAAAATATATAATATTAATAATTATTTTATATAACTATCTATATATCAACCATTTATTTTTATTTGAATATTCTATTTATAATATGTGGGGAGCGGGGAGTTGAAATATACGCAATTAAATACTATAAGCAGATAATGTTTGCAAAATAGTTTTGCTGAAAATGAGGGAATTTGCCGAAATATAATTTTAACAAGACGCAACAAATTGTATATCAATGGTTTATTTGTTATTTAAAAGTTGCCGAAATGAAAATACAAAATACCAGCGTAAACAACTGATTATCAGCATTAGTATGATTATTATGCAAACACTGCGCTTCTATAGAAAAAAATGTATTTTTAGATAAATTTGAAATAGTTGTTTCAAACAGATTTTTCTTTGTACCTTTGCAAAATAACAGGAAAACGCTATATCGGAACATCTTAATGGCCACAAAAAGAGACAAAACCTACACACCACCTCCTATCGTCTGGCTAAAAGTTACAGATTATATGCACGGCTGGCTACAATGGGAGCTGGGCGGAGAAGCGAGAATTAAAGAACAACGAGTGGTGTGTGTCCAGCATCTGCCAGGGGCAAGGGAAATCCTTCGAATGGAAACCGTGGAAGACATAATGGAGAAGTTACCCGTTGGGAATGTCATGAGCGGCACCAGGAAAAATATGTATTGCTCCGGCTTAGTGATAGACGAGAATGTGATGGCCAGGGAGTATGGAGTGACAAAAGAACTGATGGCGCTGTTTGTCCCTGTAGAGTGTCCCAAAATGTGTTTGACAAAGCACGGGGTGCTTAGGCCTTGGACCCTGGATGTGTGTATGAGTAAACTGCAGGCGAGCGCCTTGCAGCAGTTGCTCAGAAAAGAGTTCTGGAATGCAGTGGAAGATTTTAACAACAAGTATGCCGAGGAGATGGATGGCGCTCCATATCCAGCCAGAGAAATGATTGAAGAGTTTTGTAAATTAACCAATACACCAGACCTCTATGTAGAGGCAATACGGAGGGAATGGCAAAGAAGAATAAAACGGGAAAAACAAAAAGCACCTTTGTGATGGGATGCTGCATCAGTGGCATGACGCCACATGTAGCGCTTCTTAGTGTCTCATACTTTCACCGGAAAGCAACACAACTGATGTCGTTGCACGGAGGCGATCGAGAGTCCTGATGCCATAACGATCTTCTATTGACGGAATGGGGTTCCCGGTTTTTTTATTAACCGCATGATAGGTTCCAAGATTGGTGGTGATGATGAGTAGGCTGCCATTGCGCTCGGCGCTATCCACCAATTCGTTGAACGGATACCGGCGCTCACCGTAGGTAAGCGTTTCAGGCTGTTCGGTTCCGAGGTCATCGACAACAACTACCCGATGGCCAATCATTTTGTCAATGTTCTTGTTCATCGCGTTGGCCGTATAAGCCTTGGCTATGAGACTGGTGAAGCGGCGGATAATCATGGGAAGAATGTTCTGACAGATAAGCGTCTTGCCCAATCCGCATGTACCGATAAGAAGTAACCCCTTGCCATGGTTGTCAGTAAGCCACTCGGCTATCTCTTCGTAGGCGGGAAGCCATTTTGCATCATCGCCGAGATACGATTGCAGACCGGCCATGAGCCATTCTCGGGCATTGGGGATGGCAAGATTCACCCTTTTGGAATAAGGGTCGAAACCAAAATTCCGCATATACTCCTTCTCTTGACGGAAAGCGTCGAGATAATGATTATTCGTGTTCATTTCCATGCTTTCGTATATTCAGTTAAGTTGTCAGAAGTCGGTGTTTCTATGATATCGGGGGTAGAGGAAGGCGTGGATATTTCCTCGGCTGCGGCAAAACCACCGCGAAGTTCCTTCTCAAAGAATGTATTAAGCGACTTATATGCCCATCGCTGTACATCATTGCGGGGCGACCGCATATTGATATCAATGAGAATCTGTATTTTATCAAGAAGAAAATCAATATCTCCAGGCCTTTTGCAGAGATTTATAAACCCATTAATTTGCTCGGACTTAAGGGCGAGGCGGTCTTTCATCAATTCACGGGCACGGGTTTCCTTTGCTGCCAGCTCATTGTTCTCGTAAAGTTCGCGGCCGAGATCGAAAATAGTAAGGGTAAACTCTACCTTTATAGGCACCTTTCCCTTTGCACGTCCGTCAGCGAAGATGGCGCGGTAATCAAAGGTAAAGTCGGCTATCTCGCGAGCGGAAAGGTCGTCAAGCTCTTTCTTTGCCTGTGCAAGATAACGCTTGGCAAACTCAGAATAGTAGGCGTATTTTTCACTGCATTTCTTGCGAGCCCGCTCCATGTAGGGTTCTTTGGATGCCGGTTTCAATTCAGCCCATTCCCTACCCTCTTTCTTGGAAAGTGTGGCAGCCACTGTTTCCACACGCTCTCCGTTGACAACTTGTCCGTCCTGAGAGTTGAATAGTCCGCATACATCACGCACCTCCATATAGTCGGCTGCGAAGATAATGCGTCCGACAGTTCGTTCGGTTCCGTCCGACAGTTGTTCCGCAACCATCTCCATCTGGTTCTTGCGAATACCACGCCACTTGGACAACCACTTATAAAGGCGATTGGCTGTAGCGGTCTTGGTGTGACGAGTGGTAGGAAAATAGAACTGGGTGTAGCCAGAGTCGGTAAGAAAGAAGTTGTTGCGAAGTATCTGACTGCGAATGCGTATCTTCACCTCGTTACGTTTCAGGTTGTTGCTTTTCACCATGCGTTTCTCGCCCGTCTTAGGGTCAATCACTTCACGTGTGTCGTACTCTTCAATAATGTCTATAAGATTGGTGGTTAGTACGCCATCATCGGTATGCACCTCAGCCACCGTCTTCACCATTTCCTTGAGTACTTGGCGGAGTTCGCCATAGTGGCGTGGTGTGATTCCTGGCAGGTCTCGGAAACGGATGGTAGCCACAAAGTCACCCTCCTCTTGCACCTTATTGGCACGTTCCGGCGTGACAAGATAGGCATCCTCCCTATTGAACGGAAGCATAAGCTGTGTGGCTTTCTCTGCCTTGTTTTCTTTACGCTTGGCTGCAGCATAGAACGGTTGAAGCGTCCATACCAGTTCATCAATCGCCCGCTCAGAATAGAGGGTGGGAGCCATGCGCAGGTCGGTAATCTGATTGGGCTGGGTAGAAAGGCTTTTCCCATCTTTGTCGAAAACAATGTCTGCCTTCTGACGCTTTAGTTTTCTTGCCATAATGAATTAAGTTAATTGTAGCTTTCGGGTGCAAAGATAGATTCTTTTTATGAAACCACAAATTTTTTTTAAATATTTTTTTATTCTAATTTTCAATTATTTACATTTTTTATTTTACACTTTTGTCGAAAGTAAAATACATATTTGTCGAAAATATACTATATATCAATAACTTACGGATTTGTCGAAAAGGAAATTCAAGGTATTCCCCCTTATTCTCATAAATAACTCCCGCATTTGTCGAAATTATCCCCTACTTGTCGAATAACTACTGAAAACATACCCGTATCTGTCTAATAAGTATCCCGTATTTGCCGAAATTTTACCCATGATTGTCGAAATTTACACCCATATTTGTCGAGGATTTCCCCGTATCTGTCGAAAGTTTTATTTTTATCTTTCTGTAAATTAAACAGTTACGTCTTATTTCACTTTCTCATAAACTTTATATCTATAGACTCTTCTTTATAGGTTTTCTTATATTCTTTTTTTTATAGACTATTATAAGAATCAGAAAGTATTTTTTTATTTTATTTTTTAAAAAAAGAAAAAGATTGAAAATTCTGCAACATTTAGAGTTTCGACAAATGCGGGAACGTCCTTGCCTGATTAACAATGAGTTGCGGAACACTGGGAATTTTCGACAAATCGGGGTGTTATGCTGCGTGCGCGCGGATATACATATATGAGCGTACTGCATCTGCGTTACATTTTCGACAAATCGGAATGTTCTTGTTTTCGACAAATATGGGTGTTTTTATTTATTAATTTAAAAACTCGGCACGTTTGTCTTGATTGGCAAAAGTAAACCGCCAGACAGCTTGTAACTGCTGGCGGTGAAGTAGAAATGACATTGCTGAACTGCTTGGCGAGAGGCCATGTGTTTTATTCCCCACTGCCTAACTTTTCAGACTTTTTCTGGTATTAGCGGATATCGTTGTAGCGTACCCATCCGTTCTCCACGTCATCGCAAGAAACCATATTATCCCGGGATAGATACTGCTGGAGGAGTTTTCGAGCTTCGTTTATACATTTATTTGCCTCGTAGTAGTTGTCCCACCTGATTTTGACTTGGGCTTCACAAAGCAGTTGCTCTGCCTGTTGTGGCAGGGTGTAGTCATGGGTGTACTTTTGCATAGGTGTATTGTTTTTAATTAAATACTTATTTGCTTAAATGCTTAAATAGTTGTTTGCCCGTCTAAGTTTTTTGTGCCTTTGCGGTGTCCTCGTGGCGGTCGGTTACGGATCGCGTCACGGCGTGTATTGAAATCTTCGTCAGACATGAGGGTTTCGTTGTGCAGTTTCTCGATGATAGCGAGCTCCACGAAGTCCTGACGCGTCATATTCGCAAAATTCTCGCAATAGCGGGTTACAAGGTTGTATTCGCCGATTGGTATTTGCGGGTTGGGCAGACGTGTGAATCGGAACGGTTCTTGGGCCTTCGACGAGTTCTTTATTTTTGCGGGTAAAGCACTTGGCTCAGCCGGCTGTTGCTGTAAGGAATGAGGATTTGTTGCAGCCTGTTTCTCGATCGCAGCGACTGTCTTTGCGTTTTCAACTATATCCTGGAATGAAGTGAGTACTCCCCCACCCTGTTCCTGCATTTGTTTGAATCTGTCTTTTGCCATAATTGTATGCTTAAATGATTATCTGCTTATATGCTTATATAATTGTTTAAATATCTGCTTATCTGCTTATTTACTTATATAATTGTTCGCTCACATGATAAGTTGTAGGAGACTTATAATTGATTTTGTCGTCTACTTGAATGCTTAAATAATTAAATAATCAAATGCTTATCAATATAAATGATTAAATGAGTAAAAGATTGTGTAAGTAAATGATTAAATGATTATTCAAGCAAATTTCCTAAGGTACTCAGTGGCTAAGGCGGTGTAGTCCTCGGCGGCTCGACCTCCGGAATATGACGTGAAAACGTCTTCTCTTAAGGCCTGGCTCTCTGTGATATCCTTGGAACGCCGGACTGCGGTTGTAAAGGTCTCGCGGAAAGAGTTCCTGATTTGTGGCTCGTAGAGCCTGGCGGAGCGGAGTTTCCCGTCCTTCTTTGTGATGAGGATACCGTGGATGAAAAGCCGTCCTGTGTCAGCGCCAACCTTGCTTGCGGCAACTGCGATGTTGGTCATTCCCTTAACACTTGCTTCCTCTAACTCTGTCGGGATGATATAGCCGTCCGAAGCGTAGAGGGCGTTATAGGTCATGCGCGACATGGCCGGCTGGGTGTCGATGAAGATGAAGTCGAAAAGGGTTGAGATCTGAGAGTGCGGAGTCGAGAGCCCTTCGCCTGTGCGGTCGTCGATGGGTCGCTGCAGGATCTCGGAGAGGGCTTTGCTGGGATTGGGACGCAAAGAGAGGATGGCGTCGATGCCATTCAGGTTGACTGAGGCTGGGGTGAAGTACAGACCGTTGTTTGCATGATAGACGGGAAGCCCCTGATGCTCGTTGCACAGTGCGGTGTAAAGAGTGGGGTGGCCTTCCAGCTCGCGGCGGTCGTCCCAACCGAGGAAGTAAGAGAGGTTGCGCTGGGGGTCGCAGTCGATGACGAGGACACGGTAGCCTTCGATTCTTCGTGCAATAGCCGACGCGAGGTTAAGCACGGTGCTTGTCTTTCCTGCACCGCCTTTGTTGTTAGACACGGCCACGATATGACGCAGTGAGTGTGTCTTGACTTTCTTTGCCATAATGGTAACTTTTAAATGAATAATGTGAGCGGCGCTTAACCACTCGTAAGTTGTAGCTGGTGCAAAAATATAATTATTTGAGCAAATGAGCAAATAATTAAATGATTATTTAAGTAATTTTAATTATTTTTTTTGGTTCCGCCCTTTTACCCTTGCCCTTGACTTGGAAACAATCACTATATATATTGCGGCTAAAAACAAAATTTTCTCATTATGATTAGGAAAATCCAATCGAGTGAATACCTGAAAAGGTATGACAACATGAACGCCTTGGAGCGGAATGTTTACCTGAACAGGGTAGGGGAGTGGCTTCAGGACGGTGGACGTGCGCTGTTAGGGAAAGCGGAAGATTTCGAGGCACGGTTACAGAACGTCATTACTGTGAGTTCGGGATGGAACGATGCCGAGTGTTCGGCTTGGGAAGATGGGGTTGTGTTGCTGAGCGCACTGGTGGGTACTGGAGAGACGTGGCTTCCGGAGCTGCTGTATGCAAAGTCGGCAAGAAGGTGCATCAAGAAAATGTTCGGATGTATTTCTGAACTTTTCAATACGCGAACCACAAGTCACGATGAGAAGGTCAATGACAAACCTATTCTTGGGAAAGACTACATTGACAAGATAAAAAGGGATTCATCTCCATTGGAGTTCCGAAAGCAGATAATGGCGGTTCCTGGAGGGCAAAAGCCTCGCGAACATCAGATGACAAAACAGAGAGAGAGTACCGATCCTGACGCTACGGCAGAAATGGATGCGGCGTCGGTACCCATGCGGCCTAAACACATTGACCAGTATGTGCATCTTCTTCCGAAGAAGACGCAGGAAAGAGCCGTGGGGGTTAGAGAGTTGTTGCGTGAGCTGGATATGGCGAGGGAGAAGGCCAGGCTGCTTATGGATTCTCCAGTGGAAAGTCCGGCTGACATAGCGGTTTGGAGCAAGAAAGCTACGCAAATTGACAGCAAGGTTAGAAGCATTTACGACGAGCTGGACCGCGAGTGGGAAAAGTTGGTCAAGTCGGGTAGGGTGGTTGTGGATGCCCTCGGGAATGCGATCGTCTTGAACGCAGATACCGCTGAGGATACGGAAGGCGCAGAGGCGAAGGAACTGACGTCGGAGCAGAAGGCGAGACGTAGAGAACTGCGCAAGTGGCTCATCGACACGAGGCGCGGGAACGGAAATGCAAGAGAAGCCAGGGTAAAGCAGTGGCGTGAGAACTTTAAGGAGTTCCTGGCGCTGGATGGCGATGTCGCGTTTGTGGACAAGAGGATCGTCGAGGCGGCGAATCACTACGGGATAGAGCTTGAAATGCTGAAAGGCGGGGCTGCGATACCATCGCAGCAGAAGGAAGCAAAAGAAGCCGAAGAAAAATAAGAACACTGATTATCTCGAATTTAAACTTGAAAACATGTTGGACAGAATCATTAAAATTTTTCAGAAAGTAGAGGAAGACAACAATACCTATGCAAAGGAGTTCCTTGACTTCTACAAGCAGTGTATAGAGACTTTCCCAAGGACATTGAGAACTGAGTTGAGAAATAAGTCCATCAATCCGTGTATATATAAAAACGGAGAAAGCGATCCCGACAAGTATTATCTTACTTTTACTCTTTCCGATCTGCTTTGGTGGGAGGAGAAGATTGAGATTGATCCTCTTTATTTCAAGGAGCCTAAAGTGCTGAAGCGAGAAATCACCCAAGCGGCTTTGGCCATATACGATGAACTTCAGATTCCCGACGAGAAATACAGGGAATACACAAAACAATTGATTGGAGTTCATGCAGAATAGAATATTGGCTGTTGGTGTAATGGTAGCACGTATGGCTCTGGATCATAAAGCACAGGTTCGAGGCCTGTACGGCCAACACAAACACAAATTGTAGGCGATATGACTTTTCACAGTATTGTGCGCCAATGGTGCATGACTTACAAACCGATGCTGGACTCAGCGACAAACGGGAACAGGAGGTTTTACCTGACGGACTCCACCGCTGGGGTAGTAGAGTTGGCAAAGGGAATCAGTAACTCGTTCTCACCATGCGTGGTGATGGAATCGAGTGTGGAGGGAGGCGGTTCTGTTACGCGACCTAACAGGAACTACCCGGTTTATTTTTTTGTCCGTGCGAGGGACATGTCCGACGGCGATGCAGCAGCGGAGGCAAAGGAGGAAGCATGGTATCATGCCCAGAATTTCCTGTCGTGGCTGTTGGAGAGGCATAACCGCGAGATAGACGATAACATCATCGACGGGGATTTTGCACGTATCAACATGGATGATTTCATCGACATCCAGACTGTAGGTCCTATTGAGAACGGATGGTTTGCCGTTCTTATACAGTTTGAAAGGGCGGAGCCACTGAAATTGTGCGTAAACGAGGATTTGTATGTGTATGAAAAATAGGGCAGCGATGATATCGCCGCATACAGGACGGGCTTAGAAAAACAAAGATATGGAGAAGACAAAAGACGATGTGAAGAAGGAAATCAGACAGCAGTTTGAGTGTGCCTGCAACCGGTATGTACTGGAGTTGCTGCGGATGTGGGGACTCGACAGCTACTACGGTTACTGGATAGGCAACGAGGTAGGTGGCGTATATGACTACGACGGTTGCTTTACCATTTCGATGGAGGACATGATATATATTGTCGAGCACGATGTGGAAAAGGAGCAGTACTGGGAGTGGCAGGAATACTGTGTTGATGCCATGGAGTTCAATATGGATACGCCTAATCTGCGGTCATGGATGATGGGATGCCCGAGGACACCAAAAGAGACGTTCGGACGACTGAGGGGACTTAAGGCAGACCTCGCCAGAGCAGTGAATGAGGAGAAGGAACGGCTGATTGAAAAAAACAAAAATGTCTTTCTTAATACAAATTATCATAAATGAAAAAGAGTTGCTTGAACTGTGCAAAGAGTGACAAGGTGTTTGACATCAATACGAAGAATGTACGGCACGTCTGCTCGCTTGACAAGAATTTACGTGTGAACGGACGGATGCACTGTGAAGAATGGAGCACCAGGCTGGTATCAAGTTCCTTTGGCATAAGGGAAATGAGGTATCGCAACCTGCAATCGCTAATCAAAATGTAGACTATCGTGGGCAAACAGGAGAAAAAGTCTCAAGTTACCGACATCGGCGCGGTAAAGGATAATGCGGAGGCTGCGGTGAATGCGTTCAATGAGCGGTGGGTACCGATGCCTGGATTTGATATCGGCGTGGAAGTTATGGATGTGCAGCAACTACGCGACGCTATGGGATTGAGAGCAACGATAGACTGGGGCGACCCGTGGCCTATGGCCGAACGGCTACTGTTGGGGTTGGGATTTCGCTGGCAATGGGTCGGGACGAGCCGCGTGATGTATGTAAAGGAGCGAGACGGGTTCGTGCCGGACACAGGATGGCAGGATGGCGAGGAAATCGAGGATTAGGGTTTTAATAATCATCCCGAAGTGAGGTGGTTTAACCGAACAGCGAATGACACGTATTGGACAATTGATTTTATTGAAGACGAATTATCATAAAAGATTATGGCAAAGATTGAACCTCTGGGCAAGTTCATCCTCTCGTGGGAGGGTGGCTATGTGAACGACCCTGCAGATTCCGGCGGCGCCACGAACAAGGGTGTGACGCTCAAGACATGGCAGACACAGGGATGGGACAAGAACCACGACGGAAAGATTGATGTAAAGGACTTGAAGCTCATCAGCGACGCTGACGCTATGGCTATAATGAAGAAGAACTACTGGGACCGATGGAAAGCCGACCTTATTGATTCACAGGCCATCGCCAACATCCTCGTCGATTGGGTGTGGGGTAGCGGAGTATGGGGCATCAAAATTCCGCAGGATATGCTTGGCTGCGAGGCCGACGGTGTGGTTGGCCCGAAAACGCTGGCCGCATTAAGAAGACAAAACCCTGCTATGTTCTTCAATCGGCTGAAGCAGCGCAGGAAACAATACCTGTATGACATTTGCAAGAGTCGCCCTGCCCAAAAGAAATTTCTGAAAGGGTGGTTACGGCGGCTGGATTCCATTAACTACAACTCGCTGACATGCAATAATAACATGGTAGTGACGTGGTAAGGAGGGTTTGACCATGAAAACAAGCAACATCCCACAAAACTTAATGTCATGTTCACTGATACACTTTGAGCAAGGCGTACCGATTGAGGACCTCGATATCCGCACAGAGCATAAGCGTCGGTTGGCGAGGGTGAGCCATGTCTATTGGCAATGGATTAGAAACCCGTTTCTCGATGTTTTTCCGCTGTTTAGGCAACTGGTGAAGGGAAAGGGTGCCGACGTGCAGAGCGAGTGGCGCATGGCCCAGAAGGATAAGTGGCTCTTCGATTTTGTGGTGGACCATGTTGCACCTCCGAGCCGACGGGTTAGCGAGGCACAGGTACGCGCTGCCGGCAGACACCTGATGGAAATGGGTATGCAAACCGACAATGGTCGCGACATAAAGGAGGGTGCAAGAATTATCATGGACCTCGACCGACTGGACCAGCCGGAGAACGAATCGGCGGATATGAGCAAGGTGATGTTCCTGCCACCTGTTGTAACGACAAGCGTACGGGACGTGGACGACACCAAGGAGAATATGGACGATGCCGAGATGAAGCGCATCATGTTGCAGTACGGAGGATTCGTCGACGAAAAAGTAAGGGACATTGACAATATGGTGGAAGTCCTCGCCGCAAAAAGTCAAGCAGGAAATACAGACAAGTCGGAAATAATGTCGGAGATAGATAATACGGATTGATATATGGCTGATTTTTTCGATGGCAGAAGGCAAACGGTGCAGATACAAAAGGATGAAATGGAAATCCTTGACAAGCAACTGCATGAGTTCAAGCTGATAGGTCGCATTCGTAAGATTCCTGGGCATTCAATGTTTTCAATAAACTTAAAAACTGGAGAAATAAAGATGGCCCCAATTGAAAAGTCAAAATGTATTGATTTTATCACTCGCCGTCCAGTCCAGAACGACCGTATTACGATAGAGCCTGATTGTCTTTATCGCCAGGCATTAAACAAGAAAAACTTTATCAAGCGATTAGTCCGCGAAGGTATCATTGGACGGAAAAATAGAATATGTCTCGATTAGGAACAAACCCTAATAACAGCAGCGACCAGTTTGAGGCCCGGATGCTGCCCAATGTGGAGGAAGCAAAGTCGGAGCCCGAGATAGACGACGGTGAATACATGGACTATCAGGGCGACGGACGGAACAAGGTTTATATGAGTCCGTGGCAGAAGGCCGTAAGAAACTTCGGTTCACGCTCCACGAAAGTGCAGGCAGGGCGTGGTACGGGTAAGTCCTCGTTTCTTGCGTTCAACATGGCTGATGTTACCATCGGACTGCCAAGGATGATGAGTGGTTTCTGCGGAGCCAGTGCCAAACAGAACTACACTCGGACAATGCCCAATGTGCTGAAGGTAATGAATATGCTTGGATTTATCGAGGGGGTGTTTTACTTTCTTGGTCGTCCACCCGCAAAGTTGCGATGGCCTACACCGATAGCCAAACCGAGAGTCTACGAGAACTGCATCTCCTTTGCCAATGGCCATACCTGGCAACAAATTTCATTAGCCGTCAAAGGTAGTGCCAATGGACTGAATCTTGCTGCGGTTATGGGCGACGAGACGAAATATATGCCATGGGCGCGCGTCAAGGAAGAAGTGCTGCCTACGCTGCGCGGCGATTTTATGCCGAAGTCAGCTCGTAAGGTAGAGCAAAAGCGGTGGGGGTATGGCACAGACCCGAAGATGAACAACCATTGGCTCTCCCAGTTATGGGTGTCTGATGCCGGGCTGAATGCACGGGAATGCCTCTGGGAGAAGGAGCAGCAGTATGAGACCACGGAAGTGAACGAGAAAATTAAAAAAATGATGGCTGAGCTTCGCTATCTGGAGAAGTATCACCCAAAACAGGCGGCGCAGTTGGCAAAGAACGAACTTTTCCTGAAACAACTCTATGCGCTCCGTACACAGTCCGAGACCTTCTGGCGTTTCTCGTCTATCGAAAATGCGGCTTTACTGGGTGGCGAGGCGTGGATCCGTCAGATGAAGCGCGAACTTCCCGACCTTCTTTTTCGTTTGCAGATACTTGGTCAACCTCGTGGTTCAGCCAAGGATGGTTTCTACTGCAATTTCTCTGAGCTGAACACCTATGTCAGCGAGGAGATAGAGGGGCTGGTGTTTGACAAGTACAGTACCCGTATCAAGGGAAAAGCTCTCGATGCGCAGCGGTGGCCCACGGAGTTTGACACAATGACGCTGGATTGGGAACAGATGCAGCACGACGGCGAAGACTGTTCGCTCGACCTCGACCTCGACTACTCCGAGCCGTTGAGGATAGCTCTGGATGCCAACAGCGATATCAACTGCTTCGTGGTTGGCCAGACGCGGTTTTACCAAGGTCGTGCAGCCGTTATGGTGATGAAGGAGTTCTTTGTGCAAGGGGCCATAAGGCTTCGCGGGCTGTCGAAGTTGTTTGCCCAATACTACAAGCCTTTTTTGCGCCGGGGTTGCAAGGAGGTTATTTTTTACGTTTCATCGAGCATTAAGCAGGGGGCAAATAAGGCCTATGCACTGGAGGAGTCGGAGCAGTCGCGCTTTGACATTGTGGTGGCCGACGAACTGACAAACTACGGCTTCAAGGTGACGCGTGGAGAGTTCACATCATGGCGCCAGGAAAGGAAGTACCAGTTCCTTAACGACTGCTTTTCCGGACAGGCTGGACCAGCCATTCTCATCAACCGTGAGGCAGGACGATGCGACTACTTGAGGGCGGCACTCGAAAATGCGGCTATTGTACCTGGCACGTTTAGAAAATACAAGGGTACGGAGAAATACCACACGTCTGCCACATCGGAGGCGATGGGTGATTACGGCATTGCCGGCGACCCACGCCAACGCACAACAATCACAGATGCTTTTGACGACCTGATACTCGGAATAAAAGAGTGTGCGGAAAACGGCAGGATGATTGGTGGTCGCCTCATGGGGCGCTTTGAAAATCTGGCAGGAATACCGAGATAATCAACGAATTTAACAAACAATAAGAATTATGACTGACAAAGAACGCAAGGCAAGAATTGCCAAAGGAGCCAGTGATTACATGACGGGAAGGGCTATGGCGCTGTCTTTTAAGCCACTTAGACTGAGCGACGTAAAGGATGCCTACCTGTGTGGTGCCGAGACCATGGAAAGTCTGATTGACCAGTCGATGTGGTGGAAGATAGCAGACTGTGACGAACTGCCTGACGTTGACCGTGAGGTGATTGCATTAACCACTGATGGGAAGATAGTGTTTGCTCATCGTCCGAAAGAGTCATGGACTGGAACGAACATATCCACTGGGAAGGTAGAAACATATCAACCAAAGCGATACGGTAAAGCCGGATGGAATATGCCCGACGTGCTTTTCTGGCTCGACATCAACATTCCCGATATCGAGGGATACCTGCGTATAACCAGAAAAAAAAAACATAGAAGGCGAGGTATGCGACAGGGAAGCGTGACAAAGAAAGACGTATGCACTCCGCAAAAGGAAGCGGAGTGTGCATTGAAGGAGTTTTGCAGCAGCAAACGGCCCGCATGTGTAATGTATTAAAATAGTCAGTATGAATGACCACCTGGGTATATGTGTCAGTTATGACAAAAATGACATCATAAAAGATTGCAGGTATTGCAGTAAAAGTGAGAAAAAAGGCAAAGGGGAGTTCCATGCCTACGGATATCAGTGTGCCTTAAAAAGAGAAAAACGTCGCGCGAACCGTTGCCGACACTGCTATTTTGGACATTAAGATAAAGAAAGCGGAATTAGAATCCTTATTTTACTTTCCTCGATATTGATAATTATTAAGACTTCCAGGTTATATATTCATTAATTTAATCAAACCAATTATGAAAACCCAAGACGAAATGGCTGAGATCTACATCAGCGCAGTTGAGAAAATGAAAAGAAGAGACTACCCAGAATGGGACGGCACGACGTTCACACGCGGCGACATGGAGACCTGCTATGTGGTAGGTGCGCAGGAATCCAAACTCCTGCCAGTGGGAGGAACGGGCACCTTTGGACAGGCCGTCGAAGCTCTGAAGAGCGGCTTCATGGTGGCGCGTGAGGGATGGAACGGTAAGGGTATGTGGCTCTGGCTGAAGAATGAGACGATGGTCAAGAGCGAATGGTGCCAGGACCCGCATTTGAAGTGGATCGCCGACAACAACGGAGGAGAAATTTATGCTGGCGGCTGCATCTGTCTGAAGACTGCGCAGAATACCATTCAGAGCGGATGGAACCCGTCACAGCAAGACGTATTGGCTACCGACTGGGTACTGGTTAGCTTCTAATCAGATGTGCAAACACAGACTGTATCGGGGCGCGGATGGCCATGGTGCTGTTCGCGCCCTGCGCCCTTTCTCCTTGCCCTTGCTTTCGTACCAATTTTCGCCTATCTTGCAAACAAACACAAATACGGAACACTATGGCTAAGAATAAGAGAATACCTGTACACAAGGCGACTTCTCGCGAGAGTTTCGAGAAAATCAACAGCGAACTTCAGTCGCGCAGATATATTGCCATCGACCTGCTGAAAGGCAGTCGAACAAAGTTTTACTCACTGGGCGATAAGGATCCGTCGGATGGCGAAGCAAAGGAAACAGCATCGTGCATGGGACAGGGGAGCTGGAGCACCGGGCCACTGGCACAGTTGGCGTGGCAGTTCGACAGCCGCAACGAAAATGCCGTAAAAACTGTCTATGACAAGGACGGCAAGACACAGCTTGGCCTGGGCTATGTAGAGTGGGGGCCTGGCAACAGTATCCCGTCTGTCATCCCGCCGCTTGCACAGAGCAGCCCCTACACCGCTGCACCGCTGCGATACATCGCCGACACCATCACGGGCCTCGGACCGGCACTGATGTACCGCTTCCCGGATGGTTCGCTGAGCGACATGCGGGACGCGGGCTACAAATTGCTGCAGGCCTTAGAAAAGAAACAGAAGGAGCAAGGTGAGAGCGGCATCGTTTCGCTTATTGGCGACGCTGGAGAGACAGACACGCAGCAGTCGCACCGTTTCATGGGAGACTATGTGTTGACGGCCGCTGGCGTTATGACCGTCGAGGATGCAAACAACTTGGAACTGAAGCCAATGCGAACTTCAACCATGCCGCGCAACCTCGGCCCAGACTATTGGAACCGTCTTTATGCCGAATGGGAGCGCGTGTGGTATGGCTATGAGACAAAGGACGAGTTGGGCATTGAACGCCACGTCATCGGCACGAAGGAGTTCCTGGAGCAAAACAACCTCGACCTGCACCTTTCGCAATGTATGCAGGACCATGTGCAGATGGATATTTATTATCCCACCGTCGGCTTCTCCGACAAAGGACTAAGGCGCTCTTGGGCCCCAATTATAGACAAGGTGGATATGATTCCATGTCACTCAATTCGTCTTGAACGGCGCAACGAGACCAACCATATCAACCACTGCTATGTGAGCGACAGCTTTCGCACAATCGGCGTCGGCGTCGCCCAAACCGTCAGCCCCGACAAGATGCGGGTGAAAATGTTCCCTGCCTGTATGCCGCAGCACCTTCTCAGCGATCTTAGATACATTGTATCATCTAACCAGAAGACGCGTATCAACAACCGCCCCATGTGGGTGGTATGCCCTACGTTCTACCCCTCGCTCAACAAGCCTTATTACCCACAGCCAGCATGGTGGAGTATCTTCACCATCAAAGCATTCGATTTTTCGGCCACCATCCTCTACGACAAGTACAAGGCCCGCGAGAATAACACTACATGGGGGCGCATCCTCTACATCTCGCTCGACTATCTCAATCAGGTGTTTGCCGATGCTGGCTATCAAGGGAACAAGGATAAGCAAAATGAGTTCATCGACGAACTGGATAAGGACGTGGAGCAGTTCCTTCAGCACCGCGAAAACCACGGAAAGACGATGCGCCAGTGGATGTGGATCGGTCAGGACGGCAAAGAGCATCACAACGTGGAGATAGTGGAAATCAAGGAGGCCTCCAATGATACAGTGAAGGCGGGCAAGGAGGAGCTCGAACTCTCCACATCGCCCATATTCCTCGCTCTTGGCGTTGACCCGAGGTTAGTTGGTGTGCCGATGGTGGCCGCCAGCAACGGCGGTACGGCATTGCGCGAGATGCACCTGCTGAAGCAGCAGCAGCTTAACGTGCATCAAAGGCTTTATCTTTCCTTCCTCTCCGCAGTGCTTCGCTTCAACCACTGGGACATCGACGGACGGGTGTCGTTCTATATCAAGCAGCAAACCATGAGTACCTTAGACCGCAGCAAGACGGGACTGGTAGAACAGATTGCAGGAGAAGAACAATTGTAACCATTCCGTCGATTCAACGGGATGACAGCATAAGTGAAATCTTTGTTTTGTCATATTAATACAGAGAGTGCGACAGGCTGTGAAGTTAGTCGCACTTGTTATTTTATTTTACACGGATTATACAGATTTACTAATTAATTATACTTCCCAAAGAGCGTATGGCCTTACAGATTTCATTTATGCTCACGGTCCCTGCATTGGCAAAGCCGGCAACATACTGTGCAACATCCTCTATCCTTTTACTCCCATGGTTTTGCTGGAACATAGCGCCCATTTCCAGATATTCCTTCACCGCCTCTTTGGGGATGGGGTGGTCTCGGTCATCCTTGTGATAAGCGTAGTAGCCGTAGCCGCAAATCCGTGATGCAAGTTGCTCAAGTGAATCCACTCTTTGTAGCAGTTGTTTGTTTACGTCACTTATCATTGTTCCTATTTGTTTTTACTTTTCTGTTTATTCCGCATTAAAGATCAGTTCCTCCCCATTGATTCGGAGGTGGCCAGTAAGCTCTTTTTGGTTGTGCTCCTTCCATAGCGAAGCCTTACGCGTCCACTTGGTGTTTCGCTGATATGTTGCACGGAATCCCTTCTTTAACTTTCGGGGGAGTTGTCTACAGTCTGCTACGAATACAAGTCTTGCATTGGTAATGTTCTGTGGTTTCAGCCAACTGTCCATTTCGGTGACAGTACCTATCAGTGTGGCATTTCCCGTAATGCTGGAACCATGTGTCACGGTCCAATGTTCCGCATTATTGCACGCCTTTGGTTCTGCTTTCATGCTAATGTCGCCGACGTATGTTTTCAGATCAATCTCCTGCATCAGCGTATTCGGATTCTTTTCAAGGTCCTCGGCACGGCAAAAGTATAGTTTGCTGCCAAGTTCTGCGGGGTTCATGTTTTTTTCTCCCATAGTTGTCTCTTATAGTTTATTCGTTTAATACCACATACTTTCCTTCTATTCCACAATTTCGCAACCGTTGGTCACATTCGTGGCCCCATGCTACGAGACATGATCCGAAAAACGGCGATCCGCTGGTGCCGTCTGGACGTATGAATTTTATCCTATGCCGCATGAATATCATGGAAGTTGCTGTGGGAAAGATAATTTCTTGCCAGAGCAAGTTGTCCTGACGGTTGACCAATAGCGCGATGCCGTTGCCGTGCTTCGCCATCCTCTCGCAAAACTTGCGAAGCAACTCGCGGCTGTACGGTGGGTTCATCCACACCATTCCATGCCAGGCATGCGCCAACCCGTCCTGTTTCTTGTTATACGTCAGCGGTGCAATAGGGTAGGGTGGCACGATAGGTGTACACGGATCGCAGTCAAACGGGCCCAGTGAATCTATAATCCATTTCGGCGTATACCACTCATCGCTCGACACCTCCTTTTTCCTCTGCTGTCTCGTATCCATTTTTCGGCTTTTTTCAAATTTATATAGTTCTCTTCATAAGTGTTCCTTGGATAGCCTTTTACTTTTTTTTCAGGGGAAACATAGCTTAAGAATCATTTTCGTTTAATCATTTTTGGATTGTCATGGATGTTTCCGACCACCTCTGCCCACTCCTGCGTCGGAGCATTGCAGGGAAATTTGTCGTCGAGGTCGCCGTTCCAGAGGAAGGCGAAAACACCACGCACGAATCGGACTTCCAAATAGCTTTCCTTATCCGCATAATTTACTTCAAGAATGTCACCCTCGTAGATATCCTTACCGTTGATGTCGCGCAGCCCTGTAAACTGACCGACGGTATCGCACAGCACTTCCGTTTCCGTTCCGTAGATATCAACAATGCGCCCCTTGTCATCACGCGGCTCTAATCTGCCGTTGTCCGTTGCGCCTGGCTTAATGCGACGTTGCGCGATATATTGAAACGTGCCGTACACCCATGCCGGTTGCTTGTTACCCACATAGCAGGGTCTTGCTCTAAATCTAATTGTTCTCATAATGTTTCTATTTCTGCTTTTAGTCGTTCAATCTCTTCCTCTATTTCCGTCCGTATCATATTGTCGTGCTTGTCAAGGATTTCGCTGATCAATCTCATACGGTACTCGTTGCAGATTTCGTAGTCACCGCTGCTTCGTCTTTCGCTGTAGGTAAGTCTATGCTTCTTCTCGTCGTCGATTTCTTCCCTTACTTTCTGAAGATTGCTGAGCCTTTCGCTTATCTGCACGGCTCTGTTGTACTGTTCCTGTGTCATACTTTTATTCCTTTTTCAGTGCCTCGTTTAAGACAACTTGTAGCGCCTTGTATTTGGCTTCGTTTGACAATGATTTCAGCCTTTCAGACATTCTTTGTATGTCTGGAAGTGATGCCACAAGGATGGTGTTGATGGTCCAGAGCGCGACGCGTTCATACTCCAAGAGTTCTTGGTATCGCGCCTTTGCCATGGTGATGCAATCGCCGGGTGTAGGATTGTTTCCTTGAGACATGGGTTTTATTTTTGCTTCCCAAATATTAAAACCGAAATCTTTCGGCCACATGTGGCGAATGGCCTTAGATGCCGAGCCGTCGTTTTTCTGAGGATGGCAGAGAATATACACCTCACCGTACCTCTCCACAAATCCATCGTAGAAGAATGTCGTTCCGCTCTTCGTATTGATGGGGTCTCCACGCTTCACGCCCATTTCCGTTTCAAACTTGACAGCTGCGGACTCTAACAGTTCTTTCATAAGTTCGAGTTCCTGTCTTTGAAGTTCACTAATGCGAGCCTTCACGTTATCAAGGTCGCAAATGACATCTCTTGTCTGTCTCATAGTTAAATCATTTTATAATCGCCAATACTAAAAGCATTCTCGGTTACATCGAGATCATCCCATTCTTCTTCGTGGATGAATCCGTCATGGCTGTGACACTCCACGCGCAGACTGTTGTTCGGGCGGTCAATGCTGAGCACATTGAACCACATCGGCTTTTTTACGCCTTTCCATGCCTGCTGAAACTTGTCGCCCACTTTTAGCTTAACGTCTGACTTCTCACTTTGCTCCATCATCTGTTTGGCCATCTTTACATACCATGTATTGTTGATGTCTTCGTCGGTTATCTGCTCCAGGTCTTTTTCACTCTTAATCTTGTGCCACCACGAACCACATCCGTAGATGATTTTGTTCAACTGAGGCACGAGCATTGCGGGATTTCCATGCGTACTGACACGCAGCGTTCTCGACTCTTCGTTGAACGACACCATGCTCTGAATTGGCAGGTCGCCAATGAAAATACCGAAGAACGTCTTGCCGCCGTATTCCTCGCCACATGGACGCACAGCCACAAAGTCGCCAGTCTTGGCACTAAAGCTGTCCGTATTTATCGGTTGCACGTCGATGCTGTCAATTGTCAGCGGAAATTCGATGTAACGCGATTTATATTTCTCGCAGGTTTCGCACGTGGCTTCGTCGGTCGGCTTCGTTTCGCCACCATATTGTCTTGCCTCGGTGCAACAGTAGTTGCCGTTAAAGTGCATGTGCGCAAATTTACACATGTCGATTTTCTTTTTCTTCTTCTGTGTCATAATCATTTCATTTTTCCTTAAAATAGGCACACCCGTTGGCTGGTGTCTGTTTGTTTACATAATGTTTCACTCGCTTGCAAAATGTAAAGCCCGTGTAGAAATAGCAGTCTTTACAGGTGCGTTTTGGAGATTGCGGGGTATCTGGCATGTGTTGACGCCCTGCAGCATCTGCCATTCCAATCATGGACGAAGCCATTAGATAGAGTATGTTCTCCTTCAAGTTTTTCTTCATAATTTGTGGACGTTTATGGTCGTTTGTGTTTACTTCTATAGATTTTCCCAATGTGAATAATACTGAATTTCTATTTAATTGGTTTTCCATCCACATCCACCGTGTGCGACATAAATGCTTCATAGGCTCCTGGTTGGTAACACGACTGAATCAGTCGGCGCGTGCTCTCCTTCAAGTAGATGGTCTTACCGAAGGCTTCTACTGTCTGCACGATGCGCATGAGTGTGCCAGCGCTCTCGATGGCGTTGTAGTAATCTTTCTTCACACCACTTCGCAGTCCGAGTTTATAATGGTCGCAGTACGGGATAGATTCTCGTACCATCTTTTCAGCAGCATCCCAAGTGATAACAGGCTCAATACTCGCAAAGGTAGAAAAACCCATAAGGTGCAACTTTCGCATCGCCATAATCCGGTCGACATTGGTACTTGCCTTTGGTTCCATATCGTCGCGACCTGTCAGCGTGAAGCCGAAGTGAATGTCGAGGCGTTTGTCCTGGTAAATATTTTTTAGGGCTGTCATTAAATGTATGTCGTGTATAAAGGTGGCGTCCTTTGTCAGCACCCATACGGGGATAATTCTGGGAATAGCGGCACAGATTGCGGTCATAGTCAGGACGCGTGTACCCTCCAGCATAGGATCTGTGGTAAACGAGAGGAATATACCGTAGCGCCGACATTGCTCCAGGTTCTTGTCGAGTTCGCGGCACAGAGTGTCAGCTGCGTCTTGTACGTTACGGAAGCACTTCTTTAGCCGCACCTTATTCCCACCCAGTTGCTTCGATGGCGCACCACGCTTCAGGTAACAATAGGTGCATTCATGCGGACAACCCGTGTAGAAGTTGCAACCGATGCGTCCATATTCCAAAGCAGCACCCTTCGGCGTGTACAGTGCTTTTCCGTTGATAATGAAGTCTGACGTCATAGCCTAATCCCTTTCATTACTTTTTGTCGCTACATTCGTTCCATCTGCGTGAAATCTCTTCGCCCAACTTTTTGGCATCTTCCATAGTTG
The DNA here is from genome assembly GCA_902801325.1 of uncultured Bacteroidales bacterium. Classification (GTDB taxonomy): domain Bacteria; phylum Bacteroidota; class Bacteroidia; order Bacteroidales; family Bacteroidaceae; genus Physcousia. The sequence goes on along the minus strand of CADCHQ010000008.1, from coordinate 89,186 downwards.
CCTTGAAGTCCTTATACAATCCACTGTCGAAAAGTTTTATCTTGGCAATTGGAATGTTCCATCCGCAACCTTCTTCCTTGAAGCAAAGTTCTACAGTGCCATGGTTATCGCTGGCAATAACCAACATCTTGTTAGTCAGGGTATCAAAACTACCCTCGACAAATTTAAATTTCGGTGTTATTTCCATAAATTGTTTCTTATTTGTTGTTCGTTGTAAATTTTGGCTATCTCTGATTTCAGATGCCAACTAAGCTGGTCAATCATATCGAGATTACGGCGAATCTTTGGTGTGTCCGAGTCGTTGTCCATCAGGCTTCGCTCGATGTATAGCATCCGGAACTCACGCAGGGCGGAAACAATCAAGTCGGCCTGCTCCGAGTTTAAGGTAATATTAATTGAGTCTTCCGTCATCCGTAAATAATTTATCGTAATAGTGTTAGCTTTCTTTTGCGGCACCATCGCCCCATACAAGTAGATGGTTTTCTCCGTTGTGACAGCTCAGGAAACGCTTTCCACCTGAGAAATGCTGGCGGCAGAGGAACCTCACAGACACTACCTCGCGGTCTACATAGTAACCGTAATCGCCTTCCTCCAGTCCGATAAGCACAAGCTCTGCAGCCTGGTCGAAAGAACCCGCCACAACATAAAACTCACCCATGCCCCGTGTCTGTACGATAAATAAATTTTTTTCGCTCACAATTTTGGGGCACTCTGGCTGTACTTCTTCCGCAGGAATTGGCGCTCTTTCTTCCAGTTCCAATGAGTCTTCATCACAGATTAAGCAGATGTTGTCATCGCCTGTGTTGAGTACATAGCAACAACAATATCCATTCCAGTAGCAGAACACGACGGTCAGATGTTCCCTATATTCCTTTCTGCCATTCTCGATTAGTGCCGTAAGTGTTCCGTCACTTTCTTTCAGGCGCACCAGATCGCCTGCCATAAACTTAAATACTCTTGCCATAATTATTTTATTTTTCGATTAATTGTTCCGGATTTTCGTGGATGTTTCCAATAACACGAACCAGCCCTGTGCTTGACCACTCGTTCAGGCAAGTCATGTGTGCATAGTCGTTAAAGTAGGGGTGAACGCCTTTTAGTAGATAACTGTAATCTTGACAAGTGGCTACATTGAAAGATTCCTCATAGAACACCACGAGTCTTATACCCAACTCAGGTGAGCCATCGAGACCAATAATATCTCCCTCGTACACCTCATCTCCCGATCCCGTTGTCAACCCAGTGTACTGCCCCAGCGTTTCGGGATCAATCTCATAGTCTTCCCACGACCTTCCCGTGGCGAGCTCGTCGGGACAAACGAAATGGGCGCCACGGTTCTGCAGGTAGAAGCCGTAGATCCACTGGTTGTTTTTGCGGTTGAATCCGCGAAATTTGATTGTTCTCTTGATGATGTCTGGCATAATGTTATTTCTCCTTTTGTTTTAGTAATTCCATTTCTAATTCGTTGGCACTTTCCGCCACGCATAGATAAATTTTGCCACCTGTCATGTTCAGAACTCTATAAGGATAATCCTCATGTCCTTCACAAAATCCCCAATCGGTTATTGGACCAAGTGAAGTTATCTGTTCAGTATTGATGAGAATTTCCGGCTTCTTGCTTTTCCTTATATCGTCGAAGCAGCATTCTTCCCGCTCGCTATAAATTTGCACTTTTGTAAACATAGGGTTGTATTTTATGGTTTAACATACTTTATCGGCATCACATTCCCGCCCGTGAACTCGTAGAAGAAATGCTGCATTTCGCTGATAGAGTCGTGACGGAGGTACATATAATCTCCATAGCCGCGAGTGAGAATCTTATACTGTCTGGAGTTATCTTCTTCCTCCCAATATGACAGGGCAAACGGGCTACCCTCGTCATGGGAAAGGGTATCGGTTCTAAACTCCCACGCATTTTCGTTGAGCCATCCATCCCATTCCTCTTTCTTCACAAACCCGAACGCTGTCAGCGTATCGGGTGTTATCCTGATATATTCCAGTCGGTCGAGCCGTATCCATGTCAGCTTGTCTGGACGCGCGTGATAGCCCACCTTTCTCAGGTGTACGGCTGCCACCTGTATTACCCGACCGTCAGCCAGTAGCCAGTCGCCAATCATTATGTCCTGAGGTTTTATCATAGGTTATCCCTCCTTCATAAAACTTTCTGCGAACTCATGCCGATCGCATTTCGGGTGGTAGGGCGTGTTGACAATTCCCTTCGCCCTGCAATCGGCCGAATGCTTGCAAGCCACACAAGTAGTCTGCATAAACTTGACTACCTGCTCTATTTCCTTCTCGGAGCGACCTTGCCGTTGTAGGAAGGCCTTTGTTCTTTTGATAATGTCTGGCATACGTTACTCCTTCTTAATCTCTTCTCGGGTGTCATAGTCAAACTTGTGCCCGTTCTTGGTCACGATACGTTTTTCATCGTCTATCGTGAAGCAGTCCGAGCAATAGTGCTTGTCGCCCATAGATATCCAGCCAGAGCTTTCGGCTTCGATGCGTATCATACCACCATCAAAATCATCCACAAAACAAACGAAGCCATTGCCGTCGTGGAATGTGTCACCACAGCAATCGCATACAATTTTGAATGACTCTACTTTCACTTTCATAATTGACTTCCTAAAAATTAAATTACTACTCCTCCTTGTCTTTCAAAGTCGCTTCAAACAACACCTTGCCACCTTCCCCCGTCACGAATATCGTGTCGGTATTATGCTCTTCGCACCAATGGCGAAGGTAGTGCTCAAAGATATAGAGGATTTCGCACTCCTCTAACGGTCGGCGGTCGGAGCTCATGATGTGCAATCCGTCCTTTCTCAGTTTCGTTTTCTTCGTCAGGTAGATGTTTGCCCAACCTGCTCCGAATGTGTAGTCTTTTGCTGCCATGGTTTATTTTTCTTTAGTAGTTAATACAAGGTCGAAAACTCCAGCACACAATCCTCCTATGATAGTCATAATTGGATTTCCCGTGCTATAACCCCATGATGTAAATACAATGGCAACCAAAAGAGCCACTGCTATTAATTTTTTCTTCATAATTTATCCTTCATTGATTGTTTAAATCTTTCTATAAAATCATTGGTGCTATTGGCATTGAGTTGGCTCCAATAATTAAGCAGATTCTCTTCAAGATATTTACAGGCATTACTTATCCAAACTTCTTTTTCCATTTTCACACGAGTCTCGCAAATCCTATGAATTTTTTCCTCGCAAGGGAGGTCATTAAATTCCTTGACCAGTTCAGCAAGTTTTCCTGTTGCCTTTCTTTTTTCTACTGGTTTCATAATTGGATTTTCTTGAGTTTCAGACACTTTGTTATCCTTATAAGTAAGTCCATTCACCATATCAGAACCACTTGTAGCACCATATTCCTCAGCCAATTCTTTATAAAAAGAAGGATCTAAAGAGGCTATCTTGGTAGGAGTGCTGTCCTCTATTGTAGGAATATCCAAGCGTTTGACAAAGCCATTCATTTTTTCTTCAATATCTTTTATTCTTCTCTCAAGCAATCTATCTGTAACTATACTTGATACTGCGTATATTGCGAAGCCTAAAATTGCAATCAATAAACATATAATCATAACATATTTCTTCTTTATAATTTTTGATAATTCTTGCCAAAGCCGCAAAGAATTTGCTAACGCTCCCGACGGTCGATTTCTAACTTGAACGGCGTTTCGATGAATTTGCCGACAATGAGGAATACTTCGTGTCCCCATCCGATTTCGCACGTTACGAGATGATGGTCGCCGCATTGCTCATTCTCTTCAAACAGCAGTTCAAACTTACACGACCGCTCGTTGTATCTCACCACCGCTTTGAGGTATGGCGGCATGTCTGTACGGTCCTTGAAGCGTCCGAGGTAGTCATATTCGTCATTTAATTCGACGTTCAGTATGTCGCCCTCATATATGCGCTGTCCCATAGAGTCAACAAGTCCGATGAACTGGCCGATAGTATTTTCTCGCACATCCTCAACCATCCAACCGCTTTCAGGGTCGTAGTATTGGATAGCCCATCCGTCACCTGTTGCGCCGTTGGTCTTTATCAGGTCGCCGTATTTCCATTCGCCGCCCTTGATGGTCTTGCCTCTAAATCCAATTTCTCTCATAGTTCCTTCTCTTGTTTGGCGTAGAAATACCCTGCTGCCCATGCTTCATGGCAAAGTTCAGCCACCTTCGTTTCCATCTGCGGCCCGAACTTGTCAATCCGCAAAGCCTTGCAAAATGCTTTCGCGCTGAATCGTTCTGCAGCCTCTTTCGCTTTCGGTGTCAGGCTTGATTTTCCGTTCTTGCTCATTAGTTCAATTTGTGGTCAAAAAGTTTTTTTCTATTGAGTTTTGTAGTTTCATTATTTGCGTTATCGAGTGGACTTGCCCATCTTAAATTGCATAACCTATTGTCGTTTCTAATGGTATTAATGTGGTCAACGATATTCTTACCTTCCACTGGTTCAAGAAAAGCACTGGCGACTATACGATGCACTGGTAAGGAGCATCTGCCAAAACCTCGGTCAAGCCATACATATAGATAGCCACTTTTTTGTAAGTACTGCTTCATTATTACACCATCTTTCTTTCTTACAACCTCCCCTTCATCACTAACCATATACCCGGGCCAACATGGAACATCACGCCACTCAGTCATAATACAATCTCCTTTTCAACTTTACATAATCTCAGGGCGTGTTGCAGTTCGTGGACATACTTAACACACGATATTTCCACGAATCTTTTCTTTGTGCTGCCAGATGGCCCAACACAAATAAGCCATTCACCGCTCTCTTTATTTTTTGAAGCGTTTATCGTTGGCTTGTTAATGCAATAAGTAATAGATTTTGAATCCGTTAAAAGCCACTTGAATCCATTTTTTTCAAGGATTTCTGGAGTAAGAGGAATGGGCTCTGTGTCGTTTGGCGAAAAAACAGAGAAGTTTTCAACACCATACTCATTGATATATATTCCTCTTAAAACAGCATCTTCATCATTTGATAATGCCCTAATCTTATGATACTTCTGGGTAAAGTTTTTTGAAACATATACCCAATCTCCAATCATTATGTCCTGAGGTTTCATAGTTCAATCTTTTAATTCATAAACTTGTCGAACAGCCCTGCGTGGTAGAACAGCACAAGTTAAATAATTACACCAATCAATGTTGACCAAGCGTTTTCATTTGTTCTTGGTTCCCCATGTTTAACCATAGACATTCCCAATCCCATAGCTAATTGAACTAATATGATAATTGTTGCTATCATAATCCTTATTTTTTTTGTTCAAAAAATTTACACACTTTATCGTAACACCATATTAAACGAATTGCATCAGGATCTCGCCAACAGATACATGTGTTATTACCACAATCTCCAAAGAAATCACAATCCTTACAGTACTTTGTGTGTTTCCTGCCCATTATTCTTCTTTTCTTGTCATGGGTTATTCTTCCTTTACTTTGCCAACATATCTCACAATGGGGTTGATCCAATCTCCACCATATAGCCAATCACGATTACAAGAATCGTTTTTAAAGCCGATGATTTCATACAGGAATCTTCGACCCTCGTCATTGTATATAACCGTGCCACCAATGCTGGGGCAGTTAATATATCGCCCGTCTTTGTCGAATATCTCAATAAAGGATTTTTCGTGAAGCTCGTCTTTCCGTAGCATGGCACGATAATTGTACCACATGCGCTTTTCGTACGGCACTCCCTCGCGTTTTGCCGCGAGTTTTCTTTTCAAATGTTTGAAAAAATCAATGATTATCATAGTTAGTCCTATTTTTGGGGTTTCACGCATTGGCGTACTATCTCCTCAGTTATGATGTCGCCATTGGCTTCTGCCATGTATGACAGACGCTCCACGTCGAACTCCTCGGCTGAGAATTTAAACTGAATCCAGTGGGGTTCAGACTCACGATAATCGAGAAGAGTCTTCGGCTCGTCCGTTTCAAGGATGTACTTCACCATGCGCAGCAGACGCTCACCTGCTACCTTTGATTTAATGAAGCCACTGACGTTATACGAACCTGCGCCACGGCTATGCCAGTACTCACCACCGCCTTCTGGCCGTTCATCCTTCGGCTCAAAACGCACGATGTCGCTGTCAGAATACTCAATCGAAACCGCCACGCCCTTGGAACCGAAGCCAAGTTTGCCACTGAACGGACGATACCTGCGACCCCCATTCTCGATAAACATAGGCACATCTGCAGGACTAAAATTGTTTAAACTGCAAGTCTGCCGCCAATCTTCCACCCATTCAATCAGATTCTGAAGGGTAATAACTTCTTGTTTGTTCATAAATGTCATCATTTTATTTCATTTGCATTATATGTTTCACTCTCTCCGTCATGTCGATGCGGAACTTTTCATCACTTACATTACCATCTTTATTAAAACGCATCAGTGTCTCTTCCTCTAACTTAATGTCAAGTCCTTGCGATATAGCAGCCTTAGCTCCCATGAATGCGAGCCGACGGTTTGTGAATTTCGCTTCTTCTCCATCGGGCAACGTGAGAATCCAGGAGTGAACACATCTCAGGCGAAATGTGTTTCCAAGAGATCCGATGATCTTGTATCTTGACATGTTTAAAGTTCTTCTTTTTCTTTCTGTGTCATTTTCTTTACCATCCTTTTGAGGGTTCTACATTCCAAACTTGAGCACAATGGTTTCGTGTAGCATTGTATATTTCTTCCACTATATACGGTATTTGTTCATCAAGTTCTCTTGGCAATGTTTCACCATAAACTTCTTTTAATCTATTTTTTATGTTATGTGTTTGTTTATCAACAAACTCTTTATGTGTCCCCGTAAGTGGACCAGATAAATAATATGTTTTGTTCATTTTCCTTCCTCCTTCCTATCCAATTAACTTATTCACCTCTTTCACCACCTTGTCTACATACCTGTATGTCATTTCTATAAAGTGGACAGTTGGGTTCTTGGAGAGGGCGCAGATGAGAATCGGGTTATGTACCACGGCGATGATTTGCGTCTGCGGTTTGTGAAAAGACAGAATGGCCTTGACTTGTCCGACATTTTCCAGTGATAGGTTGCGGTCCGGCTCATCCATGAGGATTGTCCACTCGTCGGCACATTCCACACAATGCTTCTCCACGTAGTCCACATACAGCGGATAGACGTCTTTAAACTGGTCTCTGTAGTCAAACAACAGTTTCGTTTTCTTTCCGAAGATGTGCCGGAACAGGTAATTGATGGCCACCACCACACCCTCGCCCGTCGATGCGTTGTTCTGATCCAGGAACGCACCGAAATCCTCTGCCGTCTTCAGTGCATCGTTCCTCGCCTTTTCGTCGGGATGGGACAGCCGAAACGTATTTTTTGTGTAGTCGGCATAGACATCCACCCCGTCCAGTATCGCATCGTTTGTGAACGTCTTGAACAGTTTGTTGATGTTGTAGTTATATTCGCCACGTCCACATTCGGTGTAGTCCACACACAGGTACGCCTTGATAAGGTTCAGCAGTGTTGTCTTTCCGCAGCCGTTCTCGCCGACGATGACGTTCACACCCGGCCGGAACACATATTCCTTGCCGTTCTTGAAGGCATTCAATTCCGCAATGTAGCGCAGCGGACTTTTCCCATTATCACGTATTGTCACTTTTGTTACCATCACTATTAGATTCAGGGATATTTCTCCATGTGTTTTTTAAAATCCTCAATCATCTTTTTATTCCAAATCCAATTCTGCTGAATATAATCTATCGCCTTCTCTATCCACTGCAGCTTTTCTGTAGTCGCAGTAAAATCAACCAACTCCATCTTATCCTCAGCAATAGAGCCTATAGAAGATGCGACAGGCTCGTCAGGGAAGTTGTTCTTCAAGCACTTTACATCGTAGACGAGATTCAATTCATAGAGTCTTAGCCCTACGATTTGATAGATATTTCCGTTGTATCTGACAACATCATCTATTCTGAATCTCTGCCCACGCTTTTTTTTTCTTTGCTCGTTGTGTTTCATAGATCATTCGTATTTATCCCTGGCAAGTTCTCCAGTTCTTCCATTATGATATAGTAGTTCTGTCCACCTATGCAACTTGACGTAAAGTAGTGTCCTTTGGATGAGCGAATCAGATAGACATCGTGGTCGCCACCACCGGCGACACCATTCTCCATACGTTCCCATCTGGGCAGAGGTTTGTCATCTTCACAGTGTCTGTCGTCCTCCAACTCTTTAATTTTGTCAATGGCGCTTGCCACCTCCAGCCTACTGCTGTTGTACGCCTGTTGCTTATATCTTATAGCCTCACGTTCCATCTCAAACTTATGTTCGTTCATGAATGCCATCTGACGGAAACACTCATCTTCATAGTCTCGCAACGTCTTAAGAAGATCGTCCAGAATAGATTTTTCTCTCTTGGTCATACGTTATTCCCATATTTACGGATTATCGGCTGGCACGTCTCCAGCACTTGCTCCACCTTGCCGAGGTCAAACCAGTCGTCGGTGCGCACGCCGCTTTCCATGTCTATCCAGAACTCCCCCTTGTTTACATGCTCAAATAGGAAGGTCAGCTTATCGGCCACGTTGTCTGGGTTTATGCCTCCGGCATAGCCTATCTTTCCGGAGTATGGATAGATGTTGATGGGACAGTCGACACCTTTGCCTCCAGATGCGTCGAGAAGCATTGAGAATTGTCCGAGGTTGCCCCACATTTTCTCCGTTCTATGGAACAAATCGGCATAATCGGCGTTACGCGTCTGGATGATAACCTCACCGCCGCCGTATATAGGAAGAGCGCGATACGCGCAGTAAGGCTTGTCGTTACGGTTGGATATGTTTAGTTGAAAGCGGTTGAAGAAACTTAACCCGTTATAGGTTAGATAATTTATTTCATCCCACTGTCCTAATGCCGCATCGGAAGCAGCCTGCCCGCAGATGTGCAGAGAAAGATGATCTATGCCTCTTAAGGATCTGATGAGCCGAGGGTCAAGGTAGCGGTTTCCGTTCTCATACCAGTGGTAACTTGTCAGCACGCCGAACTCCGCTATCGGATATTGTTGCTGAATAGCCTGTAACTCCAGAATGTCTGTGTGGGCATCAATGCCCGTAAATGTAATGTGTTTCAGTCTCATATTCTATTTCGTTTAAAGTCGTTTAAAGTCAGTAATTCAAATTCATACGCAAACACCCACGGATTGCTATTCCATGTCCCTTTACCTGAAATCTTGTCGATGAGTGCAGCGAAGGCTTGGCGTGGGGTTGGAAATGTGATATGGTTCGGCACGTCACCCCAACTGTCGTAATAGTAGCGGTCCCATGTATTCATGAACTCGCCCTCCATGATTCCCTCCTTCAGGCAGTCCCCGTCATTGATATCTTGAAGACGTTCCGCCTTGATGTCGGTAATGCGAATGCCGTATGGCATGAGGTCGGCACGGACAAACATCTTGTTAGTCCATCCTGCGGTTTCTTGTACACTGTCGCCAAGGATAGCGTCAGGCGTGCGCCAACTTGATGGGTCGTTGTACAACTTCCACCTCTTCTGATAGATATCCCAGCATTGCTTGTAACTCTGTGCGACGGCAACGACCTCGCCTATCTGGTAGGCTGGAATTACTTCAACAGAATCTCCGTCCTTCGTATCAGCGATGAAATGCCACCCGTAAAATCCATGGTATGTCTTGACATCCTCAAAGTCGCCTTTGATTAATCGGCGTGTCTTGTTCTTGTATTTGAGTAGGACTTCCTGTTCCAGCCCGTATCGCTTACTAAACATTATCTTCTTCATCATTTATTTTCTCCATATTTTCAATAAGTTTCCGCAACGAATCTTTCAGTCTGAAATATTTGTTCTCCCAGTATTCGGGCCCCTTTACTAACTCCATCGGCATTGGCACAAGGCGTATATATTGCTCTATCTTTACATCTACGTCAGGTGAATTTGTTTTGTTAAGTACAATCTCTGTCTCTGGATCTGCAAACTCCGGCATATAAGTCATGCAGACATCCCAGATAGACAACCCGTGCTGTTGGGCAAAGTTGAAAGCGAGTTCGTTAATTTTACTCCTCATCTGCTTTGTTGGCTCGACAAGCAGATTGGCTTCATCGAAAGGATGCAAATCTCGCCTTGCTGCAGTATCAATGACAGTTTGTACATCCAGAATACGCTTCCTCATCCTCATGGCGTTCTCAAATGATATAGTCCCATATCCCATATTCTTGTTCTTTAAAATAATGTCATCTGTTGTAGTTCCGTTTCGATGCGTTTACACGCCTTCGTGTAATATTCATTGTTAAGCTCAAAGCCGATGAAGTGACGCTTTTCCTTGATACACGCGATGGCTGTTGTTCCGCTCCCAATACAGGAATCCAAAACTACATCCTGGGGATTTGTGTAGGTCAGTACAAGGTAGCGCAACAGGTCAACGGGTTTCTGGGTGGGGTGGAATTGTCCTTCATTGCAATGCAAGGCTTGCTTCACGATAATTGATCTCGGATGCTTCTTGTCCTCATACGTTGGGTTGATTCGTCCGACCTTTCCATAACAGGAATTTTTCTCGGCGTGGTTGCCGTGCCCTTGAGGATGATTGCGTTCGCGACCGTTCAACGCTTCCATCTGAGGATTGTATGTGCCCAGTTGTCTATAAAATACGCAGATGTCTTCGTGGTTTCTCATTGGCATTCGGTTGGCATTGAGGAAGCCAGTCCCTCTCACTTTGTCCCACACAAGGTTGTATCGCCACATTTTCGGCTGTGACATCATCAGCTTAGCTGTAAACATCCCCTGTGCAAACAGTACGATGGGGGAAGTTGGTTTGGTTACACGAATGTACTCGTGCCATAATGGCTCAAAGGGAATGACCACATCCCACGAACCTCCCTCGCTCTGTTTGTTCAGTACGCCGTATGGCAGATCTGTGATAATAGCGTCAATGCTATTGTCAGGAATATCCTTCATCCCTTCGAGACAATCGAGGTTGTATATGCGGTCGATTTCAAGCATAGCTTTCTTTATTTTTCCTTAATGCCGTTTTTGAAAATTATCTTTGATTTTATAAACATCATCTGCTGTCAGCGTATGGTATGTTAATAGCTTTGGATTGTCGTGAATGTTACCGATGACTTCAAACTTCACTCCGTGCTTTCGGAAGTTAAACAAAACATCGGAGTCAAACTTGGGGAAGTCATAGCCTTCCGTCTTGGAGCGGTAGGCGTATTCATCCATGATGCCAAAGCAGGCTTTTTCCCCGTCCCATCCGACAAGGCATTTCGTATTGCTTCCGTCGCCGAACTCAGAATAAATGATGTCGCCTTCGTAGATTTCGTCCCCTTTGTTGTCGCGCACGTTGATGAACGAACCGACAGTCTCGGGTCTTACCAAGAATAAATCCACCCCCAGCGTAAATGCCAGATGATATCTGGGTTCAATGCTATTATCCGAGTGCAAATTATCCGTAGTGAGTATCATCGTAGCCAATCCGTTAGGCAGGTCTATCCGATACAAGTAACCGTACCGCCATTCCCCTGTCATTAGGTCTTTTCCTCTGAATTTGATTTCTTGCATAGTTATATCATGTCAATAGGTTGGAACGTCTTTCGTAGTTCCGTCACCAGATAAACTATCGCGTGGCATTACTGGACTTTTAATGTCAGGAAGAAGATCCTTAAGATAAGCCCACCTTTCGTGCTCTTGCATGTGGTGAATTTTGTTGTCAACCTTCAGGGATGTATTGTCTGCAATGACAATACATCCATAAGTGCGGGTTGGCTTTTCTTCTTTATTGTGCCAGACAACTTTATTAAAGGCGTTGACGCCAGCCCCGAAGCCCCAGGTGAAATCAGATTCACGCACGAGGCCCATATTTTTTGCCAGAATTTCTTCACGCTGCAAATCAATTAGTTTCTTGGTTGATTCTAACATTAGTCCTTTTTTTCTGCATTTATTTTTGACATTCTATCCAATTCCTCCTGCGTCGTTTCGTAGATGATCCTGATTCCAGCAGGCTTCTTCTTCACCTTGAACTCAACTGAGAATGCGTTGTGTCGCAACATCTCTGCAACCATCTGAATGACCTGCTCTCTTTTCACTTCTTTTGTTTCCATATATAAAAAAACGGCGGCACGACGAGTTGTCAAGGCTTCAAGAGGGTGATGCCTTCGGGGCGTTTCCGCCATCCGACTCGTGTGTCGCCATTATGGTTTCAGCTTGGCTCTGGCACAAAAATAAGCAGCTTACCTTCCGTGGGGCTGCTGCTTCCGTCTGTGCCCCTCTCGAACTTTTGACGATGCAAATATACAACAATATTTGGAAACTATAAACAAATATCGAAAAATAATTCTCAAAAAAGTTATTTTTGGGCTGTTATGTTGCCCTTGATTTATGTAAGCGCATTCTGTATCTTTCGGTTAAAACTAAGACAATGCTCGACAACATAAAGACACTTTTACAAAGTATTTGTGGCTGTTTCTTTACACCTTTCCAACGGGAGAAAAAAAACACCTCACCACGACCGCTTGTTATAGAGGGTTGCTCTACAACGCTAACACCAGAGGCTGACAAGGCTGAGACTGCTGCACAGGCTGTTTTGGATATCCTGTCCAACGATTACAGTAAAAGCCGTAATCCCGGGGAATCACGTAAACCAGAGATGGGAACTGAAGAATATTATTCTCAGCTGCTCCACCGCATTCGTGACGGTTGGGAGATGGAAGCGCGTCAGGCAACGCGCTATGTGGCATACTGTGAGCAACAGTTAAAGAACACGTTGCTGCCTGTCGGGCAACTGGCTGACCTTGAAAGGGAACTGTACCGAAGGCTTGACATTATCGAGCGGGAGGGCGGGGAACTGAAAAAACGATGGCAACACTGTCTTGCAGAAGTCACGGTGCGACAGATGAATACTCGGTCAACAGAAGATACGAAGAAAAAAGAATAACGGATTATGGCTTCATATAAGTTTACACCCGATAATTTGCCACCAGAGCAACTGTTGACGCAGTTCTCATGGAACGACCCGATTGTTGCGGGATACGTCAACAATTTCTTCATACTGCTGACAAAGGACGCACTGAGGAACATGGATCGTCTGGGCATTGAAAACCGTTCGGGACAGTTGCGTCGCAGAATCTATTGGAAGGTATGGAGCGCCGCAGGTGGGGACGTAAAGATGTTCACCCTTATGTATCAGCGATATGCCAAGTTTGTGGAGCTTGCTCTTGGCAAGGGACATGAACTGGTTCAGATTGCACAAATCGGCGGTCCGAGGTGGCGACCGATACCACGTCCTGACAACAAACCTCGAAAGGCAAAGCCGTTTATTACCTCCGAAATTCGTATGCAAGTACGCAAGTTTGAGAACATGCTGTTGGCTCAGTTCGCATTTCGCGGAACCGCCTACATCCTCTGGGGATTGCAAGACAAAAATGCTGCTGCAGAACAAGAATTACGCAAGTTGCAGCACCAATACATCAGATTCCAACGTAGATAACACATTCATACAGATATGGCACGTAATAACGTACAGACAACCGTAACCGTCGGCATGGACGTGCAGCTTGCCAAGCGTAATGCCGAAGCACTTAAACAAGTCATCATCGACCTTAAGAACCAACTGAAAGAGGCAAAAGTGGCAATGGACACTGCCGCAAGCGCAGAAGCCTACAAGAAGGCTGGGGAGCAGGTCGACAGTCTCATTTTAAAAATCAAGACGCTGGAGAAAGTCCAGCGGTCTGCAACGCCCGCATCTGCATACGAGGCTTTTATCAGCGGAGACCCGATGAACAGCAACACGCTTCGTCAGGCACAGCGCGGCGCAAAGAACCGCCTAAATACCGTTCCTACAGGGTCAAGCGACCAGACGATGCGCACGTTTATTAACGATATTAACCGCACACAGATGGAACTTAACCGTTTGCAAGCAGGCTTCTCCAAGCCGTTGCAGTCGGTTAAGAGGGAACTGAACAGTTTGAGCGGTGGCGAACTGCAACGTCTGCACAATTTGTTGCAACAGGAGCAAAGCCTTGTGCAGGGCAACGACAGGGCGTGGGCTTCCTACGCTTCCGCCATTGCCAAGGTTGACGAGCGGATGCGTGAGTATGACACCCTGGCGCGTCAGCAGATGGGGGCGGCTACGTTGTCACAGTCGCAGCGTGGCGGTTTTGCCACAGCCAACGAGCGCGACATAAACCGTGCAATAGAGAAGCTGAGGGAATACCGTGCCGTCATTAACGACCCCAATGGCACAGGCAAGGCGACTTGGGAAGCTACCACGCGAGAGATACAGAAGCTGCAAGCCAATCTCGACACGCTGAAACAGAAGACAAAGGAGATGACCGGCGAAACGATGAACCTTGCCGCCGCAGAGAAAATTGGAAAACAAGCATTGGCTGGTACCTTTAGTGGAAGCACAAAACAACTTACTATTGCCAAGAAAACCCTTGAGGAACAAATTCTGCTGGTCGACAGAGGGTCTGCAAGATATAAGGAACTGCAAATAGCCATTCAGGGCGTAGAGAATGAGGAGAAGCGCATGGGCATGACTGCCAAGGAAGTGAGGTCTGTGCTCGATTCTCCCAAAGGCAAGTCGTTCAACGAACTGAAGATTGCCGTGGAGCAGGGACGCATGGAACTGGCACGGATGCGTACTGACACAAAGGAAGGAAAGAAGGCATTCGACGATTTGGCAGCCAAGGTAAAAGAGGCCGATGTACAGATGAAGCAGCTTGGCAACTCGTCAAAGGGTACTGCCACATCCTTTGAGAAAGCGTGGTCGCGATTGAAGACTTACATTGGTTTATATGTAGGTGCTGCCGTGGCGATGCAGAAACTGACAGCGACACTGGGCGATCTGATGGAGCTTTCGGACAAAATGGGTGAAGTGAGGAAGACCACTGGCTTTACCGCCGACGAGGTTGGACGGCTTAGTGATAACCTGAAGAAACTGGATACGAGAACAAGCCTTACTTCTCTTATGGAACTAAGTTCGTTGGCAGGTAGTGTCGGCCTGAAAACGCAGGAGGATGTGCAGGGATTCACCGAGGCCGCCCAGCAACTGATGGTCGCCCTTCCTGAGATGGGTAACGAGAGTGCCAGGACGCTCATCAAGATAGCAACAGCAACGGGGGATTTGAAGAAAAACAATAATGACGTGCGAGAGACACTGGAGAAGGTGGGCAGTACGATCATCGCTCTTCGTGCCAACAGTGCGTCTGCAGCTCCTGCTATCACCGACTTTGTAGCACGCGTGGGTGCCGTAGGTGCTCAGGCCGGTATCTCCATCGACCAGATTGCCGCTCTTGGTTCTACTATTGACGCATTGGGCGGTCGCGTCGAGATGTCGGCTACGGCACTGTCCCGCATGATACCCGCCATCCGCAACAACGCCTTTGGTGTCGCCAATGCCATTGGCGTGACAGAAAAGACATTGGTTGACCTTTTTAATCAGGGAAAGTCGATGGAGGCAATGGTGCTTATTTTTGAGAAGATGCGCGCAAGTGTGAAGAACTTTGACACCAGCACCGAGGAGGGTATGAACGCAATGGCGAACGACGTGGAAGCCCTACTCGGGAAAAACGCATCAATGGCAGAGGTGATGAAGGAATTGAACCAGCAGGGTGCCCGTGCCGGCATCGTTTTCGGTTTGCTAAGTCAAAATGTGGATGTACTGAAGGACCAACTCGGTATCGCCGGCGAAGCCTACGAGAAAAATACCGCTCTGCTGAACGAGTTTAACAATATGAACGAGACGACGGCTGCGAAGTGGGCGAGGCTGAAAAACCAGGTGGAAGAAGCGTTTGTGGGAGATAGTGCGCAACGGTTTCTTGGCGGTATTATTGATGGGTTGAGGAAGATTGTCGATTTGCTGACGGGGAATGGTGGTGTGAGTGTTGCGCTGCGTTCCATCCTCATGTATATTGCCCTGGTGAGATTACAGATTATCAGTGTCGCCAAGGGCGCATTAACCAGTCTTGGTTCAGGGTTGAAGAACATCGGCGTCATGCTGGGATTTATCAAGGGGGAGATGACGGCCTTGCAATGGAGTAACATTTTTACGGCTGCCGCCGCAGCTGTGGCTTACTTCGCCTATCAGTTGAAGCAGACGCACAATACGCTGGCAGAGGCACGGAAAGAACTTGGTCGCTGGGCGCAAGAGATACTGAAATCCGAACAGGCGGTGGAGCAGAACTTCGTCGCCGTTGACAAGGCACGGAAGAGCATTGATGAAGCCAATAAGAAAGTGCTCGAAGCACGTGCGGCACTGGAGAAAGCCCGCAAGGAGATGGACGGCTCAAAGGAAAGCGCAGAGCGGTTGAAGAAAGCCGAGGATGACTTGAAGAAAGCGGAGGAAGGTTTGGCATCAGCCAACGATGCGCACCGTGCCAGCATAGAGCAAATCAACAAGCTCTATGGAAGTTACCTCGGTTTTATGCTCTCGGAAGTTGCCAGGTCAGAGGAACTTATCAATGCTCGAGACCTTATCAATGCCAAATTGCGCGAGACCATCACGCTGAAACGCAAGGAGGCTGCGCTGAGCCGCATAGAGGAAAACAGCGGTGAAAAGCGTGACGAAGCCTACGGCGAACTGAGCCAGGCTCTGAGCGGTGCTATACGCCAGCAAGTGGTAGTGGGGCGAACGAAGGACAAGAACGGCAAAATCGTAGAGCAGAAGGGATGGACTACCAATGCAAAAGCATCGGAAGAACTGCTCCGCCAAATCACGAAATTAGCACAGGCTGAGAAGATGACCGCCGAGCAGGTGGAGAAAGCACTTGCCAATGCAGGGCTGAATATCTACGAGAAAGGCTCCAACGGCACGCAGCGTATCACCGCCTACGGTGCAAACCTGCGTAACCTCGTGATGAACTACCGCAAGGAATATATGGCTGTGGAGAAGGACGTAGCCGACGTGGAAAGGCAGTTCGATGCACAGATGGCTGTGGATCGTGAGGACTCGCAGAAGTATCTCAAGAAACAATACAGGGAGGCGGAAAAGACTTACGCCCAACTGGAAGAGAATCATGCCAAGGCGCAGGGCGATGCGAAGAAGAAGGCAGCAGCCGATTTGCTGAAACAGTCGGACACACTGCAAGACATGATGAAGAATGCCAAGAACTACTACGACCTCAATAACGAGGATGAGCAAAAGGCATACGATAAATTCATCAGTGACTCGCAGAAGCGAATCGACGGCATAGAAGCGCAGCGCGAGGCACTGCTGAAAGAGGCAGGGGAAGCGTATAGTCCTCGCACGAAGGTGGGTGGCGGTTCTACCGTGCCGAATCCCACCAACCCCTACGGCTCCTACAACCGCGTGACCTCTCCCTATCAGGACTGGGATGCCGATGCCCTCGTCTCGCGCCGCAAGGAGATGCTCGAGCGTGTGCGGGCTCTCGCCAACGGTGCCGACGTGCAAAAGGTGCTATCGGAAGACGCAAAATTTATCAGCGAGGCGACACGCAAGAATATTAAGGACACCAAACAGGCGATTGAGTGGTACAACACCGAGCGCCTAAAGATACAGGAAGCCCTGCATGAGAAGCACCTCACGAATACTGGTGACTGGATGGATCCAAAGAAAGGCAGAAAAAGGGCAAGCAGACTGGTGCAGGACGAGATGAAGTACTACCTTGATGAGCTGGATGCCTACTACACTGAGCGAAAGACACGCATTCAGGAGGCTGGCACGGAAGAGGGCGTGACAGAGGCTGAGGTAAAAAACCGCATACTGGCCAACGAAATGGAGTGGCACCAGCGCCGCGCTGAACTCCAGAAACTTTACGCCAAGAAGAGTGCAGAGGTAGCAAAGGAAGAACGGGATGCCATTTTCGACATTCTTTCCGACCGAACGGGTGATACTACCGACTACATTGAGAAGGACATAGCAAACACGGTAAAGTTCATCGAGAAAATTGGCAAGGAAAAGGGTAAACCAGCCATGGACCGCATACTGGGTGACCTCGATCTGGGCATCGAGCGTGACTTCCTGAAGCAGCAGCAGGCCGTGACTACACAGATGAAGGCCATTCAAGACATCATCGAGAAAGAGCGTCCCTACGACGGAATCACCCGCAACCTGCGCGAGAACCTGGTGACGATGGGTATCCTGACCGCCGACATGGCGGAGGAACGCAACCGCCTGATGCGCGAGAATGCCGACATGAGTGACTTTAACTCACGACAGGCTGCAGCCGAACTAAAGCGTACTGCCTTCGTACTGCGCGAGGCGGAGAATGCCTACTCAACCGACATTGAGGAGGTAATGCGCCACATGGGCGAGCAGGGTATGCAGGCATGGGCCGATGCAATCCGTGGTGACGACAAGATGCAGCGGGCACTCATGGCACAACTGCGCTCCACCTACGACGCCATTCAGGATGCCATCAAGAAGGAGGCTTCGCTCATAAAGAAGCAGACGGACATCTGGTGGGCCGACATCGAGAAGGGCCAGACGCAAAGCCGCCGCGACGGATTCGAGAAGACCCTGAGCAGACTCGGGCTGGCCGAGGATCAGGTAAAGCGGGCGAACTCGCTCATCGGTGCAGGACAAGCCAGCGAGCGCGTGGCTGACAAACTTGCCATTAAGCAGATGCAGGTGCGGCTGGCCATGCAGACGGCCTATTACACTAAGATGCGGCAGATAGGCGAGGCGCGAATCCGTCAGTTGGAAGCAGAGGGGAAACTGGAGGATGCCGAACACCTTCGCCGTTCGCTCAATCTGGCCAAGACGGAGGAACTGAAGAAACTGGAGGAACAGCGCGTGGCGATTGCCAACCAGATGGAAGAAAGCCAGAACAGACTCTACACGGCATTGAAGGAGTGGGCCGACCTGTTTTCCAGCAGCTTGCAAAGTATATTCGAGGCAAGCCACGCAGGGGATGCGGAGTACTATAATGAACTGGCAAAACTGAACCTAACGGGCAAAGGCGGACCAGGTGCCGGTACGTATGTAATCATAGACAATGCCGGAACCAGCAAGGCTACGGCTCATTATGAGTATCTTGATGAATTTGAGGCACTGGAACGACAGCGCGAGATAGAACGCCATAATGCACAGGCAGAAGCCTGGAAAAAGGTGATGGACGACATTAACATGAAAATGTCTGAAACCATTACTGACCAGATGAATGCCATGCTTCAGAACCAGAGTGTCGATGCGAATACGGATGCCACGCTGGCAAACACGCTGGCGATACTGGGCCTCACAGAAAAGATTGGAGGTCAAGCCAAAGGCGGCGAAGGTATAGACACCTCGTCAGGAACCGGCATGGGGCTGGAATCTGGAGGCGTAACAGGCAGTGGAGGTGAGCGCACGGGCGACATTGGACTTCCTCCCTCTGTATCTGATGCCGACCCCGCATCCTTCGAGCGTTACGCGCAGTGGGTGCAAACCTATAACGAAGGGCAGGAAAAGATGCGCAAGAAGACCGAGGATACGAATAATAAAATCACTGCCAGTTCGCAGTCTGCATTCGCCAAGATGACACAGGCCGCCAACCTCTACGGCATTGCTTACCAAGCCATGAGTAACGACAATATGAGTACTGCACAGAAGTTCGGTATGATTGCCGTGCAGGCCGCAGGACAGGCCGCAATTACATCGCTGACAGTCAGCCTGTCGCAGCAGCAAGGACAAGCTGCAGCGGACTTGCCAGGAGTTCTTGGCAAGATTTACAAGGAGCTTGGTCCTATCGGCGGCTCAATTGCATTTGCAGCTTTCACGGGACTGCTGGGCGGGCTCATGGGTCTGGCTGCATCCAAGATAGCCAAGTCGAAAAGTCAGATTGCGCAGGCCACCGGTGCAAGTGGGGCTAACGCTGGCAGACTCACTACCGGCATGCTTACCTACGCCGAGGGCAACGTCAACGAATTTACGGACCCGGCTTCCTTACAGGTTGGACGGCAGTATAATGTAGACGGCTCGGACGGTAAGACTTACCGTGCCCGATACATGGGCAAGAACCCACGGACGCACATTACGAGCGGACCTGAGTTTCACTTGGTAGGCGAGGCGGGACGTGAAGCTATCATCGACGCCAAGACAACACGTAACATTCGTATGAACGAGCCTGAGATATGGAGGTCCATACAGATACTTTACAACGGAGGTAGTTTAAGCCACGTACCTCGGCGAAAGAGGGGTATGGCTGCGTTTGCAGATGGGAATTTGGATGACTTCACCGAGATGGGCGATGGAGATTCCACTGCACTTGGTAACGCCATTGGCGTTGAGCAGATAATGGCCATGCAAGCATCGCTCGACCGTAATAGTGAAGTTCTGGAACGAGCACTAACCGAGGGCATTAGAGGAGTGTTTGACGTGTATGGAAAAGGCGGACTCATTGACAGCTATGACACGGGAAAGAAAACTGTAAATCGCCACGGGGAAAGATATTAAATTCTATCTCTAACCCCACCAAAAGGTTGGTGCTTTCTGTTGCCCTTGACCGTAAAAGAGCCGTAGGGTAATTTAGTGATAAAGAAACACGGAACAACTATGTTTATCACGACACAAAATGAATTGATTTCCCTGATGCCGACAGCGAGGTGGGACAGACCGAGCCAACTCTTCGGTTATTTGGAGGAGGAGGAAGCGGTGGCTTTGGTACCGCTGCTTGGTAATACACTGTACCAGTGGCTGCTTTCCGAATACGACAGACTTCGCAATGATGAAACGGATATTACAGCTACGACCGTACGGCCTACAGGAAAGGCAAAGCAGGATGCGCGACTGGCTCATGCCGATGTCACGGAGCGGTTAGAGCAGATACAGCAGGGTAGGTACCGCGAGCAGTGGGTTGCACCTGAAGACGGGGAAAAAACGGTGTCCGATTCCGACTTACAGACCATCAAGCTAATCCGTATTTGTCAGCAGATTGAATTTTACAAAATGCTCTCGCACAAGGCGGGGCTGCTGACAGTCTCGTTCAACGAGGGCGGCGGGATGAACATGGTTGGCGCAGAGGGCTACGATCCTGCAGACGAGAAAAGGATGGAGCGCGTAGTGAAGGATGCCTGGATGAGTGCTGGTCGGTCCGTAGATTCGCTGTTGCTGTTCCTTGAGGCTGACGCAAAGGGCGCAGGGCTGTTCGTGGAAAAGTGGAGGGAGGCCGATGCTTTTTATCTGCATAAAGACTTACTTTTTCAGACGGCAAGAGTGCTGGGTGAATACCTTGACATTAAGGGGGATCGGATGGCGTATGTCGCATTGGTTCGTGATATCCGCTTCTGTCAGGACACCTATATCGAACCTCGCATTGGCGAAAAACTTCTAAATGCCGTTATCGAATACGCTAATAATGAAACCGAAGGCGGGGCGATGAAGACTCTCCTGAAAAAACTTCGTATCGCACTTGCTTTCTACGTGGAAGCCAGACGGGTGGCGTTGGAGCCAGTGAAGGAAAAACTGGCACGGAGGGACAGCATGACGGACGCGCAGCAGGCAATGGCAATGGCATGTGAGTACATTGAGTACAACCTGGACGAATTGGGCGACGCAGCTGTGGACACACCTATATATAATAGCGCGCGGGCGCGTGAGAGACAGGAAGATCACGACAAGGCTTGTGCATGTGCGGCTGCGGAGAAAAAAAGAAGGGATGCTTGCGAGAAGAACAGCCGGAAGTTGTTTACGGGATTCCCTGCGACGCACAGGACGCCGGAATACAAATAAGTACCTCCATGGCACTACTTGAGTAGGAGTTGAGCTTGTTGCCCTTGACGCAGATGCCATGGCTTCGTAAATTGCGGAAAAACGACGAGTGAAATATTCATAAACCAGAACAGATATGTTGAGAACTTATTTTCAAGAGACTTTCTATGACATGCCTGTAGAAGTGGCGCAGAAATACGCTGAGGGAATCCGTGTGGCTATCATGGCAGGCAAGGATTTTGAGGGCGAGAAGAAGAAGGGTTTCTTTCTCTCAAAGAAGCGCGGCTTCGAGGACAAGTTGTATGTCGGCAATATACGCCGCATTGAGAATCACCTTTACTGGAATGACGAGGAACTGGCCGAGGACGACCAGATTGTAAACGTCATCGTCATGGACGGCCCTGTGACCCGGGACGGCGATGGTTGCTCTTATGGTTCCAAGGACCACCGTGACCAGATACTCTATGCAAACACCATTCCGCAGGTGGTGGGACACATCTTCATTCTGAACACGCCAGGCGGTGCTGCAAGTGCGCGCGTGGATTACGAACAGGCCATTGCCGACTGTCGCGAGAAGGGCAAGTCGACGGTGGCATGGGTTGACGGCATGTGCTGCTCCGCTGGTCAGTTGGTCGCTTCGCTTTGCGACCGCACGGTGGTGATGAACGGCCGTCACACGATGGGCTGCATCGGTACGATGTGCGCTTTCTGGGGTGTAGCCAACAACACGGTAGACCAGGACGGCTACCGATACATTGAACTCGTAAGCGTGACGTCGCCTGACAAGAACGCTGAGTTCCGAGAGGCTTGCGATGGCAAGACGGAAAAGCTGCAAACCGAGCTGGACAAGCTGGGCGAGGAGTTCCGCATGACTGTACGGCAGAACCGCCCATTGGTAAAGGAGGAGCACTTGACGGGTAAAACCTTCTATGCCGACGAGGTGATGGGAGAGTTGGTGGACGAGATTGGCGACTACGCACGCGCCATTGATTGCGTGTTTGAGCTTGCTGACAAGAAGCTGACACCCGCACGGGAGGCGACCGTCATTCCCGATGAGCCGAAAGAAGAGCCGGAGGAAGGCGGGGATGGGCAGAAGGACATCGCAACACTAAACGAACAGCAGAAGGCCGCCATTGCTGCAAGTCCCGGCGAAACCATGATTGTGGATGACGGTCATGTGAAGAAATCTGTGCCATCAATGTTCGGTCCACAGGAACAAGAAATAGCCACCCCTAATAACAAAAACAATATGCCAGAAAACGAAACGATGGCGCAGGAGGCTGTAGCAGCCGAAACACCAAAGACAACCGAGGCTCCAGCACAGGAGGAGCAGGCACCACAGGAGGAGCAACCCGCAACGGAGGAAAACACCGCCGAGAAGGAAGCACCTGCCGCAGAAGAAAAACCTGCAGAGGAAGCACCTGCAACAGAGGAACAGACCGCCGAGGAGGAAGTACCGGCCGCAGAGGAAGCACCTGCAACAGAAGAGCAGCCCGCCGAGGAGGAATCACCCGCTGACGCACAGGAAGGACTTGCAAAAGTCACCGATGCGCTACATACCGCAGAGGCATTGGTCAATCAGCGAGACAAGGAGATTGCCGAGAAGCAGAAAGAACTTGACACTATCTCTGCCGACCTTGCCCGGGCAAACGACGAAATTCAGAAAAAATCGGAAGACTTGAAAACAGCTTTCAAAAATCTTGACGAACGCGACAAGGAGGTTGCAGAGCTCAAGTCTGCCAACGAGAAGCTGACAAAGCAAGTTTCTGAATTAAGGGCCGAAGTGAAGGAACTCTCGGAGAAGCCCACACCGATGGTGACTGCCGATAATGGTTTGCCAGCAGACAACGGTACCGGTCAGGCTCCAGCGGTAAGCCCGCACCAGAAGTTCCGTCGCGGCATGAGCTATGAGGAGTACAGGGCGGCGGCGAAAGGGTAACTTCGACTGGCTTTGCCGAACGGTTCCGCGCTCGGTTATGGCTGCCCTTGACCAACGTCCAGTTATGACGTAATTTCGCTGTAACAGAGTTATCGGAGTATTTAGAGTATTCGGAGAACTCAGAGAAACACCAACACAAACACAAAATAATTTATTCACCCAACACAAACACAAACAGTATGGCTTACGCTTTTTCTATTGAGGAGATCAAGACTGTTAAGCAGTTGATCCATCCTGAGCTTGTGGCCAAGGCCAGCTTGCTCACCGATTCGATG
The DNA here is from genome assembly GCA_902801325.1 of uncultured Bacteroidales bacterium. Classification (GTDB taxonomy): domain Bacteria; phylum Bacteroidota; class Bacteroidia; order Bacteroidales; family Bacteroidaceae; genus Physcousia. Next base: position 65,352 of record CADCHQ010000008.1, on the reverse strand, counting down.
TTTGAGGACCTGGGAATCAAGGTGACTACAGACGTTGAGAATATCGACGTTTGCTACATCTTCAACCGCAAGGGCCTTCAGGCACGTCCCTATGTAGTCGGCAACGTAAAGAGCTCTCAGCTCGGCAAGTTCGTCGACAACCCCGCAAAGTTGGAGAAGTATTACCTCCACACGGAGGACTCCATCGAGCGCTACACCGAGAAGGGTCCCTTCCAGGACACCAATGTCGTGGAGAGTGCGCCCCACGTCTCCTTCCTTCTGAACGAGCTCAGCGGCAACGTCGCCGAGTCTGCTCGTTACAATGTATTCTTCGGTAACATGGCCAACCGCACGCTGGAAGACACTGCTGCCAACCAGCAGAAGCTCGGCCTTTCGCTGTTCGACGGCTTCTACACGCTGATTGCAAAGCGTCGCACCGACGGAACTATCAGCGAAGCCAACGGCAACCTGATTCCCACCGGCGACATCACCGGTAAGACTGCCAAGCAGGTGTACGACATCCTGGTCGAGTTCTATGGCGGCCTCTCCGCTGCTATGAAGCAGGCTCCTGAGATTTACATCTATGCCAGCGACGAGTTCTGCCGCAAGGCCGTGAAGGGCTACATGGAGACATTTCCGCAGATTGCTCCAACCGTGCTGCAGGCCGGATGGAAGTTTGCCGAGATGCCCAACATCAAGCTCGCCACCTCTCCTGCCATGGGTAAGGGCGGTCAGTTGATTGCCGCCGTGAAGGAAACGCTGGAGTACGTCTGCTCCGACCGTGAGCAGGATGCCATCATTTCGATTGCCCAGGTGAGCAAAGACCTCCGTGTCTTCGACTACCAGGCCAACGGTCGTGCTACCGTCCGCATCCGCGAATACTCTCCCGAGAAGTTCGCTGTGAACGATGCCGTGAACGTACCTGGTGAGCTTCCCGCCGGCGACTATATCGCTGACATCTTCACTGCTACTTCGAGCGACACCAGCGAGGGTACCGTGGCCATCACTAACGGCCAGAAGGACCTCTATGCCGACGGCGACGTGATTACCGTTACTGCTACACCCGCTAATGGATACAAGTTCGTGGGCTGGAGCGACGGTGAGACAGCTAACCCCTACGCCTACAAGTTTGGCGGTGGCGTTGTAAGCCTTGTCGCACAGTTCGAGGAGGATGAGTAAGCAAAGTGTCGGAGGTGTGCGGCGGCATGGTGGCGCTGCCTTGCCGTCGCCCTCTGATTCTCATGAAAAAAACAACCCAACAAAAAACAGAATAAGATTATGGCTTGCATTTTGAAAAACGTACTCTCCAGCGGCAACAACTGCAAGGAGAACCCCGCTGGTCTGAGCAGCCACATATTTGTGGTGCCACTTGACGCAGACCACATCACTACTATTGGCGTGAACGACGCGAAGAACCAGTATGTCATAACTCCCGCCGGCGGGTCTGCTCAGACTCCGGCGACGGCCCTGAAAGGTTTCCGTATTGACTTCAAGAGCCAGACGGGCCAGGTGACTTCTGAAGACAACGGACAGGGCAAGGGATGGACTCACACTGGCACTGGCCGCGTGGAGCTGAACGAGGACGATATGGCACTCGTTAGCCGAACCCTGCACAACACTGACAAGAACCTCTTCTTCTTCCCGACGGGGAATGTAACGGAAGAGGGTGTTGAGTACAAGGTCATCGGAAACCAGTTCGGCGAAGCTGAATGGACAGTGACCGGCGACACCGGTGCAGCTCGTGGCGACGATCACGGTCAGACCTTTACCGTAACCTGCGCATATCAGGTATATCCTGTAATGAAGTGGTTCGGTACCATCGAACAGGAGACTGACGGTACATTTACCGACGAGACAAACGACAACGTGACCATCACCGACTAAGCATTGCACATCAGCAATGCAGCAAAGCCCAGGCTACAAAAGTCTGGGCTTTATCATAATAATTACAAGCGAAACACCACAGCAAATAAAATACCCAAGATTATGCACTTGATAGAACCTTGTTGTGCCCCAAGACATTTGCTGGCACTACGGAGCAAGCTCGGAGAGAACGGCACAGCGTTCTGGCACGGCTATGGCGACCTTTCACTGTCGGAACTGCTGCCACCAATGCTGACACGCTATAGCGAAGTGGAAATGATTATCGTGGCTCCGGCATTGCCCGACGCTGCGGCCGAAGTCATCCGTAAAATGATGGAGAGGCAGTGGATGTCCGCAACCGGAAGGGAGAAGATAAACAACATCAGACATCTTACAATTATTGCCGACATGCACAAAAGGAAGTCACCCGTGGCATCAGGATGGTTGAAGGAAAATCCTTTCGGCGAACGGCTGTCACTTAAAAATGTCCAGCAGGGCGACACGGCAATACTGCTGCCTGATATTGTTTTTTTTGGGAATATCAACTTGACTTATGGCGGACATTTCACGGCCGTGGCTACGAAAAACGCAGGACTTATGGCAGAGATGAGGAAAAACTTTGAGAGGCTTTAATATATATATATGCCCGGAGAGTGGCAATGGCTACACCAGAAGCTGTATGCCCATTAGATTATAGAGTCTGAACGCGACCGAGGTCTTGCCTCCGTCGCGTTCCACGCTACAGAGGTAAGTGTCCTTCGTAGCTGATACAAAGGCGCGCTGTCCGTTACGGAATGTAAGGAGAAGGTGGGATGGTGTTCTCTCCAGGATAATGAGATTGTCCCACACGTCGCCATCCCTGTCATCCACTTCGCATGACACATTGACGGTGTGCAGGCGTCCGGCTACATTATATGATTCTTCGTCCTTGGCCTTGCCCGTCCTGAAACGTATGGGAATGAGCGTGCCTCCAACGGTAGCTGGTTGAACGCCAATGGTGACGGCATTGTAAATGTTGGGACTAAACATGTCGTGCGGAATTGTCGGCGTGAGCTGCCACGCTGATGTTCCGATAGCAAAGTCCTCGAGCGGGACGGCAATGATGGCCATTATGTCGTCGAGGACGTATTCAGAGCAAGAGGTCATGTCGTTATTCGTTATATCATTATTGCGAAATTAAGATATAACGAGGCTATAATCAAGGGCAGGCAGGACAGAGAAGTGGCATTATGCCATTGTAGGCTACCTGCCCGAGGTAGCCTTGCAGGTATGCAGCATCTTCCGTTCCGTGCCCAACATGGTAGTACCCGAGGATGGTGTCCTGCAGGTGGTCAAACTCATGGAGGAGGGAATTGAGGAACTGCGAGGGTTGTGTGACACGCCCCACTACCATGACGGACATACGTGCCCACGGCGCGTTGAACACGAAGGCTTTGTTAGCCTTGTGAATAGTATCATAGGCGCGTTCTATTTCCCACTCCGGGCATCCGAACTCGCGTAGTATCGGGCCGAGCTGCGAGAAATCATCGGGGGTTGCATCATAGTAGGAAAGGATGCCCCAATGCTTGTCGATGTCGAGGTAATCACGAATCATGGTCATAAGGGCTGCGATGGAAGCGCAGCATGTTGAACGGTTAAATCATGTCCTCCCAGTATGGGAGATATTTGGGGCCGAGTCCGCAGAGGTCGGCCATCCAGCGGTTGAAAAGGTAGCCTTCGGCCTTATCCACGTCGTCTATGTAGTCCTTGACGGCGAGGGCATGGTGCTTGGCGTCCGGAACGGAAGAACCGAGTTGGTCGGACTTCACCATGTTTGCTACAAACACATGGTCATAGAGCACATTGTTCTTCATTTCTACGCCGTGAGTTTTGAGAAGGGCTTCCACCTCTTCACGGGTCATTGGCGTTATGCGTTGCGGTTTGCCGTCGGGACCAGCCTTCTTCATGAGTGAAACGGCGTATTCGCAGAGTTTTTTGTTAAAGTGAGGACCGAAATTCGCCAAGTATTTCCTTAAATCCTCCGGTATAATGTCGTACTGGTTCATTTCAATAATTGTAAATTGAAAATAAAAAGGAGAGTGGACAGCGACAAAACCGCCGCCCACTCTGAAACTGGGATTAGTAGCCCCTGCGGTCGTTTCCGCCGGTGTAGCTGGGGTTCTCGCGGTACTGTCCGTAGCCGCCCATTTGCGGACCTACATACATGTCGTAACCCCCACGATAGTTGCCACCGTAGCCGCCTTCGCGGTAGTTGGTGCCGCCACCGTAGTTGCGGTAGCCTACGTTCCCGTTCCATCCATTCATCCCGTAGCTGCCGCGATAGCGACCGCCGCGTTCCTGGATTTGCTGGAGTTCGGGCATGTGCTCGGCCATCTTTTCCCAGAGATCACAGACAGCTTCCTTGGCGGCCTGTGCCTTCTCGACGAGTTCCTGCTTGTCGTGCTCGTCACGAAACTCTATTCCAAATAACATAGTCGTAATTGTTTTTGTGGATTTCTATTTGCCTTTTGCAGTGCCAGAAATTTTCTTGTTCAGTTCCTGCATCATGTTCATCATGGTGTTCATGGTGTTCACCACGTCGCCCATCTGCCCCTTCAGGTTGGCGATGTCCTGTTTCTGCTCTTCCTCCTCTTTGTAGCGGGGGTTTAGCGACATCAGAAACTCCTTGCCCTTCACCAGCGCCGCCTCGTGGTAGGGGTTTTCCTCGATGTGCTTACGACTCTTCTGCATCATGGCATCGACGGCAGGCAGCATACCCTCGGTGGTACAACTGATGGTAGTCTGGCCGTTATTGTAGGTGGCTGATGAAGCGCTCGGCGTCAAGTTTGAGAACGGAACGTCCTCGTTGCCTATGCGAGCTACTATCTCCACTACTGGCTGCATCATGTTAGTTCCGGCGTAGATGCCTGGAGTGGCGCCAGGTGTTTGCGTCATGTATCGAGGTTTTGGTTCAGGCTTGTTCACCACCGTTGCGATGGTGAGCTGGGGTTCGGAGCCTCCTTCCTGAAGGATATAGATTGGCGAGCCCTGTTTTAGACTTTGAAAATCCATTGTTGTTACTTTTTTTGGTTGTTAATGATTTGCGTCTGATGCGATGACATCGAAACATACTAAACGATAGTACGCGATATCAGCTGAAGGATACCGTTCTCTGCATCGTTGAAGACGAGGAACACACCTGTACCGCCAATGAGGTCTGCAACCGTGACTTGTGTTCCATCGAAGAGGGTGAGGGCACGGGTCGTACCGTTTCGCGTCAGCGTGACAGGCAGCGTGGTGGTCGTGCCCGTCGGGATGGCATCAGCGATACGCACCGTGAAATAGCCGACGGGAGGCAGCGGACGGCGGTAGGAACCGAGGGCAAGGTCGACAGTCGCTGTGCCTACGGTCGTGTTTGTCGTTCGCAGATACGGGATCCCGTTGATGTTGGTTGGTAGATTTGCATAGCATCCCATAGCTCACCTCCTTTCGTTAGAAGCCAAAGTTGCCGTATGCACCGTAACCGTAGTTGCCACCGAAAACTCCGTTGGGATAGATGCCTCCGCTGACGTATGGAGTGGCGTTGACGGCCACGAGGTTCGGATACTGTACGCTAACCGTGTTTGGCAGCTTGCACTTGATGTCGTCGACCTCCTTGTTCAAAGCGGCCATCTGGGCGTTGAGGGGTGCCATGCTCTGACCTACCACACCAGCAATGTACTGGTTCTGGTTGAGCTGTGATATCTCGCCGGCCAGCTGCGTGTTCTTTTCGCGGGCAGCGTCGAGTTTGTCCTGCAGACCTTGCGTTTGCATCTCAGCCAACTTATTGAGAATGGCTTGTGTGTTGGCGTTTGCGCCGTTTACAAGAGTGTTGGTCTGCTGGCAAATGTTCAGGTCGTCGCGTCCCTGGTTGATAGCCATCTGGGTCTGAACCCCGTTAATGCCTTGCTGCACACCGTTGAAGCCCTGGGCAAGGGACATCTGTGTACCAGTAAAGCCAGCGTTCATGCCCTGCTGGATGGCGTTGGTCTGCTCTGCGATGGCATACTTGTTGTCGCTGCAGCATTGGCAGAGCTGCAAGCGAAGGTCGGCATTCCCAGCCTGAATACTGTTGATGATTTGCAACGGAGTCATGCCCTGCTGCGCGGCAATCTGAGACAGCGAGCTCTGGATGAGCTGGATTCCGCTGTTCACGAGGTTGAAGTCCTGACCGAGCATCGTGCTAAGCGTCTGCGTCGCAGCACGGCTTTGTTCGCCCTGCGACGTTACAGCCTGCATGATCAGGTCGCGCCCGTTGTTTCCGTTGATCTGGCTTGAGAGGAAGGCTGCTCCGCCTGCTCCGTCGCCGCCCAGACCGCCGTTGCCGTACCAGCCGAACATTCTGGCGAGGATGCCCATTGCGAACAACTCAGTGATGTTGTTCATGTTCATGGCGTTCCAACCGCCCATGCCACCGCCCCAGCCGCCGAAACCGCCGAGGCCGCCGCTCATGCCAGCGCCAAGCATAAAGGGCACGATGCCGTTACCGAGCGAATTGCCTCCATTACCGTCAGGAATGGAAAAAACTTTCATGTCACTCATTTTAGTAATTTGTTTGTGTTGTGGATAAAAAGGTTAATTGTCTCGTGGGTCGGGAACCCGAACCCACGGGCAAAATTACGCTTTCTGCCAGGCACCTAAAAGAGAACATGAGTGTATCACCCGAAGGAGGCATTGCATCCGTGAAACAAGCCCTTCAAGTCATTGCTATACAGATGCTTTCAGATGGTTGACGATGTTATACACCTGTCTGTCGGATATATTGTAACGCTGCGCAAGCGTAAGGAACACAACCTTGCGATTGCGCTCTGTGCGTGACAACTCCACATAGTCACGGTACAAGTCACAATACTTGTAATCGTCCAGTTTTACACCCGCCTGTTTCAACTTTTGAAACAATTCTTTGTTAAATTCTACCAATTCTGCACGAATCATAGCTTTCAATTAAATTATTATTACTACCTTTGCAATACTCTTACCTTCATACACAAAACAATCCACCATCGGAGAAAAGTGAGGATTTATAGTCCCCGGCCTTCCGCCGATGGTGGATTTGTGTTCGATAAGAGGGTAAGAGGTCTTGTTGTGCAGGGTCGGGGACTTTTTTTTATCCCCATAATGAACTAATCGTTTGGAGGCTTTGCCCCTTTGGCAAGCCAGTGCCGTACATTGCTCTTACGGCAAAGAGGTAAAAAGTTTTTTGTTGAATTGAACATTTTCTTGTATCTCATGAACATGATGAATATAGACATGGAAGGCCGAGAAATCAAGGGCAGTTCGCTCTTGCTGCGTGAAGCAAGGCCGGCTATCCCTCCAATGCCTGTGTCACGATGAAACTCACACTCGGCATCTGCTGTTTTGTCTGGTCGTAGATGTCGGTTTGCTTTTTGGCTGGCGTGACGACAACTGGTATGTATTTTTTAATTGTCTCCCCGTTTGACTTATACTCGCATAGCATCCACCATTGCCGCGCCATCAGAAATTCGAGCGTCCACCATTCCGCCCACTCGCGTGTCTGGTATCCGCTTGACATACTCCACGATCTACGCCCTCCCTTGCTTATGGCCATAAGTGAGCGAGATGGCTGGAATGCAGGGCGTTCAATCCGGGCGAACTTCTCCGTGTCGACGTCTATTCCCATTGAGTTAAGCATCTGTGCCGAACAGGTCTCAATAGCACCGCGACGGTTGACAAACAGAAAGTCTGTGTATGGAATGCTATCGCGTAGTACAATCGGTGCATGGGAGGCAGGGCTGTCGGGTGAGCCGTTTTCGTGAGCATAGAACACACATTGCGTCCCGTTGTTGCTCACATCCACCCAGGATGTGATGCTCTGGCTGCCAACCCGTTCAGGCGTGCTTGTCGGCTTTGTGCTGGCGTCTCCGTCGCGCTGGTTCGTATTTTCCAGATGAGAGGCGTCTGCATCCGCTTCGTCCACGATGTTGCTGCGTTCCCATTCCGTGAGCCACCCAATCATGCACCTCCCCCCTGGTATGTTCGTGTTTCCGTTCTGGTCAACACACTGCGTGACAGTAAACACGCCGCCGTCATCGCTGGACAAATACTCAGTGCTAATCCGCAGGTAATATGTGCGGTATTTTCTAATCCCATTTGCATCGAAGTCGCTCCCTCCGCTTGGGGTGAATACTCCAGATGCAGCGGATCCTGCAGCATTGTTCGCCGCTTCAACCTCCTTGGCAAATGTATAGTCGCTCCATATTGCCCGGAGGGCAGAGCCAATGTCGATGCTGACTTCAGTCTGTCCTCCAGTATCGGCCCGGAAGCTGCCCACTATATTGTTGTCATATAAAACCTCGATGTGTACGATTGTGAACGGACTGCTTTCAGGCCATTCCAGCCCATGAATGCCTATTACTACGGGTGAGCCGGCAAAATATGTCTTGTCGTTGCCGAACATCCCTGAAATTGTTACTATGTTTTGTGCCATACAGTGTCGTATACTGCGATGTAATCGCTTTTTTAGATGTACATAATATCCATTTCAACCATTCCCAGTCCCGTCTTGTTGCTTACGGTGTATTGCATTTTCAGGATAAAACCTGTAATGTCACCCACATTGACACGTACCGTTTTATCAATGGAGCGCAGCTGCGCCATCCCTATGGGAACTTTCCTCCTGGCGATGCGTGCATTCCTCATCCAATAGCTGTATTCCTTGTAGAATTTGTCACACAAGCCACGGCCGCGCAGATTCGGCGTTGTGATGTCAAGATAGCGCGGATTGTCTTTTACACTTATTGGCTGTATATTCTCCGTGCTATCGGCATAGTACATTACCTGTAGTTCCTGCAGGAGCGAAGACCTGCTCTCCGATGTGTCAATATCTATCATCAAGGCGTAAGCCTCATGATCATACGAAGAGGCAAAACCCATGGAAAAACCATTGAAATATGTTGCATAGTTTTCCATTTCACTTGGAGTCAAGACGTCCCCGTTATTTTTGATTGGAGTGAACAACACGTCGTGGGCTTTGCCTTTGTTGTCGCGTAGAGAGTATATAATGCCATACAGGGTAAAGTAACCATCTTCGTTTACGTCCCAGCCTTTTGCACGCATGACCGTCCCTGATATCTTTGGGCGATTCAGTAAATCCGCGTTGGAGCCTTCGAACATTTCAGTCATTGTCTCTGCCGCTTCGGCCTTGGTCTCAACGGTCCTGTATTCAGGTCTGTTCGGATCGAAGTTTGGGTTGAGTTTTTCTGCCCGGAGCTTAAGGGAGAAACGTCCCTGTGACACATCCGTTCCACCACTCACGGTAACTGGCCCCCCATTGGAGTATGCCAGTTTCTGCAGATTAAGTAGAGTCTGCGCCCTCTCTCTGGAACTGTCAGTTTCTATGAGTAGGTTATAATGATTAGTGTCCCATTCAAGAATTTGCTCGATGCTCTTTCCCTGTAGGTCGTTGATGTATTGTTGACGCATGATGCCTGGCATCAATGGAGATTGGTCCTTAGTAGCTCCAGCCATGAGCAAAGTGTGGGATTTTCCCGTATTGTCGGTAACGACCGGAAGGAAAAATCCTGTCATATAAGTGCTGGATGAGCGGGCGGTAAGACTAAAGTGTGTATCAGGGAACATGGCAGACATTGCCTCCACCGCGTCAGCAGGACTGGTACAGACACGCTTATAGCCAGTCGCCCCGTCATAGTCCCACTCGTTCCCGTAGCTGTCACAGGTGTCCGGGTGTACAATTGCCCCGTTCCCGGGAACGATTTCCCACGCATCGTTCTCTTCGCCGTCATCCTGATCTTCATAATATCTCACATGGGCATCGCTTCCGCTTCCGCGCATGATGCCAAAGCACAGGCCGGGGTCCGCTTCGTCGAATGGAGTGCCGCCGTTGCTTATAGCGTAGTTGTCAAGCATACGGATCTGGAATCCTTCGCTAAGGAATATTTCGAGCTTGCCAGATATCGTATAGTTACTTGCAGTGTCCATTCCTGCATACACGGTTTCGTTCGTAAGTTCCTGAGGCTGGTAGGTTACTCTGGCAAAAGTTCCTATCTTTTGCGCAGCGCCTGACGGCGCTTTCAGATCGCTGCCGAACAGCGAAGCGTATGTCCCATTAATTTCGTTCATTATAACTGGTGCAGCCACACACTGTATTTCCTCGACGGTTTCATCCGTTCCGGAACAGTCGCCGTCCTCAGCATCCATAAACCCTGCCCACTCGAACAGAGATGGGAAAAGTACATCTTCATCCTCATCGACCTGTACACCATAGGCATTTCCGTTCACCGGAGTGACATAGCATGTCTTGTTAAAGGCCGAAACCTGCGAATTGATAATATCATAGTCTGCATCAAGGTTCCATTTCGAGTAATCGTGCTTGTCGGTTGTGTCCTTCCATATCTTTGCGCCTCGGACGAACAAGTCGGCAAACCCCTTATAATAGAAGCTCGTGCTGTCGCTTCCCTTCCCGTATGTCATGCGGAAACCGCGTATGTTATTCTCTTGTTTAATCGCAGGGAGGACATCGCAGTTAATGTGCTGTACATCGCTATTTCGGAGTATGTTGCGAAGCAGGACTATGCGAACTGTTGAATAGTCACTATCGAAAATAAGGCGTATGCCGAACATTGACTTCATGGCGTTGACAATCTCGCTTATCTCCACATTTGGGTAGTTTTCTCCCGTAGCATAAGCGAGGTAGGCAGAGTATCCGCCTGTTTCCTCCTCATGCTCATCTTTTATAAGTTCAAACTGCAACCCACCTTCAAACGGGAAGAATGGAATATTGGATTGTGCTGTTGCAATCCGGCACTCTACAGATCCAAAATTTTGAATGACACTGCCCCTCTCTTTTAAAACCAAATCGCGCAACAGTGCCTTGCCTATTATCTCTTCGTCCGCAAGAACCTGTTTCCCTGCATTTTCCCATCCAGCTACAGGCAGCCAACCACCGGCACGGCCTGACCCGATGTTAATAAGTGGCAAATAAAACTGACCATATCGTCCAACCTTCTTTCTCGGAGTGGCATGGCTGTCTATCTCGTCATCTTCATACTCATCCTCAATCTCTTCGTAGTGGCAACCGTAGTTAAGCATAAATACACGTCGCAGGTCTTCCACGTTCAGGGCCTGATTTTCTGTGACGTGTATTCCAAGGTCTTTGAAAAGTCTGTCGACAAAATGCAGCAGATAGAAATTGGGCGAGTTGTTAAAACGTGTCTGGCGATCTCCGCCATCAGTGGTTGCGGTTCCATGTGCAAGACGAATGGTATAGCCACGACCGGCAACTTCCTCCGGCTGTCCATCCGTAATTTTCGTTGCCTTTAACGGATAGCAGATGTTGATATTGCAGAACGGATGCCCTGCATCATAGGGCATCTGGACATTAGTATAGTCCTTATTTTCAGCGATACCATTGCTGTCATATATATTTCCATGGCTTTTCACAAGTTTCGGCCAGCGTTGAGCGTAAGGGGTTCTTACCCATTCGTCATACTCCCCTACACTAAAATAACAAAAATATCCGTCCAGCCCTTCAAGGTGAGAATTTTTTGCCACATACGCAGCAAGGCCATCAAGCCTAAATACTCCGCATGGCCTTTTGATACCTACGACTCTTTTACGGTTCAGTGCCACGCCAATTACCACGTCGCCGACGCTCACCTCCCTGGCTTTTGTACCCTCAATCATTTCATCGAAAGTCTTATTGCCGCTCTCAAACCTTACGTCAACATTACCGTTCTCGTCCACGTCGACTTCATCGTCCAGCATGAGATAACCCATATAAAGCGGTAAGCCTTCCACCCACAGCCGTGCCTTTCGTTTGTTGATTTGATCGTGCAGACGGGATCCATGCAGATCACCGCTGGTACCGAAGATGTGGACATTGGCAGGAATATTCAGAGAAAAGCTATGCGACCATACATCTCCGCTGGCGAATATCTCACTGGTGTCGGTGATGGTGATGCTGGCATCCTCAGGCAGCCAGGCGTACTTACTTCCCGTTCCTTCGCGGTCGAATATCTCGAGAGAAAGATGTTCCATATATGAATTAGTCGTTATTTTTTCATGCCGATATACATTATTGGCACAGAACAAATTTATCTCACCAATGTTCGCCGGTCAAGGGCAGAGGCTTGCCCTTGACCGGCACCCCCTTCGTCCCTTATTTTGCATTTAAAAAAAGAGAATGCCACGCACATCACCAGTTCACTATATTGCCCCATCCGCAATCAGTATCACACCCAACGCCAACAACTCTTACAACGATTTGTCTGTGTACATAGCAAATGGCGCTAAAATCAAGGTGTGGTCTGGACGCGCGGGTATTGGGATGGTGGATAGCACATATCAGGAGTGGACACTGAAAGGACGCAACAGAAGATTGGCGGAAAGTGGGAAGCCCTACACTATCTATGCCCGCCTCTCAAAGTCCGACAATAGCAATGCCTACCTGGTATTTGCGCCGATGGAGATGAGAGGGTCGAAGTGGACGGACAAATACCCATGCGTAACCACCGACGGCGAGAGCAGGGATTATTACGGCACAATAGACCCTGACAACTGGTATGTCCGCATAGGGGAGGTCAGTCTTCCCGAAAACAACCTGCGCACCGTGGATCTTGACACGGGAATACTTGGCACAGACGAGTACAACAAGGAATGGAGCCTTGACCCCGACTCTCTGCCGCTGCGCGTGGAAATACGAAGTGAGGGCATGGATGCGGGCGTTCCATACCTGAGATGGGGGGGGAGTATCATTCTTAGTCCGGTTCTAATAAAAGGATTTGACGAGACAGCAACTACGAGTGTTGACCGCTGGATGATTACAAGGAATACCGGAAATACAAACACGGACAACCAGTGGAACGCAAGTAAGGCTAATGGATTTACAGATAGCATAGAGCTGAAGCATGAGGCTGGCAGTTCCGGAACCGACGACTTCTCGGCCTCTGTTTCTGCAACATTCTATATATCAGCATGCGTTGCCGACGAGTCGGAGATTACCGGTTTTTCCACGATTGCCACAGGCACCATTACTATAATTGCCGAGACAAAGGAGAAATTCGAGATTGAACTATCCTCGGGAACCGTAAGCTACGACGACACCTCTGGAAGATATATCCCGGAAAACAATATCAACATCTTTATCCGCTCTATTGCCCAGGACGGAAGTGTATTCTATATTAATGAGGCATGGTTCAGGACGGCCGGCCTTGCACTTTTCTATGATCCCGTAGACAGCGAGGATAGTAGCGATGACACTCCGCTTGTTTTCTCCGGCGCAACCACCGGAAAAGCAGTTCTTCCTATCACCGCATTTACATCTCGGAAGAGTCTTAATGTACACCTGGTTGTCAATAATACAAATGTGGAACTTGCAATTGTGACCGTCAATTTCATTCCGGCAACACGAGACATACATTATTATACGACAAGCGAAACAAAGGATCTGAATGAAGGAGGTGTTGGAATGGGCGCGGAGCTTGTGTACTGGAACCCGGACCAGTCTTTCTTTTCCAACGAAGAAAGCGCATACTTCTTTAACGAGTTCCGCCCTTACATGTGGCGCAAGACGCTACAATATCCCATTCTAATCGACGGGACGATAGACGATATCGGGGATCATTACGAGGATGCCATCTTGCCAGATGGAGTCGAAGAGACAGAAGCTCCACACGTCATCGGTGTGTATGGTGAGACGGGCGTGAACTACATCTGCCAGACGGAGAAGGACTACATCGCGATAGATACGGCGACTGACAAGGGAGAGTTTGGCGGCTCCATCAGATTCTATACAGACAACGGCGGTGTACGCAATGCCTTCCCATGCTATTGCCGGGTGTATAAGCGGACGGGTGACACGCGCACACTGCTCTTCAACGGCGCCAACCTTGCTATCTTCTCCATGCCCTACAGGGAGATTGAGAGTTCGGTGGATGTAGTGGAGGTGTTCGCAGCATCAAGCATCAACGCCTCCAATCCTGACGAGATGGTGGACACCTACCTCATCAAGAAGGAGATTCCACTTATCAAGGCGGCAAAGGGAGACAAGGGAGACCCTGGCGATGCTGGTTACGCAGGTGCTTTGACCCGTGTGTTCCAAGATGAGTTGATTTATGGGTTTACCTACTACAGCGAGACAAGCGACGTTGTGATTGGTACAAGCGTTGCCAATTACCACTACCAAGACTATATTGCCGTTCCTTGCGATGGCTATCAAAGTGGGTATATTGTATTCAAATGCGTTGACAACAACGGCTATACACATCCGACAACAGCACAGCACCCAGCAGGAGACAAATTCAAGATTTCGGAAACATATAAGACTGCTATTGACATAATAGGATTCATGATGAACCTTAATGGCGGTTTGAGTTGGGAGGAAGTCAATGTCAATGCCGCAAGTGCGTTCTTCACTAATCTCATTGCACAGAATGCCTACATTCGTATGCTCACGGGTTCTAACTTTGTCATCACAGACAATCTTGGACATGTGCTTGCAGGCATGGGGAATATGACCGACTCGCAGGGCAACCAATACTACATCTGGGCTGGTGGAGCGAATGCTGATAATGCCACATTCAAGGTGTTCGCTGATGGTACGATAGATGCTATGCGTGGTTCGTTTAGTGGTTTCCTTACGAGCAAAGAAACTTTAGTTACTGCATTGAATGTAGATGATTATGTGTCCGAGAATGTGTGTCCTTGCATTAGCCCCGAAGATGGTGGCACGGGTGCTGACCCGCAAGATAGGAATGTAGGCTATATCTTCGATATGGACAAGATAGGTTCTACATTATCATTCTTCCAGACGGGTCGCTTTACCGCAAAATATTCTGGCACTCAAACCTACCAAATGCCACAAGGATATGGAGATATAGAGTACCAAAACATACATATTCCACTTCCATACGACCACCACAACGAAGGCTCTTATACGAGGGAAACATACCTTGCAAGATATGGTGGATTTGCTGGTGGCAATGTAGTTGATGGACTTGGCTTGTATCGTTATTTCAAGGTAAACATTTCTTCAAATAAGATTTCTACTACCGCCGCAAAGCAACTAACGAGTGTTCCAAGTGCCAGTGCCACAAGCGATGAGTTTTATTTGTACCCATTCCAATACACGGCAGAGATTGGGGCAAAGGCTCGCCAACTTGTCGGAAATAAGATTACAATACGTTTGTATGGCGAAATCTATTCAGGTCTTACATTCTCTGGTATATATTTCGAGAAGACATTGACTGTTGAAAATGAGTGGGCTAATAGTTACATACAAAACGAGGCGACTCTACACGATGTATTCACATTTGAGGATATAAAGAAGATAATATACGGAAATACTGGTTCACACTACTCTTCGGCAAATTGTATTGTACTTGAATGCAAGCAAATCGCTCATTATGCTTCCGCAAATCCATCTGCCACGGACGAACCTGACTACTATTTCATAGGTTGGATTCCTACGATTTCATTCCTTGGCTACTATGATAGATACACAATCGGCTTGCCAGACATAACGACATAACACTATGAACTACGACGAGATTAACTTCCACAAGATAAATAGACGACCTGTTACCGATACCACCTACCAGATAGCGGCAGAGGAATGGAATGCCCTTGGCGCAAAGGTAAGCGAGATGGATGAAGCGATAGAGGACATCGGAACGGTGGTAAGCATGACAGAGGCAACTGACAGCGAGATTATTGCGTTGTTCAATTAATGATTTAAGGCTATGGCAGATACAGACTATATAAGCGTTAGGAGACTTCGTACTTTTCTTGCACAGATGAAGCAATGGGTGCTTGGGTTCGCAGCAAACCGAAACACCCAAGCCATGTCCGATGTGACCAAGGACACAGGCATCAGTGGAACTGTTGCAATAGGCAAGAGCATTACCATACATACGGCTTCGGGAGCGCAAACGGCAAACGTGATGAACGCCGACATGATTGTCGGCGAGAAACCCACCACGAACAAAGAACTTGCATCCAAAGCACCTACGATAAACCTCGTTGACAGCATGGTAATGGAAGCGATCAGCGATGCTTTCGACGATATAACCACCATTGAGTATCAGTCAGTCAACAACGCAGGCAAACTCCCACAAGTGGGTCAGGCAGGTGTGATATACCTTTGCTCGGTTTGGGAAGAGGTGGAGAACCCCACAGGAAATCCCCACGACTTAGGCTACTATGTGTACACAAACGGAGAATATGTACTTACTGCCGACACTACCGTCCAAGATGAAACTACCTACTACACGAAGGCAATGGCGACGGATGAGTATATATGGCTCGCAAGCGAAAGTCGCTATGAACCTCTCGGACAAGCCAAGGTAGACCTTACGGGGTTGCTCTTCGCAGGCTCTGCGACATCGGGAGGAACGGCATACAAGGCAGCCGCCATCCCCTTTGGGCGTGTTGACAGCACATCTACCTCCACCAATTTTACGGCAAGCGTAGAGGGTATCACGGCATTGGAGGATGGTGTGTGTGTACTCTTGCAGAATGGAGTTGTAGCAAGTGCATCTGGATTTACCCTTAACATCAATAATCTGGGAGCGCATCCTTGCTTTAACAATATGACCGCCGCCACTCGCGACACCACCATATTTGCGAAGGACTATACGATGCTGATGGTGTACGATGCAACTCGCGTAGTTGGTGGAATAACGGGTGCTTGGTGCTGCTATCGTGGTTATGATGCAAACACTAACACCATTGGTTATCAGGTAAGAACCAACTCAGCCACATTGCCAGTCAAGTTTACCACTTACCGCTACAGATTGTATTTCACGAGCGCAGACGGAACACATTGGGTTGGTGCTAACGCTTCCACTTCGACCAATGCCACATCGAGTCGTACTCCGACAAGTGAGAAAATCAATCCATTCGGGCCTATCATATATTATCCGACCAACGGCACTACGAACAAGGATGCCGTTCTTACTGCCACTGCTATATGGCAACAATATACCCTTACGCTCGGCTATTCGTTCAACCATACTGGAGCAGCACTTGTATTGGAATACCCCAAGCCTGTGTACCTAAAATGCGAGCCGCAAAGCGATGGGTCTGTAAAGATAGCAGGGAGTAACACGGTTGCATCCTATGTACAGGAATTGCCTACTACCGAGGACGGGTTTGTGTACATCTTCCTTGGCATTGCCTATGCCGCAACAACAATGGAGTTGAGGTTGGAGCATCCCGTCTATTACTTCAAGGGCGGAGAGATAAGACTATGGACTAACCAAGCGGCTGCCGATGTCGAGATTAAGAAATACAATTCCGACAAGACAGATGAGAGTGAAGGAATTGCCGACTATGGACAGACTGATGTTGTTATAAATGGTGATGTTTCTACCATTGTTACAACCCAAGCACCTCCTTCTGCTGTTCGTCAATATATTGCCCCATCTTGGAGAGCAATGAACCAGAAACTTGCTGAAAAGGCAGATGTAGATGCTATTCCTACAAAGACAAGTGACCTAACCAATGACTCTGGCTATGTAAAGCATTCAAACGAATCCTATGAAGGACATAGCGGTAATTGGATTGGAGAGGCTACCGTAGAAGGAATAGGTGTCCATCCGTCAGAGGTTTCATACACTATACTTAATAGGCAAGGAATTAAGGCAACTGGCACTAATACATATCCTCTCTATATTATCAATAGCAGCAAGACAAAGATACTTGCTACGAGTACCACCAATGGCACTGTTTCTTGGGCAAACCTCACTGGAGAATCCGTTACGGTCTATGTAGCCATTGATGATGATGATAGGAGTTCAACATTTGACTTTGAGTTGTTCAATGTAGGCTTTGACTCTGCCATAGAAGGATTACAAGAACAAATAGGAGGTAAGCAAGACACAATCTCCGACCTTGAAACAATTCGTAGTGGAGCAAGTAAAGGTGCTACCGCAATTCAACCTACCGACATCAAGGACGAGTTAGACCCAGGAGGCAATGGAGAGATACCCGATAGTGCCGCTATTGCGACATATATAAGTGAAAGGAATTTTGTTGAACACGATAGCACACAGCGCAGTAACGGGAACGGAACTTGTTCTTATGCGGATTCTTTAGGCTCAACAAATTTCTATTCTACCGGGCCGATAACCTATACCATAGCCCCAAATCAAAAGATTTCCTTTGATTCGCAAGACAGCACAATGGGGTATATTGTCAAGGCATCAGGGTCAGGCGATGGAACGAATCAAGCGATACTTGCTTCAAAGGCAAATGGCGATGTCGAATGGTTCAACGACACTGGCTCTTCGGTTATTATACGATTCGCCTCTGCTACGAACAATGAGAACTATTCCTATACTATTGTCGATTGTGGATATGATGATACCATTGAGCATGTCTATGATAAAATAGGAGACGCCGTTCAAAGCGTGGTAGTTTCCCAAACGGCTTCTGGAAATGACCCTGGCACTACAATTACGATAGATGGTGGAACTGCTCACCCAATAGTCAAGGACAATGAGCCTGGGGGTAGTAGCAATGCAAGTGTTGCTCCATCATGGGGTGCTATGAAAGAGGCGATTAGCGACAAGGTTGACAAAGTTACTTCTACCGATAATGCCGTAGTTCGCTTTGACGGCACAGGCGGAGCAATTCAGAATAGTGGAGTGACTATTAATGATAGCAACCACATTACGGCTGTCAAACATATTACAAGCGGTGGTACATCATCACAGTTCGTAAAGGGAGATGGCTCTTTGGATTCTTCTGCGTATGTTAAGGAGGGCATGTGGATGATGCCTACAAATGCGTTTGGAGGGTCTTCAAAGGCTATACAGATAAACCTAATCAACAATGGCTTCTATGCTGCACATTTAAGAGCGACGGTAACATTGACTGGATTTACCGCAGGTTCTGCTGGTCAATTATTCGATGGAAACTATGAAACATGTTTGACACTCCCAGCAGGGCAAACAGGTGTAATCCTTATTGATTCAGGCAGCACCCCGTTATTTGGTTCTTATAGTTACGGATATACTTATTTCTCATTCTATTATAACAATATGCCCGACTCTATTTCGATGAGGGTGTATGGAACGAGAAGTTCAGGAGGTGAAAATTGGTATGATTTAGGTAGTGCAACGGCATTCTATGCAAGTTCGGGTGCATATTGCTATAGAATCCAAAATTCTGGAACATATAATTGCAAAAAGTGGGAGATAACGATAGTTGCCAAATCTGACACTATTGCCAAACCTTGCCAAATAGACCATCAGTTCTCTCGTGGTGCTACTGCCTATATGCCAGTGGTTACAAAGTTTGGGATGAAGCAAGACCTATGGGGCGATGTAGAAGCACCAAAGTTCATCAAGCGTGGTGGCACATCTTCCCAGTTCCTAAAGGCAGACGGCAGTGTGGATAGCAATAACTATGTAACTCTAACCTCGTTAAATTCCGCATTGAGTGAGAAGGTGGACTATGCCGATGGCACAAAGACCACCACAACCAAGCAAATGGGTACAACTACAGTTACCATTGATGGAATTTCGATGTACACGAGCGAAAGTACCACATACACTATTCAAAACGGATATACCATAAGCATAGATGCACAAGGAACATCTACGGGTTACATCTACCAAAATAGCAATAGCACAATCCTCGTACAAGACCCAAGTGGAGATGTAGAGTGGACTAACACCACAGGCGAGAGTGTGGTGGTCAAGATAGGTTCGGCAACAAGTGGGGAGAACTATTCCGTTACAATCTTCAAGAAAGGTTACTACTCCACAATCGAGGAACTTACGGAGAAGATAGAGGAAGCCGCAGCGAGTGGCGTTCAGGCGGACTGGAACGAGGATGATTCCGATGACCCTGCCTACATCAAGAACAAACCTACGGTGTACACAAAACCTTTGAGCGGTATTCCCAAGGGAGACCTTGCAAATGCCGTACAGACATCGTTGGGGAAAGCAGATAGTGCTGTGCAAAGTGTCACCGTTTCCCAATCCTCAGCAGTTGGCACAGGTGGCACTACAATACAAGTGGACAATGGCAATGCTTACCAAATAGTGTCCGATGGTGAGCCGCAAGGCAGCGACAATGGTTATGTAGCACCCACTTGGGGTGCGATGAAAACCTTGTTGGGTGGCAAGGTTGATAGCGTTGAGTTGGTGAAGCACAAGACCGATGAGTCGGATGAGTCTTATGACACTTGCCAAACCGACCTCTTTGTTGATGATATTAGTTTGGGAACTATTGTAGCAACATCAAAACCAGTAACATCACAGAGACCCTACGTTGCTCCATCATGGCAAGGGTTTGAGGAAAAACTAAGTACAAAATCAGACAAGAGTAATACATATACTAAGAGCGAGGTCGATGGTCTTGTAAGTGGCATTAATAACAATGTCATAATTGGTGAACTACCCTCCACAGGGCAACTACAAAATAGGATATACCGAGTGCCAGGAACTAACTCTTACACCGATTGGGCGTGGAATGGTTCTTCTTGGGTGAAACTTGCAGAGTTCTCTGGTTCTATCTTTATGCAAATAACGGAGGCTGAATACGATGCACTTTCGGATAGCGAGAAAAACAACGGAACGTGGTACTTTATTGAGGAAGAGTAATGATATACATTGGCGAAAAGGCAATAGGTGCTATTGAGCATCTTAAACAAGGGATGGCATTTGTCTATCATCTTGGCAAACTTGTATGGTCAAAAGTTAGAAGTTGCTATGCTTCTGGAGTTTGGAGAAACGACTACCCTTGGACAAACGATGATTGTTGGAACAACGGATAAAATTAAATGATATGGCAAAGAATTATTTTCATGGTGATATAACGAGCAGTTCTACCGACTGGGCGACTGGTGATGAAAGCACCAACAATCTCCCTTGTAGTGGAGAGAGTGTACAAAGGTACATCAAGTCGAGGCTTGCAGAGATTTCCGAGAAACCGAGTTATGGAGACTATTCCGTAGGCCCGAACGGCCCCCAACTTAATTTCTATTCGCAAGAGGGGGATGAAAGACCTTTGTTTACCATTGGCCTTAGTACAACGATATACATCATCAATATTACGAGCAAGGTAAATGGAGCAGACATAGGTGGTACGTTTACCGTATTGAGTAGCGACTCCCAAACGAACCTTACTATTTCTGCCACAACGAAACAAGGAACATTGGGAAGCGATGAATACAGAGACCATCCAGAATCATACTCATGCAATGTCTATATTGATTCGGGAAATGGATATATGCAAAGGGGTGATATGTTGCCTATTCCTGATGGAGGTAGTGCTACTATAGATATACGTCAATGGCTTTCTATTGGAGACAATAGAGTAAAAGTGACTGTCACTGGCACAGATAGCGGAACTACGAAATCAGCCATATATATAGCAACGGTAACTTCGATGTCGCTCAACATCACTCATTCTTGGTGGACACCTTGGATTGGAGGCGAGAGTTATACAATTAGCAATATCCGTTTTTCTGGAAATGTTGAGAAAACCTTGCATGTGGAACTTGACGGAACGGAGATTCTAACTGAAACATATTCGGCATCGACATCATACACAACCACAAGTACAAGTATTGTATTGGCGTCGAGTGCTTTCCCAGCACCATTGGATGAAGAGTTGTCGGGAATACACGTCATAAGACTTTGGATGACGAGTGGTAGCGGTGCAAACGAGGTTTCCACGCAAGAATATGTGTACAACATTATGTGTGTTGATGCAAGCGAGACATCTACGGCAAAACTTATCTGCCTGAACAATATCGTTCCTGCGGCAGTGAACTTTACCACGCCGGCCTTATTCTCCTATGCCACATACAATATCAATTCGGCATCATTTGTAGTGGTAATTGAAGACTCGAATGAGGGGAAGGGTAACACTACAATCTTCAACTCTTCGCTTGGAGTCGAGTTTACACAGACGGAATATCCGTTTACCATACAGCTTGACTATGACAGCGAGGCGACGAGTAACCTTAACCTGTCCGTAGTCGCATCCGTTGAAGATGGCAATACGCAATCCCTATATCTTCCCATTGACAACTCCAATGCCTACATTGCCACTCCTGGCGCTTGGTTCCAGATTAAGCCAGCATTGCGCGATAACGCAGAAGAGAACAAGGAGGATATTGTCAATGTGATAGACGGAACTTCGTATAGTGCAATTTGGGATAATTTCGGATATGCCCGTGATGGTTGGTACAAGGATAACAAGGGATATAGCGCACTCGTTGTGCCAGCAGGTTCTACGATTTCGGTAAGGGAAAAGGTCACGGAGAATGGAGTAACGACTTATAACACGGCATTGCATTTAATCCCTCAACTTGAAATATCAACAATAACGGGATATACCCTTGAATTTATGGTCAAGAGTGGTTATCCGTCTGGGTATGAGGACACAATAATGTCTATCAAGGATGGCAACTTGGGTCTATTCGTATATCCCACTGAACTCGTTTTGACGAACTCTGCCAACCAACGCGCATCGGTGATCTTCAAGGAAAATTCTGTTACCCATGTAGCAATAACATGGCAGAGAAACTATGCGAGCAATGCCGATGGCAACCACAACCTTTGCACAATCTACATCAATGGCGTGAACAATGCCTCCTTCCAATATAGTGGTAATGCTACTTGGGGATATGGAGCATTGGAGTTGGGTCAGCAAGACACCGACACCTATGTGTATATGATTCGTGCCTACAATGCTGCTCTTGAACACATTGCCATTAAAAACAATTACCTAAATGCGATGATTGATGGAGCAGAGGTTAGCCGTACAGAGGCGGCCCAAAAGAATGCTATCGTTGACGGCAATTCTATTTCCTATGACCTCGTGAAAGCAGCAGGGTTCAACACTATGGTTGTAGAGATGCTTGGAACAGCAGTGTTGCCAGACTTTAACCACCAGTCGGGTGGTATGTCGAATGCGAGGTTTGAATATGCCAAGCATCCTGAATGGAACATCTCTATAACACTTGCACCGATAGATGGTCAGGGTACGACATCAAAGCAATACTATCGTTGGAACTTGCGTTGGAAACTAACAAAGTACGATGCGAAGAAGGGTACGGAAGATAGTCTGTGGCATTATGCCGATGGTTCTACTTCCATTCAAAACGGTTTCTTCGATGGAAAGAATAGGCATCCAGAGGTATCGAAGATTGTTGCAAAAACAAACTATGCCTCTTCAATGCAGGGTCACAAGATTGGTGCTTGCGGTTTGTACAACGACCTTGCCGAAAGGCTTGGGTTGTTTAGTGAGAACTCAATTCCCTCATCATCTCGCGCTGCCATTTACCAATATCCTTTCTTCGGTTTTGAGTACAATAGCACCAATAACGAATATCGTTTCATCGGTTTGTTCACTATTGGCCCAGACAAGGGAGATAAGGGAACTTTCAATTTCAACAAGTCAACATTCCCGTCATTGCTTAGTCTTGAAGGACCGAACCACGCACCTTTGGCAACTCGTTTCCTCACACCTTGGTTGTCAACCAATGTGGCTTATGATGCAAGTCAGGAAACCTTGACATGGAATGGGGAGGAAGGCTGGGACGTTGCTTTCGCTGGGCCGTATAGCACGGATGATGCCGATAAAGCCAGTGACATTCTTACTCTTGCTGAGAACGAGTGGAAACCAGCATACGACTTCGTGTTCTATTGCTCTCCATACATTATTCCGTTAAGTAGCACTGGGTATAATACTATTTCACAACTCAATTCCAATGTTTCAACATTTAGAGGTCTAACGTCAACAATCATTGTCAATGGGGAACAAAGGACTATCAAGAACGAACTTGTACAAATCTATAACCCAAATGATTCATACAAACTATACGGATATGCAAATGGTCAATATGTAGAGTTGAGTCACAATCTTCGCACATATCTTGGGTTGACTGGTAGCCCTTCACAAGAAGCCATTATTGCTGCAAGAGGTGCGTATTTCGTTGAGCATATTGGGGATTTCTTTAGCAAGGATTGGGCAGTGTTCCATTGGTGTTTCTGTATGTTGTTCGCACTTACCGATAACTTTGCGAAGAACACTTACCCTATCAAATACAAGACATGGGCAAGCGGAGGAAGATGGGCATGGAGACAGGATGATATGGATACCATCTTCGCTACCGACAACAATGGTAATCAAACCAAGTCCTATGATGTAGAACATGGTGACACTGTTCTTGGTGTAGAGGTATTCCAAGGCGGTTCAAGTGTGTTCTGGACACTTGTCAGAGACTATCTCCAGAGTGATATTGCAGCGATGTTTGTAAGATTAGACTCTGCTTTTGATAGTATGGCAACTACGCTCAATGTAGGAGGTGACTACCATTGGCAACGAACATACAACGTCGTGGATTATTATTTCTGGGCGCAATCGGCACAATACTTTGGAATCAATGGCTACAATTTCGATAGAGATTTCAAGTATATCATCCCTTGGGTAGAGGTGTTCGATAGAACCTACAATAATGTACTACCCTTGACGCAGGCATTGGGAGACCAATATCAGTGTGAACGTCAGTGGGTTGAGAGAAGACTTGCCTACATTTACTCAAAGTATCGCTTGAATGGTATGACTGGTTCTACAACGGGATTCGGTCGAGCAGAGTTTACCCTTGCAAGCAATTTTACATTCAACTTTACCCCAGCAATCAATTACTATCCTGTATGCGCTATGGGTAGCACGGATTATCCGTCCGTTCCGACAAAGGTAGACGCTGGAGATACAATACAAATTCTTCTTGCAGCCAATGGTACAACAACTAACTATTTGAATGGTTTGAACTACCTTACTAACCTTGGCGATTTGCACAAAATGGCATTAAGTACTCGTGGCGCAAGCGAACAGACGCCAATTCCATTTAGCATAACATCGGATAGGTTACAAATACTACAACTTGGGAAAGACCTCGACAATGATGATGAAAGCGACACTATAGATTTCAATGCACAGCAACTTAGCGTGTCTAATTGCTATTCACTCGTTACTCTTAATGCGAGGGGGGTTGCAAGTATCAAGAAAGACCTTGACCTAAAGACTTGTCCAAGACTCAAAGATGTGTATCTCGATGGAACGCAAATCCCCAATGTACTCATTGGCACAGGTTCACGAATAGTGACCTTGTATCTCCCATCGACATTGCAATCACTTTGGTTGAACAATATGCCTCGTCTGACAACCCTCTCTCTTGAAAGTTGGAATGGCATTAGGTCTGTCTATATGTCCAACCTACAGCACCTTGACCAGACAGGAAAGTTCTTCGATTTTATTGAAAGTGTTCTTTACAATAAAACACAGGCGAGTCCTATTGTAACCGATGCCTATTACATCTCTTGGTTTGACCTGCTTACGGAGAATATGACTCCACAGCAGTTTAGCACATTTGGTAATTTCGCCCAATTTGTAGTTGATAATCCAAATGATTTCGGTTGGGTCGAATATAACAATGCTGGTGATACTTATAATAATAGAACTGGCAATATTGTCATTTCTGGTCACATGGACAAAGGTTATATTAATTATAGGGATGTTTTTAGTGATTTGACTTATGAAACTGCTTATATAAAGTTCAAAGACCCGGTGATGCATAAGATTTGTCTTGATAGATATCAGTCAAGCGCAACCATAAATCAAGTTATTACATCTTCAAAGGCTGATGCAGATACCGCAGAGGCAGGAATCCCATCCAATGTTATATATTCTCGCTATGATGTGTACGATGGAACCACTTGGCAAAAAACATATCTCCTTGAAGATATATTACATAGTAGTGTCAAAAATCTGACTTCATTTGCTCATTTGTATGGTAGTGAGTATAGTACCGAAGGGACATCGTTTGATGAATTGCAATATTTTGATAGTTTGACATCATTGGGAGGTTCGACTTCTGGTTCTGGATGCTTTAGAGGATGGACAAATTTAAGGTCAGTTAAACTCCCATCGAAAATCACATCTCTTGCATACACATTCTTTGATTGTTCTTCTCTTGAAGAGATTGAAATTCCAGACTCAGTTACAAGTTTAGGGCAGGGCGCGTTCCAAAATTGTACTTCGTTGAGAGTAGTTAAAATTGGTTCTGGGTTGGCTGCTATTGGTATGTATGCTTTTGCTGTAGATAGTGCATTGGTTAATATACACATTAAAAGTATCTCACAGTGGATTCACATATCAGTGACTGCGACTCACCATCCTTTTTCCAACCAAACTAACACATTACCGAGACATTTATTCTTAAACGGAGTCGAATTGACGAATGTTGTTATTCCAGAAGGAACAACAGGTGCGATTGCACCGAGTTCTTTTAGGTATTGTAAAAATATAACTTCTGTTACTATTCCAGAAGGTATTACTACTATTGGTGATTATGCTTTTGCTGATAATGGTATTACATCTTTAACCTTGCCAGATACTTTGACAACTTTTGGCTCTTATGCCGTTAGCAATAGTACAAACTTTGCTTTACTTAATATGGGAAGAGGCACGGTTTCGTTTTCTGCGAATGCGATTGGAAATATGGCAACATCTATTGTTGTTAATTATCCAGATGTAGAAAGTGTATTTAATAAAATAATGGGTTCTAATTCTTGTCCAGCAATTAGGGCGTCAAGGGTAACTATAAATAATGAACTTGCAACTTCTATTGTAGTGCCTAATTCTGTTACGAGCATAAGAACTTACGCATGTCATTATTTTAGAGACCTTACTACTATAACATTTCACAATAATATAACAAGTATTGGAGCGAATGCCTTTTCTTATACAAACTTGACATCTGCGGTAGTTCCAAATAGTGTTACAACTATTGGCGAGGCTGCGTTTTCAAGAATTTCTACTATAAGTACACTAACCATAGGAAGTGGAGTAACATCTATAGGAAACCATCTTGTTAGTTATAGAGGAGGTGCATTGACAGCATATATTCTTCCTACTACGCCTCCCACATTAGGTTCAAATGCTTTCTGGAACTCTACAAGTAACTTAAAAATATATGTTCCTTCTGATAGCCTCGCTACTTATAAAGCGGCAACGAATTGGGCTACTTGGGCAAGTTATATGTATGGAGCAACTGTAAATAATAACGGAGAGTTTATTGTGGATGGAGTAGTAGTAGCACATTATTAATTCTTACAATTATGACAATAGACACAACAACTTATGATTACACCTTAATCAAGGCTGATGAAGGTAAGATTTTTAAGAGAAAAGGAACAGAAGAACTTTTCGGAGAAGAGATAGCACTTGGCTACTCCTACTACATTGATGGTGTCAAACTCGACGAACCTCACAAAGATGTTCCAGAGGACTTTGAAGAGATTGACATTCCAGAGGGGTACTACCAGTACTACCCAGAGGAAAATAGCGAAGAGAATAAAGAGTATGTCGAATTTGAAAATATTGAAGACAATGAAGTACAATCGTGATTTAAGGAACAAGGTGGGTTGTGTGCTTGCCTTTGTGTTGGGAGTGTTGTTCAGTGGCCTTGGCATGACCATCATGGCACTGAGGGAGCAATGGCAGAGCAAGAAGGGAGGTTTTGCTATCGAGGCAGACGACCTTTATCGGTATTCCCTCTGTAGCGGTGCTGGGGCAGTGGTAAACGCATTGATAATCTTCTTAATCGTATACTAACCAAACAAAAACAATAGATATGCAAGAGTTGAGAAGTTTCGTTGTTGCCGTACTGACAGGTGTTGCGGCTTATCTCCACCCGATAGCGAACAACGTGTTTGCCTTGGTATGGCTGTTGGGTGCGAATTTCATCATTGGTCTGTTCTGTGGGATGTGGGTTTACCACGAAAAGTTTAGTTGGAGGAAGATGTGGCAGTGCTTCTATGAGGCTATCATACTCTTCGGCGTGGTGGCGTTTATCTATATCATAGGTCGGCTGCAAGGCAACCACGAAGGTGCTGTGCAGTGCGTGTCGATGATAATCTATGCGGCGTGCTATTTCTATGGCGTGAGGATCCTTCGCAACCTGCGTGACATGGCAAAGGACGGAAGCCCTGCCGATGCCTTGCTCGGTTTCCTATACCATGTGCTGTCGTTGGAGTTTACGAAGAAGATTCCATACTTGTACCAGTACATTAACCAGAAGGAAGAGGCGACGGATGCCGTTGATGAAGGAGTGACAAACGATAACAATAAGGAACAGCAATGAAGGTGGCAATACTTATGATTTGCGTTTTTATCGCAGCAGAGTTAGTCAAGATGGAAATACTCTATCGCAGGTTTAACAAGAAAGACAGAGAGGAGGAAGAAGAATGAAAAAATAATATTGAAGGCTGTCAGATCCACTCCTTAACCTCGTTTACGAAATCGGGAAGGACTGGGAAAGTAACTTCACCATGCTCTAATGCCTCGATCTCAGACTTAAGTTTGCTGATTCTCGCTTTCAGCTCTTGGCTTTTGAAGCCGAACAGGTCATCATCGAACGGGGTATTTATTAACTCGTTCAACTTCCTGTTCCGGCTCTGAAGAAGTTTCACCCTTCGATGATCTATAAAATCCTGGCCAAGGAGGATTTTGGAATCCATCCTGCCAACAGTCAGGTTTACAATCCTGTGAGGGTTGGCAACCTTTATTCTTGCTTGCAGGTATTCCCAATACCATAACCACCTGCAAACGAAATCGTAAGTCATGCGGCATCGGAAATAAACCGTCTTGTCGGGAATGTTAGGATAATGCAGCATCGAGATACTGATGCGCACAAGCCAGATGGGGTCGTTTATCGACCATTCTGGTTTTAAACTACAGCTTTCCATTCTCTTAACTTGATTGTTAAGGGAGAGGGCATTTCGCCCCCTCCCGGTTAGCAATCATGTCAGCGTGCTCAGAGCAGCAAGACCAAACACGATTGCGGCGGCCACCAACAGATAGGTAAGATAGCGCACCTTCCAGTTCCATTCACTGAATTTCTTCATAGCGGTAAAATTAATAAGTTAATACTATCCCTTACGGGCTAATCTTTGGACTAATCCTTGCCATTCACAAACATAACAATCCTTGTTCTCTTTTGTGCAGTAGAAACACTCGCTTATAGTGTTTGTCCGCACATCTTCAATAAACTGATTTGGTTTCATAATTTATCTTTTATTTTATTTAATTGTTTTTCCAATTCTATAAGTATTTCTGACAATGTAGGATTATCACCAAAATCATCTGTAACAAAAGACCTTGCAAGTCTTATTGCTTTTATCTGCTCGTCACTCGGCTTCCAAGTGTATCTTTTTTTAAGGGATTTAAGCCAATCGACAATCTTTTCCATCTTACCGGAGTCGGTAGGGATGCCGTCTTCAAGTACGGCCAATAGATAGCCCAGTGTTCTATCATCCTCTTCACTCCAAGCAGGATTTTGCTCGCCTTGCTTTTCAATATTTAATGACAAATTCAACGCATCATTGATGCCTTGTCTATATGACCTAATTTGACAATTTACAGGAAGACTATTGGTTTCTTTTTCTCTTGTATTGGAATATTTCAATACCATTGCATCAATATTTATTAAATTTGCCCTCTGTTTGTCTTGTCTTTCAAGCCAAGCATGAATATCTTTTACAGATACACCAAAAAACATCTCATAATCTTTATGTGTAGCAAAAACATTGATTAGAGCTTTCCTTATTTCCTCATCCCTGCCCTCTCGGAGTTCGGGAACATTCTCATTTACCCAATTTTGTATGCCTTCATCCGAAGGGTTTGTTTCTTTCAGTATTTTTACTGCATTAACAAGTTTGTTATATTTTTGTTCGTAGTTCATAGTTCAGTCTCCTTTCTGTAATCCGAGTTCATAGAAATGCTTGGCAATTTCAATTACATTTTCCTCGTTCCAAGACAATCTCCAACCGTTTGGAATACCTGTTTTTGCGTGTGGTATAGCATAGATATAATCTTTTATTTTTTCATCCAAATTCACCGCTTTCACTTCGAGTGTATCGAGGAAAGAAAGAATATCTATTGCACAATCTCGATACCCACATTCTGCATCTCCTGAACTATAACCTCGTTCTCCGTGAGTTTTCTTTTCTACTTCTGCTCTAATTTTATTTATCAGTTCCATAGGACAAAGAGCAAATGTTTCTTCAGCACCTTTGAAATATGCTTCCTCAATCTCGTCGAGCATTACAGGGTCTTTAATACCACATCGTTCTCTAAATTTTCTATAAGTAATGGATGCCTGTGCAAATTCTTTTTGTATCATAACTTTATTCTCCTTTCATTATTTACTTCCAATCGTACCCGTAAAATCTGTGTCCGCTAAGCCAATTACCCGTTACACAAAGGCAATGGCCTAATTTTATAATAAACCAGCAAGAGCCAAGCCATATAAAGACAATCGGGCATAAAATACAAAGAATTACTTTGCGAAGAAACCTATTCTTAATTATCAGTTTCATAGTTTATTCTCCTTTCTGTGTTATAGGAGTTCTTCACTAAACTCAGGTATAGGTCTCCATGCAATTATTCCATGAACAAGTTGCCCTGTATAACCACCTCTTTGTTCTGACATCCACTTGCCATTTTTGGTAGCATCTACTCTGCATCCATACAATGAGTCCCATGCAAGAACTAAATCACTTTCAGTCCATTCACGATGTCCTTGCAATGTATCAGAATACTGTTTTTTCTCTGGTGGCATTTGCTTTGTACAATCTATCCAACCATTATTCTCCATGTCCACCCCTTTCACTTCAAGGGTGTCTATGATATTAAGAATCTTTCTTGTCGTGTCGTACTCTACAGAATGCTTACCATCTACATTATAACCAATCTGTTGTCTATCTATCTCCGCTACTAAAGCGTCTTTGTCTATCAGTTTCATAGCTATTCTTATTTAATCTTAAAATACGGACAAGTGTTCGGGTCTCCAGTAGGCGATGGCTTGGTTGAGCAAACAATGCAGAAGCCATATTCCGAAATGTGTTTACAATCAAGGCAGTCCATAGTCACCATCCTTTCTTATTGAAGTAATTCTCTATGAGCTTGAACCAGTAAGACATCAGGATGATGAATAAGATGGCGATGACAAATAGCACAGAGACGACCCACAGCGCCTTCCATCCAATAGCAAAATAGAATACGATGACCAGCACCAACCAGACGGGTGCCAGTGCAAGGATTGTTTTCTTCAGATCATTCATCCTTTCATATAATTTTTAAATTCATTAATAAACTTTGCTTTTGCCTGCAACGTATATCCGTCACGATTCATATTTCCTGCAATAAACCCACAAGCCTTCTCAATAAGGGCATCAGTACGGGTGTACTCAATATAATTTCGTTCAAATGGAATGCCTTCTGTATAATAGTGTGTTCCATTTTCAGTTTGAGTAAAATAAATTTTCTCTGGTGCTTCGTTTGCTGTCATAGCATCTGTTATAAGATTCTTTCCTCGCATATCGGCAAGAATTTCCTCTGGGTCTTCTCCCTTATGAGTCTTCGTGAACGAGTCAATCTTTTCTTGTAGGTATTTATCTGGCTTGTTCATAGTTTATTCTCCTTTCTGTGCTTTGATTTCATCGTCAGTAGCAATGCGAAAACAATCGCTTGGCATTACCTTTACTTCGATGTGGTTATCATTGATAAGAGCATTGTCATAAAGGCTTACATAAATTTTCCCTTTTGTAAAAGAGTCATAGCCTCTCTTGTCTTTTAGGCACATATAACAATTACCTGTTTTGATTTCTGTCATATTACATTCTCCTTTCATGTGCTTCTTAAAATCTTCAATAAGCATCCCCAATGTAACACAACCATTGCGTACCAATACGCTATTGGCATTGGGATTGTTTGTTATGTTCTCCTTTATCCATTCACAAGCCTTTTCAATAAGGGCATCGGTACGGGTGTACTCAATATCTTTAAAATAGATAGGGTCTATGCTCCAAGTCACATTGTCTTCTAAATCCTCGAACTTGCAACTTTGGCATTCGTTTTCTTCGCAATCTCCGCATACTTGTAGGTAGATTTTCTCTGGTGCTTTCATAGTTCTGTTCTTTTAATTCTTAATTCATGAAATGTCCACAAAGTCAATCAGCAGTATCTCGTCTGGCTTATATTCCTCACGCCTTATCCAAGCGTTATTTCTCTTTGCATACATTAAAGGGAACCAGTCGTCAATAATGCGAGGGGAACAAACCGATGAATACATTTCGGTGCATTGTGGCTTGAAGTCGAAGGTGTAGTCTTCATGCCAGTTGTAGAGATTTCTCCCACACCAGAACTTGAAATCTGGATAGTATGCAGTAAGTGTTCTGCACAACTCTATGAACAATGTCACATCATGTAGCGTATAGTCTTTTCTTCTTCTAACATCATGCAATACTCGGATATAAATGCTTCCTTCTCTGCATAGCCTGTGAAGCCATCCTAAGTCATACATGACATCATCAAGTAAGCCGTAGTCAAATGAATTATGGACTACATGCCAATGCTTGCCTATTAACTTTAATCTGAGGTCGAAGCACCGGACACCAAGAGCATACTGTTCCTGGATGTTCAGTCGCTGGCATCTGGCCGTGAAAGCCAATGCTTTCTGCCACCACTTCCTCGGCGGAAGGAATGACCATGAGTTATGAGAACCGAGTATCATAGTTTGATCTGAATTACAATTCTTCTGTCCAATTATACCCGTCCAATCTGTGTCCACTAAGCCAATCGCCTGTCACATAAAGGCCATGACCTAATTTCATAATAAACCAGCAAAAACCAATCCATATAAAAACAAACGGGTATAGAATGACAAAAATCACCATGCGGGCAAAACTGTTCTTGATTATTAATTTCATACTTTATTCTCCTTGAAATTTATTTGTTATCCATAAACTTGGTTTTGCTTTTAGTTTTGAGCACCATACAGGTGAAGTTGAACCCATAATCCCATACTTACAATTTCTGCAATCAGCAGGGGATAAATGGGTTGCCCGTGGTTTATACATCTTACATACCATATTTTTATTCTTCTTTCAATTCTGTTAGATATTTATCTATTTTCTCCTTTATGGCAAGTAAGCACCCTCGTTGTTCATCTAACGCATCTTGCTTGTTTTTATACGGGTCAGTCTCATAGTAATAATCCTCTATTGATACATGTGCAATCCACAGTCCATTCCTTGTTTGCGAAACATAAAATTCGCACTCCGCCGCAAATGTTCTCCCATATTCTTCTCTTGTCATATCTTACTCTCCTTTCGTTTTTTTATCTTCATTTAGCCAACTTGGATTCAAACATGGCACGCAACGCTTCATCGCCACGACCCATTTTAACCATCAGTTTGCCTACCATCGCGTCGAAATCGTCAGACTGAACCAAAAGAAGTGACACCAATGCCAGGTGTTTGATTTGTGCTGATTGGATGGCGGTAACTTCCAGAACCTTATCGAGCATTCCCTGCTCCGACCAACCGCGCTCACGGAGGAGTGGAATGTTGCGAGAAAACTTGTCACTGGATGCAATCATGCCAAGAATGTATTTTAACAGTGCCGATTTATCCTTCAGCAAGTTCAAGATATCAATTTGTTCGTTCATTGCTATTGGTTGTCAAAATATTATACTACAGACTTCTCCTTAAATCTTACTTTAAATGTCACAAACAACTGGTTCCGTTTGACTGAGATATACCATTCGTCAGCCGTCAGCCATTGCTTCCATTGTGCCAGCATTCCCTCGTCGTAGTCGTAACGGGTGTTTAGTTGCAACTTAACTCCGAAGCCAATATCTTGCATCGTTTGTGTGTTCACAAGTGGCGGTATCTCGTAATCCTTGATGACCTCCACCTCATATTGTGCCTTGATTACACCAATGGCACCGACGATATGTTTCAGCAGGTCGTTTTTTTGTTTCTCTGTCATTTCTTTGGATTTTATATCATTTTTTTTCATTAAGTTTCAGTACCATTTCATAGCAGGCATCAATAATTTCTTTTTCATATACATCATATATGTCGGTTGAAAGTCTGTTTACGTTTTCCCAGACATTTCCTCGCCCATCAGTAGTTCTGCTAAGATAAACAAGTTCAAAATAGCCACATTTCCCTTTAATATAATCAAGCAATGCTTTAATGCTCCATGCGGGAATATCCTTAACAACATCTTGTGAATAGTTACCTTCAGAAGGTTTAGTGAGACTTAGATAGTAGTAGGGAGTTTCCTCCACAATATACCCTCCAAATGTTACTCTTCCACTGTATCTTTCCGACCACCACATATCCGCACTATCAAGTGGCAATATCTCTGCCAACTTCTTACTCTGCTCCACATCTGTATATGTTTTAAAATCCATTTTATAGTCAATTTTATTATCAAGTTCTTTGCGTCTGAGGTAATCACCAACCCAGGAGCATCTGCCATCACAACGAACGGTTATTCCCATATATCTTGTACAGGCATAAGGGCCACCCAATATGCGCTCCCTCCAAGGGCATACATTCACCCTGTCAATGATTTCTTCTTGTGACATTACTTAATATTTGTTCTTGTAAAATTCTTGCACGCTGGAGTGTATGGAGAAATGTCACTAATAATGGACCCTGAGTATAAGTGGCAAATGGTAGAGCCCAAAGCAGTATACCCCAAAAACTTGCACTCGTAACATAGGTTTTGTGCCATGGTTTGTTATCCTTTCTGTGATTTCGCACCAAGCTCATAGAAGTACTTGGCAAATTGTTTCATCCAATACAATTGAGGAGTAGTACCATTAGCCCAGTAATAAGGCGCGCCAGTATCGTCTAAGAATTTATTAATTTCTTTCTCCAAATCAATTCTTTCGTCTTCCTCCGGAAGCGAATTGATAAAGGATAGAATCTTATCGCAGATTGCTCTTTGAATATCTCCAATTCCTCCAGTATAGCCACTATTTCTTTCAAGAGTGTCTATGATTCTTTCAATTTCATTCGATATAAGTAGTACCTGCTTGCTCATAATCATCTCCTTTCTTTTTTGTTATTAAAAACATCAATTCTATGCAATCAATCTATTTCAAATGCACGATTTAGTTCTTCTTCCATTTTGTCATTATCCTTATAACATACGGGCATAGGAACGGAACAGAGAAGGAAGTGAGGGAGCCATGCTTCATCTGGCATTCCTCCAGGTGTGTCATAAAAACGAAGACGCAAAAATCCATTGCGTTCTTCAATACACTCTCCAATGCGGTCGTGCCAACGGTGGACTATCTGAAGCAAGGCGTGGGCAAACTCACTACGTGTTTCATAACCGTGCATAAGATGATCGCAAGTTGGAGCATTGCGAATGTCCTTTGATACCTGATAGAATTTCCTTTCAGTTTCCATCTCTCACTATTTTATTCCACGCTATTGCAAATGGGAATCTCCGTATGTCACCACTCTGATGCAGTCCGTCTTTTGCCAGAAGCGATACCACTTGCGTCTTCGAGTAACAAGAATGATACATATCAAGTCGTGAGGGTTTTCCTCCTTCACAACATAAAGGGCAAATGGGCGATCAATTTCTAAAGGACGCCTTCCCATGTCTTCTTTGAGGTCACTTTTTCCAATCCGCTCCAATTGACTCCTGTATACTCTATGTGCGCGAATGCGACATATTGTTTCTTCCATTGTCTTAACAGACATGTCTGCTTTTTCATTGCAAAGCGAGAGAGAGAAGAGCGCCGCCCGCGTGACGAAAGTTTCATTTTTGTCGGGTATCACTTCGAGATAGCCCTTTCTTTCATACTCATTCAGCATCTCGAAATATTCCATCCAAGGTAGGACATTATTCATATTCATGGCTGGCTGTTCTTGGCGGATAAGATGATAATGATAATAAATTGGAGGAAAAGTATTATGCCTATAGCCAACCACGGAAGGTAAAAGGCTATAATCATGATGGTTGCAATAACAATCATCAGTAGCAATGTGTTAATTATGGTCCGTTTCATTTTTTTACACCAATTAAAATTTATTTCCATTTCTCCATATCTGCAAGGGCTGAAGTATCAGGAAGGATGGCGATGGAGTCTCCTCCACTAAGTTTCTTACAAGGAAAGGAATCTCTGACGGATTCCGGTTCAAGCTCGTCCTCCCAACGACGATGATTGAGGTATCCTTGCGCATACATACGATTTATCCCTCTGCGCCGGCAGTCTTCGCGATATGCTTCAATTCCTGCAAAGGCAGCCTGCTGGTCTTTGGCAGAAAGACGTTTCCACGCCCGCTCTGCAGCAATGCGGTCACGCTTAAGAGCATAGGCATCCCAAAATGTCTGAAAGTCAGGAGTCTTTAATGTCCTCATTTTAACTTGCACAAGTATAAAAAACATCCATGACTTTGGTCTCGTTTACGCCGACAACCACATAGTCGACCATCGTCTTTTCCATTACCCTGTCGATGTTTTGATAGGCTCCTTCGAGGTTGGCTGCCTGCACAAGGTAGGTGGCGCAGGTTCGCTTTTCGTTGCCTGTTTTTTCATCAATGGTAATTAACGCGAGTTTAGCTTTGTACCATTTGTCTGCAGCTGCATCTTCGCAGAAGAACACCTCTCTGAAGTTTGCGCGGCTAATGTCAAGCACAGCCCAATCTCCGCTGATATAGGTGGACAATTCCTCAAGAATGCGTGTCTCGGCCACAGTGAAATTGTGGGCATCAAGTACATACTGCTCGGTTACTTTCTTAATTTGTCCGTTCTCTTGTCTTTGTTCGCGGCGAATCTTGCATACGAACCACATTGCTGAAATTGATTTCATTTTGATTTTGTTTATACCGCAGGATGCTGTGTACGCATGCTTTTCCTTACGTTCTCCACTGCTTTGCGGTTGATGAATAAATATGGTTACTTTGTTTCTTTGAAAATTTTCTCCAGTTCCTTGTCAGACGTCTGCTGGTTAGCTTTCAGCAATTCGAGAAAGCGGTCACGACCGAGACGGCGGTAGTGCTTCACGAAATCGGTGCGCACAAGGTCCGCAGGTTCTCCTGGCTCGATGGCTTTCTCCCGTCCAGCTTTCTCGGCTTCGGCAGAGCACTCGAAGATGTCCTTGCCTTCCTTATTGACGATTATGTACTCATGGCCTCCAATCTTGGCTTTACCATAGTAACGGACAACAGAGAACTGGCTATTGGCCCAGAACTCCTCTGACATACAGATAGGGTCAAATGTGGTTTTGCTCATTTCTTCTTTCCTTTCTTTTTATGTTCACTATTCCATCTGTCGTAGTAGTATTTTCCTTCCGATTCACCGAATATGGCAATCATGGCTTTCATTTTTTCCTTATCCAAGCACTTCCTGCAGTAGGGAGAGCTGGGGATGTCCGGATCTATAACGGGCCAGAATGCAACGGCTTGCTTTCCACACTTGCAGCATTTGCAATCGGAGGCTTTCACTTGGCTGCTCATACCTTTGGTTATTATCTTTTAAATAGTAGCTCCATCTCTTTGGGGTGCAGCAGCTCAAAGTTCTTATACAGGCGACAACCTTTACACGGGCGCGACAAACGCATCTTACGAAAGGCTTCACCGATGCCATCTCTAACATGGGCAACGGACGGACATAGCCACGACTCAGACATGTGTATGCTTCCTTCTGTATCAATGAGCGGGCGGCAGAACTTGCCAACTTGCGCCGCTATCAAGAGAAAGTGGGGTAGGGAAGAGGCTTGCATGGCTATAAGGTGGCTATTGATGCACGAAGGAACATGATCGCTCTTCTCCGTCTCTTCCATGCAATTTTTTCGCGCGCGCCCCAAGTCCTGCATGAATATGGTGTCTGTAAAGTCGGGGATACAACCGATGCTTCGGAACTGCGACTCGTGCTCTACAGTCCAATCATGGTCACGGTAATACTTAGGGTTGGAATACACTTGTACATTCAAGCGACCTTTCGCACCGCGGATGAGTCGTGCCATGCTGATGCGCGTCTCGCTGTCTTCAATCCATGCGCCGTTTGTAAGGATGTTTACGATGGGTTTGGATGGCAAGTCGAGCAATGCTCGGATGTATGCCATCCACAAAGGATTTTCAGTTGGTTCGCCACCTGTAACTGACAAAACCAATGGTTTTGCCTTACATACAAAGTCCAAGACTTGCGCGAATGTCTCTTCTGTCATCTGCTTGCCACGCGGGTTGGCATTCTGCATACAATGCGGGCAAAACATGTGACATCGGTTGGTGATTTGGATTAACATGATGATAAATTAGATTTGTCGATTTATAATTTACAATAGGATATTTAGAAGTTTATGGCCGTTCATAACTCTATTATAGTTTATGTAATTCCGAAAAACTTTTCCATCCAACCTCGGTAAACTCTCGAGTGTAAACCTCACCGCGAGGTTTGATCGGCTGCCAGGCAGGGTCACAAAACAAGCGGTAGTGGAAAACGCCGCACTGACGGCCTGCTTCTGAGTATGGGCCTTCGCACCAAAGCCAGCGGCGGTTGTCGCCAAACAGTTCCTTTAAGACATACTCCAGCCGGTTGCGCTTCATGCCGCCTGGAAAAGATATGGAGAGGTGGTAGCACCGCTCGTAGTCGGGATTCTTCCACCATCCTGACGTGTGGTAGCCAACGTCGCGAGTGAAGATGACGATGCACTCAAACCGTTCGAGCCACCAGCGGCACTGCTGCAGGTAAGGATCATCGGGGGTGAGCCCGTCGAATGTGCCGTGCTGCGACGTTCGCCAGATACGGGGAAATGTCTCGCTATTGGTTGCGTTATAGGGGATGGTTTTCATTTTTTTCTCTTTTTGTTTTGCGTTTATTTTCTTGAAATTCCTTAATCTCAAAACCTGCTTCACGGCATGACTGCTCGTATCGCTCGTTTCGCTTGGTTTCGGCTGTGTAGAAGATGACATAGCGCGTAGTAGGGTCTGCACCACGATCATGGATGACTTTGTAGCCGTTTCTGGCTGCAGTGGAACGCTGTTTCGCCTGCTTTCTGTCGTAATACTTCGGTGCATGAGTAGGTTTGGGCAGATTGTCGAGCACTTCTTTTAGCCTGACAATGGCAGGATGGTCGCCCTTGGACTTCAATAGGGTACCGAGAATGTTACACAACCTATGATTGTCAAACCTTACGTTTGGACGGCGGTTATGCTCCTTTACAAAGGTTATTATTTGTTCGGCATAGCGTTCAGTGTCTTCGTTAGACCATACATTGACCATAGGATACTTGTCCTGAATATCCTTGGCAAAGTCCTTGTCTGTTCGCTTAATATTCTGCCATGCACGAAACACATCCTCAGTACTGCTCTTTTTACTGGGGCGTCGACCCGTCCGTTCACAATGCTTGATAACAATGTACCGCTCGTCATCCCGGCTCATACGCTGTTTCTTGTATTTTTCGCGCACTGCAAAAAGCCTCGGATTGTTCTTTAGAGCCTTACGACGATCGACCCGTTTATACAAATTGACTTCAAAGGTATCTTTAGAGTGCCTGGAAGGAATTTTCTTGTTAGTCTCACAGAAGCGGATATACTCCTCCAGTAGGTTGTCGGCATCTTCTGCAACATTCTTTACACTGTCCGCCAAACGCATTAGCTGCCGAACGTCCTCACGCTCGTTGTAATATGGCGAACGAAGGCCGTTCATATACCCTTGCAACTTCACTTCGTCTCCTCCGTAGTAAGAACTTGGCTGGCGCCTATTCTCAGTAATAAATGCTGTGAGCAGTTTTACGCGGCGCTTGATTTCTGATTCGTGCAGCCAGCGGTTGTTAAATTCCCAATGGAGCCGTATGATACGATCATCGTCTGAATAGTTTTTTCTCAGCCACCTCCAGCAAGCAAAGGCTTGTTTCTCTTCTTCCTCAGTTTCAGCCACAAAGCCTTTCGTAGAATATATATTCGGCGTCTTACCGTACTTTTGGCAGAAGGAAGATACAATAGCATAGTATTCCTCAAACACGGGTTTGTCCCTGTCGCGATAGTATTCATAGAGTTGGCGAAATATCCCATCCTGCAGCAATTTTTCTTTATGTGAACAGAATCGTTTGGCCAGCCCAAGTTCGTACTTAGATGCCTTGTCACTATGTGACGGCCATCGGTCGCGCTCGACAGTGAAGTCGCGTATCTTTTGCTTGATTTCTTCCAGCGTCATCCAGTTGTTTGTAGTGCCGTGCTGCAAGGCTTTGATAATGCTGCGCACACTGTGGGTATAGTCCGTGATACACAATTGTCGCGGTGAGTACTCTTTAGGCTCCTGTTTGGCCTTGATAATTTCTGCATTGTCAAAATCGCGCTTTAGTTCATGTATGGCTGCAGTGTTGCTGATATTGCACACCATGTCGAGTATGACTGGCCGTTCAATGTTCGTGGCGGTCAGGCATCTTCCCATCTGCTGCATATAGACAATACGGCTCTGCGTAGTCCTGAGCATCAGCACGGCACCAACGCGGGGAATGTGAATGCCCTCGTTCAGAATGTTCACCGACATCATCAGCTTACAGCCTTTGTCAGTATCGGCCTCGAATTGCTTCATTACTTTCTTCTGCCGTCCTTCGCTCATTTTGTTGTGTATAGTGTAGACAGAGGCAACTGGTATGCCTGCATCCTTAAACCACTCCCTCACCGTCTGCGACATTTGTTTCAGCGTTGGCACGTCAGAACAAAACACGATGACGCGCCTGCAGTCCTTGCCGATATGCTTGCGAAGGATGACAGGCATTCCGTTACTAAGTTTCCATTCCTCGACACTCACGTTCAGTTTCTCCATACGGCGACGTTTCTCGTCGTTGCTGAGATACTTCGATGCACTGATTCTCTCTGCAGTTTGACGAAGGGTGCTTCCAAAGTCAAACAGTCCCGTGACATAGGTTGGTATAGGCAGAATATTGTGGCTCATGGCCTCGCCCAGCGTAATCTCGCTGGCTATGTTTCTGTGGAAAATCTCTTCAGCCATGTTGCGCTCACCGTCAAGATGGCGAATCGGTGTTGCTGTGGTGCCGAAAACCTTTGCTCCAGTCTGCTGATCCAGTAATTCGATGACAGCCTCCCCCCACTCAGTAGCTCCGGCGCGATGAAACTCATCCAGACAGATAAGGTCATATTCGCCCTCTGCACCGTGAAAGTTTAGCATCGTATAGGTCATATACTTTATGTCTCCCTGCTCGTCGCGCCACCTCAGCACCTGATGCACCTGATCAAGCACGAATGTATTCGGACCAAGTATCAGCACACGCTTATAGTTTTCCGATACGGCTGCTATCAAGTATGACTTTCCTGTGCCAGTAGGATGCACCACACAAGTGCGATTACTGGCTTCGAGAGCCGCGCAAACTTTCTGGTATGCTATCTTGTTATGGGCGTAAAGATGCGTTCTCATACAGAGTTATTTCTTCTTGATTTTAGCGTTCATTCTTTCGATCTCCTTAGCCTCCTTGGTCATGGTGTTAAGGGTGGATAAAATGATGGGGAGATTTGTGTCATATACCTCTTGTGGAGAAGTGTAGCCTTGGTATTTCATTATGGAGTTCAGTGTGCCGGTCTCTCCAGTAAGAGCATCTTCAAGGTCTCGACTGCCTCCGCTTCCCCCAAAAAGAAGAGGATAAACCTGGGAGTAATACTGCACTGCCGTCTGGTAACATTGAAAGCAGAGGTGGAAAAGACATTGAACATTGAACATTGGAGATTGGACGTTATGACTGCGCATTGAATCGTTTTTCAATTTCCCCTCCCAAAACGGAACCGTCTGCTCGGCACGCTCTGCATCGTAGCGAAAAGTGTTTTGTGGGCTGAATCGGTCGGAGGAAGATGCGGTTGGCCTTGCAGGAACAAGAATATGTGCGAGAAACTGAGCTTGAATTTCAATGGCTGTTTCATCAGTTATTCCGTCGGCAAGGAGCTGTGGGACGAGGGCTTGCAGGGATCGGTATTGTTGCCACGTAAGATTGTTGCAGGCAACCTGTGGGAGAGCAAAACTGATGCCGTCCACGGTCAGTTCGGATTCAGGCAGGTCAAGTGCGTCCCGAAAGTTCGGATTTACATAACCACGCACGGGATTTCGTGCTTCCCTGACGACCTTACCCTTTTCATCCTTCTCTGCTGGTTCGCCGGGGTCGCCGTAAGGATAGTCAAGCCACTGGAGAAACTGCTTGGCATACTGGGAGAGGATGCGAGGGGTGATGATGTAGAGGTTTCCGTCATCGCAACGAAGAAGGTACTGTCGTTCTCCAGTTTTGTAGTTTTGAGGCGCAATGGTATCGCGACATACAGAACAACCGAGCAGGGAAAGAAAGGCGGCAGCACGGGTCATATCCGGATTCCCGTTATAAAGAATCTTCATCTCCCAACAAAGTGTGAGTTGCCCCCAGGAAAGATCG
Organism: uncultured Bacteroidales bacterium; assembly: GCA_902801325.1. Classification (GTDB taxonomy): domain Bacteria; phylum Bacteroidota; class Bacteroidia; order Bacteroidales; family Bacteroidaceae; genus Physcousia. The sequence goes on along the minus strand of CADCHQ010000008.1, from coordinate 23,240 downwards.
CTCCAAGCCTTCGGTAGGGGTGGAAAATGGGATGTGGCGTTAGTATTTGGGGATAGTGCCATATTTTCTCAAAACGGATTTATGCTACTTTTCCATCAACTTCCTCGCCAACGCTTCGCAGAGTACGCGACTCATATTAACCTCTATGGCATTGCTTATGAACTTCTTTTGTTCGGCTTGTGTGCCAACGAGTGTGTATTCAAAATAGCTATTCATGCCCTTTGTTTTGTTTGTTGTTTCTTCTTTTTGAAAGTTTTCGCTATAGAATTGTTAGTTGCATAAAACATATTTGGTGTTACTTGAATTTTCTTGTTGATGATACTCATGTAATCGGCATTTATTTCAAAGCCGATAAAGTTGCGTCCGTACATTCTTGCAACCATGGCCGTAGTGCCTGTTCCCATAAAAGGGTCAAGAACGACACCGCCATTTGGACAGCCAGCGAGGACGCAAGGCTCAATCAGTTCTTTCGGATAGGCTGCAAAGTGCGCACTCTTTTCGGACTTAGTGCTGACAGTCCACACGTCACGTTTGTTTCGCTTGCCTGTATAGGCGTAGGCATTACCGCTTTTTGTGCGGTTGAACTTATCGGGTGTCGCTGTATATTTGTTACCACCGTATCGAGGTGGGTTCTCTTGTCGTTCAACAGCAGTGTATACCGCTTGCTCCTGCATTTCCTCATGGTTGAAGTAATAGCGACTGGACTTTGAGAACAGGAAGATGTATTCGTGTGCCTTTGTGCAACGGTCAAGAACACTTTCCGGCATCGGGTTTGGCTTGTGCCATATTATATCTTGACGTAGATAGTAACCAACCTTATCACGCAGAGCGAAAGCGAGCATCCAAGGAATACCGATTAAATCTTTATCCTTACAGGTAGTCTGATACCTGTAAGCAGCCCTGTTACCAACAGTTCCCCTGTTAGTTCCCTGCTTATATTTCTTGGCGTTATCGGGATAAGCGGCCGCGCCTTTGTTGCTTCCAGCATAGCTGTCGCCGATATTCAGCCACAATGTGCCTGTCGGTTTCAGTACACGATACACTTCACGAAAAACCTTAACCATTTTTGAAACATACTCATTTGGCGACTTCTCCAAACCTATCTGCCCATCGACACAGTAGTCACGGAGTCCGAAATAAGGCGGTGATGTGATGCAGCAGTCCACAGAATTGTCCGCCATATTCCGAAGCCCTTTTAGGCAATCCATGTTATAGGTGGTGTTGATTTCTATTTCCATATTCTTATAGTCTTTTGCAAAGAGCTTCACAAAGGACTCGGGCCATGTTGACCTCTACGGCATTGCCTATGAACTTCTTTTGTTCGGCTTGTGTGCCAACGAGTGTGTAATCTTCAGGGAATCCCATGATACGCTTCAGCTCGGGAATACGAAGCATACGCATACGGATGTCGGCAATGCCGTAGAGCGCCATGAACTCTTTAATTTTGATGGTCGTTGGTGTGTCAGTCTCGTACACCTCAATGGCAAGACCATCAAGGGTGCTGACAAGATAAGGAGGCATTTTATCCATCCTCGCTATGAGCGTGAAGCAAGGCTTGTCGATACTGCCACCATGACTGGCAAACTGTGGGTTCACAAGATAGTGTCTCACTCTTGTTGTTAAGGTAGAGCATGGTACATTTATGCTATGATTATGTTCTTTCCCACCGTAGTATTCCGTAAGAAACTTACTCGTGACAAGGTTGTGCTTTGGATTGGTCGTAACGGCTGGAGCAGGTTCGTCAGTGCTTGCAGGTGTGCCGTTCCCGTATTGCATTTCAAGGAAGTTGCTTGTCACCAGTCCGAGGCGGTCTTTACACGTAAGTGTAGGCGCAGGAGCATCAACGGAAGTGTTGAAGCCATTTCCATAGTGAGCTGACACAAATGCGTGATGGTCGCGGCAGGTGATTGTGCCGGCAGGTTCTTCCACACTGATGTTCTTTCCTGCTGGGTCGCCACCGAATTGCTTACTGAGAAACTGCACCTTTGCCACGCCGAGGCGGCTCTGGGTGGCAACAGTAGGGCAAGGCTCGTCTATGCTTGGTGCAACATACTTGCCTGTCTTTCCGTTAACGCTGTTCCACTTCACGATGAAAGCCTCCTTGCCGCCAGCAACAAACTTTATCAGCCCAGCATAGATACGTTCCAGTGTTTTCTCAACGAGCGGCTTCTTCCTTCCGAAAATACTTTCTCCCTCGTCGTTTAGGTCGAGGACTTCACGCACAGGCTTCCATGGTTTCATGTCGTCAGCAGGGAAAAGGCTGGGCTCGTACTTGACAGGACATTTGGCATGTGTAGCCTTCGGAAAAGATATCGGCAAGCCTTTTTTTGCGAACTGCCCGAAGAATCTCTTCCTACTTGTGTATGCGCCATAGTCTGCAGCGTTCAGTATGCGCCAGTCAAAGTAGTAGCCATGTTTGCAGACATTGTTCACCCACCGAACATACGATGTTCCTTTGTCTTTACTAATTGGGTGTCCATTCTCGTCCATGTCACCCCAGCACATAAATTCTTCCACATTTTCAATTTGGATATAATCAGGATGCAGTGCCTCAATATATCGAAACAGGTGTTCTGCAAGTGTACGGCTGTCTGCATCGCGTGGCATTCCTCCTTTCGCTTTAGAGAAGTTCGTACATTCCAGTGATGCCCATAATACGACATGGGCTTTAGGATGTTTTTTCTTCATCTTCTCTAAGTGCTTAACCAAAGGCCCAAGTTCCATCGTTCGGATGTCCTCGGTAAAATGCAGCGTCCTTGGGTGGTTGGCTGCGTGACTCTTTATTGCGTTCGAGTCATGGTTTACACAGGCTATTACCTCGGCGCACTTGCTTCCGTTAAGCCTGGCATACTCCACACCGCTTGTGGTACCTCCAGCACCACAAAAGAGGTCAATGTAAAGTAGTTGTATTTTCTTCATGTAGCTTTTATTCTGTGTCTGATACTATTTTCCTTTGTCAGTCATCCTTTGCTTCTTTGTTAATATTAGGCAATGGGAAATGACGCTCTACAATTTTTAATCCGTCGTTGTACGTCCATTCTGTATCTTCCCACTTAATGAAGTAATAGTCCGTAATCCCATCCAGCACTCGCATAGCGTCATGCAGACGGTCTAAGTCTGACTTTGGCGGGTTTTTTACCCTTTCTTCTTGTTTGTAGTTCTCTACTGCCTCACGCTCTCGCTCCTTTTGTCGATAGTGAGTGAATGTGATATACCAGCCGACAAACATGCCAGCCAACAGGCATAGGATAGTCAGCCATAGGATGTTGTTGGCCAATTCCACAACTAATTGCTCATTCATAGTACTTTGTTTGTTTACTCACTTGTATTCGATATGACAATCTCTTGGACAGAATCACCGAATGTTTCCTTGTAATCTTTGAGGGCCTGAAAGGCTAATTCCTGTGCCCTTTCAATAGAGGCTTTCATTTTCTCCGCTTCATCGTATTTCTCTGCATTCACAAGTTTTACGAGTGCCTTACGCATCTTGGCGATCTGATCAAAGTTATTCTGCACGTTCTGACCCATCAATAATGCCGCCAGATGACGAATAACGTACTTCATGTCGCTCAACTCCTTTCCTTTACGTCTGAGGTAAAACCATGAATACACTGCAAAGAATGTTGTTGCGGAATAAGCGATGCCGCTTAAAAAGAATAGTGTAATCTTTAACGCTTGCATAATTAGTTTAATTTATTGTTGTTCATTATTTGTACATTCTTCAAAGTGCGCGTATCCTTTATGCGGGAACATCAAGCAGAACTTCATCAAACTAACATCCGACGAACTATGTTTGGCACCAATGCAGTAGGGTAACAATGAGCACTTGTCTGTGCCAATCGCACCATCGCAGAAGCATACACGTTCCGTCTCTACCATACGATGCCGGACGCCATTTATCTCAATTATAACATTCATAATCTTACTCCCAACTAAACATAATAACAATTCTATCTATTTTTGTTTTCGGCCTTAATGTGTTCGTAAAAGTCACGGTAACACACTGGAAGTTCCTCGGCAACCTGCGCTATCTTCCGTACAGCATCTCTTCTCTCGGCAGATAAATTAGCCGTAATAGAAACACCCAAGTCACTTAGAAAACGAAGAATATTACCTTTGCGCCGAGCCATAGTTTGAGGCCAGCCAGACAAGCGTTCCTTCTCAAACTTACGGGCACGATAGTAGGCTTTCCGAATAGACTCTCTACACATGTTCGGATATATCCATACCGCTTTGCCTGTAATACAGGAGTATAAAATAAATTTCGTTTTGTTCGTACTGTCTCTTCTCATATTATGATAATTTAGAAACATCGTTTATAAATCACTTTCTGGGTCAACATCCGGTGCGGCCTGTACATAATCCTTGTCTCCCGCATACTCTGGATCATAGAAGTGGCGCGGAACTCGTGAACGAATGTAGAAGTAATACACTCGAGGATATGGTGCCTTACGAACAATCTCACGTGGCAATCGCCGTCCTTCGCTATCGACTGGTATGCTGTAACCGTCTGTGCCGCGAGGGTATTGCCATGTCGCACACTGACGGTATCCACGTTCACGGTCGCTGGGCGTTAATAGAACAACCGGTGGATCGACAACATAGATGCTGGTCCTTATATAATCATTAAGATTGTCCCTAATGCGCTTATACGCCGCCTTGATAGTCTTCTCGCCAACGACGATGCCACAATGGTCGAGTAGTGAGATTGCCAGCTCACGCTGGGCAATGGGTATGCCAATATGCCGTTTGTCAGCAAGATAATTAGCTATCCAAAGCGTAAATTGCTCGTCCTTAGATGCCGCAAGGGCCTGACGCAACAAGGCGCGACTGTCCCTGGGCGGTCGAATCGTCTCGTCAGGATATTGGAAATAAAGTTGCACACAACCAAGTAACAGGTTACGCGCCTCATTCAGAAGTGTTGGCTTCAAGTTTCGGGCTATTTCCTTCACGCCTTCCTTACGGAAGTCGTCTGCAGGGGTGTGTTCAGGACGGGAGCCATCCATCGGTCTGGGATGATACCAGTCCCCTACGAGCAATTGATAGATACGACGATTGGTGCTATCGGAAGATAGGTCGAGTTGTTCGTTAGAGGCCACCACGAATTTGGGAAGGTCATCACCTTCTAACTTCACGGAACCACGGTATAGGCCACGCGAGGTAAGCGAAAGAGTACAGTTATACAATGTTTGCGGGGCGAAGCCCTGCGGAAGTTCGTCAATTGCGACAATGTTATGTAGCCCAGGCACCACTTTTTCTGTCTCCTGCGTCAACTTTATGTTACCATCGGTCAGTGCCTTTCCGTCAATCTTCAAGACGCGTCGTACAAGCGATAAGAGCTCCAATATGGCCGTCTTACCCGTTCCTCCAGAGGCTAAGTCCTCTCGGCGTGTTCCGTTGTCGGTGATATGTAGGAACTGCTGTCTGTTAGCCGAGCGGTGACGTATCAGTGCAGACCCAATAGCATGAAGCATGGCGATAAAATACATGTCCTGCATCTGTTTCTCCGTCTTGGTGAGTTCCTGTCCTGCCGCCTCCTTCTCCCAAAATATTCGCGATGTGTTCCAAAGGAAGCGGAAGTGTACTGGCATATCATTGATGGGTTTTTCAATCACGAGTCTATAGTGCCATAATGACTGCCACTGATCCCATCGCATGTTTTCCTGAGCACGCTCCTCTGTAGACGTTGATGCTTGCAGAATCTCCTCATGCTTGATGCGTTCTGGCTCATAAAACGGGCTGACCTCTACATGCCAAAATTGCTGCAGTAAGCCAAAGTCGCCATCCAGAATTGCTTCACTATTTGTTTGCCATTTCATCTGCTGATAGGGAACTGTCTTGATTTCATTTGCCGTAACTAAAACGGCAGTGTTCTGGAAAAAGAAATGGTCGAAATCCTCACCGTAACTCTTTTCGTTAAGGTCCATTTCTTCTATGGTTTCCATAATGGACTGCTCTAATTTGGCAGAATAAATGGCACGGCTCAAAGCACCCTTCTCATCATTGGCTTCTTTGTGAGCCCGAAGCCATTCTGCCATAAGGTCACGAGCCTGTGCTACCAGTTTATTGCTCCCACGCTCTCCAGCAAACAATTCAATGTATGTGTTATCATTACCAATGAGGAAATAACGTGAGAAAGAATCCTTTCCCTGCTGAACAAAATGACGAACCATCCCACGAGCACGAAGAAATACTGGTGTGTTACGAAGATCGAACTTATAACGCGCACGTTCTGTTCCGTCCTTGTCCTTACGACCACTCTCCCATTGCCAAAACTTACATGAAGGTGTGTCGTATAGAGCATTGTCAAACCATTCAGCTGGATCGTCGTGTTGTACCTCCTCTGGCATCAGTCGCTCCACATCAGCAAAGCGCGTCACAAAGTCGGTCACATCTTTCAATGGCTTTGCGTGAGTTTTTTCGCAGGATATCTGTCCAAGTTCCTTCGGCAAACGAAGCCACCTTACTTGTGGATTATTCAGCGCTATTGCCTGACTTGCTGCCAAGCCAGCAGCATCTTCATCATAACACACATACAATCCACCCTCCATTGTCACCTTCAGCAGTTTCGAGATTAGCGACCGAAGCCATCGGTTTGGTTTGTTCTTCTTGTCAAAGCCAGCCTGTTCGGAGTGAAGCCAGACAACATGCGCGTTGCTATGTGAATATACAGCCATTGCATCCCTCGGACCGGAGCAAAGCACCACACGTTCAAAGCGCAACTCTTTCTGTGCCCCCTCTATTTCCTTTCCATTCTTATCCTTCTTCGTCACAAGTTGATAGGGATGTCTATCGTCCTGCTCTGGTTTGATTACGCCTGGTGTTAGTGCATCCGTCAGCGCACTGTCAGAATACCACTGGTGGTACAGGTCAGCATCCTCCTTCACATTCCACCACGTCCACTTGTTTGTACCATAAATGTCCTTTGGCTCGTATTTCTTAATTCCCCATGGATACTTGAACATAAAGATTGGGTAGTTCTTCGTCGCCCTGACAATGCGAACCGCAGCCCCACCATTTTTGGGTTCAAAGCGTTGAAGAAAACGACTGACAGGCTGCACTCCAAACAGGCGTTCTACTTCTGCGCCCCATGCACTTAGCGTTTCCACCTGTGCCTTATCTGGGCCTCGATAAAAATCTTTTCCCAACGAGCAACGGTAAAGCGGAAGTCCGCTGTCAGGATCAAACTCGGTAATTGCATCACCAATTTTTATCTCTGCGTTCCATGATTTCTCTGCTAAATCCGTTCGCTTTGCCTTCCTCGTTGCAAGTTCCACCTTCATGCCTAATGCCTTCAGACCTTCCTCTGTCCACTCGCCACACTCAAACCGCGCCTCGCCGTTCTTCATATCAGCGTACTGTGGTTCCTGCAGGCAGAACTCATCCCAGCCCACTAACGTCGCGCGAAGTGTATCTATGTATTTTTTTTTAACGTCGTCTTGTGGAAGTGACACATCACATCGCATAGCCAGTTCGTTCAGTACACGGCCCAAATCTTCCTTCGCAATCCGTCCTGCGGGAAGTCCCATGAGCCTTGCCGCGAGTTGTACCGCCCCATAACCTTCCTGTCCACAAGCAAAACATTTGAATCCGAGGTCAGTAGCACCATTCCGCAAAACCTTATCCACCACAAGCGACGGATGGTGATCGTCATGCCATGGGCATAGGTATGAAGCCGATGAATCGCCGTCGCGATACGACACATACCCCCACCCTCGCATCACATCCACGAGCGGAATGTTATTTAGTCTATTTATATATTGTTCACTCATATATTTTAAAAACGGGTAGTGGTAGCGCCAAACCTTACTTACTTGACCACCTGCTTTCGCTGTTTATCAGTATTTATTACCCGTCGAGTTTTTAAAGGACAATTATTTTTTGTTCTTTACCTCAAGGAGTTCATTCCGCAACGGCTCTAAAAGCGCCCTGTATAAAACGCGCTTTTCTTCTGGGAAATCTCCCTCCTCTATAGAAGCCATGAGCAAATACGATGTTGGCACACCAAACACCTTACACATCAGTTCTATGATACTCTTCGGTGGCAATGCTTTTCCGGTCTCATAATTTGAAATGGCCTGAAAACTCATTCCACACAATTCGGCTAACTGGCTCTGCGTCATACCCTGCTTTATGCGCATGGTTCTAATTGCTTGTCCTATGTCCATTATCCTATTTTTTTTCAATCAGAATCTATCAATTATTATTTTTTTGCAACTCATTTTGCCGGCAAATTGCCGGCAAATTGCCAGCAAAGAAGGGTTACATTTTACATTATTCGTGGAGACACGGGACTCGAACCCTTATTGTGAATTATATCCCAACACAAACACAAAATAATAGCTTTCGCAAGCAGCTTCTTTTATTTCCTGACGCTTCGGCGTTACGTCTGTCTCCAAATAGTGACGACCCTACGCATATTAATCCAAGTCGTCACCGTTGCATTAGTAAGCGACATTAAACGGGTTGTCCAGATGCCTTTAAATCTCTTAACTCAGTACGCAGTCTGTCTATCTCTGCATTGTATTTCAATATTCTTTCCTGATAATCTTTCTTTACGAGATCAATCAGTTTGTTCTTATCGGTAAGGTTCTCACGCAGATTCTCCACAAGCGTCTGTAGGCTTATAATAAGTTTCCCATCCGCGTCCATTTTGTCAACACAATTGCAGTATCGTTCCTTGAGCGCAAGAACGTCTTCTACATTCTTCTTATGTTCCACGCGAAGACGCTCCAACTCTTCCTTGAATAAATTTCTTCCCAACAATGCGGACCAGAGGTTGCGAAAATAGCACCTGATAGACAGCACTATTTGAATTTTCCTTTCTGCCATAGTTGTAAATTCTAAAAATTGTTGTAACTTTGTGACAAAGGTACAACTATTTCGAGAATCAACAAACATTTTTGAGATTAATTTTCTATATTATGTAAAATAAAATCGAAAAGTGTTATGAATTACCCAAAACTCAACACCAAACTTATCACTACGCTTGGAAGTATTATCTTCATGCCATCACGCGACATAATTGCCGCCACCGACATTGCCACATCCACTTGGTACACCCTCATGCAAAAGCCCGCCGACATCTCTATTCAGCAGTTGCTTGCCATTGCCAACGGCCTACACATTCCCGTTCGACGTATGTTTTCTTTTGGCCACACTGATATCTGCGGACGGAGAGATGACTATATCTCAGACCCTTACCTACCCTGTAGCTATGATGCCGGCACCCTACAAAACATCGTCAGCACACGCACTGACGCCACATGGAAACTGGCTTCCCAAAAAACTGGTATGACTCCTTCGCGACTCCGAAACTCACTACTTGGTGCGACACGTACACCCGTCATGCGTTTCCTTACAGTTTGCGAGACGTTTGAAATCGACCCTTTCTCCATTTTAATTGACCCCAATCCAGATCCAAAGAAAAACAAGCGAACCACGGAATCTCCGAATATAGCCACAAACAACGCAGATCTCCGCGCAGACATCGACAATTTAAATAAAAAGATGGAGAATCTGAACGACATCATTGCCAATCTTAATACCAAGTACGAGGCGTTGCTTGCAAAGCACGAACTACTCGAAAAACGAGTGCGCATTAACAGCGTTAATATTGAGCAAATCAACAACGACGGTTTTATCAATATTTCAACTGCTAAATAATCTTATTCTAAAAAAAAAAATGCCCCGCGTCATCCCGACGCAGGGCATTCAAAACTCAAAATCACTATCGTTAGCAACAACGAGAGTTCATCCATACATGCGCACGCGCATGTTATATATTATTGTTGTATGGCGTTACCTTCAAGTCAAATTCCGTATCATTAAATCGTTCCACCAAAAAGCGCACATAACCTTTGCCCGACTTTAGATGCTTAATGATTTTACGGATGTCCTTCCGTCCAAACATGTAGTAGTCAGCGGTCGCTATATATTTCTTCATCTGGTTGTCCTCTGGCAGAAGATTTACTGTCACCATCTCCTCCATATTTCCTTGTTCGTCGTAAAAACCAACCTTAACGAGAACAAAAACAGAACCTGAGGACACCCGCGTCCGAAACATCCCCTTATCTGTGATAAGCCGGAAGTCTGCTTTGTTCCAGTCCCATACGACCACAGAACCTATTCCTGCGTCTTTGTAGATATACACATCTTTGGATTCTTCTCCTTTCATCGGGTCAGCCTCACGGTGTGACACGCTCCATGTTCCCTGTGCGCAAACTGTCATCACTGCCAACAGCAGTAGCGCAATTGTCATTAGCTTTTTCATTGTTGTTCTGGTTTTGGTTGTTATTATTTAGGTAATCTTGGCAAACAATCAGATACTTCCATCCCGTTTCCACTCTTCCCACTTCTCTACGCTATAGCCCTCGTCGGTCTTCGCGCCGAGGAAGGTGCAGTCGTAGGAGAGTCCGTTGCCGCCGTCCGGCTGGGCATAGAACTGCAGCACGGCCATGTTGCCCCGGTGCATAAGTTCTTCGGGATGCTCCTTCACATGCTTCACTGCCTTGTAATAGGCATCCATGCCGCTGTCGGCAACAACATTGCCCTCGAAAGTACTGTGGGTAATGTAATCATTGCCATGAACGGCAAATACACTCAGTTCCAGTCCCAGCTCCACATGGTACCACCCTCTACGCTGGGCCATCAACTCTACCATACGGCGCTGACGAGTTTCCTCTGCTACTCGCATCCGCTCTGCCTTGGCGCGTTCTCGCTGTTCTTTATAAATGCGCTCATGCTCCTCAATGGTATCAGCCAAAGCAGGATGGAAGCCTATCTCCCATGCACCGCATCCCGTGGTTTTGAACCCTGCGTAGGTGCGTGGTTCACCGCTGGGATAGGTACCGAAACCATTGCAAAATAGGTCACGAATTTTCTGCTCTGTAATAGCGTTTACCTTAATGTGCAGCCACTCAGGGTTCAGGGCCTGAGAGTCTGGCTTCCCGTAAGTATTCCAGGTATTAATCACTGCAATAGCCTCTTCTGCTGTGTGTGCTATTGCCTTGTAGGGAATGTAGGTATTCCCGTTGTTGGCGCGTCCGCCATAAGTAATGCAAAATACGTTTGCCATAATGTTTAACTGTTTAACCGATCAGTCCGGGGTCTTAAAAAATTAAAAACTCCTTTACTTGCATCCGCATTTTATTGCGGCAAGGATCATAATGATTGCAAGAATCCAATTTTCAACCATAGCTGTAATTATTTTAAGTTGTAGCTGCTGCAAATATACAGATTTTAATTGAATAAATATCAGTTTTTCTGATTTTATTTACGTTTTTCAACAATCTTCAGTCCGCTTTTGCGGGCTTTCTCATAGAAGTCCTGTCGCACCTCGTCGGTAGGAAGCCATGCGAGTGTGCGTTGCTCCCTACCATCGGGTGACATAAGTGTAAGTCCGTAAACCCCATCCATAATCCATCACTTTACATCGACTGTCATTGCGGCAAGGATCACAATGATTGCAAGAATCCAATTTTCAACCATAGTTCTTCTTCTTTTTAAAAGTTAAACATTTACAGTTCAAGATTGCACCGTGTATCGTCGCACCAGTTCGTAAGGTCGTCAGACGCTTCCTGCAGGTTATCCGCGGCCTCCTGTATAGACATGGCACGTTCGCTTTCATTCAGATTGTCCGGTATGTTATCATACTTCTCCTGTTCTTCTTCGGCCATCTCTTGTATTTCCGTTGCGATGCCTTCAACTTGTTCTATAAGTTCATTCAGGCGTTTTCGTTGTTCCTTGTTCATGCTGGTTTTCGGTTTTTGTTAAACATAGTCTATTTTCTCTCTCAACCTGTGCTGCCAGATACTCGATAATATACTGTGCAGCCTGGTGCTCTCTATTTATGTTATCCATAATCGTTTTTGTTATTGGTTAATTCTCTCTCCTGTCCTATGGTCGATGTAGCACTCACAAATGGTGTCGAAAGGTCCCGCATCACGCTCTTTATGTGAACAATAGTAACTGTGGTAGCCAGTACATCCAAAGTGTTGACAATCCTCGCAAGTTGCTTTGACACCAGGGAAAAATGTTGGTTTATTCATAGTCGTTTTTGTTTTATGTCCCGCAGAAATAACGGAAATAGCAGAAATGATTTCTGCGTATATCTGCGCTTCCTGCGGGACTGATTAAAAATCTGTGTAATCTGTGTGGCCTTAGTTTTAGATACCGATACAGTGAATACTCTCGCAGTCCACCCATCGTGTGCCGTGGCCGGTGCAGCACATGAGGATAGCGTCGTTGATGTCCCAGGCGTTGTTGCGTGCGTCGATGACGGTGTGGCTCTGTGCGCCGTGCAGGATTTCCACCTTCACGCTGCCGTCGTTCTTCTCGTTGTCCTCGCAGATGTCCGTGAGGATGCGGGTCACTTGCTCTTGTGTCATAGTTCTTTCTCGTTTAATTCTTCTTTCAGTTTGGATTCCATGCGGAAGAAGAGGACGCTTCCGTCGTTAAAGCTCAGCCGCATACCATAGAGCAGCGAGCGTGGCTGAATATCACCGCCGTCATAGTCCTTGGCATTGCCAAACTCCCAGCAGTCCTCTACATTCAGTCCTCCGTGCTCGTCTGCATGACGCTGGTGATACTCTGCAAAGTCCTTCGCATCATGCAAGGGTTTGGCGATGTCGGATGTTATATGTAGGCCCGAACCATAGTCCGGCTCCATATCACCATCGCTGTTGCGCACCATGCCCCAGGTGTGCCATGCGAACACACTTCCCTCACCAAGTGTTCGCCTGTGCTCTTGCCATAGGCGTAGCCTGTTCTTAGCAATAATGTCCAGTTGTGTGTAGAAGAATGGCAGCACAAAAGGCTTCGGTCTCATGTCGATTGTTGTTGTCATAGTTGTTCTTGTTTTAGTCGCCTTGTGGCGAGGAATTATACAAAATCTTTTCAAAATCTCACAGGGTCATGCCATTTTCAGTTCTGGGTAGTTTCGATAGAGGATATCCAGCACCTGCTCCACGCTCTCCACCTCCACTTCTTTGTCGTTAAGCCCGTTGATGGCACCAATCGTACCCTCGGCATAGAGATTGTCGCGCTCACCCGTCTTGACGTACAGTGTGCGGTCACTGCTGAAACTCGGTGTGAACTTCAACATCGCGATAGCCTTGCCATTCTCGTCTTTCGCAAACACAGGGCACTCGCAACCGATGCCAAACGTGGGACGCGGACTCTCGCTGAAGTTCAGCCCCGTCCTGCGGTCAATCTCCTGCAATAGCGGCAGCAACAGTCCCTCCGTCCAGTTTACCTTGCGGCATCCCCATGCTTTGCGTCTCAGTTTGTGGACCTCGCCCATCTTGCGGGCAGCGATACGCTGGTAGCGAAGCGCCGCCTCGCGGCTCTTCTCTGCCAGTTCATTCATGGCTTCATACTGGCGTTCCTGCTCGTCGCGCAGAGTCTGATACGTTTCCTGCATTTCCTTGTACGTCTTCATAATTCCTTGCCGTTTTCGTCGTTAATACTCATGATGTTCTCATTGTGGATGTAGCAGTCGTAGTCCAGCTTACGACTCTTGGGGTCATAGAACCATCGGCGCAGTCGGTTTTGGATTTCCTGCCTATTCGCCTCGGTGTTCTTTTCCAGCTCTCCACTCAGTTGTGCCGTCACCTCGATGGTGACATAGAACCTCTTGTCTGTCATAGGTCACTCGATAATTCGTTTAATTCGTGTAATTCGTGTTCTCAGTCCTTGTGCCATACCTCCGTGACGTACTCCGTCAGGATGTCGCGGTTGGTGTTGTCGAGCTGCCGCCAGAACATCGTCATAGCAGCCTCGCTGCCGTACTGGTTGTAACAGCTGTCCCACTTCTCTTGCAGGTGCTTGCGGTTGCAGTGCCCCTTGGGGTGCTTTACCATGTAGTCGAGCCACAGGTTTTCGTCGGCATAGTCCATACACCAGTCGCTCCATAGAGCGATGACGTCCTTCGCGCTTGGCGTTGCAGGTTCCTCCTGCGATGTAGGCTGCATAGCCTGCTCCAGCCATTCTGTAATACCCTTTAACACATCCTCTGGAACATCTTCAGGGTCAACGTCCATATCTCCGAGCGTTTCTTCGTCAAAAACAAACGTGAGTGGAGTAACATCATCTGGGTCATAACTCATGCAGTAAAGATTGCCCTTCATCTGGGAACCATCATCACAGGTAATTGTACAGGGATTAAGCCCATCACACACCGGCTTGCCATCGCCCTCAAAGTGGTAGAGGTCGATACTGATAGCCGCACTGTTGTCAAAGCGTTCATGTACCCACAGCGGATGTCCTTCCATACGCGACTTGAAATAGTAGTTCTGTATGGTGGCCATCAGGTCGGTCAGGTAGTTAATTACTTGCTGTTTCTCATTTTTTTCGTCAATGACGATATTTCTTGTATCATTCATAGTTTCTTCTATTTTGGTTTTTGGTAGTAGCAGGTCACTTTTAGCCCGTCGCGAACCATGTACTTGGCCAGCGTCAGCATATTCTTATAATAGACGTTCAGCCGTATGTTCTTCAGTTTGCCGCCGAAAATGGATTCAAAAGTTTGCTCTTTCCCGTCCGATTTTAGGCAGCGTTTCAGATGCTGCTCATCCATGAAGAACATAACCAGTACATGTATCCATGGCCTCTTAGGGTCTAACGGCTCTTTTTCCTTGTAGACATGCAGGAAAGTTGCCATACAGTTGCTATCGCGTATCTGTATCGGAAACTTTTTAAATACCGTGTGACCCTTCTCGTCCTTCACTTCGACGTACTCGCCGTTGCTGTTTTTCTCTTTCCTGGCCTGACATATCGTCAGTGTGCCGATGGTTGTTCCATTGTATCGTATTGCCATAGTCAATTTGTTTTATTAGTTCATTCCTTGTTCAGTTCACGAAGTTTATCAGTAGTACAATGTCGTCCATGTCGCACTCTTCCATCCACCACCCTTCGGGCAGGTCGTGGTCCTCACCGTACTCTTCCAGCAAGTCGATAATCTTGCCGTCGTCGATGCCGTAGGCAGGATTCATGTGCTGCTTGAAGTTCTTATCCACCTTGGCGCAGATGATAGCCTTGTCTTCCGGCTCTAACTGCTCGTTGATATAGGCCACCGCCTTGCGCATATCCGGGCTGTACTCGGCATAGACATCCTGTGCGGGGTCGTCCGCCGGCATCGTGTAGGCAGGGTCGGCAGGCTCGTCCGCCTCCGGCTCGCTGAACGCGCTCAGCATGTCGTCGCAGAAGAAGTTCAGCAGGTGGCGTTGCTTATCGTCGAGCGCGGCCCCGCCGCTAATAGCCTCCAGCAGCGGCTTATAGTGTACCTCGAAGTAAGACATGAAGTCGGCAAACGCACCGAAGTGCCCGACCTTAATCTGTGTGCCGCTCTCTTCCATCTGGCGTGCGGCCTGTGCCAATGTCATTGTCTGTGTCATAGTCGTTTTGGGGCTTGGTTTTTGTTAAACTTTGTCATATCAATGTTATGCTGCCAGTTGTCGGAGCAGCGCCTCACGAAGTCGGTCGGCCAATGTCGGTGGAACAATAGCCTTGGGCCGTGAAACCCGCTTCACAACCGCCTTTTTCCTTGTTGCGGACGTCGAAGACATTTCCTCTGGCAATCGGCAATAGCGTTCTCCATCCTTATAGCCAAAGACCGTTTTGTTCATAAGGCTCTGGCAGGCATTAGCTTGACAGAACGCCTTGGCAACAGAGAATATATCCGTCAACTTGTAGGAACAGTTAAAATCATTGAACACCAGCGACACTTCTCTCTTCACATAGTCGAAGTTGTTCATCCCGTCGATGCCGTCGGCGAAGTATTCCCAGTGTTTGCAAAATCCCATATCCACCAGTGTATATCCTGGCTTCGTATTAGTGCGGTTACGGCTTGTCAGGCCCTGAACTACGTCCGTCAGCCTAAACTCTCCCTCGTTGGGGTTACGTGTACAGCGTTCCCACATCCATGCACACTGCAGCAATAGCGACATGGCAATCTTTTTGTTGTCAATCTTTTCCATAAGGCTTTAGTTTTATGTGTTAATGCTTTTTCTTACTCTCATAGATGACAGCCTGCCGCTTATCGGCAAGGGTAGCCAGACGTGTGTCGAACGGCTCCAACAGCCGGCTCACCACCACCAGTTCGCCAAACAAGTCCGGAACAATGCACAAATGTGGTGCGTTCCGCAGCACCACTACCTTTCCGGCCTGCAGAGCCTCGTTGATAGCTTTTGTTGTCATAAGCGTATATATTAGCGTAAATCATTTTCTTTTAAAAGGGCTGGCGCGTCATCACGACGGGCCGACCCTGCAACTCAAAAATTCAAATTATGAAAACTTCGTTATTTGTTCCCGCAGTGCCATCAAAGGCATGGGTCATAGCCTCTGCGGGTGAGTGTCCACTACTATTTCACCTCCCACCAAAAACTCACTTTCATGGAATATCCATTATGGTCAAAACCAACACAGAATTTCGTATCGTCAAAGCAATTTTCATTGCAAGCATATTCCATTTCCTTAAAAACTTTTATGTAAAAGGAGAATATAACGTCGCATATCTGGTTTACATCTTCTTGGTTTGGATAGGCAAGTAGTGCAATTGTAATACTGGAATCACCGAAATTCCACTTTGCACTCACATATCCATCAATCCCATCATCAGGAAGATGAAGAAACCCCACCAAGTGTCGCACGCCATTCCTATAATGGTCAGGTGCCGCATAAAAATCCTCAAAAATATCTTCTTCAAAGGAATCTTCCATAAGGTTCTTATTGTCAATCGGTGCTGGGATAATTTCTTTCTTTTTCATAGTAATTAATTTTTATTGTTTCCCCACTTTCCATTTGGATAGGGGATAGTTGTGTAAATTCCATAAGGAAAAGGAACGGCGCGTCATCACGACGGGCCGGCCCTGAAACTCAAAAATTCAAATTATGAAAACTTCGTTATTTGTTCCCGCAGTGCCATCAAAGGCATAGGTCATAGCCACTGCGGGATAAAAGGCTTGTTTCTTCGTTTGCCTCGCGGTCTGGCATAATACTTTACTTGTTTGATAAAGGCATCGACGAGAAGCTCAAATCAGAGGAGGCCGCCATCTTATTGATGGCCGCCTTTCTGAACTGAGCTTATTCCCAGCGATGGCACTTAAAGATACCGCTCTGCAAAACTAAATAGGCTGTATGCGCAGCCATCCTCTCTATCGCTCATCATCCGTGGCGCATGACTTTACTGCGTTGATAAGATGCCGGTATAACTTACCTGGAGAAACTGGGAATATCCCAGTAGAATCCAGGTAAAATTGTGAACCGGCACTTTGAAAAGCGTGGATGCCTTGCGGATAGTTAAATAGGGTGCGCTCCCCCTACCCTGCTCACGGACTTGGCACATGACTATATTCGCTTGATGTCAACAGTTAGATACGAAGGCGGTTCCAGCCGTCGTATAACAATAGGGATACGACGGCTGGCCCCGCCTTCCCTTATCAACTGTTCACTAAAGTATGCCCGTCTTGCAGGTACAATAAACTGTATGCTCAGTCTTTCTTCTCAACGCTGTGCTCCGTGCATGGTGCGTGTCTGTATCGTGTTGATGAGATGATCAGGATGGCCTGTCAGGTCATCTCGAGCTGGTCCACATACCATAGGGATGTCGGACCGATCGAGATGAACTCACAGGTTGAAATCCTGATCAACTAAAATGTCTGCACGTCTCACAGCGAATAGGCCGCACGACCATTCGTGTCTGCGACGCTTATCGCTTCAGATTCTTGGCTTTCTTTTCCTTAGCCCACTCGCGCATCTTAGCGTCGATGTTGATTCCGTTCTCGTCCAGCATCTGCTTCATAAGGCCGAACAAACGCCAGCCATCGCCGTCGGAATAGGAAATAGCGGCGTTCTCCAGCATTTGCAGACCAGTCAGATTTCTGGTATAGAAGTCGTTATCCTTGGGGAACTTGCATCCGTGGAAGCGAAGCAGGTTCTGCATCGTGGCATAGGCCCCCATTCCCTTGTAGGCATCCTTCCATGCGGCGCACTGGTCGTAATAGTTACTGCTACAGGGCGTATTCTGCCAGAAGTGAAGGACTGCATTGTACAACTGCTGCGGATTCTTCGATGACTCGATGGCAGAGATGCGCAACTCCACGGGGTATACCAACTTCTTCTCGATGTCCGAGACGAAGTAGTTTTTGTTACCGAATATGATATAGGGCACACCCTTGCACTTGTGTGTGGGACGCTCGGAAGCATCCTTGCGCAACTGCTTCACATAGTCCTTTGCCATTGTCACGCACAACTCACGATTGAACCAGCGGTTGCGGGCCTCGTAGTTCTCCATGTCCTTGCCGTAGAGTTTAGCCTGCACTCGCAGTTCCTCTACCAGCATCTCCCACTGATACTTATAGCCGTGCCACTTCAGCCAATCCGAGAAACCTCCGCGATCCTGCAGCCCGTGGAACACCTGCGACATAACCCAGCGGCGGAACAGGTTGCGGTTAGGCACAGTGCCGCCCTGCACAATCTGCTGCATGATAGGGTCGTCAGCCGTCACTGCGACGGGCACACCCTCGTCTGTCAACTTCATCAGCTGACTGCCACCCGTGGGAAGGTTGATGGAAAAGTACTTCGTGGTGTCAATACCTGCAGATTCCAATGCCTGACCGCGCTTGCTTACGGGCAGATACACCTCGCCAAGCCCGCTGTCCTTACCGATGCTGATAGCGTTCTTCACTCTGTGTTCGTGCTCGCCGATAGCGAACTCCGTGCCGCATACGGGGCACATTACCTTAGTCTCGTTGTTACTCATGTTGTTGTTCACGTTGTTTTTGTTGGTAGTCATAGTTGTAATGATTTTAAGTTTTGAAATTTGTTGTTTATTTTATTATTTTTATTCCCTGCGCCTTACGGCATGGCACATAGCCTTTATACGGTTGATGATAAGTGCCTGCGTCGTGCGGGTTGTAACCGAGCCAGGCTGTGAAATAGCACAGAAGGGCTCAGTGAAAACCCGCGTTTGAAACGCAGGAACCTAAAGATACACCGCCCCACGCAGGGATAGCCTTGTGCGAGGCTTGTTTGTCTGCTCCTTGCAACCTTGCACATCTTCTTTATAGACTTGATATGAGCAGCGTGTGCCAGATACGGCGCCGTCTGCACTTCCAACTGACAATGGAAGTGAATGACGGCGCCCTTTCTGGTTAAAACGCGGCTGATTAAATCGGTGTTGCCATAAGCAGACTGCCCGCTGTGCGGTGGGGAATAGTCCTCATGCAGCACTACACCACTGGCGCAGCACCACAAGGTCGGGGTCACTATCGCTCTGCCAGAACCACCCCGCATCTTCGGGGTAGGCAAAGGCAGCCAGTGCCTTTTCCAGTTCTCGTTCTGCTTGCTCTCTCGAAACGCCATAGAGCATATCGTCGTTGCTCAACTCGCACTCAGGCAGAGCATAGAAGCGAGAAATGCGGCCCATCGTCTTTTCCGACGGGATGCTATGCTTATATACGGCATAGGCGCTTTCAAGTTCCTCGATAGAGGTCTGTTCGCTCTGAGTATTCTGAGTATTCTTCTGGTTACTCCGATTCAGTCCTCTCACCAGTGTGTCATACGCCGCCTTGCTTGTCCGCAAGGCGTTCTGCATACAACCCAGCGACACATAGCCTCCGATGTCGTCACCCGTCTTGCGGCGGTTTGCAGTCACATTCCTGCCCATGCCACGAACTATACAACCCGTCTTGCCTTGCTTGTCATAGCCAAGACCTCCAAGTTTCTTCTTACCCGTATGAACGGCACGTAGGCAGTCCATGACAAAAGCATTCAGCGTGTCTATATCCTGTCTCACGTTCACAATAGGCAACACCTGAGTAGCCCACGAGTGTCCCTGACCGTCACCACGATAGAGATAGCGGTTGACAGTATTTATAGCCTTAAGGGCTGTCGTACTACGCTGACGTATGGTCCTTGCCTCAATTTCCTTTTGGAAAGTCTTAATTCGAGTTGACGAAAGACTGATGTTTCTCCCCTTAATAGAGAATCCAAGAAACTTAAACCAATGGCCTGCATCCAGCCACTCAACCTTCTTCGGGTTGAGTTTCATGCTCATTTTAGCAAGTTCGTCCGTAAGGATTACCATAGCTTCCTCCGCATCATTACCGACGAATAGCATATCATCAGAATAACGGACATAATATCCGTCCAACCTTGCCAGACGTTCGTCAATATGATAGAGAATAACGTCGGCCAGCCATGAAGCCACCGAACATCCTTGCTTCAGCGACTGATATTTCTCGCACAGGTCTCCTTCCGGAGTGAAATAGAGGTCGGAATGGTAATACTTGCGAAGTACATCAATCAATGCGCTCCGTCCATGCCTTTCCTCCACCATGTCGAATGCTCGGTCGATGAACTCAATAGGAACCGAGTCAAAATACTTGCTCAGGTCGCTCTTCCACCCGAGTTTTTCACTTTTTAACTTTTTGCTCCGAGCAATAGTGAGGCTTACCTCCTGCACCACCCTTCCGCAGCCAACACCCTTCAGGTATGACTTACATCGTGGATGCACCCTGTCTGGCATCAACTCAAAAAGGAGGTCGTTGGCAATACTGAGCAACACTCGGTCGGCAGCCTCGTTCACATATACCGTGCGGAACTCGCCTGGCATGTCCTTTGGAATAAGCGCCGTATGTGGCGGCGCAATCTCGTACTGCCCCGTTCGGATGGCCTCGTACATTTTCAGCCGTACCTCCGGCTTGCATAGTTGAAATAGCACGTTCTTCGGAACGTCCTTACCCACGCCCTTGGCAATAGCGTATTCCCACCGCCCTGCCTCGAAAAACATTGATAGTATCTTGTCCATAGTTCTTAGTTTTAATTGTTCAACAATGATAGTCTATGACGGCTGCAACATAGAGTTTGGCTCCATGCTTCATCTCGCTGGCGACGTATGATACAAGTTCTGCCGCCGTTTCGGCATAGTCGCTCCAACCCTCAATCTTGAAGCGGAAACCAGTGTTCAGATGGGTACAGTCACATACTTTCTCCACCTCGTATCTGTGGCGAGATTCAACCACGTTCCGACCATTGATGACCGATGCAGCCTTGGCTATTCCAGCAGCCCATTCGGCCTTGAAAGCCGACATAGCGCTTTCCCCCTTATACACCAACGCATCGTTTTCCGCATCCAGCGTGAAAATGTCTTTTAACGTGTCTGCCAAACGCCCGATGTCCTCCTTGCGTTCGGCTCCCTCAACCTCGTCTCCTATATAGTCGGCAAAGTCATGAGAGTTGTCATAGAATTGCTCCGAGCTTGCATAGTCTTCTTTCTTAATAGGCTTTAAACCCAGTTGAAAAATCCTGCTGTGTGACATATTTATAGCCCGTCATGCCGATAGCGCAGCGTTAATTGCAAATTATGAATTTAAATCGTAAATTATAAATTTTACGAAGCCTTGTTCAGCAGCTTCTTGATGTCCTCGGGCACATCCTTGCCTGCCAGCACATCGGCAAGCATGGCGACCACATCCTCCTTCGTATAGCACTTCTTCGCCTGTTCCTTGGCGGCCTTCTTCTCGTCAGCCTTAGCCTTCCACTCGGCCTTCTTAGCCTCCCACTGTGCCTTGCCGTCGCGCTGTGCCTGCTCATAGATAGCCATGCAGGCATCTTCGGCACGCTTCCATGCGTTGCGATCGTTGGTGTTGTAGGCTCCAGCCAGTGCCTTGGCAACATTCATATACTTCGTGCCGAACAACAGCACATACACCTTATTCCCTGACAGGTCTCTACGGAAGGATGCGCTTACATACTTGTTACCTGCATCCTTGTGCGCCTTCCAGCGTGGGTCATCCTCACCGCCGAAACCGATGATTTGCGGAGCCGTGTCACCGCGCTTCGTGGTGTAGGTGGAGAACTGCACCTGGGGAAGCAGACCCTCCCCCTGCCCCTCCCTTGTAGGGATGGGAGTAGATACCTGTGCCGGCTGTGCCTCGCTGATAGCTTGCTTCTTCTTCAGCGTCACCTTCTTCTTGGGCTTCTCCTCTGCGGCGGGTTCGGGCTTCACTTCCTCGAAGTCGGCATCCACGATGTCCTGTGCGGGTGTGGCGGGCACGATAGCCGTTGTGGGGTTCATCACTCGTGCGTTCTGCACGTTCTGGTTCTCGGACTTGGTGTTGGAAAGATTCAGTTTCATATTGTTTTCGGTTGTTTGAGGGTTATTGATTCGGTTGTTTGTGGCGGTAGTAGTCAGCTCGTCGCTGCCACGGCGCACGAGTTTCTTAGGTGGTTCGAGCATGTCGCAGATAGCCACACGATGCCCAGCACGGATAATCTTCGGCAGATAGGTGTCGAGAGCGTGATAAGGGAATCCAGCCATGTAGCCCTCACCTTTAGGGCTGCCCGTCCGCTTGGTGAGCGTGATTCCCAACTCCTTGCTAACAGTCTTTGCGTCGTCCTCGTAGGTCTCGTAGAAATCTCCACAGCGAAAGAGAAGCACCGCATCGGGGTGCTTCTGCTTCAGGTCGTGGAACTGACGCAATATAGGAGTTAATTCTTGCTTTGCCATAGTGATTACGAATTATGAATTGATGTTAAGCCCGAACACCTCATTCAGTGTCTGCACAAACGCCAGGTTCTGCGGCAGGATGTTCGGCATATCCGTCCGAGCCACCTTGTAGATAGTCGTAGCACCCTGATAGATGTCATAGACGGTCATCGGTCTGCCCTGCAAGGCACGTTCCGTTTGCACAATCGTCTGGTCGAAGCGGTTCAGCTGACTTGCGTCCATCGGGTAGATGGCATAGTTGCCCGTCACCTGAGAGCGTATAGCAGCGTCACGGCTGTTGTACTTCGCATAGAGGTAGCGCAGATAGCCCATCAGCATCAGCACATGCTCGTCCTTCAACTCATACTGTTGCATTCGTCGCAGTGCCTCCATGTCATCCACGAAGCGATAGCCCTGCAACATCTGATAGACCATTTGCAGGAACTCCTGCGGGTCCACCTGCTTGCGTCCTCCGTAACTGCTCACGAGGTGCGAGGCACCGAGGATTGTCTGATTACGGCAGGCGTGGCAGTGCGCACCGATAGCCACCTGCAAGCCCTGCTGATTGGTAGCCACCACGATGTTCGCCACATGGGTGTCGGTGTGCAGGTTCGACAGTTCGATGTTGCAGAACACGCGGTTGAACGTCGCTGCCTTGAACGGAATGTTGTCCGTGCCCGTCGCCTTCTGATAGGCATCCTTCAGCACGCGGTTGATAGCGATGCCGTTGCCCTGCGCCTTGTTCACGTTG
>CADCHQ010000007.1 GCA_902801325.1 uncultured Bacteroidales bacterium | reverse complement strand
CGCATTGTGTCACCAATATTAAGGTGGTTACAGTGGCGGGGTTCCACCTCTTCCCATTCCGAACAGAGAAGTTAAGCCCGCCCGCGCCGATGGTACTGCGTAAGTGGGAGAGTAGGTAGCCGCCGTTTTTCAAGAGAGAGTAGCCTCTGCATCTTAGGATGCGGAGGCTATTCTGTTTTAGGCTGCCTGCTCTCACACAATTCATTCCTTCTCTTGCGTTTTGAACCTATATTCGAGGCGCATTGATCTTATATTCGAGGTGGATTGAACCTAAGGCTTTCGACACTCCCTCCCTTGCCTGAAATGTATACAATGTATACAGATTACAGTTTTTCACGCGAGGGGGTAGGTCAACAGGATGTGTACAATGTGTACAGTTTACAGTTTTCCACGTGAGGGGGTAGGTCAACAGAATGTGTACAATGTATACAGTTTACAGTTTTTTACATGAGGGGATAGGTCAACAGAATGTGTACAATGTATACAGATTACAGTTTTTCACGTGAGGGGGTAGGTCAACAAGATGTGTACAATGTATACAGTTTACAGTTTTCCACGTGAGGGTGTAGGTCAACAAAATGTGTACAATGTATACAGTTTACAGTTTTCCACGTGAGGGGGTAGGTCAACAGAATGTGTACAGTTTGTGTACAGTTTACAGTTTTTTTTCTGCTCGGTATCTTGCAAATCTGAAGGGGAAGGCGAGCGGAGGAGGATAAATATTATTTACATATTTATTATATGTATTATTATATAGTATTATATATCAACACATTATATATAAAGAATATTATTATACATAATAATTCTTTCTCTCACTCTCTGCCTCCAATAGGGGGTCACGAAAAAAACTGTAATCTGTACACATTGTACACATTTCACTCTTCACTTCCTAGAGGTGGGGGTCACGAAAATAACTGTAAACTGTATACATTGTATACATTTTCGCGAATGTCTCATCCCAGCAAGTTTGGTGTTTCGGTCTGTTTATTATATCTTTGAGTCTTCTTCGAAGTCTCGCTTAATCGTATCTCTGGCTTCGCCGAAGATACTTTCACTCGAGAATACATCAATAAAGTGATGTAGCTGCGCTACTCCGACCTAACGGTCTCATACATCCAATAAAAAATTTGCATGCAAGCCTGCATTTTGTTTATTGAATGCATTATATCACTTTATTTTTGTGATTCTTCTCGCTTATTCGTATCTTTGCACGTAAATATTATAAGATGAAGAGATTTGCCCTTGCTTGCATGCTCTTATGGCCTCTGCTCTCTGTGGCTCAGACACCTATGGACAAGTCACCACTGAATACGGCGACCTTGATTTCGCCGTACTATTTCGGGCCCAATGCTTTCCAAGTGCCTGAGGTCTTGGACGGACGCGTCAGTCGTGAATTGCGTGTGGAGTTGGCAGGTGACTATTTTCATGGAACTTTCGATGATCATACGACAGACATTGCTCTCAAACTTAACATCCCTCTGTGGACTGACCGCGTGAACCTGTCGGCTTGGATGCCCGTGACGGAGTGGTGGAAGAACACGGAGGAGAACCTCAAGCGTTGCCGTGTTGAAGAGGAGAATATGGTTGCCGCAAAGAAAGGACATGTGCCGGGCGATGTGTATGTAAGTATCGATGTTCAACTGATGCGTGAACGCCACTGGAGACCAGACTGGACGGCACGCGCAGTCCTAAAGACTGCCTCGAGCAACTATTTCTACTATGCCCGATATTATGATGCTCCGGGTTATTTCTTCGACACTTCGGTGGCAAAATCAATGCGTGGTGTGGGGCATAATAAACAGTGGGCTCACAGTATGCGATTGGCCCTATCGACGGGGTTCCTCTGTTGGCAGACCGACAACGGAAGGCAGAACGATGCTGTGCAGTTTGGCGTCAAGGCGATGTGGGAAAACAGCCATTTCTCACTATCCGAGACGTTTGCTGGCTATTCGGGTTGGGAACATAATGCCAGTCATGGGGGTAAGAACGCTCATGACCAGCCGATGGTGCTGCGGACAGACCTGAATTGGCATATTCGCCAGTTCGACATAGTGGCGGCTTATCAGTATGGTCTGCACGACTATCCCTTCCATCAGGTGCGTCTCGGTTTGGCGTACAGGTGGGACGTTTTGAATGGGAAGAAGTGAAAAACCTCACTCCGGCCCTCTCCAAGGGAAAAGGGGAGAATTGTCATTAATAAATGAGTTGTTAAAATAGTGAGAAAGAGAATAGGTATAAGTATGTTTCTGGTGTTGCTACTGAACGTGACGGTTCAGGCGCAGACCTATACGGACTCGGTCAAAGCCGAGTTCTTCCGCGACTTCTACCAACAAGACCATCTCGTGCATTGGCTTGACGCCCTAAGTGATCATACTGTCTATCAAGGACTTCATTTAGGACAATGGGACGAGTCGGGGCAACTCATGTTCTCCCTCGATGGCAATTCTTACCGGTGGAACAGGTATTACCTAGATGGTTTCCGAGTGGACAACCGCTTTACTGCAGGCAGCACCAGTTATGTCCCCAATATGGAACAGTATGACCTGCGGATAGACCCTGCCACTTCAGTGATGTCTTTCTCTCTCGACACATTGGCTTCCGACTACGCCGCCCTGAGCTACAACAGGGGAGGCCTTGGAGGCATTAATCAGACAACGGAGGGCATCGTACACTGGTTCCACGGAACAGGTATCGAGGGCGCTTATGACCCGAAGACCATACTTCGGCGTCAGTATGCCCGAGGGCAGGGGAGTGTTGATGTTGCCTATTCGCTTCACGACCGGCAAGGCAGGCGTCTTCGTCAACATATCGTGGCAAAGGTCGGTCAGCAAATGTATCCCAACTATAATCATGAGGGCTTGATTCCAAGTCAACCCCGATATCCTGCAGAGTATTATAAAGTGCAGTTCGACGGACAACTGCCCTCGGGCAGACGTTTGGACAAGGTTGGATACCTCATAAACCTCTCAGGTCGAGAAAACTATGGGGCGGAGTTCTATATGAACCCCAATGAGGTGATGCGCCTGAATACTTATAGCGCTTCGCTTTATGCCAAGAGACGAGGATTGACGACAGGCCTGACTTGGGCCACCAACCGTGTACGACATGCTGATTTGGATTTCTCGCGCAACATCATCGATCAAGACGGTGAGTCGTTGGAACCCTGGATGGCCGACGGAGAGGCTCATGAACTGTCATGGGCACTCACCTATGATCGTCCGTTGTTGCCTTGGCTCAGTTTTACGGCTAATGCTTACAACTCGCTTCTGCATTTCCGTCCTTCGACGGAGACGTTTGAAAACGAGGTCTATGCTCAGCACATGCTTCAGTCGGAACCCCTGCCTCTCTATCGTTACGACTGGCGAAGCAATGCTTTCACAGGTGGGCTTTTGGAGAATCGGG
This sequence comes from uncultured Bacteroidales bacterium, assembly GCA_902801325.1. Taxonomy (GTDB): domain Bacteria; phylum Bacteroidota; class Bacteroidia; order Bacteroidales; family Bacteroidaceae; genus Physcousia. The sequence continues at coordinate 148,318 of CADCHQ010000007.1, read as the reverse complement.
TCGCAGTGAGAGTCCATCGCCGTTACGCCGACAAATTGGAATTGCAAGGCGACTTGGGGATGTCTCTGGATGGAATGCTCCTGTCAGGCCGTACAAAAGTATCACCTAATCTGTATGCCCATCTCGGTCTCGACTGGCAACCCCTACGCTGGCTCCAAGTGGGTCTTCTGCTGGGACATGACAGGGTAAGCTACAACATTGAGGACCTTCGTTATATGAGTCGCGATTACTTGAATGGCGATGTCTTTTTCAGTGGGACCGATCAACTGTTGACCACCACCGGAGGCCTGCATCATCACTATGCTCGACATCTGCAACAGCCTGCATACATCACTTTCCAATTGCCCATACATTTGAAGTTCGGAAGGCACGAAATAGCTCTTCTGCAATCCTATAAGAAGTTCTATCACACCTGGATGACCCGTTTCATGGGTAGTGTGGAGGAGAATGGCATTATGGATGAAGCAGGTTACTATTTTCTCATGCCAGGCGAACGAGAATACCTCGTTGGATATCAACCGACCGAACTCATGGGAGGCGGCTTCTTCACAAACACACCCTATTACATGACACAGACCTCGCGTTACACGTATCGTGGTAGGAAGTTCATGTTCAGCCTGTCGTGGCAATCCATGATTGGTGCAGGACTGTCGGCTTTGGGAAATGGCCCTGTGTCAAACAACATCGGGGTGCTTTCCGAGTCGACTGCAAATCCCAATACACAGCATGTGATAGAAAACTCCTCGGGGCATTACCCAGGCGTGGGGCGAATGGACCAAGACCGAGCCTATGTCCTCCGTATCTATCTTGCCTATAACATGAATAAGCATTTCCAGTTTGGTATTAATGGCCGTTGGACGGATGGTCAGCCGTTCTCCGTCTTTAATACGGCAGCGCGTACGAACGACCAAGGGCAGGTGCAGATGGCAATTAGGCCCGTCACCACTCGAGGCATCAATCCCACAGACGGAAACTTCGGTTGTCGTGAGAGTGCCCTGTTCAATATCGACCTCCATGCCCGTGCTTGCTGGACATTGGCTGGGCATCCCATGAGCCTGACGCTCTTGTGTTACAATATTTATGATTTTGGAAACGTGTACAATGAAATGTGTTTTCCCCAAGGGCTGCGCGGACCTGAGAGCCGTGGACCTAATATGACACTGACCATCCCACGTGGACTTATCGGAACATTTAAGATAGAACTATGAAATACCTGCTCTTATCCCTACTTCTGTTAGTTAATGCTCCCATGGCCTATGCCCAGGAAGATACCATTGCTGTTCCCGTACACGAGCAAGTTTTTAAGCCCAAGCAACTGATTGCCCCCGCGGTTCTAATTGGTTTTGGTGCATGGGGATTGGCTGACCAGAGTCCGACATCGTGGCTGGCAAATAAAGCGTATGAAGACATGAATAAAAAGGGACGGACATGCAAGGCAGACGAGTATTTCCAATATATCCCCAGTCCTGTGCACGTGTTGCTTGGTCTGACAGGCATAAAGTCGAAGCATAACCTGCGCGATCGTGTGCTGGCTTCCGCTACAGCCCATCTGCTCATGGCAGGCATCACCAATGCGGCAAAGTATGGCATCAAGGAGCAACGACCTGATACGAATAAGCGAAATTCGTTCTTCTCTGGACATACTGCAACAGCCTTTACAGGAGCCGAACTGATGCGCATCGACTATGGATGGGGTTATGGTGCTGCCGCCTATGCACTTGCTACAGGGACAGCCTTCCTTCGCGTATACAACAAACGCCATTGGGTAGGCGATGTGCTTGCTGGTGCAGGTACGGGCATTCTTTGTGCTAATGCCGGTTACTGGATGTTGCCCTTGTGGCATCGCTTGTTCAAGATAAACCAAAAGAAAGAGAGCAAGCGATTGATTGTCGCTGCTCCCTTTTATCAGAGTGAGGACAAGGCTGCAGGACTCTCATGCAGCATCCTCCTTGAATGACGTTTACCCTTCTCCGAACTGTTCGTCGAGATATTTATAGAAGGCAGGATCTTCGCCCACAGTGGTGTGGATGATTTTGCCTTCGGGATCGATGACTATTTTCGTCGGGAAACCTTCGATGGAATAGTCCTTCTGTAACTTGGCGGCACTTTCCTCATCCGTTATGACGTGAAGCCAGTCCATATCGAACGAATCGATGGCTTTTAACCAATCGTCCTCGCTATCGCCAAAGTCGATGCTAACCATCTCGAACATGCCTTCGTATTTCTTGTAGTATGCTTTCATGTCGGGAATTCCCTTGACGCACCACTTGCACCATGTTCCCCAAAAGTCGAGTACCACGTATTGACCACGCAGACTGGATAGGGTGAGGGTGGAATCATCAGGTGTCTTCAGGGTGAAATCTGGGGCTTCTTCGCCCTGACCCATCACGAGAGTGGTATCGTTGTCATTATCTCCAGCGGCAGTTTGTTTTTTCTCGTTCATGTTGCAACCAGCCATAAGTAGCACGGCTAATGCTGCAAATAAAATCTTCTTCATAATCTTATATGTTTAGAATCTGTTTGATGAGTGGGAATATGTCACGCTTCAGTACGATATCGTTAAGACGATGTTCACCGTCGAATAGCTGGAAATGGTCACTGCCATAGGCCTTCTTGAAGTCAGGTTGGCAGTTCACGAACTTGTCGTTCTTGCCAAAGCATCCCCAAACTCTGGTCTTTTCCTCTTCGGTAATCTTACTGAAACTTGTTTTCTCCACCTCTCGGAACTGGGCAATCATCTCTTTGTCCACACGGAAATCCTTGGCTCCATCCTGTCGTTTGTTTAAGAACTCGCGCTTTCCCAAACCCTGAAAGGTGAGGTGTCGAGCCATGTGGAAGGACGGATTTACCATGATGCGTGGCACCCCATACATTTGTTCAGTGTACAGGCCACCCATTGATGTCCCAATGATGAGAGAGGGTTGTTCTTCTGCTACCAACTGCTGCAGGAAAGCAAGTGCTTCTATGGGCATGACAGGAATATCGGGTGATATTACCTCTACGCCATATTCGTAGAGCATGTTCCTCAGGTGGACGGCAGTCCCTGAAGAACCTGCCGAAGCAAAACCATGGATATATAGTAATTTCACAATTTTACGATTTGACAATTTTACGATTTTACGATTTAACGATTTGACTGCTCGGCATCTGCGCAACAGTGACGCTTGCGTAGAGCAACGGAGCAAGAATTTGACAATTTAAAGTCTCGTTTGGCGTTTTATTTCTTGGCAAACTTAGTAGCACACTCGTTGCCATCGCTGTCCTTAGCCCTTGCAACATAAATGCCTGCAGGAAGCATGGACACACCTAGACGTTCATGTCCTTCCTCCAGTTTCAGACCTTGTCGCATAGCCAAGGCACCACTGGCCGTATAGACACTAACTACGATGTGCGGATTCTCTTCGCTCTTCACCATCAGCTGTTCGCCAGAGTAAGCAATACTCATGCCACCAGTTCGACTGGGCAGGTTGTCGATGCCCACTTCTGTCGAATCGTTTGGTGTAATGCCGTTCCACTCTTGAGCATATGTGTTCAAGGTATTGGCCTTCTTGATGGTTGGTGTCATGACATAAACATTCTGCCCACCATCGGGGAAGCGTCCTACGGTTTGGTCTCCGTTGTGAGCACAATAAACCAGACTATCGGCCCAAGACTTGTCCTTGGCCATGATGCGAAGAACGGTGCCATCTACGTTGTCAAGCTTAAAGTTAGCATGTAGTTCGCTGTTCGTGTCGCGCTTGCTGCACCAGATGATTTTATATCCGTGTGCGGGAATGATGGTGCTGGCCTTGGTGCCCTTGGCCGTGATGACATATTTCTCGGGTCTCTCGCTTCGGTCGGTCAGGAACATGCCTTCGAGGTCGATGTCATCATCTGTCGTATTGTACAGTTCCACCCAATCATCCTTCTTGAAGTAATCGTTCACGTAAATGCTGTTGCCAGCCGATACCTCATTGATGACAACAGGCGTAGTTGTCAGTCCTTCTTCTTCTTTTTCTTCTTCGGTCATCTCATCGTAGCATGCCTGCAATACCATGCTTCCGGCAGGCATTTCATACTCTTCGTCGGTGCTGACAAAAGTACCTTCAACAGACTCGCTTGCGTGATCGATGCTGGCCTCCCAATAGATATCGGTAGAGTTGGCGGCATTGTTGTGGATTTCTACGGCAATTACGTTGTTGCCCTTCTTAAAGAGCGATGCGTCGAGTGTGAGTGTTCCCGAGTCAGGATTGTCGTGGGCGTAAGAACTGGCATAGGTGTCATAGCCGACATAGCCCGAAGGCATGTTGTATCGACCTGCTTCTGTGCCGTTAACATAGATGATGAAACCGTCGTCAATGATATAGTTCAGGGTGAAAACGTCACCCTTGCCGGGTGCTTCATTCAAGGTCAGGTTGTGGCGCAGATAATAGGTAGGACGCTTTTGGCTAGTTGAACCTCCATAGTCGAGATAGGTATTTGTGGGTCGTTCACCTCCTACGAAATAGCCTAATGGTGCCTGTCCCGAATTCCAGTCAGTAAGTGTGTAACCGAGACCCATCCAGTCCTCGCCGTCGAGCGAGCCTTGGTCGTAGTAGTCCCATTCACTGCCTTCTGTCAGTATCGTTTCGGCATTTGTGTTGCTGCCTTCCACCAGCTTCCATCCGACAAACTTGTAGCCAGCAGGAGCTTGAGCTTTGAAGGTTACGGGAGCAAATAGTTTGCCAGCAAACTTGTTGGTTGGCACAGGCAAGTCATTGACCAAAAGTCGTGCCTCAGGAATGTTGGCACTCAGTGTCACGCTTTGTGCTGTTACCTTGCTCAACTCCATGGGGGCGTAACTCTTCAGGGTGTTAATCATGTTCGATTGCCTGCTTGTGGAGAGGTTGTTAATCATGTCGTTAGCCGTTCCCCATGGGTTGCTCGAAGTGTTGTATACCTCATTCCATATGCTTTGACTATCGCTTACACGATTGGCCAACTCATTGATGATTTCCTTGCATCGTTCAGCCTCAAAGACAGAGCCTGCAACCAGACAATAAGTGTCTATAAACTGTTTGCGGAATTGCTCGTTTTTCAGCATGTTGAGGAATATGGTTACTACCTCAATCTCCTTCGTCCATCGTTCCACAGACTCGCCATACAACTTGTCGAATGTGTAGGTTTGTTTGCCTGCATACGTAGTGAATGGAGTGCTGGTACTGAATGATCCATCGAGATCGAACAGGACAAAGCGCCATTTGCCGCCTTCCATGATGGGCTTGAACGCCTTGAAGTTGTTCTGTGGCCAGTCCCAGTTGCCCAGATACATCTCAACAGCCATATAGTTGCAATATTCATCAATGTCCACCATGCTCCTAATTTCGTTGTATACTTCATCGTTGCCTTCACATTGCGAAGCCAGATCATACCAGCGTTGTAGGCTTTCATGTGTACCACACTTTTGCACATAACCGGAGTCGGGCGATATCTCGAATTGGTCTATTTCATCGTCATCAAGTCCGTAGTTGGCATAGACGAAGTGCTTGTTGTTAGGTTCTCTGACGTTGATGACGCCTGCATATCTGCCATTGATGTAATGCATCACAGGTTGGTAGGCTTGGCAATCAATATCTATGCCAGAGCGGAACACGATTTCCTGCAAGGCGGGGTCTTTGAGACGACACGAAGTGTCGTTGCCTCCGTTTCTGATTTGCAGGGTCTTATGCTTCAGGTATGGCTTCTCCTCAAAGAACTGGTAGGGGAGGAAGTTCTGCATTTCATACAACTTGTTTGCCTTAATCTTGAAGGCCATAGGACTCCATGCACGGCTCCATCCTCCACAGCGTTCCATTGCCGTCTCTTGGTTCACCACCATCTCTCCGTCGACAAGGTACTCAAAATTCACGGTACGATCCCAGTCCATGTTCCAGTTACAGGGTGATGACTGCCCGTTGCCAGGACGTCCGTTTCCGTTACCTTTCACCAGAAGGCCCATGTCTGCCCCGTACAGGTCGCGGTCGTTACCAACCACCGAAACCACGGGTAAAGCGAATGTCTTGTCTTCGTAGATGTACGAACGTGTGACTACAGGACTGGGCAGATAACCGTCGCCTATGAGGCAGAAACGGTATGTCGTAGTGCTGTTGGGGTAGAAGAGACCGTCGTTCGAAGTCTCACCGTTTTCGGCTGTAGGCGTACTGCCGTCGGTGGTATAGCGAAGCGTTGCTCCTTCAGGGATGTTGACGCATACCGTAAGGCTTGAACCAAAGATTTGTGAAGGTTGGTCCACATTAGGTGCGGGGAGTCTTATCTCGGCCCAAGTCATTCCTTCATTCGAAACTCCAGGAGTGGGCTTTGCCGACCAACCCCATTCGTCTCCAGTTAGCGACTTACGGGCATACGAGCATCGACTGACAGCAGGAGGATAACTCATCTCCAGCAGTTTGTTTCCATCGGGATTACTAACATATAGCGTACCTCCTTCCACATCAAGTTTCATGTCCATCTGCGTCAGGCAATACTTGTCATGATGGTCGAACCACAGCACCTTGTATCCTTTGGCAGGGATCGCGGTGGGTTGCGAGATATGCACCTTCTTCAGATTCTGAGGATCGTCGCTCAACCAACAGTTCGTCAGTGTGACGCCCTTAGAACTTGGGTTATAGAATTCTACCCATCCACCGTAATTCCACGAAGGATCAACCGTTTGGTCAAGGTTGGCAGACTGCAACTCATTGATGACGATATTCTCCAGCCCTACCGTATTCTCGGCAATCGTTATGGTGCATACTCCCGTCACTCCAGTGCCATCAGTAGCCTTAGCCGTAATACTGACCTTACCTGCAGCAATGGCCGTTACCAGACCTTTACTTGTTACTGTGGCAAGATTCCTATTATTGCTTGTCCATGTAACCCTCTTGGAGGTAGCCCCCTTGGGATTCACGGTTGCTGTCAGTTGCAACTGTTCGCCTGGAACCATACTGACTTGCGCAGGGTCTACAGTAATGCTTGTGACCTTTATCGGATCTCCGTAGAACTCTAACGTCCAGTTGTCCAGACACGTCCAGTCACTGTTAATGGTGGTAGATTTGCGAACGCCAATGCGTAACGTGCCGTCATTGCCCACGTTCACCTCCAGACTGTTCTTGTAATGGCCTGCCTGCATCCAGTAGTAGGCAGCTTCCATGTTGTTTGGGATATATTTGCCGTCTTGTGCCCACCATCCAGAGCTTCCCACTTGACTTGCAGCACCACCCAGACTTTGGGCTAGTGCAGCACTTGAGGCTGGTAGAATGGCAACCTCGGTTTCCTCCTGTGACGATGTGGCATACAGCTTAGCATTCTGTGAGTCGGCATAGTCGCCACTGGAGTACAGGGAATAGTCATTATTTGCATCTCCCATGCGATAGAAGGCCTGCACACTCACGCGGTACTTACCGGGCATCAGTCCAGTGATGGTCTGATAGGTGTCATAGTTCTTGCTGAAGTGCTCAGCATTCTCCTTTGGTCCAGCCACGCCGAATGTGGTTCCCATCCAGCCTGTAGTGACATCATCCCCTACAAACGTCGGATTTACAACAAAATCCTCCGTCACGTCTATCCATTCTGCAGCTCCCATTCTCATCCATGCTGTGGCAATGACTAATAAGAGCAAAGCAATTCGCTTATTCATGATTTAGTTAGTTTTTATTTTGGTGCTAATGTACGCATACGCGCGTGCAAGCAAGTTTTTCGGCCCCAAAATTAGTAAAAAAAGTTTTTACGCCCAATCTTTTAACTTTATTTGTGATTAATATCACAAAAAAGGATTGGTAGAATGGGAAATGCGAGACAGTAATAGTTAATAAATGAGGAAAAAGATAGGCAATTCAACAGAGATATAAAAAAAGAATAGTATATGCCCGAATAAATTATCCCCCAGCCTGTTGCTTCAAGCTGAGGGATAATTGTATAAGACGCTTCTCTGTACTATTTTAAATACAAAATGAAACTATCATTCTTTTTTACCTTTGCACCCTGTCCAGGGAACACGGCCATCACAATGGTCCATGAAGTCCAGAACTTTACGTTGCCCCTGTTCTTGCCACGAAGGTAGATGTCGTCATGCTCAAGGTCAACTCTTGTTCCATTGTTGTCGATATACAGGGGACGAAGAATTAAATGGCCTTCTAAACCAGTAATATTGCTTCTCCTGCTTTCCATGACACGACAAATAATGGGTTTCCCAATAAGTGACGCATCGGCAGCTTCCGTCACTTTTAATGCTTTCAGCTCTGTTCCTACCTTAAGTCTGAGTTTGGTAGATACTTCTACATCATCGAGTTTTCCAGCTCTAATCTCTTTCTGTGCTTGTGCACAGATGCTCATTGTACTTATGAGCATCATCAACAATAATTTCTTCATCTTTTATAAATTAGTTTTACCTAAAATAATATTTACTAAAGCTGTCACGTCTGCAATGGAGATTATGCTGTCTCGATTCACGTCACCTAATGATATAACGTTCACGGTGAAGGGTGCACTTGTGTCAGCTCCTGAACTGCATGTGATTGTAGCCGATCCAGGTGCAACACCTGTAACTACACCAGCATTTGATACTGTTGCTACAGCCGTATTGCTACTTGTCCATGTAACGGATGCGTTGCTTGGAGTTACCATGAGCGCTTGTGACGTTCCTGTAAGCAGGTTCAATACATTCGCTGTTATGGTTAGCTGACTTATGGGTGTCGAACCGCCATTTACTGTTATTGTAGCACGTTCGTCATCGAAGTTATATTGCTGTGATGTCGCAGTGGTAAAGACAATGTTCTTCAGGTCGATGTACCTTGTACCACTTGCTGAGGCATTAGCTTTTAACTTAAATGTTACCAAAGCACCACTTGTTTCCTTGATAGTCTGCACGGTGCTGCCGATAGTTTGGGTAAGCATTAGGCGTACTGCACCGTCACTTTGCGTAGCAGAGCCAATAGCCATTCGGTTGCGGGCGCGGGTGGTAAGGGCAAAGGTAAAGTATTCCTCATTGTCCTCATCGTACTGTTCCACTAACTCCAGTCCTTCTGACAAGTACATGTCTGCTTGGAAGGAGGCAAAGTCAGTCACTTCGTTATCCAGCAAGATAGATACATCTATGGTCTCGCCAGCATTTAATGTGAGGTTTTCGATATATAACCTATTACTACCTTGCGGTTCGGGCGGATTGGTCCCTGTTACCGTTACCGTTGTGCGTTCGTCACTGAAGTTGTACTGCTCGGTTGTGGTTGTGGTGAATACCACATCTTTCAGGTCGATGTACTTTCTACCACTTGCTGAGGAACTTGCTTTCAGTTGGAATGTCACCAGTGCACCACTCGTTTCCTTAATGGTTTGAAGGGTACTACCAATGGTTTGTGTAAGCATCAGGCGTACGGCTCCATTCGGTTGTACCGACGAGCCAATGGCCATACGATTACGTGCCCTCGTGGTGAGGGAAAAGGTAAAATACTCTTCGTTGTCTTCATCGTACTGCTCCACCAGCTCCAATCCATCAGGCAGGTACATGTCTGCTTGGAAAGAGGCAAACGTCGTCACGTCATTATCCAACATGATAGATACATCAACGGTTTCGCCTGGGTCGATGCTAAAGTTCTCGATATATAGTCGGTTGTCTGCCTTGCCTTGCAATGCCAGTAGGCATATGATGCATATTGATAATAACTTCTTCATGGCTTCTGTTATTTAACTGACACTTTCTTTCCGTTCACGATATAGATACCCCTCTGCATCTTCTCAACTTTTCGTCCAGTCAGGTCATAGATGGTTCTTGTTGCCAGTCCATTTTCGATAGAGCGTATACCTGTGGGTAAACCTGCCAGTATGGCATCGAGTTGCTGTGTATTGGTATTTGCTTTGGTAAGGAAGATGTTGTCGATGATGAGACTGCCACCCATATGTGTCCCATTCGTGCTGAGTTGCAGCGTCAGCAGATTGCCATCATTCAGTTTCACGTCCTTGTTCGTAAGTGTGCCATAAAGCAATCTCCATGTGCCGTTGCCGAGGTTTGCTACTCCAAGGTTCGGGGTCTGGTTTGCCTTAGCCATTGTCGCCTCTTTTATCGTTACTCCTTCGGGCAACTGGATATCCATCTGGAAGGCAACAAATGCCTTGGCATCGTGAAGTTGCAATGTTAATTGTCCGTCTTCACAATTCTGTGCTTCCAGCCATGTTGAGCAGCTTTCGCTGTTCAGCGCCTTGATGGAATTGGCGGCTTGGCCTGTATATCTGCCATAAAGAATGATGTTGGCCACACCCACATAGTCCGATACGTTCACGCTGCCATCCTCGTTAACGTCGGCTGCCGTCGTGTCGAAGAAACCTGTGCTTTGTCCCAGAATGTAGTTTGCGATGCACACATAGTCAGTTACATTTACGGTATTGTCGCCGTTTGCGTCACCGGGTACTAAGAATGAAGGAGGTGTTACGCCATCTTCCCATTGCAGTTTCGGGCAAGCATTCCCTTCATCTATTGACCACACGGTCGAGAAGTCCCATCCGAGGTCAATGTAGGTTGCTGCTGTCAGCAAGTCAGCTTCACTCTTGGCGATACCTTCCACGAGGTCATCTGTCTTTGTCTGTGGCACATTGTTTAGTGAGACTTGCATGGTGGCAAGTGCGTAGTTGCTCTCATCGGGGTCGGCGGCACCATTCTTGTAACCACCTATAACACGGCTTCCCCACGACGATTGTGCCGACAAGGCAAGGATGTTGTTCAGTGCTACGCTGTTGGTCAAGGTGGCATTGGCAGCTTCTAACTCGCCTACTACACCAGCGCCAAACATAACACCTTCGATGTTACCCTTGGCATAGCACTTGTCGATGGCGGTATTGTTGGCGTATCCTATCAGACCTGCCGAATATTCGGTGCCTGTAATGACAACTGTGCTGTAGCTGTTGCTTACCGTATGGTCTTGTGTAAGACCTACCAAACCACCGGTGTATGAATTATCACCACTGGCCACCACATTGCCCGTTGACAGGGATTGTTCGATGACAGATTGGGTATTACCTATCAGACCACCCACACGATCTGTTGTGCCTGTGGCAGTAATGTTGGCCTCAGCCTTTGTCTGGCTAATGGTTCCTCCGACGGTTTTTCCTGCCAAACCGCCCACATTGGAACTGTTGCCTGTGGCATTTACCGTGGTTGTTGCATAACAATTGGTAATGTTGCTGGCATTGACGTAACCTGCAACACCACCGACACATGCATTGGCGGTGGAAGTCTTCACCTCACCTTCATAAGATAGATCGGATAGCGGAGTGCTTGTTACATATCCAACCACACCACCCACATACTGCGTGCCTTCCACATCGCCGGTAACTATGCAGTTCTCAATCTGTCCGTTGGCAAAGCGGCCGACCAAGATGCCAGTGTAGTTGCCACCCTTCACCTTCTTTCCGTTAGCAACTTCCACGGTCAGGTTCTTGATGCGACCAGAAGAGTAGTTGGAGAAGAGTCCTGTATAGTCCTCATTGCTGTTTACCCATAGTCCAGTGATTTTGTGATTTCCACCATCGATGTAGGTGCCGTTACCGCTGTTTCGGCCGACAGCCACCCAACCCGTCGTGGGACTGTTTTCTGCAATCCAACTTGTGAGGTCTATGTCATTCATCAGTTTGTAGTAGGCTGCCTTTGTAGCTCCTTGCAGGTCTTCGGCGGTATAAATGCGGTAGGGGTCGTCTTCTGTACCGCTGCCCGGGAAGGCCACATTGGCGGTGGTGAAGTAGGAGGGAGTCTTCCCTTCCACCTCAGCATAGATTTGTACTTGTGCTCCGCTTTGCAAGGCTTCTGTGGTGAATGTCCAGTGATTCTCCACGCAGTTGGTTTCTACGGCTTCGCGGTCTTTGTAGAAAAGATATACCGTGCCGCCATCCACACTCTTTCCGCTTATGCTCGTGGCTTGCGACACGAGGTCGCTTTCAATCACAGGCGGTGCCGTCTGGAAGGTCTTATAGGGGAAACTCTCGGTTTCCAGTATGTCCCAATTGTTGTCAAAGTCCCATCCCATGGCTACGTACGTTGCTTTTAGACGGAGCAAAGATGGGCCTATGCTGTTGCCGTTCTGCAGGTTATCCGTAATGTCTTGAGTTACACCTTGGCACACGACCTGAGCCGTGGTCAGTGCACGGTTGCCATCAGCAGAGCCGAGGGCACCGATGGTTGCATGTTCTGCATTATCAACAGCACCATAAATGCGACCGACATTGGTACTTGTGGCAGACATGATAGCGCAATTGGCCACATTGGATTTGATGATGGTTGTGTTGAAACTTTCTTCGTTTACATCATCAGCAATTTGACCTACAATACCACCCACATTGCTACTACCGAACACGCTGGCATAGCTGTAGTTGTTGGTAATCTGTCCGCCACTCTTCTGCCCTGCCAATCCGCCTACGAATTCCGTACCATGTATGGTGCCACTATAGTAGTTGTTTATAAATGCAGTACCAACTCTATTCCTAAGATAAGAATAATCATAAGTTGAAGGTCTACCAATAGAAACACCATCTATATAGATGTCATAATACCAGTAGTAACCAGAGGTGCCTTGTACGGTATATTTTTCATTATTGTGTGTTAGAATGGAATAATTATAAGATGGAGTATCATTACCAACAAGACCTCCTACCCATTTTTCCCCGATAATATTACCAACTGCGACACAATTCTTAATTTGAATCTCGTCATTCGATCCGTTGCTAATAGTTTCTACAAATTGGCTTTTTGTGTATTCTGTCCATTTCTGAGAATGTGTTGAGGGACTTGTATATAAAACTTGATATCGAATATCAATGGTTCTCAGTGTTGGCTGAACAATTGGAAGCGTTGCTCCAATTAATCCTCCGACATAGTTCTGTCCCGTGATGTCACCAAAATGACTGCAACTCTCTATTCCGGCAATCTTACCTCCATCGCATAAGGCAATGACACCGCCCGTATAATCGCCAGTATTGGTGATAATGCCCTTTGAGGCACAAGAGGTCAATGTCGCCACGCAAGTTGATTCCATTAACCCAAGCACGCCTCCCACAGCCTCTTCTCCGCTGATGTCACCCCAATGCTTGCAATTCGTGTAGTCCACTGTATTCTGGTTCAGTCCACACACGCCTGCTACGTATTTCGTTCCTGCGATATTGCCTGCGGTTGTGATATTGGAAATCGTGCTTCCACTGTTACTCCCTAAGAAACCTCCTATGCCTTGGTTCGCTGTGACGTCGCCACTCTGGCTGGCATTTGCTATAGTACTGCCAATGGCCTTTCCTGCAAACCCTCCGACATTATTACCCGAGCTGGTTACCTTTGCCGCAACACTACAATTGTTTATACTATTGCCATCGGTTATTCGGCCTGCAAATCCTCCAGAATAGTTTACACATGTCACTTGGCCTGAAAGAGAAATATGACAGTTGCTTAGCGAAGAGTTTACCGAGTTACCAACAAATCCTCCTGTATAATCAGCTCCAGTAATATTTGTTCCTTCAATAGTAAGGTTAGAGATTGTTGCTCCGTCTAAATAACCAAAGAAACCGACGTTGTCCGTATTAGGACGGGTGATGCTCAATCCGCTAATCGTATGCCCTTCACCTAAAAGAACTCCCTTGAAGGGAGAACTCTCCACGCCAATAGGTAGCCAACCTTGTGAGGGACTGTTTTCTGCAATCCAATTGGTTAGGTCGAGGTTCTTCATCAAGCGGAACACTACGCCCTCTTGTCCCAAGAAGTTCGCCATCTGGGACAATTGCGTCTCATTGAATATCAGATAGGGGTCACTCTCTGTTCCAGACCCCGAGCCGCTGTACTGGGCATGCCCCGCCAGCGCACATAGCACAAAGGCTATGGAAGTTATGATTCTTTTCATTATTATTATTTATTAAACTATTATTTGCTATCGTTCTCGTTCTTGCAATCTGAATCCATCAAATTCACAAAACTTTTGAAGTTACTCCAGTTTGTATCATAATCAGTAACATTTTCTCGAAAACCGTCAATTTTCCCAAACTTTATTGCGTAATATGAGAACAAATCTTTTACTTGCTGTTTGTCAAGATTGCCTTCTTGAATTTGAATATTCAATTCCTCGAAAAATCTCATAAACATTTCCTTTTGATATAAACTTACAAAACCTTTAGTTGGCGATAAACATCCATTAATATCTCCACTGTTGGCAGAAGACGATGGGGTTATAGCAGGTGTATTATCAAGCATCCACTCAACAACTGCTTTTATATTTGCATCTGTAGAATATCTATGATTATAATGACACAACAATTGAGTCTTTTCATTTTTTTGGTGTTGTAGATACTCATGATAGGCATAACAAGCAGAAATAGTGGCAACCAACATTGTGCCTGCAGTGGATGCTGAAGTTATTATATCTACCAATGATTCTTCGCAAAGGCAATGATAAAAATAAATTAATAGACACATCACAATAATAATTCCTATAATGAAAAGATAACAGCAATCATTTTTTTCTTTTTTCATTATACATTCCTTCCTGTCCTCCCAGTCCCACGGAGAACCCTTAATCTTTTATGGTATTAGTTATTAATACGAGAAGCGTGGAACTGTATGTCCACATCTTCAAGCTGAGGGTCGTAGGAATTACCCGAAAAGAGAAAGATGATACACTAACGCAGTTCCACGCATACACGTGAAGCCGCTATGTCTGTCTTTTCTCTTTTCAAAGGACTATGTACGTACATAGACCATTCAAGACTTTTGCAATGGTTGAAAGTTTCCTACGTTTTCAGCTTGCAAGAAAGAGCATAACGCTTCTTTTATTTTCAATAAGATACGCAGTCGCTACTGCGCTGTGAGACGAGTCCCACGGCACAAAGATAGTGAAAATTGAGTGAAATACCAAATTTAAGACGTCATAATGCATTCAAAAAATCAAAAGGACATGCTCGCATGCTTTTTGATGTTTTTGAGGGCATAAGACCGATAGGTCGCGTAGCGAAACTACGACGTTTTAAATTTGTATTACTGAGATGCAGCCTATTTTCGATGAAATCAAAGATAGCGAACTTAATTCAAAATTCAAAATAATAAATTCAAAAAGTAATAAGGCTCTCGCTCATGCACCTTATAGTCTTGTATAGCCCTTTCACGCGCGCGTGCACATTTTTTTATTGAGCAATAATCTACTGTAATCGTTTCTTTAGTACGCTTGCGTAATTATATATGGAGCAAGAATCTACTGCAGAGGCATTGTAAACTATTAATAATCAGATGGTAAACGTGCAGTAGATTCATTATTCAAATCTACTGCAATCAGCTGATTTTAGGCAAAAACAGGGGTTAGTCACAGACATGTCACCTGCAAAAGGGGAACACATGCAAAAGCCTGTTTCTACTTTTAAAAAGAAAACCTTTAACGCTCGGCATCTGCACAGCAGTGACGCTTGCGGACTCGGCCTTGGACGCTTGCGTAGCGAAGAGGAGCAAGAATCGGACGATTTAATCTTAACAAAAACCGATAAAACCCTTTCTCCGACCTCTTAGGCCTTTCGGCCTTGTTCGTCTGAAATAGTCTGTCCAGTCTCAAACCAGTTTGGCCTGTTCAACCTATTTCATCCGCTGCCCTTGGCGTTTCGAGGTCTCGAAAGAAAAACCAAAAAAAATCGACTCAAAGTGGCTAAGGACTAAGGGCAAAAGGTTAAGGGTGAAAAGCCCTCTTCCTATGGGGGAGAGGGCTTGGGAGAGAGGCTGTAAGGACAAGGGTCGTGGATGTGATTTGGGCTTTAGCCTTTGGCCAAGAGTGAAGCTCGCAGTTAGCCTTTAGCCAAGACTGGACTAAGGGCTTAGGTCTTACGTCGATAAGGCTTAGGGCTTATGACGATAAGATATAGGTCTTCCGGTGGAAACACCTAGGAGGATAAGTTTCGGCCCTTAGGAGGATAAGCCTTCGACGTGAAAGGATTGTCGCACGCCGTGAAACGAATATTGCACGGCGTGCAACGATAATCTCACGCCGTGCAATATTTTGCAATATTATTCCCTTTCCGGGTCTGTTCTATGATGCAAAGATAGTAAAAAATACTTGAATATCCAAATGTTTCCACCTAATTATTTTACGACAAGCTGAAAGGAACACCCCTCATGATTCATTACGACCCAATGGATGAGCACAGCACACAGGACCTGTTTGATGAACTGATTGCCGATTGCAAAGCAAACGTATAATGGTACATACTCCATTGTGCTCATGATGTAAGACTTAGACTTTTGCCTATAAGACTTAAGTCTTTAGGGCATAAGATGGAGACGCTTGGTCTCAGACTCCTATGAAGTGCGGCAAAGAGGCCTATGAGTGAGGAAGGAAATGCCTACGGGTGAGGAACGGAAAGCCTCAGCTTTTTCACGGCCTCACGAATGATGGAGAGGGTGGTGGCGTCGGATTGGAAGACGGAGTAGAGGCCTTGTTCCTCTTGTGCAGGATCGCCTGTATAGGGGTCCCAGGGTTGCCATGAGTCATGGACGGGCTTGGCATTGCCACCCCACGCCCAGAAGTTGATGCCGGCAAGACCAGATGGACCTATCTGTGAGAGGACAAACTGATAGTAGCGGTCACGGGCGGTTACAGGAGTACCGAGGGCGATTTCAAAGCCATCGCGTGGATAGCCGAATTCTTCGAGAACGAGAGGTTTCTGTAGTCTTTTGGCAATGTCCATGTGTTCGGCAATGTAGTCGGCTGTGTTGCTGCAGGCTTCTTCCACATGCTCGCTTACGGCATTTTGGCCATTGACGCGAAGGGCTTCGGTACGGGTGGATACGAAACGACCCATCCAACCCCAGTTGTAGGGCCAGATGTGGATGCAGAGATAGTCGATGGCGGGCAGGGCGTGGACTCGTTCGTAGAGTGCCAGATCACCCTCACTGCCCATGCGTCCCTCACTGCCTGTGGTGACAAGGTGGTTGGGGTCGATTTGCTTGATGGCCTCTGCTTGCTGGCGAATCCAATCGTAGTATCCTGCCTTCGTGAGTGAGTCGCTGGCGAAAGGCCGCGGTTCGTTGCATAACTCCCAAGCCATAAGGGTGGGGTCGTCGGCATAAGGTTTGCCAGTAATGCTGTTCGTGCGTGAGACGATGAACTGGGTGTGCTTGAGTGCGAGTTCCTTTGCCTTTGCGTTGTTGTGGAACTGACTATGATGCTGGGTATATGCCTGCCAGTTGCTGGCGGAAGTTGGTTCGCCCATGCCTGCCCATTTGAGGTAGATGCCAAAGCCTCCCGACCATTGCCAGGCGTTATGCAGGTAGAGCACTGCTTGCATGTTGCGCTTGCCCATTTCTGCCATTAGATAGTCGAGTCCCTGCAACAAGGTGTCGTTGTACTCGCCCGGTTGGGGTTGTAGGGTAGGTTGTATGTGGTCGGCAGCAGTGGTAAGTCCCTCTGCCCCTACCAGGATGCGCAGGTTCGTGATGCCTAAGGCTTGCAGACTATCGAGTTCTTGACAGAGTCGTTGTCGATTGCCTCCTTGCCCTTCACTGCCCAAGATGGCACCATACCAGAAGTTGGCACCAATGTAGCGATAGGGTTTATCGCCTTGATAGAACTGCCCATCGCGAACAGTGATGAATGACTTTGTAGCAGAACGATGGGAGTTACAAGCAGTGATGCTCGCAAGAATAAGGAGGACGAATGCTAAGCGTTTCATGAAAAAAAGAATTACGGATTATCTGCCACAAAGGTAGCAAATAATCCGTAAATCGCAATGTTCAAACGACAATTATCAACTGTCAACTATGAATTGATTAGAAGTCCACGTTCACGCCCAGACCGAATACACGGTTGGAACGATGGTAGGTGTCAGTCTTAAGACCAGCAGCAGTTAGGGTTTGCACATCGTGGTCCTTGTAGAAGGTGTGCATGTAACCCAGGTCGATGTGCAGACGCTCTGTAGGATTGACGCGTACACCAAAGCCAATCATGTTATTGGAGAGGTTGAATGAGAGGTCGCTCATGTACATGTCAGAGAGTCCGTAACGGGTGTTCTGCCATGAACCGCTGACGGTTACCCACTTGTTGATGTCCCATTCTACACCAGCCGAGAACTCCTGCGTGTTCTTGTCGATGAGGTCTTGCTTGTTGTTGTACTGCTTGGCGGCCTTGTCGAAGTAGTAGTGCCAACCAGCCATGATGCGAACTTCGTCGATGGGGCTGTACTGAGCGCCAGCACTGAGGATGCCGGGAATGTTGGCAGGTACTTTATCACCATCCTTAAACTGACCAAGGGTGGGACCAGCTGCGGCAGCAACCTCCGTAGGAACATCGGCCTCAGTCTTGTTCTTCAGACGAAGTTTTGTCTCAGCCTCATAGCGTGCTGCCACATTCCAGTGCTTGTTAATCTTGTAGTCGATGCCGAGGATGGGAGTAACGCCAAAGCCTGTCTGGTCGCAGTTGAGGTCAATACCATAGTTGGGCAGTTCGGCTCTGCCAGTAGTGTCAGGGAAACCGAGAGCAGCATTGGCAGGTACACTGTAACCAACACCCGGACGAACGAATCCGTTGTAGTTGCAGGTGGCGTATACACCACGCAGACCTACGAAACCAGCCAGATTGTCCATGAACTTATAGGTGGCACCCAAAGAGAGGCCAAAATAGTATTGGCGGCCTTTCATGTAACTGTTGAGTGTGTAACCATCGTAGTGACCAGTTTGAGCCAGTGAAGTTGCTAACACGGCTGCTTGGGCAGCAGGCAATCCTTTGGCAATAAGTGCTGCTTCCAATCCAGGAAGAAGCATGGTGGGCAACATGGCAGGTACATTCTGAGCCAGTGCACCAGCATAGGCGGCTTCGAAGGAACCTAGACCTTGGTCGAATTCACACTTGCCACCGCCACCACCAAGTGAGAAGTTGGCGTTAACGCTCCAACGATCGTGGTTGTAACTGAGTTGGAGTGAAGGAATTACTGGAGCCAGCGCATCGCCTTCGAACTTGTGAGGCGTGTAGGGCTTCTCCAGATTCTGCTGGAAGAGAGGGAAGTCTGTGGTGATGTCGCGACTCTGCTTGGCGTTCTGCAGGTTAACACTTACGTGCCAACCATCGGATAGGAATGCTGTGCCGGCAGGGTTGAAGTACAGACCCGTAACGTCTATAATAGCGTCCTGACTCATCTGACGCAGGAAAGCGGCGTTCTGGTTGGAGTTGGTAACAAGACCACCGGCCTTTACTGAATTGACGATTGCGAATTGACAACCGATAATTGCAAATGCAACTAATGCTTTCTTCATGAATTTCATCTTTAAACTCATTATTAGTTATTAACTATTCATTCATTATTCAATGTTCATTGGTGCCTTGCACCCTGAATTCGACTGCAAAGGTACACACAAAAGTCCAAACTGTGCAATTGTTCTATGCACAGATTGGGCAAAAGTGAGCATTTCTTGATAAATGTCAAGAGCGAGGTTGGGTATTCGTTGAGATATTATTCAGGTATAACCTCTTGCATAAAGATGGCCTCCAGACTCCAAAGGGCACAGTCGTTGGTGGTGGTGAATGGACTCTCGTCGAGGGGTTCAGGCACTTCACTTCCTTCTATGTGATGGAGGTCAAAAGCATAGTGCTGGAAGCCGGTGTTATAGTTCCACATGTCACGCCAAGCCTCCTCTGCCAGTTGCTTATCATTCAGTTTCCAGGCGGCATAGGCCTTTAGTCGGCTTATGCGGAAGGCGTTTCTCTTTTGTTTGTGATAGTTGTTGCAATAGTCTAGCCAAGTCTTTTGCCAAGCCTTGTTGGGCAACATCTCGTCTAGTTCGTGCTGTATTTCGAAGCCTCCCATGATGGTGGCGAGGTGTTCGGCATTGGTGACATTGGGGTCGCCTTCCCAAGAGAGGATGCCTGTTGCTGGGTCGTAACCTAATACGCCAGGGCCGGAGAACATGCCGTGGGGTAGGGAGCAGATGCTCTTCATACCGGCTTCAATCTTCTTTTTGTAAAGGGGATTGCGCGTGCGCTCGTATTCCGTCATCCAATTGGCGGCATAAGCCAACCAATCGGGACCTACACGCAAGCGTGCTGGTGCAGTGCAAGGATATTTCTCGCGAGGAAGAGCCAGACGCATGGGGTCGAGTTCATAGAGCTTCTGGTCGGCGTCCTTAACTTCTGTCATCAGGTCGCCTAAACGCTCGTCGGCCGTGAGGTAATACATAAAGCGGTTCCATGCGGCCTGACTGATACGAGCTTCCTTTGCTCCACATCCCCAGTGCGACACATTGTGACGCGAGCCCAGACCAGCCATTTCGCCTAGATGATAGACATCGACCTCACTCGTGTGTCGGGTCATTGCCGAAGCCAGTCGCCATAGGTCGGCACGACCTGTACGCAGGAAACTGTACCATAGCCACGATGGACTTCCCAACTCGGTATTGTCCCATGCAAAACCGCCTACATCATATTTCCATTCATGGCGTGCAGGGTCATATTGGTGCATGAAATCGCCATAGTTCCAGAACCCGTACCAGTGATGCTGGTCTTGGGCAAGCAAGTAATAGTCGAGATACTGTTCCAAGAGGTCTTCCACCTTTTTGCGTTGGGGTGTGCTCTTGTCGGGAAGTGACCAAATGCCAAATGCACGTTTTTCGTGCAGATATTCGGGAGTGGGCAGTAGGATGGCCTCTTGGTTCAGACGTTCTGCACATGCTGCAATTCCCGCCTTACCAGGATATGCGGGCAAGGGAAGGAGAGTAAGTTCGGACGTGCGTGCAATGCCAAAAGGCGTAGACATGCCTTCCTGTACGTCTTCATACGATGCATTCAGGTCGTGAGCCACATTGTCGTAGTGGCGAAGGTCCATGGGCAAAGCATCTGGACTCCAAAGATAGGCGGTCATTAATGCTTTTTCATGCGTGGCGCTGTCCACTTGCAATGAACTGGGATAACTCTGCCAGAAATCCTTTACACCGATGCCCAGTCCTCCACTGACATCTCCCGCAAAGACGAAGCCCTGGGCTCTATGCCCTGTCAGTGTGCCTATCCATGGGTTGTTGGGATGGGCTCGTTTGGTGATGGAGAAACCCTGGTCGTTGGGTTGACTGAGTCGGAACGATCCCCACGAAGCCCAATGGCGAAGCAGGCTCTGGCTGTTGGCGTCGAAGGTCTCGGGTTCGGCAATGCGCTTGCCTGCTACCTGATCGTATTCCAGACGGAAATCGTTGCCCAGAATGCGGCGTCCAGAGAGGGGTTGCACACTTTCTGCCCACACGCCTTGTCCTGTGGTGAATGCCACATGGCGATTATAAAGTTGTTCGCGCATGGGAACCTCAAACCTAATGCCAAGGGCTTGTATGAAGTCGTGGTGCTGGTCGCCGTCGTAGGTGAAGGAATGCACCATCTTCACCTCATTGCTACCTTGGTAGAAATAAAGTCGAACGGTGAAAGGCAACCACTCGCGTTTGCCATTGGCGTGATGTCCGTTGATGCGAACCACCGTGCGAACCTGTCCTTTCTGTTCGATGTAAGCCGTGTCCACCTTGCTCGTAAAGTGCGTATAATGCACGCTCTCTGTTCCCTCTTGATAGGGTGTGTCTTGTGTGGTGCAAACGAGGTACCCGTGCTCTGCAATTCTAGTTCCGTTTAGTACGAGACTGTCTACTAAAGCGTCGCCTTGGACGGGGATGTATGCTTGTAAAGAACCCGTGGAAATCTGAAGATTCTTACGCGCTGAAAGACCTGATGCTTTACTTGAAGTCTTATTATTTGACTTCTTGAACCCCAAATTGTTACTATTTGTTGGTATGACTGCAGATGCGCTTCCCCACTTGATGCTTCCATCAGGCCAGTAAGCCAAAGGACGGAAGTCTGTGACGAGTTCTTTTCCGTCGGCCACGATGCATCCTTTTTGCTTCTCTTTCATCTCGCCTTTTGCAAAGGGAATGCCCAATGTGACGGGTGCGTCATGTTGTGGTTTGTTGCCTATCCAGTGTAAAGGAACGGTTTGTGCAAAGGCGAAACAAGGTGAGAAAACGATGAAAAGTGAAAGGGCGAATAGTCGACTGAAAACGGAATTCTTCTTCATGGTTGTTGGTGTGTTAATTGCACAAAGGTAAGTATAATTATTGAGAAATCCGTTATTTGGAAAATGTTTTTGGATTCTCGCATTCGGAAAACTGCAAATTTATTTGCGTTTTCACTCACTTAATCGTATCTTTGTGCGCGAAAATTCATTAAATCGGAAAAAGCCCTATGAATCGAGCTCGATATTATATGTGTCTGTTGGTCATGCTATTACTCTCTGCAGTGACGTATGGCGGCATCAATGATTTGTTGCCACAGCCTAAAAGCATTGAGATTAATGGTGCTGACGGAGAGGACGGATTCGTCGAACTGACGGGTCGTTTGACTTGTGCCCAGATTCCAAGCGAGCGCATACAACATGCCCTACGGAACCTGCTTGGACAAGAACTGACAACGGAAGCTGATGTGCTTTCGTTGAAGATCGAGATGGTTCCTTCTGTTGAGGGCTCTCGCGACTATGCGTTGGCAGGTTTTCCAGATGAAGCTTATCGATTGGTTGTTTCCCGTGAGGGTATAAGCATACAGGCTACAACGGAAACGGGCGTCATTCGTGCTATTCAGACCTTGACACAGATGGCCGAAGGCGAAGATGGTCGTCTGCCTTTGTGCTCAATAACCGATTGGCCAGCCTTTAAACTTCGTGGTTGGATGCACGATGTGGGACGCAGTTACATTAGTGTCGATGAGCTGAAGCGTCAAATACGCCTGATGGGTCGTTTCAAGGTCAATACCTTCCACTGGCATCTGACCGAAAACCAAGCATGGCGCTTCGAAGTGAAGCAATACCCACAACTGACAGCGGCCTCCAGCATGACGCGCTTTGTCGGCAAGTATTACACACAGGAAGAGTGTCGCGAGATTGTCAGTCTTGCCGCAGACTACGGCATACAAGTGATTCCCGAGATAGACATGCCCGGACACAGTAAGGCCTTTGAGCGTGCTATGGGCCATTCGATGCAGACGGATCAGGGCGTGGCAGAACTGAAAAACATTCTTGACGAAGTGTGCGAGGTCTTTGCCGAATCGCCTTACATCCACATCGGTGCCGACGAACAGCAAATCACATACCCCAATTTTCTGAAGACAATTACCGACTACATTCATGCCAAAGGCAAGCGAGTGGTGGTGTGGAATCCCATCAGTGGGGTGACGATATCCTCGTCGACAGGTGCTGATATGACGCAGATGTGGAGTACGGCAGGAAAGAAGATTACGGGTCTGCCCAACATAGATTGCCGTTATAATTATATCAACCACTTCGACGTATTTGCCGACCTCGTGGGCATCTTCAAGAGCAACATTTATTATGCCCAACAGGGAAACAGCGAGGTGGCAGGCGAGATTACTGCTGTGTGGAACGACCGTTATGTGGAGTCGGAAGCAAGCATTATGCGACAGAATAATGTCTATGCCAGTGTGCTGGCTTCCGTCGAGCGTGCATGGAAGGGTGGAGGAAAGCAATACATAGAAGTGGGTGGAACCACGCTTCCGTCGTCAGGCGAAGAGTTCGACGAGTTTGCCGACTGGGAACGCCGCTTCCTTTTCCATAAAGCCCATTCGCTTATCAACGAACCTATATCCTATGTGCGTCAAACCAATGTTCGATGGCAAGTGAGTGAGGGCTTCCCGAACGACGGTAGTCAGACCAAAATATTCCCACCCGAAACCGAAGGTCCGCAGGATAGTTACACCTACAACGGAAAGACCTATGGCACAGGTCGGGCAACAGGTGCGGCCGTCTATCTACGGCATACATGGGGAACAACGGTTCCTGCCTATTTCCAGAATCCACAAATCAATATGACGGCCTATGCTTGGACTTACGTCTATTCGCCTGTGGAACAGGAGGCTGGTGCACTCATCGAGTTCCAGAATTATGGACGTTCGGAGAAGGACACAGCACCCGCCAACGGCAAATGGGATCGCAAGGGTTCGCGCATCTGGTTCAATGACGAGGAAATAAAAGGTCCCACGTGGACCAATGCCGGTAAGACCATCGACAACGAAGTCCCCTTGAAAAACGAGAACTTCACAGAACGAAAGCCCGTCAAGATACAACTGAAACAAGGGTGGAACAAAGTGTTCATGAAACTTCCCTATGTCTCGGCCAGTGGCGTGCGATTGAACAAGTGGATGTTCACCTTTGTCATTACTGATGCGGAAGGGCGTAATGCCTTGGACGGCCTCGTGTATTCGCCTAAGCAATTGCTCGACGAAGAAGCCGAAACCCTGTCGGCTCGCATCGACGAGATTCGTCACGACATGAGTCAACGGTTAGGCACAGAGCCTGGCTTCCTTCCTGAAAGTCTGGCACAAGAACTCATGAATGTCATTGCCGACATCGAAACGACACTTAGCGAGAGCCTTGGGGACGAAGAACGCAAAACGCAACAGCAACAACTGAATGCCGCCTACGACAAGTTTCTCGTTGCTTGCCAGACTACTAAAGAACGCATAATGCCCAAGGCCAGTGACGAACGAATGTCGTACTGGTACACCATTTGCACACCTCTCAGAAACGGACGCTATGTGCAGAGCAATGGGGTAGGGAGTGGACTGACAGGAGGTGCTGACGGCACTCAGCATAATGCCATGTGGAAGTTCGTTACCCGTAATGACGGCAGTTTTAACATCATTAATCGGGGCGACAATTCATACATCTCTCCCACGGCTTCGAACGACACTCAATTGTCAACATCGAAGAATACACCTTCGAAGGGCTGGACACTGAAAGCCGCTGACACAATGGGCTATCTGATAGTTGCCAGTGGTTCGGCCCAACTCAATCAAACCAATCCGGGCTTGAACTACAAAATATACAACTGGGGTTCTGGGACCAACACCAGCGACACAGGATGCCAGTTCGCCATCCGCGAGGCCGACATTACGGACGGAATCGAAGACGTGGGCATGTGGGGAAGTGAGGAAGCAAGTACCTTTCGCCATTTCCTCTATGATACGCAAGGCCGCCGTGTGGCAGACCCGAAGCGAGCAGGATTGTATGTTACCAACGGAAAGAAAATAATCATAAAATAGACGAGATGAAAGTTAAACACATCGCATTCGGGCTTTTGGTACTGTTAAGTGCCAGTTGCACCAATCAAAAGGAGAAGGAAGAGGAAGTAAACGACATGACAACCCCTCTCCACCTTCTCAAACCCGATTACAAGATTCCATACGGCGAGATTAACAAGGAAGACGTGAAGGCGGCTCTCGACCGTATTTTCCATTATGTCGACCAACAAACCCCTCACGCCTTGAAGGAGGACGGAACACTGGAACGTGGTGCTTTCCGCATTGGTTCTTACGAATGGGGCATCACCTACCAAGCCCTGTTGGCGGCTTCCGAAGTCACTGGCGACAAGGCTTACAGCGATTATGTGAAGACGCGCTTCGATTTCATCAGCAAGGTCGCTCCTAAGTTCAAAGGACAAGAAAAGTGTGAGGACGCCCAGATGGAACAAATCCTCCATCCCCGTGCCTTGGACGATTGCGGAACGATGTGTACGGCGATGATGAAAGCCGTTAAGAATGAAGAGCTTGGAGTGAAGAGTGAGGATTTGTCTCCGATTATCGAGAACTATTTTGATTTCGTGGAGAACGGACAGTATCGCTTGCCTGACCGCACTTTCGCTCGTCATCGTCCTCAGCGCAACACCATTTGGCTCGACGATATGTACATGGGCATCCCCACAATCGCCTATAGAGGCGTTTATACGGGTGAGACAAAGTATTTCGACGAGGCAGCAACCATGTACAAGAACTTTGTCCAGCGCATGTGGGTTCCTGAGAAAGGTATCTATCGCCATGGATATGTGGAAGGACTGGCCGACCAACCCACTTATCACTGGGCTCGTGCCAACGGATGGGCTCTGTTGACTACCGTCGAACTCCTCGACATGTTGCCCGAGTCGCATCCCGACCGTCCCTTCATCCTCGAGCAGTTGCGCAAGCATGTTCGTGGTTTGGCTTCCTATCAGTCGAGTGAAGGCTTCTGGCATCAGTTGCTCGATCGCGAGGATTCGTACCTCGAGACTAGTGCAACAGCCATCTACACCTATTCCATTGCCCGTGCCATCAATCAGGGTTGGCTCGAGGGCATCACTTATGGTCCTGTTGCTCAGTTGGGTTGGAATGCTCTTTCGACACAGATTACTGAGGAAGGACTTGTCAAAGGCACTTGCGTAGGCACTGGTATGGCCTTCGATCCAGCCTTCTACTATTATCGTCCTGTCAGTGCTGCTGCTGCACACGGCTATGGCCCTGCCATTTGGGCGGCTGCAGAGATGCTTCGCTTGCTTGATAATTGGTATCCTCGTACCAACGACTCTGGCTTGCACTATTACGAGCAGGAACAGACGAATGAGAGTCCTCTCTTCTACCTGACGGAAGACGGAACAGGGGAAGCGGTAAAGTAATCCCTCTCTTCGTTCGGGAATTATGGATTAAGAATTAAGGATTTAGACCTAAACTCTCCAAAGGGCGTGATGATAATCATCCTTACTCGTCAAATGAAACTTTCCACGATGGTAATGGGTGAGTCCAGTGGGTCTTTAGAATGACATATGAAAAGGATTTTGGTATTTGCTTTATGCGTGATGATGCTTCCTATGATTGGAGGTATCTCGGCTATTTCTGCACAAGTTCATGCGCAGATGAAGTTGTGGGACAGGAAATATCGTTACCCCAATGTCAACAGCATCGAGTTTCAAGGCGATGTGCCCTCGTTGTCGATGTATGATGCCATCTATGGGCATGGTGCAATGTGGGAGAACGAGTGGATAGGTTTCCGCGTCTATATGGACCACCGCCAGAGCATTGACCTCTATGGCAAGAAGACGGCACAGATGGAACTTGATGCCACTAATTTCTACACGACTGCAGAACAGTGGAATGCCGGCTATGGCGAGGACATCCTGTTCGTGGGTGCGAGCATTGGTGCTGGTTCGTTCCGTGGCTATGAGAACGGCGAGCCCGTCTTCGTCAATCCCGTCAAGGCTCGTGGTCAGCTTGTCCTTGCGGAAGGTCCTGATTCGGCCGTTGTCGAAATCTATGCCCGCGATTGGCAATATCAAGGTCGCACCTTGCAATTCCGTCAGCGTTTTACGGCTTTGCGAGGCCATCGCGAGGTACAAGTCGATGTGTGGGTAGAGGGTTGTCCAGACGAGACTGTTTTTGCCACAGGCGCTCAGAAGTTTGAGTTTAGCAGTACAGGCATCATGCGTTCCGATGGACTTGTGGCCACGTGGGGTTCGAATGTGCCAGACAAGGAGGGCAATCCCAAGCGCGTCCACACCCTGGGCATTGGCGTTCGTGCAGCAGAGGAGAACCTGGTTGAAGTCAAGGAAGACAGTCTCAACTATCTGTGCCTGCTTCATCCCGTCGAAGGTCACATGCGTTATTGGATAGCTGTAGCTTCCGATTTGCAGAAGACCGACGGCTATCACACGGCACAGGACTGGTTTGCATGGGTTCGTCGCAATCTATAGTTTGAAAATAATAAACACGAAATAAAAAGTATTGTGAAGGTATTAAAGTTCGGCGGAAGTTCGATTGGTTCCGTAGAAAGTATTTTAAGTGTAAAAAGAATTGTAGAGGCTCAGTCGGAGTCCGTTATCGTCGTCGTTTCGGCCTTGGGAGGCATCACCGACCAGTTGATTCGCACTTCGCAGATGGCTGTAGAGGGCAACCTCGACTATCAGACATCATACGAGGAGATAGCCCAGCGACACTTCAATTTGATGGAGGCGGTCATTCCTGCTGGCGAGGCTCTTGCTTCGCTTAAGGACGAGATTAACGCCATGCTCAACGAATTGCACAGCATCTATCAAGGCGTGTTCCTCATCCGTGACCTCAGTCCCAAGACTCTGGCCACGGTCGTCAGCTATGGCGAACGCATGTCGAGTCGCATTGTCACAACCCTCATCAGTGGTTCGCAGTGGCGCGATAGTCGTGACTTCATCAAGACAGAACGCCAAGGTTCTAAGAACATCCTTGCCACGGAGGTTACATACGCGCTTGTTCGCGAGACATGGGCAGAGATTCCACCCATCAGTGTCGTAGGAGGCTTCATCTCTACGGACAAGGATAGTGGCGAAGTTACCAATCTGGGTCGAGGCGGCAGTGACTATACGGCCAGCATCATTGCGGCGGCTTTGGACGCCAGTGTGTTGGAGATTTGGACGGATGTCGATGGTTTCATGACAGCCGATCCGAAGGTCATCCAGACGGCATACACCATTCCCGAACTCACCTATATTGAGGCTATGGAGTTGTGCAATTTCGGTGCAAAGGTAGTTTATCCGCCTACCATCTATCCCGTTTGCGTGAAGAACATCCCTATCCTCATTCGCAATACCTTTAACCCCGACTCGGGTGGCACCATCATTAAGAGTCGTGTCAAGGACGATAGCCGAAGCATCAAGGGTATCTCCAGCATCAAGGGCACCAGCCTCATAACCGTTGCAGGTTTGTCCATGGTGGGTGTGATAGGTGTCAATCGTCGCATCTTCTCTTGTCTTGCCGAGAACGGTATTTCTGTCTTCATGGTCAGTCAGGCCAGTTCGGAGAACAGCACTAGCATAGGTGTCCGCACGGAGGATTGCGAAGAGGCTTGCCGCGTACTGAACGAAGAGTTTGAGAAGGAAATTGAGGACGGACGTATGTTCCGCATGCAGTACGAAAGCGGACTGGCAACAGTTGCTGTCGTAGGCGAGAACATGAAGCACACGCCGGGTATCGCAGGTAAGTTGTTCGGAACATTGGGACGCAGTGGTATCTCTGTCATTGCCTGTGCTCAGGGTGCTTCCGAGACCAACATTTCGTTTGTCATCAACGAGAAGTTCCTGCGCAAGGCCCTCAACTCTATCCACGACTCGTTCTTCCTGTCCGAGTACAAAGAGGTGAACCTCTTCATCTGTGGTGTGGGTACTGTGGGCGGAAGCCTTCTCGAACAGATCCATCAGCAACAGGAAAAGTTGATGCGCGAATTGCGTATTAAACTCAATGTCGTCGGTATTGCCAGCAGTCGCAAGGCCATGTTCCGTCGCGAGGGACTCAGTCTTGTCGACTTCCGTCAGCAATTGCAACAGGCACCTGAGAGCAACATTCATCGCCTGCGTGAAGAGGTCATCGGTATGAACATATTCAACTCCGTCTTTGTCGATTGCACGGCATCTGCCGAAGTAGCTGGTTTGTACAAGGATTTCCTTAATCATAACATCAATGTCGTTGCGGCCAACAAGGTTGCGGCAAGCAGTGACTACAAGAACTATCGTGAACTGAAGCACATAGCCCAGACGCGTGGCGTGAAGTTCCTGTTCGAGACCAACGTGGGTGCTGGTCTGCCCATCATCCGAACCATCAATGATCTGGTGAACTCTGGCGACAAGATACTTCGCATCGAGGCCGTCCTCTCTGGCACGCTTAATTTCATCTTCAATACTATCAGCAAGGACATCCCCTTCAGTGAGACCGTCCGCATGGCGAAGGCCGAAGGCTATAGCGAGCCCGATCCGCGCATCGACCTGAGTGGTAAGGATGTCATTCGCAAACTCGTCATCCTCACGCGTGAGGCAGGTTACGAAATCGAGCAGGAGGATGTGGAGGCAAAACTCCTCATTCCCGACTCCTTCTTCGCAGGTTCACTTGATGATTTTTGGAAGAACCTCCCATCTCTTGACGCCGACTTTGAGGCATGTCGCGAGACACTGGAACGCAACCATCGTGTGTGGCGTTTCGTGGCCAAGTACGAGGATGGTCACGGGAGTGTCTCTCTGCAGGAGTTCGACCAGTCGCACGCCTTCTATGGATTGAAGGGTTCCAACAACATCGTCTTGCTCACGACAGAGCGTTACAACGAGTACCCCATGCTCATTCAGGGCTATGGTGCTGGTGCCTCCGTCACTGCCGCAGGCGTGTTTGCAGATATAATGAGTATTGCATGAAACATCTCATACTATTAGCCGACGGCATGGCCGATTGGCCTGTTGAGAAGCTGGGAGGAAAGACCCTTCTGCAATATGCCGACACGCCGCATTTTGACTTTCTGGCACGTAATGGGCGTTGTGGCATGCTGAAGACTGTCCCCGACGGATTCCATCCGGGCAGTGAAGTTGCTAACAGCAGCATCCTCGGCTATGACCAGCATCTTGTCTATGAAGGTCGTGGGCCATTGGAGGCCGCAAGCATCGGCGTAGAGCTTGCCGACGACGATTTGGCACTACGTTGCAACTTTGTCTGTCTCGAAGGCGACCTATTGAAGAATCACAGCTGTGGACGTTTGGAGACGGAGGAGTCCGACATCCTGATAAAGTATCTCAAAGAGCATCTCGATAGCGATCGTGTCCACTTCTACACAGGCGTGCAGTATCGTAACCTGCTCGTCATTAAGGGAGGAAACAAGCACATCCATTGCACACCTCCGCACGACATCCCACTACAGCCTTGGAGAGAGAACCTCCCCAAACCTGCAGCCGACTCCCTCCCTTCAAAGGAAGAGAGTGCAGAGGATACGGTTCGATTACTTAACGATTTAATCTTGAAGAGTCAGGAGTTATTGCGCAATCATCCCTTGAACCTCGAACGCATGGCAAAGGGAATGGATCCTGCCAACAGCATATGGCC
This sequence comes from uncultured Bacteroidales bacterium, assembly GCA_902801325.1. Lineage (GTDB taxonomy): Bacteria > Bacteroidota > Bacteroidia > Bacteroidales > Bacteroidaceae > Physcousia. The sequence continues at coordinate 117,671 of CADCHQ010000007.1, read as the reverse complement.
GTGGGGCGGGGGATATCGTCCTAAGATGCAGACCCTGATGGAACGCTTCCCTCAGGTGCATTCTGGTGCTGTCATCACGGCCGTCGACCTCATCCGAGGCATTGGTAAGTATGCTGGTTTGCGCGTCATCGATGTGCCTGGTGCCACAGGCCTATGGGACACCAATTACGAAGGCAAAGCACAAGCCGCTCTCGATGCCTTGAAAACTGACGATTTCGTCTATCTCCATGTCGAAGCCTGCGATGAGGCTGGTCACGACGGCGATTTGGAATTGAAACTTCGTTGTATCGATGCCCTCGACAAACGGCTCGTCCGTCCCATCTTGGAGCAACTTTCCTCCATTCAAGGAGGTCAGGAGGGGGTTACAATAGCTCTGCTTCCCGACCACCCAACGCCCATTGCCCATCGCACGCACACCAACGAGCCCATACCTTTCTGCATATACCATCCCAGCATCGAACCCGATGAGGTGCAGACCTTCGATGAAGTCGCCTGTCAGCACGGTTCTTACGATTTGCTCGAGGGCGACGGCTTCATCGAAGCCTTTATGAATTCTTAATTCTTCACTCTTAATTCTTAATTTTCGTACATGAACTATTATAGCACCAACGGCCAAGCACCCCTTGCCACCCTCGAGAAAGCAGTTACGAAGGGACTGGCAGAAGACAGAGGCTTATACATGCCCGAACGTATCAAACCCCTGCCCAAGGACTTCTTCGACGAAATGCCGAACCTATCCTTCCACGAGATAGCCTATCGAGTGGCAGACTGTTTCTTTGGCGAGGATGTCCCTGCCGACGACCTCCGCAGAATCGTCACCGAAACCCTCTCCTTTGACTGTCCACTGGTGAAGGTCGAGGAAGGCATCTACTGCCTCGAACTCTTCCATGGTCCCACCCTTGCCTTCAAGGACGTCGGTGCCCGTTTCATGGCCCGTTTGTTGCAATATTTCTCCTCTCCCTCGGAGGAGACTGGAAGAGGGGTCGTCAATGTCCTCGTTGCCACTTCCGGCGACACGGGTTCTGCTGTGGCCAACGGCTTCCTGGGAGTGGAAGGCATCCACGTCTATGTGCTCTATCCCAAGGGTAAGGTCAGTCCCATCCAGGAGTGTCAGTTTACCACTCTTGGCCAAAATATCACTGCCGTCGAAGTCGATGGCACTTTCGACGATTGCCAGCGTCTGGTGAAGTCCGCTTTCGTCGATGAGGAGATCAACGTGCACATGCGTCTCACCTCTGCCAACAGCATCAATGTAGCTCGCTTCCTTCCACAGTCCTTCTACTACTTCTGGGCAGTGGCACAAATGTTGAATGAAGAGTTAAGAGTGAAGAATGAAGAATTAAAGTTGCCCTACCAACCAGAATCGTTAAATCGTCAAATCGTTTGTTGTGTTCCCTCTGGCAACTTCGGCAACATCTGTTCTGCCCTCTTTGGTAAGCGCATGGGACTGCCCATCTCGCGCTTTATTGCCGCCAACAACCGCAACAGCGTCTTTTACGAATACCTACAGTCGGGCGAATACCGTCCGCGTCCCAGCGTAGCCACTCTGGCCAATGCTATGGATGTTGGAGACCCCAGCAATTTTGCACGCATCTACGACCTCTATGGTCATAGTCATGAAGCCATTTGTAGCGACATTTCTGGCGCCACCTATACCGACGAACAGATTGCTGACACCATCCGTCAGTGCCTTCGTGACACGGGCTATCAGCTCGATCCCCACGGCGCTTGTGGCTATCGTGCCTTGAAGGAAGGGCTCCGTCCGGGCGAAGTCGGTTTCTTCCTCGAGACCGCCCATCCCGCCAAGTTCAAGGACACCGTCGAGCGCATCACGGGTCAGCCCGTAGAGATTCCCGCCCGCCTTGCTGCCTTCATGCGAGGTCAGAAGCAAAGCACCCCGATGTCGAAGGACTTCGCCGACTTCAAGGCCTACCTGTTGTCGATGTGATGCATCGCGTGCAAAGCATGTGCAGCGTGCCCTTGTTCGCATCGCCTCGTGCCCTTGTTCGCGGTTGCTCGAACGCTTGTTCGAAGTACCTTGTACCATTTTGCTGAATGAAAATCCTTTTGTAATTTTGCCCTTTGGTCTTAGATACTCGCGCTAGGAAAACATCAAATTAATTTATGCCTTCACTCGCTTAATCGTATCTTTCTAGTCAGATAAATCGGGATTTATGAGAGAGATTAGAATATATCATTCAATTTGGAAAAACATAGCCTTGATGGCTGTATGTTTTGTGTTTGTTGCAATGGGAATTAACATGCTTCTGCATGGAGAACATTCATTCATTGTATGGACAGGCATCATATTCTTTGGCGGAGGTGGACTTTTCTTGTTATTTCTCATACTGAGAGAAAGAATCAGTCACAAAGCCTATTATATCATTACAGACGAATCTGTTTTGATGGATAGCGGAATGAAGAAATGGGAGGTTCGTTTTGCAGATGTGGAAGAATTCTATCTGATCAATGTGACGTCATCTAAACAGATAGGGATAAAATATAAGAAAGAAGTAGAGTTTCAGAAGATGAGTGATGCAAGCAGCGCAGGTCGCACAATTCGGAAGTTGAATGAAAGTATAGCTGGGGTTCAGGAATCCTTGCCAGCAGATGGCCTCAACATAAAGCCGCAGGAATTGTGTGATTTGCTAAACATGAGGCTGACAAAGTAAATTCCGATTTACGAGATTTACTCATTGTCATGACAACGCTCAAACAAGTTTGGCTCTGCTCATCTGATAATTTCACTAAATTCCAAGTTTTCTTATAGAATCAGGAACCTTTGGGTCTCCTGATTCTGTTTTGTGGTTGCATTCTGTTCGAGTTGTCGTTGTTTTTTATTGACTTAGGGGTGTTTGTTCGCATGGTTCTGTATACTAATATGTTAATGAATTTTGGTATATCCGAGTTTTTATGTAATTTTGCAAGCAAAATTGAAAAGAATAAATATCGTATAATGAAAAAGTTGATATTGTGTTTGGCTTCCTGCCTGCTGGTGGCTTGTGGCAACAAGCAGGAGAAGGGGGTGGAGGAGACCATCGGTGTGAAAGTAGAACGCGCGGTGCCCTCCAGTAATTATGCCCAGTTGCCCTATGTGGGCGTGGTGGAGGAGGAGTCTTCCACTACCGTCAGTTTCACGGGCATGGCTATGTTGAAGACGCTGAACGTGAGCGAAGGACAGAGCGTGAGGAGAGGCCAGTTGCTGGCCGTCATCGATGAGACGCAGGCTCGCAACACGCTCATGACGACGAAGGCGGCGTTGGACCAAGCTCAGGACGCCCAGGCGAGAATGAAGATGCTGCACGAGACCCAGTCGTTGCCCGACATTAAGTGGGTGGAGGTGGAGAGCAAGTTGCAGCAAGCTCAGTCGGCCTATGATATGGCGAAGAAGAACTTGGAGGACTGTCGCATATTTGCGCCCGTGAGTGGTGTCGTTGGTTCGAAGATCATGAACGTGGGCGAGACAGTGTTACCTTCCGAACCTGTGCTGACCATCTTGTCAATAGACCGTGTGAAGGTGCGTGTAGCCATTCCCGAGCGCGAGATTTCAGCCATTGAGAGCGAAACTCCCACGCAGATTACTGTGGATGCTTTGCAGGGCGAAACCTTCCAGGGCGGAAGAATAGAGAAGGGTGTTTCGGCCGATGCCTTGACGCATACCTATGACATCCGTATCAACGTACAGAATCCTGGTCATCGCCTGTTGCCTGGCATGGTGGCTCGCGTGACAATGGGTAAGAAGGGCTTCGAGGAGAAGAAGATTGCATTGCCCGTGCAGGCCGTGCAGGAGGCGAGTGACAAGCAACTGTTCGTGTGGACGGCGAAGAACGGCAAGGCCCATCGTACTAACGTAACCATCGGCGAGACCACTGGTAACCGTGTGGTCATAGAGTCGGGTTTGTCAGAGGGCGACGAAGTGATAGTGGAAGGTTATCAGAAAGTGGGGGAGGGAACTCCAATTGCGTTTGGCAATGGATAATTGACAATTGATAATTCACAGTTCACAATTAACAATTAACCGCTCGGTTGAGTGGTACATAAATTGTAAATTGTAAATAGTAAATTGTACATTGAAATAATGAATTGGAACAAAAGTTGGGCCGCATGGCCTGTGAATAACTACCGCATAACCATCGTCATCACTACGCTGTTGCTGGCGTTCGGTCTGTATGGCATGTATAAGATGCCGAAGGACGAGTTCCCTGCCTACACAGTCCGCCAAGGACTGGTAGTAGCCGTGATGCCTGGCGCCACGAGCGAGGAGGTGGAGGCCCAGGTGGCTAAACCCTTGGAGCGCTACCTGTTTACCTACAAGGAGGTGATGCGCAAGAAGACCACCACCACGAGCCAGAACGGCATGTGCCTGGTGATGGTACAACTGCAAGACTACGTGAATAACAAGGACGAGGTGTGGAGCAAGTTGAAGCACGGACTGAACACCTTCAAGAGCCAACTCCCCAGTGGGGTAGTGGCCTTGATCGTGAACGACGACTTTGGCGACGCTTGCGCCCTGCTCCTGACCGTGGAGAGTCAGCAACGCAGCTACCGCGAGTTGCAACAGTACAGCGACGAACTTGCCGATTGCCTGCGACGCGTGAAGTCGGTGTCGAACGTGCGCCAATACGGCGAGGTGAAGGAACAACTGACCCTGTACGTCGACCGCGAACGACTGGCCGCCTACGGCATTGGTCAGGCTGCACTGATGCAAGCTATTAGCGGACAGGGACTGACCACAACGGCGGGAAGTGTGACGGGTCAGGAACAGAACATACAACTGCACGTGAGTCCCACGCAGAGCAGCGAGGAGGAGTTGATGAACCAAATCATCTTCTCGAGCAATAATAAGATAGTTCGCGTGCGAGATATCGCCACTGTGAAGCGTGAATACGACACGTCGGTAAGCTATGTGGAGAACAACGGCAACCGTTGCGTGTTGCTCTCGCTGGAGATGGCCAACGGCAACAATATCGTGGCCTATGGCGAGGAGGTGGACGAGGTCATCAACCAGTTTAAGCAAGACTATCTGCCCGACGACGTGGAGATTCGTCGCATCACCGACCAGCCGAAGGTGGTGGGCGACTCGGTTCATGACTTCCTGCGTGACCTCTTCGTCTCCATGCTCATCATCGTTCTAGTGATGATGATTCTGTTCCCTGTGCGCAGTGCCATCGTGGCCGCCATCACCATCCCCCTGAGTACATTCACCTCCACGGGCATCATGTATGCTCTGGGTATCCCTTTGAACACCATCACACTGGCTTGTCTCATTGTGGTACTTGGAATGATTGTGGACAATAGCATCGTGGTAATCGACGGCTATCTCGAATACTTGGGCAAGGGCATGGGACGAAGGGAGTCGGCTGTGCGTGCTGTTCAGCAGTATTTTGCACCCATGATGCTAGCCACCGTCTGTATCTGTGCCATATTCTATCCCCTAATCATGACTATGCGTGGTGAAGCCCACGACGTGATACAACTATTCCCCACAACCATGACCATCAACTTGATGGTGTCGTTGTTGGTGGCTGTGATGGTCATCCCCGTACTGGACGCAGCCCTGATAAAGAAGGTGGACAAGCCCAAGGAGGGCAAGATGAAACTGACTGACCGCGTGCAGGTGTTCTATGAGAAATGCCTGAAGTGGACGTTCAAGCATCCTACTATCACCATGATTGGGGCTGTGGTGCTGGTCGTCTTGTCCAGTCTCATTTTCCCACGTTTGAAGATGCGCCAGTTCCCCTATGCCGACCGCAACCAGTTTGCCGTCGAAATCTTCCTTCCTGAAGGTGAAGGTCTGGAACACACACGAGAGATTGCCGATTCGATGCGTAATGTGCTGATGCGCGACAAGCGCGTGACAAGCGTCACCTCGTTCATCGGATGCAGCAGTCCGCGTTTCCAAGTGTCTTATGCCCCTCAGATAGGTGGTCGCAACTTTGCCCAACTTATCGTGAACACGCCCGACATAGAGACTACCTTTGGCATGCTCAACGACTATGCTCCTGAATGGAGTAACCACTGGCCCAATGCTTACGTGCGCTTCAAGCAGATGGACTTCTTGTATGTGCCAACTCACGAATACCGATTCTATGGCGAGAACCTTGACAGCCTGAATCGTGCGGCAGAAATTCTCATGGCCGAGATGCGTCGCATTCCTGGCATAGAGTGGGTGCGTACCGACTATGATCAGCCTCATCCTATCATGGAGGTCAACCTCGACCCCGTGGCTTCGGCTCAGTTAGGCATCAACCGCACTACCGCTCAGTTGCAACTGATGTTGCAGACGGGTGAGATGCAGGTGGGAAGCATTTGGGAAGGCGACTATGAAGTGCCTATTGTTGTGAAGGACGAATCTACACAACACATGCAACTGGGTGATTTGGGTAATACCTATCTCACTACACCCACAGGACAGAGCCTGTCGCTCAGACAGGTGGCTCAGGTGAGTCCCACATGGACGCAGGCAAAGATTGTGCATCGCAACGGCGAACGATGCGTCAGCGTCACGGCCGAGGGTAAGCGCAATGTGCTGGCTGCACCTATTCAGACGCAGATACAAAACATCATGAAGGACATGAAACTGCCTCATGGTGTGCGCAGTGAGGTCGGTGGAGAAGTGGAACTAAACAACGAGATGCTTCCTCAAATTGCAGCAGGCATAGGTATCGCACTGGTCATCATCTTCTTCTTTATCCTGTTCAACTTTAAGCACTTCGGCATCACCATTCTCTGCATGGTTGCCATCTCCCTGAGTCTGCCTGGTGCTATGCTCGGTCTGTGGATTGCCAATCGCACGCTGGGCTTGACCAGTCTGTTCGGATTCATCACCCTCATGGGTATTATTATGCGTAACGAAATCCTTATCTTCGAACATGCCGACCAACGCATGCAGGAGGGATGGACGGCAAAGGATGCTGCCTTCGACGCAGGTCGCCGACGCATGGTGCCCATCTTCCTTACAACGGCAACAACAGCAGTAGGCGTCATCCCCATGATTATCGCGGGTTCGTCGTTCTGGATGCCTGTTGGTATCACCATCTTTGCCGGTGGTATCGGTACGCTCATCCTCGTTGTTACCGTCCTGCCTGTGGTTTATTGGAAGTTGAATAATAAGACCCCAAACAAATTGAGAATTCCGAGTAATCGAAGTACTCCGACAAATACTCCAAAGTCATGAAATCCATAATATCGATATTTCTCATTGCCTTATTATCTCCTTGGCTCAATGCCTCTGCCGAAACGTTGACTTTGCCTCAGTGCCTGGAGTTGGCAAGACAGCACAACCTCACATTGCGAAATGCCGCACTCGAGATAGAGATGGCAAAGGAACAACGCAAAGAGGCCTTCACCAAGTATTTTCCTGACATTAAGGCGAATCTGTTGGCTTTCCGTGCCTTTGACGAGATGGTGAAGGGCGAGGGGACAGTGCCCATGGAGATAGCCGCCATTAACCCTGAGTTTGCAGCATACATTGGTGCACCCTTCTCATATAGCGAGTTCAATCGTGGCTATTCCGCTAACATCTCACTGACACAACCCATCTTTGCCGGAGGACAGATACGTGCTGGCAATAAGTTGGCTAAGATAGGAGAGGAAGCCGCCGAACTGCAACTGCGCATGCAAGAGAAGGATGTCCTGCAGAAGGTGACGGAGTGCTATTGGCAGATTGCCTCTGTACGTTACAACCTTGGGACCATTGAGGCGGCTGAGAAACAGTTGGATGCCGTTTGTGACCTCGTGACCAATTACGTCAATGCCGGCGTGACCACACGCAACGACTTGCTTCGCGTGGAATTGCGTCAACAGGAGTTGGCCTCCAATCGCCTGAAACTGGAGAATGCCGAACATGTGCTCCTCTTGCTGCTGGCTCAACAAATCGGTAAGTCGGGCGAGACGATAGACATCGAAACAAGTACGATGCCCATAGCCGTTAACCCTGCCGACGTGCGTGTGGAAGCCTCCGAAGCTGTTGCCAATCGTGAGGAGACAGCTCTGCTCGAGAAGCAGGTCGAGGCCAATCAGTGGCAAATGCGTCTCGAACGTGGCAAGTATCTGCCCACCGTGGCCGTTGGCGCTATGGGCTACAACATGGGCTTTGGTGGTTTCTCGGATAACGTCCGCAAATATATGGATACGAACCAAACCAATGGCCTCGTCTTCGGAACCATCTCAGTGCCCATCATGGAGTGGTGGGGAGGCAAGCATGCCATCCGTCGCACACAGATGAAGTTGGAGCAAAGCCGCAATCAGGCTCAGGACGTGCGTGAGCAGTTGGTCGTAGACGTGGAGTCGTCGTGGAGCAATCTTTCCGAGGCATATCGTCAGATTGACATCGCCCGCGCCAGCGTGGAATCAGCAGAAGAGAACCTGCGTATGTCCACTGACCAGTACAAAGCTGGCACTCTCTTGCTTTCCGACCTTCTTGATGCCGAGACGCTCAATCGCCAAGCCCGCAGTCAACTCTCTGATGCCCTCGCCACCTATCAGGTTCGCTTGGCGGAGTATAGGAGGAAAACTTCTGCGCGAGCGCAATAGCGCTTTGCTAGTGAAGAGTAAAGAGTGAAGAATTCTTCCATTAACTATTGAATGTTGAAATATTGAATATAATTGTGCCCTTGTCCTTCGCGTTTTAGGCAAGGCTCTCCCCCTCGGGGGAGGTCGGGAGAGGGGCCTGATTTTTAAAATCTATGAAATCATCTTTAACCGAACGCCGTTATGTGGTGCCGTTTGTGCTCATCACCTCATTGTTCTTCCTTTGGGGTTTTGCACGCGCCATACTGGATGTGCTGAACAAGCATTTTCAAACCGAGTTAAACATCTCCATCACCCAGTCTTCGCTGGTACAAGTTACCACCTATCTGGGTTATTTCCTGATGGCTATTCCTGCAGGATTGCTTATCAATAAAGTAGGGTACAAGCGTGGTGTGGTCACAGGCCTCTTGCTCTATGCCATAGGTGCATTCCTCTTTGTTCCTGGCACGTGGGCAAACTCTTTCAGTGGCTATCTTGTGGCCCTGTTCGTTATTGCATGTGGACTCGTATTCCTCGAAACGGCTGCAAATCCCTATGCCACGGAACTTGGTCCCAAGGAGACGGCAAGCAGTCGACTCAATCTTTCCCAGTCGTTCAATGGCATGGGTTCGGCCCTTGCTCCCATCGTGGTGGGCGGATTGCTCTTCAGTGGCAGTGGTGCCGATGTCTCCCTCCCTTATGTGGTCATGGGTGTTATTGTGCTTCTGGTTGCCCTTGTCTTCTCCCGTTCTCAACTCCCTGAGATACAGCGCGAAGAAGAACAATCGTCCCAATCGTTAAATAGTGAAATTGTCCAATCCTCAAATGAGGAAGTTTCAGGCCTTGCCAACCTTCGTAAGCTTTTCCACAACCGCACATTCCTCTTCGGTTTGGGTGCCTTGTTGGCGTACGAAGTTAGTGAGATAAGTATCAATAGTTACTTCATTAACTTCACCACGGGTATGGAATGGCTCACGCCGGCTAATGCTTCCTACATTCTGGGATTGTCGCTCTTCATCTTCATGGGTGGGCGTTTCGTAGGCAGTTGGATTATGCGTCGCATTCCTGCCCAACGTGTCCTCCTCTGGTGTGCCTGTGGTAGTGTCATCAGCATCGCTCTCCTGATTATCAACTGTCAACTATCGACGCTCAACTACCATTTCTCCTTGGCTTTGCTGGTTGCAAACTACTTTTTCGAGGCCATCATGTTCCCCACCATCTTCTCCCTGTCACTTCGCGGATTGGGTTCGCTCACGAAGAGTGCCTCTTCCTTGTTGATGATGACTCCCGTGGGTGGTTGTGGTTTCCTTTTGATGGCTTTGATGGCAGATGCATCGGGTTCGCTCATCCTTCCCTTCCTCATCCCTCTCGTGGGATATCTCGTCGTCTTCCTATATGCTCGTAGACAAGCAAGAGGATAGGGCATTAATGCTTATGAAATAACACCTAAGGGCTTCAACGAAAAGGCCTAGGTTCGAGACGTATCGAACCTAGGCCTTATTGCTTTCGAACCTGCGTTCGATTACGGCTTCAATCTTGCTAGTGCATCGGCTTCCGTGGCACAGAACGGACCAGAAGCCTCAAGCTTAATGCTTGCTACGGCCGAAGCAAAGCGACCTGCCTGACCAGGATCGTCACCCAACAGGCGACGATAGACATAAGCCATCACATACGTGTCGCCACATCCTGTTGCATCCACAACGTTCAAGGGGTCGTAGGCAGGAATGTCGTAGAATTTTCCGTCGGCATACACTACAGAACCATAACTGCCGAGCGTAAGCAGAACTTCCTTTACGCCCCATTCGGCCAGCAACTCGCAAGCGCGGTGTTGGTCGGTAACGCCAGTGAGGACTTCAATCTCGTACTCATTGACCTTGAGAATATCGACATAGCGCAGTGCCTCGCGCTTCTCTTTCCAGTCGATGGCGTGAACTTCCTCGCCTCTCACCTCGCGCAGATAGCCCTGAGCATCCACTACCAGTGTTCCACGTTCTGAAAGGTAACGCAAGGCATCGAGGTCGAAATCATCGGCAAGCAGAGTGCCTAACACAATATATCGGGCACTGATGTCGCCCAACTTCTCACGCGTGAAGGGGTCGGCTTTGGCACGAACACGTTGGCGACGGTTGTTCTGGTTTGCTCCATAGATGTTCTCGAAGTACACCGTTTCACGACTAGGGATGACCTCCACCTCTATGCCTTCGCGACGCATGTCTTCAACCGACTTCATATCCTTCTCAGCAAGGGAAGTGATGAGGCGATAGTTGATGTCTTTGCGGTCGCCCATGAGATGTCGCAGACCATAAGAGAAATAAAACGAAGTGCCGCCAGGCATGTGTACATCGCGGTCGGGTGTCACTATGCGGTCGTGGGTAATATGCCCTATGCAGATGATATCTGGGTTCATGTTCTTTAATTATAATTAAAAATTAAGAGATAAGAATTGTAAATACGTTTACAGTTTAGCGCTGCAAAATTACGAATTAATTCTTAATTCTTGATTCTTAATTCTCAATTTATTTGTACCTTTGCTCACAAACACTAATATTATTTGCTATGAAACGGTGCTATTCCTTTATCCTTGCCTTGTTGTTTTCTATGGCTATGATGGCTCAGGAAGCCCTAAACCAATATTTATTCGTCTACTTCCCTTCGAACACCGACGAGAAGATCTATTATGCTTTGTCGGAAAATGGTTTCGACTATACGCCTATGAACAACGGGCGACATGTGATTGCGCCCGATACAGTGTCCTTAAAGAAGGGACTTCGCGACCCTCATGTCCTGCGAACGGATGACGGATGGTTCCTGATGGTGTGTACGGACATGAAGTCGGCTGAAGGATGGAACTCGAACCGTGGCATAGTGCTCATGAAGTCGAGAGACCTCATCCATTGGCAACATTCCATCATCTATTTTCCAGAAAAGTACAGGGGTACTACTTTTGCCAATGTCACACGGGTATGGGCGCCTGAAACCATCTACGACCCAGTGGCTGGCAAGTATATGATTTATTATTCCGTTCTGACCAACGATGGTATCATCCGTTATGACAAGGTGTTCTATAACTACGCCAATGAAGATTTTACTGACCTTGAGGGCGAACCTACTTTGCTGTTCGATCGTGGCGCTTCGACCATCGACATGGACATTGTCTTCCACGACGGGGTGTATCATGCCTTCTATAAGAACGAAAATGACGGTGGCATCAGTAAGGTTACAGCCACTCAACTGACAGCACCTGCTGGGCAGGAGGGAAGTCAATGGAGTAAGCCTTCGGGCAAACTGCAACAAACTGATGTTCCAGTGGAGGGTGCAGGAGTGTTCAAACTTAACGACGGAAAGACATGGGTGCTCATGTACGACTGCTATACAAGCGGATACTATCAGTTCTGCACCAGCACCGACCTGGAGCACTTTACCTTTAAGCAAAACACATATACGAGTGGTGCCTTTACTCCTCGACACGGAACTGTTATCCCTGTCTCTTATTCTGAGGTGGCTCGCCTCGAGAAGGAATTCGAAAGTCGACGCCAGCGGGAAACGTTTAATGAACTGATGAGAGAAGTTGATTATGCAAGTCAGTTGGGTGTAGATGTCTCCCAATTTAAGGAACTTATAGATAGCAGTCATCAGTTAGCCATAGCAGAGATGGAGCATATCATAGAGAACATTAAATTGGCCGAATACGAACATGTCACCACTTGTTATACTGACGACCAAACCTCGCTGTTGGGAACATGGACTTCAAGTAATCAAACCAGTAGGAGCGGACAACATTACGACGGTTCTTCCTCCTCTTCTTATTGGGAACAGCGTGATGGATGGGGCAATACATCGTGGAGTATGAGCATGAAACAGACTGTGACCTTGCCTGCTGGTAATTATATGCTTAAGTGTGCCGGACGCAGTGCTTCCTCTGCCGTAGTAGCAAAAATGGCAGTTGACGATGCCAGTGTTAACTTCCCCACGAAGGGAGATGCTGGCTATGGTATCGACACTAGTGGACAGACTAACTTCTCTTCCACAGGAGAGTATGCCAATGGAGGTAAAGGTCGCGGATGGGAATGGCGCTACTTGCCCTTCACGCTTGAAGAGAACCGCGAAGTAACCATCACCTTGTCGGCTTCCGTAAATAACGCATCGGAACAATGGGTAAGCATGACCTCGCTTGCTCTCTTGCGTGAACCTGAAACTGATGCTGTTAAATCCGTTACTAATATTTTGTCCAGCGAACAAGGCTTTGACCTTTCGGGACGCCCGATGACTAAGAAACATGGTATCAAGATAAGTAAGGGAAAGAAGTTTATGAGATAAAGGGTTAAAAGCTTAACGTTATTACGGAATAACGTCTTAACAATAAAAATAAAGCCTCCAAAATGGAGGCTTTATTTGTGATTCTTTGTGATTCGGAAGGGGCTCGAACCCTTGACCCGCAGCTTAGAAGGCTGCTGCTCTAATCCAACTGAGCTACCGAACCATCCTTAAAGCGCCTGCAAAGGTACAACAAAAAATTAATAATTAAAAATTAAAAATTAAAAATTTATGCTTGCGCCTTGTTTTACGAACCAAAAAAGTCGCATGAGATATTGAGTTTGTTTGCTTGTACGGATTTTAGAAATCATCTGTTGCAAAGCGTACGATAGTCACACCATTGACAAGGATTGTATCTTTCGCTTTCCTTCTCCTCACGCTGTACGAAGGGATGTGTAGGGTCGTAAATCTCCTCAACAATCTTGCGCAGGAATTGCAGGTACTCAGCACTCACCTTGCGAATATCGGTTACGAGTTCTTTACCTAAAGAGAGGATTGGGTCGTAACGTTTGGCATCAGTGGCTGAGAGCACATAGAACAGGCATGGTGCAACAGGCAAGGACTGAGAGTCGGCAAGGGCAAGAGCATAGAGGAACGTCTGCAAATAATAGCCCGGTGAACTGTTATCCCCCGGTTGGAAGATTTTCTCGATGCTCGATGGGGAACTGTGCGATTTCCCAGTCTTGTAATCGACAATGCGTAGGGTCGGGTGTCCGTCGATATTCATGATGTCTATGCGATCGACGATGCCTCCCATCGACAAGGTCATGGTCTCAGAACCCGACTGGAAAGTGAGTTTGATGTAGTGATTCTCTTCAGTCTCGCATAGTTGGAAGGGGGCATGCTCCATATCCCACTTGAGGAGTTGGGTAACGAGTTGGATGATGACATCGCGCACAATCATACTGATGCCACGCGTTGGTGCTGGGAAACCATTCTTCTGGAAAGACTCGCCTACAAACTCAGCCAGGCGAGACTCGGGGTCTTTAACGTATGGTTCGAGATCGGAGGCCACGATATTACGGCGTCCCAGTTCCTTAGTAAGACGTTTGTAGAAGATGTCGCAAGTGTCATGGAAGAGCGTGCCGAAATGAGGAGCATCGATTCCGTCCTGCGGTCGGTCGGGCATAGTCAGGTTGGCTGCCTTCTGATAGTAGAATAGCAAAGGGCACTTGATGTACTGATTGAGAGCCGAGGGGGAGAGTGATTTGCGACTACGCAGTATTTGCATGATTTTCTCATCCTTCTGAACCACAATGGGTTTCTTGTCTGTGGGTGACAAAGGAGGAGTTTCCAGTTGACCCACTTCTACTTTGAGTGGAGACTCGACTATGAGTTGACGCAGGAAACGGCTTTGCTCGCGTTGGGATGCACCACTGGTGTTGTTGTTATAGACGAGTGTGATGTCTTGTGCACGTTGTAGCAATCGGTAGAAGGAGTATGCATAGACGGCGTCTTGACGTTGGGTTGTGTCGAGTCCGAAGTGAACTCTCAGCAGATAAGGGATGAGTGAGGTTGTGGTGGAACGACGAGGCAAGATGCCTTCGCCAACGCCAAGCATGATGAGATGCGGGAAATCGAGGGTTCGCGCTTCCAGTAATCCCATAACCTGCACACGTTGGTCCATTTGCCCGTGGAAGGGAATGCTCGCGGAAGCCAAAGCCTGACGCATAAGCCGGCGTAAGGTGGCAGGACGAACGTCGAGAGTGCCATCGGCAGTGAGCCAGCGGAACTGACCAAGGAGGCGATGGTACTGGAAGGTGGCTTCAATGTCGAGTGCAGCATCATCAGACAAGGACTGTCCTAGGGCGTCGATAGCCTGTGAGAGCCAGTCGATGAGTGAAGGACTATCGGACTGAGCCGTGAGGGGTAACAACGTTTGTGGGAAGGTGCTGTAGAAAGGATTGTTCTCCAAACGTTCGAGTGCAGTAGGAAGAAAGCGTCCGGAATCGGCATCATATCCGTCTATCTGCAGGTCGATAAGTGCCGAGAAATATCCGCTTACGGCTGTGTCTGTCAGCGGGAATCCCATCGTCAGGTTGCAGTCTATATCGTTGGGGATAGAGTGCATGGCCGGTCGGACCATAGTCTCATCGCACAGGACAATGGCCATCTGTCCTTGCGGCTCGTCTTTTCGTTCGTTGAGCCATTGGGGAAGCAAGCGCACTTGGGCATTGTCGGTTGAGGCAGAAAGTATGCGCACTTGCTTTTCTTCGTTTGAGAAATTGTTGTAGATGTCAGCAGGGAGCGCCGAAGGGAATGCCTCCATATTATGGCGTATGAAGAATCCTGCCTCGTGGAGGGGTTGCTGTGAGGTGTAATAGACGTCATAGTCCCAATAGAAGAGGGTTTGTACCTTATCTTTTAGTGTCTTGAACAGGTCCTCCTCCACCTCGTCGAGCACGTTGAAGCCCACAAAGCAGTATACCTCATTCTTCAAGTCTATTTCTTCTTTCTCCATTCTCTCCACCACTTCGCGATAGAGTCCGCCCTTGTACATGATGCCTTCCTGCCGCAATTGTTCCTTCAGTTGGGCGTACATTTGTGGCATTGCCCGCCACATCTCGAGGAAGCGCTCCTTAATTATGCTCTGTCGTTCTTCGTCGAAGTGACTGAAGAAATGCCGGAGTGTCTCCAGTTGCTCGGGTTGCAGAAATTCGGTGTGTTCCATTTCTGCCAATTCAGATGCATTGGCAAAGAGCTTTTCGGCAGGAACTCTGTGCTTGTCGATGTCCGAGAAATCGTTGATTAATACTTCTCCCCATCCGTAGAAGTCATCTAGCAAAAGAGGGTGGGGCACCAAACTCTTGTAGATGGAATAGAGTCGGCAAACGCACAGGATTGGGTCGGCAGGCGTTAGGTCGGAGAACTGTTGGAATAGCTCGTCGATGGTTACGAAACGTGGCGCCCAGACAGGTCCCTTTACAATGTGTGAGAGGAACGTGTTGATGTATAGTTCTGCACGCTTGCCAGGAAAGACGATGGTCACCCCCGAAAGGTTATTGCCATAACGACGGATAAGGTCTTGTGCGACGTGATATAGGAAAGGATTCATTATATTATTCACTCTTTAGTTCCACTTTCTCTGTCTTATTCTTATAAACGTACCACAACCACCCCTCGACACGCTTTTGGGGATACATGTCTTGCAGAATTTCGATGTAGCGAGCCACCTGTTTTTGGTGTTCCTCCTCAGGTCGGCCGAACTTGAAGTCGACGATGATGATGCGGTCAGGCGACATCATGACACGGTCGGGTCGGCGTTTCTCCAACTGACCGTCCTCCTTTGGCACGAGGATGTTACGTTCGTTGAACAATTGGTATTTGCCCGAGAACCAATCTTGCACTCTGGGATTACGCAGACCGTTGTGGGCAAGTTGACTCACCTGTCGCACTTGGGCTTCGGTGGTCAGGATACCCTGCCTGGCCAGTCGGCGTGTCACGCATTCTATGTCATTGGCTGTATGTATTTGACTGAAAACGTAGTGCAACAGTTTGCCTTGCTTCAGGTAAGAGAGTTGCAACTCGTTGTCCTCGTCGTCCCCCTTGCTCACGAACTCTTGTGCCTCACTGCTCTGTCGGAAGGTGAAGTTCATGCCCGCTTCGAATGCACCTTGCAGCATCAGGCCGCTGTCTGCCTTCTTGGGTAATGGCTTGGCTTCGATTGCTCCCATTGTGTAGGTGGTCAGCGTGGGATCGTTTTCCTGTTGCGTGGCAGTCATTCCAGGCACATTGCACAAGCACTGGTGCATAAGGTCGGCAATGGTTTCGTCGGTCTTGTTGTTCGGCATCTCTGTCTTGCTCTTTCCCCACACCAGCAGGTTCTGCTTCGGGCGTGTGAAGGCCACATACAAGGTGTTCAACTCATCGGCACGCTTGTTGAGGTGTTCCAACTCATAGTCTCCCTGAAAGACCGTTCCCACAACCTTGTTCGAACTAAGTTTGACGGGTATAGTCCCCATCGCGTCCATTGGGGCTTCGGAAGGTCGACACCATAGTTTCTCATCCTTCATATCCCATTCAATAGGCCATTCGGCAAAGGGCATCAGTACGGTGTGGAAGGCCAGTCCCTTCGACTTGTGTATGGTCAGAATGCGTATGCCATCGGCTTCTCCTCCAGGTACGGCAACGTCTTTCATCTGCTCTTCCCAATACTTTATGAAGGTTGGGATGTCGGAAGGATTCTCACGCAAGTAGTTTGACAACTCGTCGAAGAAACAGAAGAGATAGGCCTCCTGACCTGCCACCTTATTGAGTGAGAGCAGTC
Source organism: uncultured Bacteroidales bacterium (assembly GCA_902801325.1). Classification (GTDB taxonomy): domain Bacteria; phylum Bacteroidota; class Bacteroidia; order Bacteroidales; family Bacteroidaceae; genus Physcousia. The sequence continues at coordinate 100,579 of CADCHQ010000007.1, read as the reverse complement.
CCACGAGTTGTTCGCACAGTTCATATAAGGGCATGCGTCGTAGTTCATCGAGCTGTCCGACGAAGTCCTCAGGTAGCAGGTCGTCTGTTGGAGGTAAGAGATAGTCGTTCTCAGATGTTTCTCGTCCGAGCACATCGCTTAGGTAGTGCTTAGCCACATAGCGCTCTGCTACAGGATTGCGTTTGCGGTCGGCCACCATCTGAAGAGCACCCACCAGCATGCCTATGCTCACTGAAGAGCCCAGTCGGAAAGCTTCGTCGCTCACCAATTGGACATGGGGCAGGCGTTGTGCGAAATGTTGTATGAGAGGCGTGATGTATTTGCTCTTTCTCAGTAGGAAAGCCATTTCGTTGTAGGCCACTCCGTTTGCATGCAATTCCTCCACCTGATTGCACACGTCATCGAGCATGCGCGTTTGCCAGGCTTCGGTCACTTCCTTGTCGTTGCTGTGGCAGATGACGATGCGCACCATGCCGGCGTTCTCCCGCTTGTGCTTGAGGTCTATATCTTGATGAACTTCCTTGTAGAGGTCGGTCAGCAGGGTAGTGCCAGACAGTTGGTCGAGGCGTTCTGGCGCGAGTTTGAAGAATTCGTTGTTGAACTTCACAATTTGCCCTTGACTGCGATAGTTCGTGTCCAGAGGCTTTTGGATGAGTGGCGTACCCCGATAGCCCTCTTGTTCGAGTCCGTGCAGAATGCGCCAGTCACCGTTTCGCCAGCGATAGATGCTCTGCTTGATGTCGCCCACCACCATGCTCAGTCCGCCTGAGGCCAGATTGTCGACCAAGAGCGTGCGGAAGTTTTCCCACTGCAGTTGACTCGTGTCCTGGAACTCGTCGATCATGATGTTGTTGTATGTCGTGCCAATGCGCTCGAACACGAATGAAGCATCGTCGTTGCCCACCATTCGTTTCAGCAGTATGGGCGTGCGAGCCAGCATGAAGCGATTGCGGTCGTTCGATAGGCGTGTTACCTCCTTGTCTATTGCTCCGAGTAGACCCATTGGCGATAGGTTTCGCATGGCGATATCTATGCTCTTAACCCTTGCGCTGGCCTGTCTGTGGGCTTCCACCAGTTGACTCAGTCGCTCAGTGAATATCGCGTCGTATCCTGACAAGGCCTTGCGCATTTTGGCTTTTATGATATCCTTTGATCCATCCGCCAGTCCCAGTATCGTCAAGTTTGGTTCTATCCCAATCTCACCAGTTTTTATCATCTCCACGAATTTTCTTACATAAGAGCTATAGTTCAGCACTTCCTCGTAGTCCATGCCCAGATCGTGCAGTACATCCTCAAACGCATCGGCATACTTTTTGAGTGGCTTTATGGCCGCATCGCGCTCCTCCTTCAGCATCTTGCGGAACTGTGCGATGTTTTGCATATTGAAGTCCTTGTCGACTTCTGGGTTGATGGAACGCTTTTGATAAGCCTCCTCGAAGAGCAACTTCGCCATTTCCTTCAGCTCTTTTCGCACGTCCCACTGCTCTCCATCGGCCAATTTCTGTTCGATGTAGTTCTTCACGTAAGGTAGTGTGTTCTGGTCATCGTTGCGCAGGTTCTCGAGCATGTTCTCCACAGCCAGTTCCACTACATTCTTGTCGTCGAGATCGGCTTGCAGACGGGCGTTTAGTCCCAACTCGTGAGCCATGTTCCTCATGACCGTCTGGAAGAACGCATCGATGGTGGAGACGCAGAATCTGCCGTAGTCGTGCAGAATGGCCCACAGCGCCTTGTGACATCTTTCCTTCAATTCTTCATCAGGAATGGTCAAGTGATAGTCGTCGCGCAACAGTTTGCGCAGAGCTTCTACGTCGTCCTCCTTCGCCGTGCCTTTCCAGAACTCGTGCAGGAACTCCAGTATGCGTTCCTTCATCTCTGCTGTGGCCTTGTTGGTGAAGGTTACTGCCAGTGTATGTCGAAACTCGCCCTCGCCTTTTGCTACAAGCAGGGCAATGTATTGCATCGCCAGGTTATACGTCTTTCCGCTACCTGCAGATGCCTTGAAAAGTAAAAATCGTGGTATCATAACGTCAGTACAAAAATAGGAAAAAAAATCGAGAATTCATAATTATTCTTATTAATTCTTCATTCTTCATCCTTATTTCTTAATTTATTTGTACCTTTGCACTCGGTTAACAATATGAGGTACTTTATCTTCACGTTTAATATCATTTTTAACTTTTAATTTTAATATTTAATTTTCATACGATGCCTGGATATTTAGTAGAAGACACACGCAAGGTGACTACCAGTCGCCTGATGGAGATGAAACAACAAGGCAAGAAAATAGCCATGCTCACGGCTTATGACTACACTATGGCTCAGATTGTCGATGGTGCAGGAGTTGATGTCATTCTCATTGGAGACTCGGCCAGCAACGTGATGGCAGGAAACTTCACTACGCTGCCCATTACCATCGAGCAGATGATTTATCACGCCAAGAGCGTAGTACGCGGTGTAAAGCGTGCTCTCGTCGTTTGCGACATGCCCTTTGGTACTTATCAGGTGAACAAGACCGAAGGCGTGGAGAATGCCGTGCGCATCATGAAAGAAGCCCATTGCGACGCCCTGAAGCTTGAGGGTGGGGAAGAGATTATAGAGACCGTTCGTGCCATTCTGGCCGCAGGAATCCCCGTTTGTGGCCACTTGGGACTTACGCCACAGAGCATTAATAAATTTGGTACGTACGCGGTGCGCGCTCGCGAGGAAGCAGAAGCCGAGAAACTGGTTCGCGATGCTCATTTGCTTTCCGAAGCCGGTTGCTTTGCCATCGTGCTTGAGAAGATACCTGCCGAACTCACCGCTCGCGTTTGTCGTGAGGTGAAGACTCCCATCATCGGCATTGGTGGTGGTCCTGCCGACGGTCAGGTGCTTGTACTGCACGACATGCTGGGCATGAACAAGAACTTCTCGCCCAAGTTCCTGCGTCGCTATGCCGACCTGCACACCGTGATGACGGATGCCATCGGGCAGTATGTCACCGATGTTAAGTCGGGCGATTTCCCCAATGATGAGGAAAGGTATTAGGCGTTTGGTCGTTTAGTCGTTTGGTCGTTTGGTCGTTTGGTCGTTTGGGTATTAAAGGATACGATTTGACCCAATAGCCGAACTCTCATAAAGTCAGAGGTCTTATGCAAATGAGCATAAGGCCTTTTCTTTTTGAACCTATGTCCGTTCGTCGTCGAACCTAAGTCCGTTTGTCATCGAACCTATGTTCTATGAGCATCGAACCTAAGGCCTTTTCCCATCGAACCTATGGCCCTTGTTTGCTCCCCATGCAATACACGCCCCTTTTTAGGTACTGCAATGACAGATGACAGATGACAGTTTTATTTTAAGGGGGGGGAGGTTCTTAGAAGATAGGAGTCAAAAAAAAGAGTATTTAGGAAGTAAGAAAACGAGTGAAAACGAGTCTATTCTATCTTATTTATCTATAAAAATACTTATATATAGTATTAATTTAATAATAATATAATAATAAATATAACTAATAATATATATAATAATAAATATAAATACTTTATAATCAAATAGTTAAGTTTTTAAGAGCGAATTTGATGACCATATAACCCCTCATATAAAAACTGTCATCTGTCATTTGTCATTGTTCGTCTTTTTGAAGCAATTTTGATAGACTTTGACGAATAATGAAATGCATTGAAATGTGACAAATTTGTATAAGAATGTCGATTTTTCTTGCAAATTGTAGTACGATTAGGGATAAATTGTTAACTTTGTAATCGAATTCCAATGGGAGTCGCATAGTATAAATTAGGTAAAAAGAGTAATAATCAACACTAAACACAATGAGTATGAAACAGATTCTACGCAAAACTATTCTGGCGAGGCTGGCTATGACCTTGTGCCTTGCTATGTTTGCCACCAACACTTGGGCTCAGAGTGGTCAACAATTCATTACCGAGGTGATGCTAATTGGTACAAAAGGCTCTGACGCCAGGGATTACTATGTAGGAATGTACACAGCCGACGGGTGGAAGTCCACCAATTACGATTTGAACGCGGGATGTGGCTCAAAGAGCGATTACATTTATCTTCTCTACAGGTCGAGTGAGAACACCGATGGACAGAATCACGGATACATCTCAAGATTCCTGATTTATGTGGGTAAGAATTGTCCCCAAACCATTAGCCAAGGCGGTCTCTCATACCGTCTTGCATCATACGATGGTACCGACCATTTCAGTGACCTGAAGGGTGACCTTAATAGCAATGCCGGTGGCGACGACATCCACCTTTATTACACCAAAGACGTGCCATCGGACGGCCAATTTGTTACATCAATTTGGTTCGACAACAACTCCCAAAGTAGCGTTGGAACGTCCTCCACTTGGGACAATCCGGGCGTTGACTTGAACAAGGGCTGTGGTTCGAGCACCCCCTACATTTACATGCACGTAAGCACAGCGAAACCCACGGCGCCCGTCCCCCCTCCTCACTATCCCACGTATTATGATCTGAATAAACTGACATCCGACGTTGTGTTGATGGAGGGTGACATAATCATGGGCTCGTTGGCGAGCTCCGCGAAAATTACTATTGCTGACGGGGCAATGGTGAAATTAAAGGATGTCGAAATCCAATACATTGTGAAGGATAAAACCAAGTGGGCAGGCATCACTTGCGAGGGAGATGCTACGATATTGTATGATGGTAAGAATATGGTAATGGGTCTCGACCCCGACTATCCTGCCATCTATGTGCCACAGGGTAAGACACTCACTCTCAAGAGTAGTGGTAAAGGTCGTAAATTCGAGACTTATTCTGGTGGATTCTTCTACCGCAACAGTACCTCTGCAGCCATTGGCGCAGGCAATGGGATGAATTGTGGCAACATCATCATTGACGGCGGTCAGGTAGAGGCTCATGCCTATCAGGGGGCAATGGCTATCGGTCGTGGGTCAAACACCACCAGTGGAAACGTAACACTCCGCTGGATCTACGATGATGACTATATCTACCTCGATGGCGGCATGGAATCTTCCAAAGTTCGCTTCGATAGTCAGCAAAAGTTCTACCTCGAAGGAACAAGCACCGAGGCCACGCCAAACAATATTGCTGGCCAGACTATTGTTCCTTTGCCCACTGACGGCGTTGACGACCTGATTGCCGAACCCAATGTGAACCAGCCCGTCTACACCCTCAGCGGTCAGCGCGTGAGCAATCCCAAGCGCGGTATCTACATTGTGAACGGCAAGAAGGTGCTTGTAAAGTAACCGGTTAGTACATAGCCATTTCCCGCTTCTTTAGCGAGCGAATACATGATATTCCTCTCTTCCTCCCTAGGGGAGGGAGAGGGGTTTTCTTTTCTCCGTATCCCGTTCGCCCAATCTCCTATACTTTTTAATTATAATTAACCAATTTTTCGGTTTTTGTTTAAAAATCTTAACATTTGCTTTGCCACCTCGCAGAAAACCTCTATATTTGGGGGATTAATGGCTGTAAAAAGCCGAAATCACATTGAAATCTAACCTAACTAACTATAATTTTCAATGAAAAACAGTATGCTAAAGCGAAGAATTGCCCGCATGGCCGTTCCTGCTTGTGCTGCTTTCCTACTTGGTGGGACATTCGTCTCTTGTAGCGACGACTTGCTCACCGGTCAGCCTTCATGGTTGGGAGAAAGCATCTACGAAGAACTGGAATCGGGTAGGCATGGCAATTTCAGTGAGACATTGAAACTCATCAATGCTCAAGACGAAGACTACGCTTCCGTGCTGCGGAAGACTGGTTCGAAGACGCTGTTCGTGGCTGATGACGCCGCATGGGCCGAGTTCTACAAGAACAATCCTTGGGGCGTGAAGAGTATCGAGGACATGACAGATGCCCAGAAGAAACTCCTCTTCAAAGCCAACATGATCAACAGTGCCTATCTGGTGGAACTGCTCGGAAACGTTCCCAGCTCTACTGCCGACGAGCCTGTCGAGGGTAGTTGTATGCGTCGTGCCACATCAGTGAACATCATGGACTCTGTGCCTCTGGTCACTCGTGACAAGTATCCCGTGGTTAATGCTGCTCGTGTGAACATGGAGACAGGCAAGCAGGTTGACTATTGGTCGGCTGTGCGCAACAAGGAGCAGGTGAACATGTTGCAAGACGACGGTGTGCAGAGCATGATCCACTTCATGCCCAAGTTCATGCTGAACAACAACATCACCAGCGACGACGTTACGTTCCTGACCAATGGAGAGATTAAGTCCAACGAGGGTGCTTTCGTCAACGGTAAGGTCATCACACAGAAGGACATCACCTGCCAGAATGGTTACATCCATGTGCTGGAAGGTGTGGCTATTCCTCTTGACAATATGGCCAACGTGATTGCCAACAACCCGCAGTTCAGCATTTATAGCCGTCTGCTCGACCGCTTCTCTTATCCCCACTTCGATGCTACCGTCAATCGTGAGTATCATCGTCAATATGGAGGTCAGGATCAGGACACGAGCATCTACGTGCGTAAGTACTTCAACAATCATAGCAATGTGCCTTTCGAGCGTATGGATGACAATACGCAAGTGGCCACCGTGCTGCCTTATGATCCAGGATGGAATCTCTATCGCCTGAGCAGCACCAGTGGTATCACCTTCCAGAACGATGCTGCTGCCATGCTTGTTCCGACGGATGCAGCACTTAAGAAATATCTGGAAACCGATGGCGCAGACTTGAACGAGCGTTATGGCAAGGCTGGCGATGGCGAGACTGCATGGGACAATGCTCCCGATGCCGTTGTCCTGCCTCTCTTGCAGAACACCATGCTCACTAGTCTTAAGTCGGCTGTTCCCAGCCAGTTCCCCAGCATCAACAACACCGCTGGTGAGCGCATGGGCGTGGAGAAGGGTGATATCGATTCAGTGCTTTGGGCTTGCAATGGTGTCATTTATCAGACCAACAAGGTTTACGTGGCACCCGAATACGTGAGTGTTTATTATCCTTGCGTAATCCGTGCCAACGACGACTTGCACATCGTCTACTCCGTAGTACAGCGCGATAGCCGTACCAGCAGTGATAACACCGATGCCGAAGGTTACTATGCCTACCTTAACAACATGGGTAGTAAGCTGAGCTTCATCATCCCCACCGACAATGCACTGCAGACCTACTACGACCCCGTGAGCTATAAGCGTACCAACACCAGAGACGAATCTACGGCTCTTGCATACAAGTTTAAGATGGACGGTGTGAGAGTGACTGCCGACCTGTATCCCGTGGATTGGACAACACTTGACGACCTCGGACGTGGTATTATTTCAGAAGAACCCACACGCGACTTCACGGTAGGTAGCAATGAGAAGAACGATGCATTCTTCCATTTCAAGGATATTCTGAACAACTCTTTGGCAGTCGGTACATTTGTTCCCGGACAGAAGTTCTACCAGAGTAAGACTGGTTCTCCCATCATAGTAGAGTGGGATGGTAGCACGATCAAGGGCGTTGCAGGTTCGTTCCAGTACGAACGCGGTTACTTCATCCCTGTCACAGAGAAGTATGAGAAAGAGTCGGGTAACGGACAGAGCTATGTAGTGGACTCCGAACCTCTGATGAGCACATTCACAAGTCCCTATGCCGCCATCACCGATTCCTTGAAGACCGATCGATTCGGTTCGTTTGCCAACTTGCTGGAGAGCATGGTTAACACCACTGATGGTGCCAATCACACCACGATGGACAAGTGCTTGCCAACATTGAATAACTACCACTACACCATCTACGTTCCCACCAATGAGACAGTAGATGCATTGGTGGAAGCCCACAAACTCCCCACTTGGGATGACATTGATGCCATACAATCGTGCATCGAAATCATCGATGACAAGATTGCCAAGGAAGAGGAAACTGCTGGCGACGTGGTGACCGACCTTATTGCCCAACTTACCGAGCAACGTAATTATCTGGATGAGCAGGCACAGGAGATGGCTCTCGTCATCAACAACTTCGTGAACTACCACATTCAAGATAACTCGGTATTCGTTGAAGGACAAGAACATAGCAACGACGTTTACGAGAGTTCTTGCCTCGACACCCTGACCAACCGTTTCGTGAAGCTCTATGTCAACTATCAGCAAGGTGGCGACCTGACGGTTACCGACAACACTGGTAAGACTCACCGTGTCGACAAGGAATGTTGCAACATCCTGACTCGTCAGTACTACTTCAATGGTTCGTCATTGCTGAAGAGCAACGGTTGTACGAGAATCTTCTCGTCATCTTACGCTGTCATTCATCAGATTGACACTCCTCTGGTTCCCTTCGAGAACTGCTACTATGATCCTGCCGAGTATGACAAGGTGCAGGAAGTGCTGGCAGAACATCCCGTGGTGGCTCCTGACGTTAATCCAACTCCTAACCCCATCAAGCGCAGAAGATGAAAACACTAAAATATACCTTATTAATAATAATGTGTCTGACATCTACGCTTGTCAGTGCACAGATTACCCGCGTCAGTGGTACGGTCTCCGACGAGTTCGGTGAACTGCCTGGCGTAGCGGTTAAGGAAATCGACCCCTCGAACCGTACGGTCAGCGCTACAGTGACTGATGGTAACGGTAACTTTACGATGACACTGAAGGACAGCAAGAAGAACCGACTCGTCTTCTCTTGCGTCGGCATGAAGCAGCAGGTCATTAAGCCCATCACCAAGCAAGTCTACAAAATCAGCATGGCTGCCGACGTAAAGGTGATGAAGGAAGCTGTGATTGAAGCTAAGAAGATGGCTAAGTCGAGCGGTCTTGCCATTCCTGAACGAGAAGTCAGCTATGCAGCCCAAGGTCTCGATGCCAAGGAGTTTGAAGGACTGGGTATTACCTCTGTCGACGAAGCTCTGCAGGGACGTATTGCCGGTCTTGACATTATCGCTTCTTCAGGTAACGTGGGTTCTGGTTCGCAGATGCGTCTTCGTGGTGTTTCCACCGTGTCAACCCTTACCAGTAACGAACCTCTGATTGTTGTGAACGGTGATATTGCTACCGACGTTGACCTTTCAGACTTCGATGTGGCAACGGCTACTGATGAAAAGTTTGCCGAGTTGCTGAAGGTGAACACTGAAGATATCTTGGACATCCGAGTACTGAAAGACGCCTCCGCAACTGCCATCTGGGGTAAGAATGGTGCCAATGGTGTTATCGAAATTACTACAAAGCGTGGTCAGCGCGGTCCTGTTCACATCGGTTACTCGGGTAAGGTGACCGTTCGCGATAAGAACCGTCCCATTAAGTTGCTCAATGGTGACCAGTACACCATGATGCTGAAAGAGGCTTACTTCAATCCTCGCCTCTCTGACACCGATGGTAACATCCCCGAGTTGAACTACGACTATGAGGGCTTCTCTGAGGCATACATGTTTGACAATAACACGGACTGGCCAAAGCTCGTTTCCAAGTATGGCGTATTGCAACAGCATTATATCAATGTACAAGGTGGTGACGAAAAGACACTGTTCCGTATCAGTGGCGGTTACGACCGTGAGACGGGTAACATCATCAAGCAGAAGATGGACCGCTTCTCAACTCGTATGGCGCTGGACTACGATGTGAACGACCGCATCAAGATTCTATCTGACTTCTCCCTGACCTATACCGACCGCGACCTGAACTACGATGGTCTTTGGGGTATAGCTATGGTGAAGATGCCTAACCTCTCGCCTTATTACGAGTATGAGAACGGAGTACAGAGCAACGATTACTACTATATGTTGCAAACAGCCGCTGGTGGTTCCAATCGCCTCGACGACCAGAAGAAACTTGCCAATCCAATCGCAAGTGCTAATCTGGCAAAGAGCACCCAGCGTACCTACAACCTTGCTCCGAAACTCGAGTTAAGATACAAGTTGTTGGGACTCGATAACGATCATCACCAGTTGAATTATGCTGGTGTGGTTTATGTCAACGTGTCGAACCAATATGATGACAAGGACTATCCCCGTGAATTGAGTACTGCAAACTTCCTGAACACGCACACTGCGTACTCGCACAGTGGTAAGAGTCTTTCGTTCACCACACGTCACGAACTCACCTACGTTCCTTATATTAAGAATCGTGATCACTCTATCCGTATGTTGGGCCGCTTCGAACTGAATAGCGGTAGCAGCAGTGGACAGAGCACCAATGCCAACCGTCTGCCCAGCGGCGTTAGCTCGCCTTCAGCAGGTGGTAGGATTACCAGCATGAGTTCGGACTTTGGACAGTGGAAGAGTATGAACTACCTCTTCTCGGGTCACTACTCCTATAAGAGTAAGTATTCGGTGAGCGGTAACCTGCGTATGGATGGAACCACACGTTTCGGTCCCAGCAAGCGTTGGCTTACATCTTACTCTATATCAGGACGTTGGAATATTATCGACGAAAACTTCATGAACTGGGCACGCGAGAAAGCCAAGGTAAGCATGTTGGCTGTTAGTGCCGGTTGGGGTGTCGTTGGTAACCAGCCTGGTTCTGACTACTTATATATGAATAAGTATAGTACGGGTGACTCCTATCTGGGTCGCATCTCCATGAATCCCAGCGGACTGAAGCTGACGGGCTTTGGACCAGAGAAGGTTTCTTCATGGAACCTCGGTTTCAATCTGGACTTCTTTGACAATCGCCTTTCATTCCGCTTGGACGTTTACTCTCGTCTGACCACGGGCATGCTGATGCCTGGTGCAGGTATCACCAGCACATCGGGTTACAGCAGTCTTTCGACGAAGAACGTTGGTGACATGAAGAACAATGGTTGGGAGTTCAACATCAACGGTAACCGACTCCTGAAGAAAGGCAAGTTCTCACTCGACCTGTATGTTAACTTTGCCAACAACCACAACATCATCACAAAGATGGATGAGAACGTGCTTGAAGGCTTGAACACTGAGTTTGCTAAGAAGAACGCTTCGCTTCTGCAGCGTGTGCAAATCAATAACCCCTTCGGTGCTATCTATGGTTTCCGTTGTCATGGAACTTACCAGTACAACTTCACCACAGCCCAGCGCATAGCTAAGGGCAAGATGCCTGAAATTCTGGCAGCACAGGGATTCAGCACCTTGCAAGACTGTGTTGATGCCGGTATCACATTCCCCATCGCTTTGAATGCTAACAACCAGGTAATCTACAACGAAAAGGGTGAGCCTCTGCAGATGATGTTCTGCTATACCGAAGGTTCTCCTCTTGGCCGTTTCAACGGTGGTGACGCTATGTACGAAGACGTGAACCACGATGGTCAGATCAATGAACTCGACCTCGTTTATCTGGGTAGTTCACTTCCCAAACTAACTGGTGGTTTCGGTTTCACCTTGAACTACGGTCACTGGCGTCTCTCTACTCAGTTCAACTATCGTATTGACTATGACGTGTTCAACATGGCTCGTCTGAATGTTGAGTCGATGAACAACAACAACAACCAGAGCGAGGCTGTCAACTATCGTTGGCGTAAGGAGGGTGATGGTGGTTTCAACCAGTTCATTCCTCGCGCTTTGAGTGGTTCCTTCATGACCAACTACAACACGCTTGTCAGCGACCGTTTCGTGGAGGATGCTTCATTCCTGCGTCTCAACTACCTGCAGTTGACCTACTCATTCGACACTAAGCTCATCAAGAAATGGCACCTCAATCAGCTGAAGCTTTCTGCCAGTGCACGTAACCTGTTCTGCCTGACGAAGTATAGCGGTGTTGACCCCGAAGTCGGCTATGGTGGTTATAGCGTTTCTCAGGATAACGCCAACACACCAGCTCATGCAAGAGCTTATACCTTTAGTTTGAATATCGAATTCTAAAGAAAGGAGGACATCGACATGAAGAATTATAATATCAAATCCATTCTTTTGGCAGGCATTGCATGTCTGACTTTGGTCGGTTGTGGCGACTTCCTGACAATAGAACCCAAGAACTTCGTATCAGAAGACAATTTCTGGAACGAGAAGACGGATATCGACCAAATGGTCACAGGTACTTATACCAAGATGCAGAGCGCTGCTTTCATACAACGTTTGATAATGTGGGGTGAGACTCGTAGTGATAACATCACTGAAGGACTCAACTGTCAGGGTCAGCTCGACATCTATCGTACATTGCAGGAGCATCTGCTTTCCACTAACCAGTATGCCGATTGGACAAGCTTTTATGCTGTCATTAATCAGTGCAACATCATTATTGAACGTGCGCCTGAAGTAAGTGAAAAAGACCCTGTCTATACGCACTCAGACGTCCTGGCAACTCAAGCCGAGATGACGTATCTGCGTGCTCTCTGCTACTTCTATCTTGTTCGTGCTTTCAAGGATGTACCTTATTACACGTATGCTATTCAGAGTGATGAGGACGTTGTGCCTATTGGTGCCACCAATGGTGACGAGATAGTCCGCAACCTTATTGCAGACCTCGAGAGTGTTGTTAGTAACGCACTCAAAGCTTATCCCAAGGATAATGACGAACGTTATAACAGCAATTGCAACCGCGTAACACAGAATGCTATTTATGCGTTGTTGGCAGACCTCTGTCTGTGGGATAACCAATACGAGAAATGTATTCAGTATTGCCAGCGTGTCATTGATGCCAAGATGCAGGAATATTACGACGACTATTCCTATAACTCTGGCGATGGTGCCACGATTAGGGTGAATGGCCGTGAAGTTTCCCAAAACGTACAGCTCTTCAGGTGGGCTGACGATGAAGGGGTAGGCTATCCCCTTATTCCCTGCTATAGTGGAAATACTTATGGTGCTGACTTCAACGCCATCTTTGGTAGTAATGGTAATAGCTTTGAAAGCATTTTCGAACTGGCATTTACCAAACAGAGCGATGGCGATGGATATGTCAATAATTCCGCTTTGGCATCACTCTATGGCAACTACTACAGTGGCACAGCTGCTAATTCGCGTGGTAAGGGTTACTTGTCTGCAAGTGAAGAAATACTCAACGACCTGAACAACAATTTGAACCGTATCTTTGCTCACAAGAATGACTGCCGATACTATACAAGCTTGGACATCGACGATGAATTCACTTTCGCTTACATCGCTAAGGGCGTAGTTGAACAGCGTACCATTCAGACGGCAACGAATTCAACCTTCCCATACGAAGCTAGTAGAAGTAACGAAGTTGCAAGTTACCACACGCGCAACTGGATATTCTATCGTCTGACCGACATCATGCTGATGCAGGCTGAGGCTTTGATTGAATCGGCATCTAACAACACTTATGCCATTATGAACGAAGATGGTTCGATAGCCACAGACGATAAAGGCAACCGCCTCTATGACCAAAATCTGAAGAAGGCCTTTGGCTTGATTTATGCGGTCAACCGTCGTAGTATCATGACAAATACAATTGCTGTAAATCCAATTGTTAATACCAATGCCTTGAAGATACAGGCTACGACTTCCAAGGGCGAGTTACGTACTATGTGCCAGCAGGAACGTCGGCGTGAACTCTTGTTTGAGGGAAAACGCTGGTTCGACCTCTTGCGCTATAGCCGTCGTGAGAACACGCTCAGTTACATCCCCTCAAAGAAAGGTGCCACAAAGATTGTGAACACAGAGGCGTTGTACTGGCCCTATTTCAAGAATGAGTTGAAGAATAACCCGCTTTTGGAGCAGAAGCCATTCTATGGTAACAGCGACGAAGAAGGTAATTACTCCAGTACCAAATAAAAACACAGAATATAATGAAACGTACAAAGAAGAATATCCGAACATTGCTCATCACTGTTTTGATGGGCTTTGGAGCCATGTGTGTAGTTTCTTGTAGTGACGATATGCACGAGGAAAACTACTACACATTTACTGGCGAAATGATGAGCGACTATCTTCAGAGTCATGAAGACTTCAGTGAGTTTGCTGCCATTGTGACGAAAGCCACTGGTAGTACTCGCGGAACCAACATCATGGACTTACTCTCCGTTCGTGGACAGTTCACCTGCTTTGCTCCAACCAATGAAGCCGTCAACAAGTATATGGCTGCTAACGGTTACAAGAGCGTGGATGAGATTCCTAATGACATCTGCGACACCATTGCACGTACACACCTGATTAACGGACGTGTTTATAACACTGCCGACTTCTCAGAGTTGTTGGGTGACTTCGTTTCGGCCGATGTCAACAAGGTGAATATGAACGACCGTTACCTTTCGCTCGAGTGGGCTTATGATATCAATGAAGATGGCGATACATTGGTTGCCACCTATCGTCTGCAAGGTACTGGTGAGATTATTGCCGCCCTTGCCAACGACTCCGTGGAGAATGGTATCGTTCATCCCATCGATGCAGTGCTATCGTCGTCCAACCTTGCCGTTCCTGACCTAATTGCACAGAACGAGAAGATTAAGCTCTTCTCCGAGGCACTCACAATTACGGGTCTTGCCAACTACATGGCTACAAAGTTTGAGGACGAGACTTGGAACTATGATGCAGAGGAGTATGAAGCTTATCATGGTAAGGTTATATACTCTGGTGCTCAGGATGACTGGTGCGACATTCCGGAAAAGAGAAAATTTAAGTTTACTATTTTCGCCTGTCCCGATGAAATATTGGAGCGCGATTATGGTATTACTGACATCGAGAGCATGTACAACTATGCTCGTGGCATCTATGGTGGTCCTGCTTATTCGGCAGACTTGGATTTCACGGACATCACTAATCCCCTGCGTCGCTTAGTGGCTTATCACTGTTTGCCTTTTGCACAGTCTTATGACCATTACACGACCATCTGTACTATTAGAACCAATCAACCAAAGGCATATGTTAATCCTACTGAGTGGTATTCCACTATGGATACACTGACCACGATGAAGATTACTCGCCTGAAGTCAGTCCGTGAGATTGCTACTTACGGTGGCATTGACGGTGACATATATCTGAACCGCAGTGACAACAACCGCTCTTTGGTTCACAATCCTGGTGTACATGTTAATCGCCCAAGCGGTGAATACGTACAGGAAGCTCGTAACGGTGTCTACTTCTTAGTCGATGGTCTGATCGATTATGGAGAGGAGACGAAGACCGATATCTTCAATACCCGCATCCGTTTCGACATCTTGGACTGCTTCCCTGAAATGATTAGCAACGATCTTCGTAACTATGACGAGACTCACGATGCTACTTCTTCGAAATTGCCAGAGGCACCTGCACGTAACTACATCTTGCCTAACGGCTATTTGGAAGGTGTTAAGGTAAACACTGACGGTATTTTCATGTATCAAGGTGCACGTAACTGGTATTGGAGTTACGAAGGCGATGAGTTCAACGTATATTCCGATGTGAACCACTACGACATTGAGTTCTATCTGCCCAGTGTTCCTACTGGAACCTATCAGATTCGTCTTGGATGTTGCTGCATGGCTTCTCGAGGCATCTGTCAGTTCTACCTCGATGGTGAGCCTAAGGGCACTCCTTTTGATCAGCGTGATAATGGAATCGTAGACCGTATCGGTTGGTATAATATTGAGTCAAATCCTCAGCATTATACTGAAGAACAGCTTGAAGCCTCAAAGAAGAACATGCATAACCTCGGTTGGTATCATGGTCCTCGTGGTATTTTCAATGCTAACGGAACTGGCCACAAGGATGGAACTAATGCCATTGGCTCTAATTCGACTACCTTCTGTGGACAGACAACCACATTGCGTTATGTCCTCTGCACCGAGCCTCTTGATGAGAGGGTTCGTCACAAAGTACGCATCAAGTCCGTTTGGGCTGTAGGTTCGGCTTTGGTAATGCTTGACTATCTCGAACTTGTTCCGAAGAGTGTCTATGGCATTGAGGGTGAAGGAAAGTCCGAAGACGAGTATTAACCTTAACATGAAAATTTGGACGTTATGAATACAAAGAGATTTTCAAAGATTATAGCCGCCATAATGCTGGCCGGAGCACCTCTGTTCTGGTCGGCTTGTACGGATGCGTGGGATGAGCATTACGATGTGACCGAGGGAGGTATGGCTGACCAGCCAACCTTGCTCGAGAGCATTAAGGCCGATGGCAATCTCAGCAATTTTCTGCGTGTCATTGAGGCCATCAATGCAGGTAATACCCTCGACTCTCCCGAACAGCTCACTGTATGGGCACCCAAGGGACTTACATCTGCTCAGGCCGATAGTGTGATTGCCGTATATCAGGCTGACGCAGCTGCTGGATTGAAGTGGGAGGACAATAAAGCTGTCACCCAGTTCTTCCAGAACCATGTAGCCTTGTATGCTCGCACAATTTCGTCGCTCACCAACGATACCATAGCTATGCTCAACAAGAAGTATATGCACCTCATTGGTACAAGTGCTTCTTCGGGTTCGCTTGACAGCAATCCTTTCAATGAAGCAGTCATCTGCAGCAATGGCATCTTGTACAAGACACAGAATGTACAGTCCTTCTTCCCCAATGTTCGCGAGTACTTGGAGAAGACAACTACACTTGACAGTCTTGCTACGATGATTAAGTCTTACGACGAGTACGAACTTGATGAGAGCTCTTCCGTTGCAGGTGGCATTGAAGATGGTAAGACGGTGTACCTTGACTCCGTGACCATGCTTTCCAATAGATTGCTTTCCTATTATGGTTTCATCCAGCGTGAGGATAGCGTTTATTCACTGGTGGCTCCCACCAATGAGGTTTGGGATAAACTCTACCAGAGCTATAAGAAGTATTACGTTTATGCTCCCACTGTAGCTCATGCCGACTCTCTCTCTGATGCCAACACCAAGACGGCCATCATTCGCGGTCGCTTCTTCAATACCAGCACAGAGAACAAGTACAATCGTCATCCAGAGGATTCGTTGACAAACACGAGTTACTTTGAGCGCCAGCAACACAACCCTCGCCAGAATGTCTATTATAAGCCTTTCGGTGCTGATGGCATCCTTAATGGTCTGGAACGTGTTGAGTGCTCCAATGGTTTTGTGTACATCGACAACCGTGGAGTCATTGATCCTCGTACTACATTCTTGGGTCGCACGGACTATGAGGCTTATCAGGCTCGTTACTACGAGGTGCCTAAGAGCGAAAGCAATGAAGACAAGATGAATGTTACGGTAGGTCAGCATATTATTTATGACACAGATACTACCTATAACATCCTGAAGAGCTACTATTATGCTCAGGTTACCGCTAAGACGGCTTCGGCTCACACCGAGCTTACTTACACGTTGCCCAATACTCTTTCTGGCGTATACTATAATGTATATATAGTAACTATTCCCGACAAATATTATAACTTGCCTTGCTGGTTCCAGGTAAAGCATAGCGAAATCAACGATCGCGGTAGCTTCCCCACGGCACAGAACTGGGTTAATCCCAATCCTGTACAAGCCGTAGACTCTATTGAGTGGACTACAGTCCTGACCAAGCAGAGCAATTATAATCGTTGTTTTGTAGCCACACCTGAGAAGGTTGACACAATTCTGATTCAGTCAGGTGTTCAGTTCAACTACTCTGGTTATGGTTTGAACGACGGTGTGGTTAAATTCAACATTAGTTCATTCGGTCCGTCAAGTGCCAGCTATCGTGAGAAGGTCTATACGCGTACGCTCCGCTTCAACGAGATTATCCTTGTTCCCTTTGAGACCAAGGAAGAGGCAGAGGAAGCAGCTAATGATCTGGATGCGTTCAATGATGAATTACTGGAAGCTAAAAAGGAAAACTAATTTGCTATGAAAAAGTTCAATATATTCTGTCTTGCTCTCTTTATGGTAGCCCCTCTGAGTCTGTCGGCTCAGACCGATGATGAGGAAGCCGTAGAAGAAGAGCCCGCGACTGTAATTCACATTCGTAAGACAAAGAAGCAGGAACCCACTCGTACCATCAGCGGCCGCGTAGTCAGTCAGGTTGGCCACACGCCTTTGGTGGGTGTGCTGGTACAGTCCATTGCTGGTGATGGTTATTCTACACTGACCGAAGAAGATGGTACTTTCTCGATGGAGGTGCCCTTGTACAGCAGTGCAGTAACAGTTACCATCCCCGGTTACAATATGGTTCGCGTGGGTTTGAACAAGTCGGGTCAATTGCGCGACATTGTGATGCAGAGCGATGCAGCCCGTGCCCTATATGGTGCTGACGATAATATCCTGAACAATGTGAAGACAACTTCACTTGAGTTCAGTGCTGCCCGCAATGTAACCTCAGAGGTTGGCAATCAACTGGCAGCTAACGTTCACACTATTGCTCGTAGTGGTGCTCTTGCCGTGGGTAACTACATGAATATCGGTGGTGTCAACTCTCTGCAGAGCAACTCTCAGCCTCTGGTAGTCATCGACGGTGTCATCATCGACCAACAGTATGGTCGTGAGATGATTCACTCAGGTTACTACAACGACGTCCTCACTAACATCAATCCCAATGATGTTGAGAGTGTGGAGGTTATGAGCAACGGTACATCGCTCTATGGCGCAAGGGGTGCTAATGGTGTCATCTTCATTAAGACGAAGCGTAACACCTCTCAGGCCACTCGCATCGAGGCCATTGTGAACATGGGTATCGAACTCTTGCCTAAGATGTATGATGTCATGAACGGCAGTCAGTACAAGACCTATGCCTCTGGTTTGCTTGAGAGCACAGGCACACGTGCTACCACGTTCAAGTTCCTCAATGCCGATCCCACTTACTATTGGTACAACAAGTACAACAACAATACGAACTGGGCCGACCACCTTTATTCAGAGGCTCTCACTCAGAACTATGCTCTGTCTGTTCAGGGTGGTGGTGACATTGCCAACTACATGCTCTCTGTTGGTTATACCAAGGATAATAGCGTGCTTGACGAGAACAACTTCAATCGTCTGAACATCCGCTTCAACACTGACATTGAGATTACTCGTGCTTTGTCGATGCGTTTTGACGCCACCTATACCAATCAGACTCGCAAGCTGATGGATACGGGTGCTCCTACATCATACGATGAGAAGTCCATCACCAGTACCTCTTTCCTGGCTATGGCTAAGAGCCCCATGCTTAGTCCTTACTCCTTCGTAGGTGACTGGGCCAACCGTCGTGGTTACATCAATTCTAGCCACCTCGACATCACTGATGAGGACTACCTCAACGAGGTTTCCACGCTTAGCCGTGCCAACTATCGTTTGGCCAACCCCGTAGCCATCAATCACTATGGTAAGGCTGAGAACAAGAACTACTTCGACAACTCATACGTAAACCTTGTCGTAACTCCTAAGTATCAGTTCAACAAGCACCTCTATTTGAGTTCCATGTTCAGTTACACGTCGGTCAACACTAACGAGAAGTACTATGTGCCCCTCAATGGTGTGCCCAGCTATTATGTTGCCTCTTTGCAGAACACCATGGATAATGAGATCGGTTCGCAATATGGCAAGCAGAACACGGTAAATAGCGACACCAAACTCGACTGGCGTAACTCTTACAAAGCTCATAACATCCACTTGCAAGGTGGCTTCCGTTACATCAACGAAAGCTATTCTATCAACACCCAACATGGATACAACACTGGTAATGACAAGACTCCTTTCATCAACAACACCTCTAACAAGACCTCTGGTGGTACCAACAACAAGTGGGCAACCATCACTTGGTATGGTCAGGCGCAGTACAATTACGCCAACCGTTATTACTTGGAGGGCGACTTAGCCATTGAGTCCAACTCTCAGTTTGGTCGCGATGCTAAGGGTGGCTTCAAACTTGGTGGTGTTGTCTGGGGCGTATTCCCAAGCTTGCAGGCAGGTTGGGTTGTTACCAACGAGAAGTTCTTCGACGTGAAGGGCATCGATTACCTCAAACTCACTGCTGGCTTTGGCATGAGCGGTAACGACAACTTCTCTTACGACTCCTCACGCAGTTACTTCACAAGTAAACTCTTCCTTAACAAGGTTTCGGGCGTCGCTCTGAGTAACATCGGTAACACTGAGCTTCAGTGGGAGACCACCAAGCGCTTCAATGCCGGCATCGAGTTCCGTGGTGTCAACAACCGTCTGGGCATTAATTTCAATTACTTCCACTCTTGGACCGACCATCTCCTCACACTGCAGGAACTTGGTTTCGTCAGTGGTCTTGATTACAACTGGAGCAATGGCGGTTCGCTGAAGAACCAGGGCTTTGATGTTACCATCAATGCTCACCTGCTCACACGCAAGAACTGGAACTGGAGTGTTGGCGCATCACTTGGTCATTATGTCAACGAACTCACTTCGCTACCCGACAACCAGAAGTACCTCGACACTCAGGTGCTAGGAGCCACTGTTCGTAGTCAGATAGGCGGTAGCATCAACTCATTCTATGGCTATCGCACCAACGGAGTCTTCTCTACCAGTGAAGAAGCTGCCGCTTCAGGCCTCTACATTCAGGATGAGACCGGAGCCAATACTTACTTTGGCGCAGGTGATATGCGATTCCTTGACCTGAATGCCGACGGCAAGATTTCAGATGAAGATCGCACCATCATTGGCGATGCCACTCCCGACATCTATGGTAATCTCTTTACTTCCCTTTCATGGAAGCGTCTGACTCTCGATGTCAACTTTAATTACAGTTTGGGTAATGACGTTTACAACTATATGCGTCAGCAACTCGAGAGCGGAAGTCGCTTCATGAACCAGACCACCGCAGTCCTCAACCGTTGGACCAACGAAGGTCAGAAGACCGATGTTCCTAAGGCCACTTATGGCGACCCCATGGGCAACAGCCGTTTCAGCGACCGTTGGATTGAGGACGGCAGTTACCTGCGTCTGAAGAGCCTTACCCTCAGTTACAAGTTGCCTATCAATAACATCTACATTCAGGGCATCACCATCTGGGGCCAGGCAAACAACCTGTGGACCATTACCAATTACTTGGGCACCGATCCTGAGTTCTCAATGGGCAATGGTGTGCTTATGCAAGGTATCGACCGCGGTTTGCTCTCTCAGGGACGTAACTTCCACCTCGGCGTAAAGATTAACTTGTAATGTATAATTGACAATTGATAAATTGATAATTATGAACACATTCAAATGTATATACAATAAGGCATACGGCTTCCTTTGCGCCCTCTGCCTTCTATGTGCGCTCTTTGCTACATCCTCGTGCGAGGATATGCTCGAAAAGGGTAACGAATATGTCATTTATGCCGACGAACATCTGATTTCCGACCCTGCCGACACCGTTACATCTGTCGTTGGTATACTCAACAAGTTGCAGGGCATAGCCATTCGCAACAATCTGTTCGGTGAGTTGCGTGCCGACCTTGTCAATGTGCGTGCTAATGCCATCACTGACCTGAAGGCTATTGCCGACAATGATGTGGACGACGACAATGCTTACAACGTGCCGCGCGACTACTATGCTATTATTAACAACTGCAACTATTTCATTGCCAATGCCGACTCGCTTGCCGGAAACTCAGGACGTAATGAGCGCTACTTTGCTGCTGAAATAGCACAGGTTCACAGCATCCGTGCCTGGACTTATCTCCAGCTCGTCCTGCTCTATGGTCGTGTACCATTCGTTACTGACCCTGTGCTTACTAAGCTTGAGTCTGAGGCACAGTATCCCATGTACGACATCCAGCAGGTTTGTGAATACTTCATTCAAGATTTGAAGCCCTACTATGGTCGCTACTATCCCGACTATCAGTCTTTCGAAAGCATCGACCCGCAGTTGTGCTTCTTCCCCACGCAGGTTGTTATGGGTGACCTCTACCTTTGGCTTGCCGCCATTCGTCACGACCAGGAGGCAGCCCGCCAGGCAGCTAAGTCCTATTACGACTATATCGTTTGGGACCTCAGTGGTAAGAAGAATCTGTACACAGGTTCACAGCGTGCTTATTGGGATGAGCAATCACTCTATTCCAAGGACTTTAATCGTCCTAATGGCGCCCTGTCATACAATCCTGCACAGTCTTGGGGAGCTGAGAACAGCACTGCCATTACTTCGATACCCATGGATTCTGCTGCAGCCGACGGTTACTTCAATCAGTTGCGCAATCTCTATAACACCCAGCGTAACAACGATTTTATTGAAGCCAGCATTGAACCTTCTGAAGCTCTTCGTGAACTATCTCAGTCACAAACCTATGTGGGTTACGACTCACAGAATCAGGTAGTCACCGTTACTGCTGACTTGTTCACCGACGAACAGCTAAAGTTGGGTTATTTAGGCGATTTGCGTTATCAGGAAAACTACTCTGAGTCTACCATGAAGTGGAATACTCAGGAGGTTGATTATCAGAGCATCTCGAAGCACAACTTCCAGCATATAGGCATCTATCGTGCTACGCAGCTCTATCTGCGTCTGGCCGAGGCTCTTAACTATGCTGGCTATCCTCGCTTCGCACGTCAGATACTCACCATGGGACTTTCCAACTATGTTATCCAGTATGAGGTGCAGCCTTACTATCTCGCACCCTCGGATAGCACCTTCCTGTCATACTTCGACTTCAACACCACCGACTTTAAGCCCTACGCACAGAACTATTCTCCCACGCGTAATTCCATGGGTATCGTAGTCGGTTATGTTCCTCAGCCTCGAAGCATAGCAGAAATCAACATGTGGGGTATCCATGCACGTGGTTGTGGTCTGCCTTTCCTAGATGACAACTATGCTCCTCTCTCGGTGGTCGACAGCACGGCTTATCCTCATGAGCTTGAGGAGAACATAGGCACACGTCCCGTCAAGTCATCGTACGACTATCCTGTAACGCCTAAAATTGTTGCTAAGCCTTCTACATGGGACCTCTATCCCAACGTGGTTGTAGATATTGATACCTACAAGAGCATCCATCCTTCGCTCAAGACTCTCGATGCTGTTTATAGCCGTTACGTCAAGAACGACTCTGTTGCCAAGTACAATACCTACATCACTGAGACGCTTCCCACCTATCAGGCACAAGTTGACTCTGTTGATGCCGTATTCAATGCCGACACAGAGGCATATGAGGCGCGTTACAACGAATTTATAGCTGCCTTTAACGATTGGCGCCAGGGCGTCTATAGTGCTTCGAGCTTCATCGAAGGAGAACAAGCCGTAGTCGACAAGGCCATTCTTGATGAGCAGGCACTCGAACTCGTTTATGAAGGCAATCGCTTCTACGACCTCATGCGTCATGCTTATTGGAACAACGACAACTCCATCATGTCCGATGCCGTCAGCAAGCGCGATGCCTCTGTTGGTTCCAAGCTTGCCGACCGCAACAATTGGTTCATTTCTTGGAAGGGTAAAATCGGAATCAAGTAATCAACCGATTATATATAATCAGAAAAGCGGCCTTGTGCCGCTTTTTTGTTTTATACGCGTACGATAAATGTAGATGATATGTTGTGGGGGATGACAAAGCATTTCTTCCCTCATTCATAGGCCTTCCAGAATAAAACCTTAGGTGCTCGTCATTTGTGCTTTAGGTGCTCGTCATTTGTGCTTTAGGTACTCGTCATTTGTGCTTTAGGTGCTCGTCGTTTGTGCCTTAGGTATTCGGCATTTGTGCCTTAGGCCTTCCGTAATAAGTCCTTAGGTCCTCCATCGGAATGCCTAAGGTGTTCCCTTCGAACGCCTGTTGTTTTCAGGGATGTTATCTAAGGCCCTCCCTTCGAGCGCCTAATGTCTTCAGATATTTTACCTAAGGCCCTCCCTCTGAATGCCTAATGCCTTCCGATATAATGCCTAAGTCTTCTTCCATAAAGACGTACATCTTACAGCCGAAAGATGTACGTCTTACAAATGAAAGATGTACGTCTTATAGGTGAAAGATGTACGTCTTTCACGAAAAAGACTTAAGTGTTATGTGGAGAACGTCTAAGGCTTATAGCGAAAGGTATATTAGAACATGGCCTTGGCTTATACAAGCAAATGCACAAGGTTGCCCAATCACTGAGGAAAGGTTGTATATATCATCGAACCAAGGTTGCCCAATCATCGAGTAAAGGTTGTACTATCATTAAACTGGGGTTGTACAATCATTGCGACATGATTGTATAATACAACGAATTTTTATTTTAAGCAAATCGTCAAAACACTTGAAGTAAATTTCCGTTGAACTAAAGTAATTCTTCGTTGAGTCCTCAGTCTGGGGCATTAGTGTGGGCAAACGCCCCCGTTTTGGCATAAATTCAGTTGATTGCAGTAGATTGGAAAAATGATTCTTTCTCTTGGTGAAAGCGTTTCCTTCGTCGCCTATCGAACGTTTAACGGAAAGTTGATAAACCGGCACCACTTTATCCTCCCACTTCAAGGAGGAGGATAAAGTGGGGGCTTTCCCCTAGAACAATTTCTTATTTCATTATTCTGTTTTATTACAATTACCATCAATAATATCTAACAATTCCTGCCTCTCCTCTTCATTAATATTGTTATATACAATTGAATGAATGTGAGAGAAGTGGCGCCATAAGAAATGGCGAATGGATGCATTCCTAATCATTGATTTTCTTTGTTAAATGGTTAATTATCTTAATTCTACATATAAATTGCAGTTTGAACATTATCCTGAGTAGGCCGTGTTGCTCACAGTAACTTGAAGCGCACGGTGGCGATGATGTTCCTCGGTCGCAGTTGCGAAGAGTTTGAGTATATGTCGAGACCAGAGTATGTGACTCGGGTGTAATGTCGCTCATCGAATAGGTTGTTCATCTGCAGTTCCAGTTCACAGCGCTTCAGCTTGTACTTTGCCCTGATGTCGCCAAACCAAGCGTGGCGGTTGGTGGCAGTGAGATTTGTGTAGTTGTCCTCTATGGCAGCGGTTAGGGTAATTTGCTTGGTGACATAGAAGTTCATGGAAAGGCGTTGGGTGGCGCTGCGTATTGTGCGTGAGTGATTGCTGGTGCCAGCGTCCGTAAAACTACAGTTCCAGCTGTAGCCACTACTCAAAACGATATTAAACCAGGGGAGGGGAGTGATGGTGCCACCTGCTCCAAGGCTGACGGTACGGGAGTTGAAGGGATAGAGCTGGTTGGCAATGAGTCGTTCGCTATGTGAATGGCTGTAACCTCCGAAGGCACGGACGGTGGTCTGCAACCAGTCGAAGCCCTTGCTGAAGTCGAAGTTGAGATTGTAAGAGTCGGACGTGGTGGGTTGGTCAAGGGCCTGCACTACGCTGGTTGCCCCCTCGTAGGTATAGCCGTAGATTTGATTGTCGCGAGTGTGGTTGTAGTTGGCGTTGATGCGGAAGAACAGCGCATTCAAGGCACTGCGGTAACCGATGCTGGCTCCAGCCCCCATGCGGTCGGTCTCGGACAGTTGCTCGACATAGGAGCGTTGGAAAGTGCGGTAGTTGTTCATGATATAACCACTATAGATGCCGCCCGGATCGCCCACATTCCTATAGTACGAGGCATTGACATTGCCGCTCCAGTCGCGCCACTCATAACTGGTGGAGAAGTTGGGCGATACGAGTAGGTGGACGTAACTGTGCTTGTCATCGCGAGCACGGTCGTCGAGGGTCTGCGTGTAAAGGTTCAGCGGACAGCCAAGGGAGATTCGCCAGCCGCCACGCTCCCATTTGTAGTGTTGGCCGAGGGTCAGTTCGTAGGTGTTGTACCATAAATCATTCTCACATTTACCATTTGAAGATTTTCCATTTACGCTTTGGGATGCATCGTCATCAGGCGGTGGAAAACCGTTGAGGTCGGTCTCTATCCCGTGTAGGCTGGCGTTGGCAATCACACCATAGGCAAGGGTGAAATGCCCGAACCGGAAGTTGTAGTTGGTGTGGAAATTGGTGTTGAAGTGGCGCGATTCGATGTCCTGCTGATAGGTGCGAGAACTGAATGCCTCCTGCTGTGCATTGAGTGAATCCACTCCCACCATGAGCGTGTTAGGCCGTTGGGCATAGCCTGTCGAGAAGTGAAGGTCGAGTGTGTGCTTGCCGATGTTCTTTATAAGGTTTGTTGTGTTGCTCACGGCAAGCGAGGGACGGTCAAAGTGCTGGTGCGTACGTTCGCTGCCATAGGTGCGAGGGTTCGGGCCATTCAGTTGCGACGCCAATGAGCCTTCCACCTTGTCGCTGTTCCAACTGCCATCGAACTTCACGACATTGGCCAGAAATCCATTCTTGGCATTCCACATGTAGCGGAGATTGCCACTGAGGTCGTTGAGATGAGTCTTTGAGGTTAGAGTCTCTGTGGTTAGCAACCGGCTTTCATCGTTTACAAAGCGGTCGCTCTCAGATGTTCCTTCACGACGGATGTTGTCGTTGTGGTAAGCAATGTTCATTGTCACTTCCGAATCCTTACCCACCTTCTCCAGATGGTTCAGCGTGGCGATGTGGCTGTGGTTGTCGAATGTTCGCTTCTGCGGTAGCCCTGAGCCTGATGGCATGATTACGCCCGTCGGACAGAAGGGATAAAGCCCAACGCTGTTGATGCTGGAGTAGTGCTCAGTCAGCTCTCGGCTCACATCATCCCCTGTATTGTTTCCTTTATATAATGACATGTTCTGCCGTTTCTTGGCAAAGTACATGCCAACGACTTCGGCCGTCCACAATGGATTCTGACCGATGACAGCCTGTTTTTCGGCGATCGTTTTGCTACCGATGCGCCAGGGACCATTCTGTTGCCAGCCACTGCCAGCCATCGTGTTGATGGCCACTGTCCCCTTGGCTGCATTCTTCAGTTTCAGATTGATAGCAACATCGTCGGTCATGCCCTTGTCCTGCAAAGCCTTGATGGGCTGGTGGTGTTGCAAAACCTGCACTGAGGCCACATCCGAGGCATTGATGTTGTTTGTGGCCAATCCGTAGCGACCTTGCTGCAGGTCCATGTCCTCGACATAGAATTTCCTGATGGCCTTGCCGTTGAACTTGATGGCTCCGTTCTCCGAGACTTCGATGCCCGGCATGCGTTTCAGCACATCACCGATGACACGGTCGCCTTGCTGTTGGTAGGCTCCGACCAAGTAGTTCAGCGTATCGCCGCTCTGCCGTATCTTGTCGGCCTTCACCGACACTTCCTTCAGTTCGACGGTCCTTCGGCGGGCGCGAATGTCCAACCGTTGTGAACGATTGGCCACGATACGCGACACATTGCCGATGGCCATTCCGGCAGCCGTCACCACCAGAGTGTCAGTCTTTGTCGTGAACTGTAGTTTGTAATGTCCCTTATCATCGGTATCGGCAAAAGCGATGATGTTGCCCGTGCCCTTGGGCGATACTGTCACGTATGCATCCACTGCGCGCCCCAGCGAGTCAGTCACTGCTCCTTCAATGATGGTCTGTGCATGCATCCTGCCGCCTATGGCGAGGATGAACATTATGAGCAAAATTCTTTTCATTATTCTAATTCCAAGGGATTATAAGGTGTGAAGATGGATACGGCTTCGCCTATTGTCGTGGTTCCATCGGGATTTATTGTGGCTCTGTGGTAGTCGGCAGCCTTGAACCAGTTCTCGTGGAACGAGCGCTGCATTTTCCACACCTTTCCGCGCCCATAGCTGGTGTAGTTCTTGAACTCCTTGAAGCGCGTGATGGGATGCGGACGTGTCTCGATGCCGATGGCCTCGAAGGTGTACAGCTTGTCTTTGTCATAGACCTTCAGGATGAGTCCTGGCAGACCGCCGAACTTCCATGGGCCGCACTTCACGGGGATGTCGGGTGCAAACCATGCAACGAAGTCACGACCACGGAAACGGCACGTTGCCTTTTGGCATTTATAGCCGATGATGGTTTGCGTTTCGTTTGTCAGTTTCCACTCCATCTTCGGTACAACCTCCGTATATTTCGAGTTGTAGCGATGTAGCCACTGGGGCATCTGGCAGTATTCTGTCAGTTGGCCATTCTTAATGAAGTAGTCGCTCCACTCGTATTCGCTCCACTGGTCATGTTTGCGGCTCGCCACACCCATCCAACTCGGAACAGCTTGTGCACCGGGATGCTCCTTGGCATACTTCGCCCGCAGCGAATCGCTCTGATAGACGAACTGGCTATAGTACTTCGTCACACGTCGCCCCACATCCAGCCGTTGCAGGTCGATGTAGGTCAGGTGGTCGCTGATTTTCTCGGCGCAAAAGGCGTAACGGACACGAATCCGGGTCGTGTCCACGACTTCCATCTTCGAAAAGTCCCTTGCATTGATAGGTGCAGGGCATCGTCCACCCTCCTTCGGTTGTGCACTTGCTCCACTAAATACGAACAGGAGTGCGATATAAATGAATTTTTTTTTCATAATATGATATTATTATTCCAGTTCCATGGGACTATAAGGTTTGTCTGGGAATTTGGTGCCTGCTTCCGGCGATAACATACGAACCCAATTAATGTTGATTTTCCTCTGGAGTTTCTGCATGTGCTCGCGTGAGACCTTTCGGAACCTCGAGAAGTCCCACTGTATGATGGGGCGCGGCGTGCGCTCCAATTTTACCAACTCAAAGTTGTACTCCTTCTTTGCATCCGAAATCTTCACAATGAGACCGGGCAGACCTCCGAATTTCCACGGTCCATGTTGGATGGGTATCTCCGTCGTAAACCACGCCTCGTAGTCGCGACCTCGCCAGCGGCAGGTGGCCTTCTGACAATGGTAGCCGTGGATGGTCTGCTGTTCTTCCTTCAGCATCCATTGCTGCTTCGGCACTGGCTCTGTGTACTGGCAACATTCGCGGTCAAGGTTCATCGGCATGATGGCGTATTCCGTCAGTTGGCCGTCCTTGATGTATATCTCGTCGAACTGGTATTCCGACCAGTAACTGGGATACTTGCCACCATAGGTCCGTTGGGCAATGCCGTTTTCTCCTCTGCTATTCTTGATTATCTTCGGTTTGTATGTCGAATCACTGTGTGCGATGAAGTAACTGGCATACTTCGTATAGTGCTTGCCCACCAGCAACCATCCGAGGTCGATATAAGTGTTTTCGTCCTTGATGTTGTCTGCATTGAAGGAGTAATACGCTGTCACCTGAGCTGTATCTATTGCCGTCGGTGAGTTACCTTCACGTCGGTATGATGGTGCCACTCTGCCTTGCTTCCATTGGGCGTTTACACCGCTGTTAATGACCACAAAGGCGAGGAGGATGGTGATGATTCTATTATTCATAATATGATCTGTTTACTCTAACTCTAACGGTTCATACGGAATCTTCGGCCCAGAAGTGGGTACCCAGTCACCAAGTGCATTCTTTCTGAGGCAGCCACGTCGACCCGCAGCGTTAAGGTATTCCTCGTTCAGTTCGCGGTTCTGTTTGAGGTAACGTTCGCGGTTGGTCTTGCGATAGCCCTCGTAGGCATGGCGAATGATGGGGCGGTTGCCGCGTTCTATCTTTACGGCCTCGAAGGTGTAGTGGTGGTCTTTGTCATATACTTTCAGAATAAGACCTGGCAATCCACCAAAGAGCCACGGTCCGCGACGGATGGGGATGTCGCTTGCAAACCAGGCAATGAAATCGCGTCCGCGCCAATGGCAGGTAGCTCGCTGACAACGATGTCCGAGGATTGTTGCGGTTTCATTACTGAGCGTCCATGTTTGTGATGGATAGGGTTCGACGACATATCCGTCCTCGCTCTGCCAACCATGCGGCATGGTGTGGTACGATGTTGCCGTGCGCCCTTCAATATAGATGTCGGTGTACTGAATCTCGTTCCAGTAATCTCTGCGTTTTCCATGAATGGGACAGGCACGCGGCACACCGTCGGCATGAATGCCCTTAGCCTTCCAAGTCTTCAGGAGTTCCTTCTGATGTGCTTCGCCTTCGCGGACGAACTCGCTGCTGCACTTGGTGATTCGGTTTCCGACCTCCAAGACACGCAGGTCGACATACGTGTCCTGATTGCCCAGCGTGTCGGCATTCAGGGCATAGTAGATGCGTACGCTGCTGGTGTCAACGACTGTTGCCTTACCCAGATGCTTACGGCTCAGAATGAGTATTTCAGCTTGTTTTTGTTGCGCCCAAGTCATACTGCTTAGCGCGAGGAGAAGAAAGAACGTGACAAATATCTTGTTCATGGTACGATGTCTGTTTATTCTAACTCCATCGGGTCGTAATCGTGGGGAGCAGACAAAGGTTCGCCCATGAAGCCTGGCGCGTTCGGGTCGTACTTGCGGCGTCCAGATGTCTTGAGGTAGTTGCGGTTGTAGGCAACTTGGAGTTTCCAAGTCCGTTGGCGCGTCGACTTCTGGAATTCCTCCTTCGGGTACTGGTAGATGGGGAAGTTGCCCTTCTCGATAGCTACTGCTTCGAAGGTGTAGAGTTTATTGACATCATAGATTTTCAGGATAAGCCCTGGCAATCCACCAAACTTCCACGGACCGCGACGAATGGGGATGTCGGGAGCAAACCAAGCCACATAGTCGCGTCCGCGCCAATGGCAGGTGGCTCGCTGGCAGCGGTGCCCGAGGATGACAGTCGTTTTCTCTGTTTCCAGTTTCCAGTCTTGTCCTTTCCACTTTTCCTCGTATCGCTGTGGCCATTCCTGTCCCAGAGGCATCATGGCCCATTCGTTGAGGGTGTCGCCATGAATGAAGATGTCGGAGTATTGGTATTCACTCCATACGTCTGGCTTCTTGCCCCGCATCCACCATGTGCCATTGGGGACGCTTCCTGCATGTGGATTTTTCTTTGCCCAGGCTACACGCTGGCTGTCGGCCACTTCCACAAACCAACTGCTGTACTTCGTCATTCGCTTCCCCATGAGCAATTGTCCGCAGTCGAGATACGTGCTATCGGCGCGCAGGTCTGTGGCATTCCATGCATATTTGATTCGGAGGTTTGCCTTGTCAATAACTTTACGGGCAACTACGGTGTTGTGACGCCCAGGAGCGCTGGCTCCGCTCTGCTTCTGTTGCGCCTTGGCAGTACAGCATAAGGCTGTAAGTGCCATCATGAGGATGATAGATTTCTTTTTCATATTAAAATGGATATAAAAGTTATGAGTTCTTCAATGTCCTTTTGCCCTAATAACGCTCAGTCCCTCGGATGTTTACCCATAAAAGATGTTAAAAAAAGAAAACTCCACCTCATCGTCACGACGAAGTGGAGCCGGATGCCTAAAAGGCTATTACTAACTAATCCATTTTTTCAACTAAATCTATTTTAGTCGGAAAATCACTGGTATGCAGAAGTGAGAGCGAACGGGGCGGCCATTCTTCTGTGCTGGCACCCAAGGCTCTGTTAGTCGCATGACGCGGATGGCTTCGGCGCTGAGTCGATCGTCTGGGGTTTTCAGGACTTCGAAATGTGTCAACCTTCCATCCTTCTCCACTACGAAACGAACTATGACACGCCCCTCTATGCTATCTGCCATAGCACCCTCAGGGTAGTGCATCTCGGATGCGATATGGCGGAAAAGGGCATCGATGTCGCGATGGTAGGTGGCTACCACATCTGGTACTTCGTAAATTGTAGTATCCTCCGGTATGTGCAGAACGCGCTCCATGATGTTGCGCATGCGATTGTTGGGACGGATGATGGCTGCAACAGCAATGCCTGTTGCAAAGGCAACGATGACAATAATAAGGAACTTGCGTAGGTCGATGAAATGTCGACGCAAGTCGGTGCGCAAGCGCCTACGAACATTTGAAATGGTCTTGCGAACTGTGGCTACTGTGGTAGTGCGCTTTTCGGCTATTTCCTCCACGGTCAGTCCTTCGTCGTAAAAGAGTTGCCAAACTTCGCGTTCGGCCTGTGGCAGGTTTCTCAGGCGCGACTGCAACCACTCTGAGTTTTCGCGCTCCTCTACTTCTTCTTGAGGTGTAATCTCAGAGACTGCCATGTTGCTTTCGTCAGTCAGTTCCACTTGTGCCCGCTGTCCGCGCCACATGCTGACGCAGCAGTTGCGAGCCACACGCAAAATGTAGGCGTCAGTGAGCGTAACCTTATTACGAATATTCCATACACGCAACCATGTCTCCTGAACTATTTCCTCAGCCTCCGTGTCTGAATTGAAGAACTCACGCCCCATCTTCAAGAGGCGTGGACGCATTCGCTCAACTATCTGTTCAAATTCTTGCTCCGTTGTCTCTACGCAAGCGGCAGAACCGGCAACTTGTTCGTCGATTCCTTTTACTTGGTTTTCG
Source organism: uncultured Bacteroidales bacterium (assembly GCA_902801325.1). Classification (GTDB taxonomy): domain Bacteria; phylum Bacteroidota; class Bacteroidia; order Bacteroidales; family Bacteroidaceae; genus Physcousia. The sequence goes on along the minus strand of CADCHQ010000007.1, from coordinate 68,689 downwards.
TCCATCTCGTCTGCTTTTGGTAGTTCTGCCTATATAACTCAGAATGACAAAAAAGTTTACCTATAAAAGATGTTAAAAGAAATGTCGTCGAATTTAATCGTCTTTGAATACAACAAGTCAAGCAGTAATTCAGAGTCTCAGAATAATGGCCCTTGTAATTCATGGTCTTCGTGTGTTTTTGTTGCGAAGTTATTCAAAAAAGACACGAAAAAACCTCGGCAAAGCCCAGAAATAGGGTGCCGAGGGTAAAACTCTTTAACTAGTTAAAGAAAATATTACTATTCTTCTCCGAAAGTGATTTGCTTGCGGAGTATGCTCAGATAACTGGGTGTGATGTTGAGAAACGAGGCAATGTCTTTTAGCGATAGCATCTGCACCACCTGCGGACAGCGTTCGAGCAGGCGGCGGTAGCGGCTGCGGGCGGTGTAGCGGTAATGGTCGAGGTCGCGGGCATAGACCATTTTGAACAGGTTCTTGAGTATCTTCACGTCCATCTTCGCCATCTTCGGGTCGTTGTCAATCAGGGCCTGCAGCTCCTGTCCGCTGATGATGCGCACTTCGCATGGCATGTCCGCCTCGATGCTCACCTCCGACACGTCGCCGTCGAGGCAATAAGGAAAGTCAGACACGAACTCACCCTCGAAGGCGAAGCCCGTGCAGTAGTCCTTCCCTTCCTCTTCGTTGTGCACCATATACTTGAAACATCCGCGTTCCACGAAGGCCACCCACTGCGCAGGCTCCCCCGCCTCCTCCAGCGTCTCGCCCCGCTCCATCACGCGCCGCTTCCCATGCTCCATGCAGTACTCCCGCAGGAACTCCAAGTCCAGTCCCTCCTTGTAGGTGTTGAAGTGCTTGTTTGGTGTCATATTCGCCAATTTTCTGATTCGTGGGTACAAAGGTAGTCATTTTTCAACACAAGTCGTTTCTTATACAAATTTGTATTATACATTTTTGTATAATTTGATTAAGCCCCAGCAGATGGTGTCCAGAAGAACGCAATCAGATGAATATAATGTCGTTTGGCAAAAGAAGGGGTATGACTTTCTTTTCTTATTTCTTGCTTTGCTTCATGAGGCGGAGGAAAAAGGGTTCAGCCCAGGAAAGCATGAGTTGGTGACCTTCGGCATTGAGGTGGGCATGGTCATCAGGGGCTTGGAAGTATTGGCGGCGGAAGTCGGCATCCTCTACACGAATAGGACTGCGACGCGTGTCGAGTACCGGGATGTGGTGGCGTCGGCAAACCTTGTGGATGGTCTTGATAACGGGCTTGAAACCAGGTCGCTTGACATGCCAAGGCGTGACAAATCCAATGGCTGCAAGAGGATATTTCTCACGCAAGCTTTGGCATAGGAGGTCGAGACTGTCGCGGAATAATTGTAGGGAGTCGCGATTGTTGCCGATGAGACCGGCATCGTTGTGGCCTGCAATAACCACTACCACATCGGCCGTATCGTTCATCAAGCGATAACGTTCAACAATGCGTGCACCGAAACGCTGACGATCCCATGCAATGGAACTGCCGTTTCGCCCATAGTTGCGATATGTCCAACCATGACGCTGTGCAACCAAAGCGTGCCATGCCTCGGTCTGAGGTCGGCGATGATTGGCCACATAACTGTCGCCAATGACATTGATGGTTTGTGCACTAAGGGCCTGACACAGAAAGAGTGTGCCAAGCAAGGCGGTGAGATATCGGTGCATGGCCTATTTCATCTTCTTGAAGAGCCAAAGGACGAGGATGGCACCTATGGCTGCGGTGACGATGGAACCAATCCAACCGCCGCCGGCATCGATACCAAGCAGTCCGAAGAGCCAACCACCTACGACGCCACCAATGACACCAAGGAAAAGGTCGACAAGGCAGCCTTTGCCTGCACCGTCAGTTAACTTTGAGGCAATGAAGCCTGCCAAAACGCCTACTATGAGGCCTGCGATAATTCCGTTCATATTTTATTTAATTAAGAATTAAGAGTGAAGAATTAAGAATTAGAGACCCTCTCCCGACCTGCCCTCCGTCGCGAATGGGGACTCGACACCTCCGTCAGAATCATAGATTCTTCCCCTCATCAGGCACTGATTGCCAAAGGGCAATCATCTAAAGGCCTTCTTCGCCCTTTGTGGGGCCGAATCCATATTTAGTGGATTCTCTAAAGGCCCCAGTCGCCCTTAAGGGTGAGGAGTAGAGTGGGATAGTTATGTTTTTATTAATTCTTTTTCATATTCATTCTTCTCCTCTCAGAATTTGTTTGGATGTGTTCTTATTATTAATTAGGTTTATCGTTTTATAGTCATAGGTAACCGCTCCCTCCCTAGCAGGGAGGGCAGGGGGAGAGTCTGTTAGCGCGTTAGCGATACTTTCATATTAAGACCGAAGTCTTGGGTGATGGTGGGATAAGCCGATGAGGAGAGCAAAGGAGCGTTGCGCTGACGGTCGTAATACAGACTGAGGGTTACCATTCGACTGACGGCATAGGAGGCCTGGAACGAGGTCTTGATGGCCTTGTTGCCCGAGGTGGCTTCTGTGAGGCCAGTCTGTATGTCGCGACGCAGAGCATCCTGATTGCGGAATGAGAAGTCGAAGGAGAGGTTGAGGGCGTGTGCGAAGCTGTTACGCGTTGAGCGTGTGTCACGCGTGCTCTGTTGTTTGTTATCTTCGTCGTCCTTACTGTTCTTGCTATTCTTGCTGCCCTTGCTTCCCTTACTGCCACTCTTCTTCTTTCCTACGATACTACTTATCTTGAAGTCATCTATCTTGTAACCCCAGCCGAAGACGATGTCCTTGGAGGAAGCCTCATTAATCTGTGCCGATGTCATGCTTAGGGTAGCCACGCGTGTGGTACGATACTCGAGCTTGAGGGTCATATTGTTGTTGAGCGTGGCATTGAGTCCTACGAGCGGAGCAAATTGCTCGTTGATGCTCACGGTGGAGATGTCGTACATCGATGAGGGAACATAACTGCCCGTAGTCGTATTCTCTATGAAGCCAAGGCTTGAACCTGTCATGGCGGAGAGGAAGGACGCATAGGTGTTGTAGGAACCGATGCTATAGACCGACTTGTATCCGTGTGTAATGTTGACGGACTTGAAGTGGTCACGGAAGAAGGGCAGGGTAGAGAGTCCGCGATAGGTGAGTTGCCAGTTGGGGAGCATCTTCTTGAGACCTGGGAACAGGTCGAGGCTGGTCTTGCGTGGGTTGCCTCCCGTATATGCTGCGAGGAAAGCCGGAATCATGACGTCGGCAGAATAAGGATCAACTGTTCCGTTCTCAGGATTGAAGGTGCCTTCCTGACCAGTTCCGCGTGGATACTGAACGCCATGGTAGCGCTGTTCTACGCGTTGCTGTATGATGCCGAGATAGCTGCGGAAGTTTTCAAACGTCTTACTATGGTATCCGTTATGAGCATTGCCTCTGCCGGCGAAAGCAGACTTCAACGAGATGGTGGTCATGTTGAACGAACCCGTCTCGGTGGTGGGGTTACCCTGATACATGTATTGTATGCTCTGGCTCTTATTGCGTGTGCGAGACATGGAGACGTCAATCTTCAGGTCGGTGAAGGGCTCGAGCGATGCTTTCACTTGCAGGTCTTCGGTACCACTGCTGGTAGCAGGCGTTGCTACATTGTCGGCACAGAGAAGCCATCCGCGTTGCTTGGCCTCGTCAATATAGCCGTCGCCAATAAGTCCAAAGGCATATTTAAGGCCGGGTTGGAAGGCATTGCCACTCCTGCGCTGTCCGAGCATGCTACCCACATTTGGCATGAAGCCGGGAAGAGCGAGGTTGTAGGTGTTGCGATAGGAGACACTAACGTTGCGAACCATCATGGCGAAGCGTGCCATAGCTTGAGCCATGGTGTACCATTTCTCGTCCTCCAGTTTCGGTTTGGCAACAACATTGACGCGTATCTTCACGGAGTCGAGATTGCTGATGACAATCTTGTTATCGTCGAGTTTCTTATATTTTAGTTTATAGGTGTGTCCGGCCTCATCGCGGGCGGTAACTACAAGTCGCTTCGACTTCTGGTTGTGGTTTACGGTCGTAGTGGTATCGGTATGCAGCTGTATCTCTTGTGCAAAGCCCTTCTGCTTTTGGTTGTTCTTTTGCTGGCTCACTCCCTTGGCATTGCTCTGCTTGGCCATCTCCTGCTGAGCAAGGATGGAATCGACAGGCACTCCCTTCTGCTTGGCTTCTTCCTCAGCACGTTGTTTGGCTTCCTTCTTGGCGTCGGATTCCTTTTTCTTTGTATCGGCCTTCTTCTTCGATGCACTCTTAGCCTTGGATGCAGTGAAGCGCTTGTTGGCTTCCTTCAAGAAATTGGAGTGGTTATATAGGGTCTCCATGGCAAGTTTGACGTCACCATTAAGTGTGCGCTGGGTGTTAATGGTGTTGCCAAGTGTGCTACCATCCTCCATCTCGGTTCCACGCTTCCACGAGTAGGTGGAATTGTATGATGCGTCGGCGGTAATCCAGTCGAACATAGGAATCTTGTTGATGGGGAGTTTGTAGGATAATTGTGCCGACTGACTGTAGTCGAGTGGGCGTCCGAAGTGACGGAGACTATAGCGTACGGAGTCCTTCCATGCTTCGTATTGGTCGGGATATAGGTCTTTGTTGACAGGTGTATAAGGTTCTTCAACCTCAGCATGTGTACCACTCTGGAAGGAGAAGTGAAGAGCCTTGAAGATATCCCATTTGAGCGAGAACTCACGGTTCCAGAGATAACTCTGCGAGAAGATAACGGGAATGGCTTCGTGGTTGTCGAGGTTCTCCACGTCACGGCTTTGTTCTTCGCTGTAGGTGCGGTTGATTTCTGTGGTAAAGGTGAGGCTCTGGGGTGCAAAGGCCAGGTTCTGCTCTTTGAGCAAGTCTAGCCACTTTGACTTCGACTTGATGAGATCCTTAAAGGGCTCCCATACTTTCCAGTTGGGACTCCAAGCATAGTTCATGCCTGCACGCCACGAACGATCGTATTCGTAAACGGTAGTTACGCCTTCGCGTGTGGCGCTTCGACGCGAATAGTTGAAGGTGAAGTTCGATGGGTCGTAAGGCATGGGATGGTTACGACTGCTAATGTTCACTTTTACACCTGACAGTGAGAGGTTGCGCTGGGTCTCCTTGATGGTGGTGAGGGCTTTGAGCGAGTCTTTTTCCTCCTTAGTCTGCAAGGCATCGAGTGCGTCGTTGAGCAACATGTCAGTGTCCAGAGGATTGTACTTGGGCTTAACTGTCTCCTTGCTGAAACTATAATAGAGTGGGGCATTAATCTTTGCTTTCTCTGGGAATACCTTGCCGAGGTCGAACTGTGTGGTAATGGCATAGTTGATGTTGTCCTCGTCCTTGCGCTCGGCAACGGTCTGTTCGATGCCTCCGAAGCCTGCCTTCTCTATGTGTCCGGTGGCGTTCACACTACCCAAGTCAGAGAGTTGGATGTTGAGTGTGCCTTGTGCGGCCCATCCGCCTTCGTTAGTGAATTCCTGCAGACGCAGTTCATTGGCCCATATTTCCACGCTCTTTACCATGCGCCCGTTGTTGCGTACACCTATCATGATGGTCTTCACTTCACCCAACGTTGGGTTACCCATGATGGAGATGCGGTTGCTGGGATAGTTGTCGTCGTAAGCATAGAAGAGTTGGTTGAAAGAGATGAGGCCCAGACTCTTTTGCTTATTGCGTTCCTTCTTCAGGTTGGTGAGGATGTCCATGTCGATGTTAATCATATTCTCGGCAGGCCATACAGCGCGACAATCCGCGGCAGAGTAAGTGTCGTAAGCCTTTCCTGGGCGCTCGGGTGTAATGGTGAGTGGCACTTCGTACTCGTAGAAGTTGCTCTTGTAATCACTTCCCAAGCGCAGGAAGACACTTGTCTCACCATCTTGCAGGTCGGTGATATCGTTCATCAGCGCATTGGCATGGACGAAGAGTTGCAGGTGCTTATACTGGCGCATGTCGTAATTGCAGTTCTTATACACTGCTTTGGCATCGCCCGGCGAAAGGTTCTCTACGACCAGACACAAGCTCTGCTCGTTCTCCTCCACCAACTGGCTCTGGTTGGGGTCGGTGACACGACTGATGCCTGGAGGCAGGACATAGTTGACGGGTTGCTTGCTACCATTCTCTTCGATGCTGACTGTGCTTACCGTCATCGTGGCGCTGCTGGATGGAGCTTCGCCTGTGTAAAGTGCTTGCTCATAACTACGCCAATCACCATGAACGAGGTCGAGGGTTGCCAGACGCATTACAATAGGCTCTTCAAAGCCCGTCAAGAACATACGCATGAAGCGAATGCTGGTGAAGTCGCTGATGTTGCCCACCTTCGACTCATAACTATTTAGGGGAACACGGAAGAGATACCAGTTGACTTCTTCTTTGTTTCCGTTTCTGAGCGTGGCAGTATATACGCGCTTGTCCACAATGTGGTTGCGTCCAACGGTCAGGTCCTCGGGACGTACGGAGATATGGTATTGGAAATACTTCTCGTATTCATTAAGCGTGTAGTCGAGGTTCAGATCTTCCACGTCAGGCGTAGTCTTGTATGCCGTCTCGTAACTCTCGGGTGAGTTGTTGGAATCAGGCGAGTTGCCTTCTGGCATATTGATGCGCTTGTAGCGGTCGAGAATGGACTTTTTGTCGCGGTCATAGTCAGAACCACGATAATAGTGATAGTCGTCACTGGCAGGGTCGTTGTAAAGCGAGTCGTAAACCTGTGCGTTTACCTTGCCTTGCATCTCTTGCAAGAATGTGGCATAGGGGCCAAAGGTGCGCTCTTGTTCAGAAGTCAGTCCATTGAGACCGATATCTTGTGACGAACGCGCTCCACCTTCGTTGTTGAAGGCATAGGTGACACTGGTAGTCGTGGGTATGCGTCCCCATGTGGTCTCGGTGTAGTACGATTGGTCCCCGTCAATGGGCATACCGCTTTCAAAGTATTTCTTACCGTCCTTCAGTATGTCTTCCGAAATCTCTCCTAAGTTGATGTAGAAGTCACCGCCGTGGTTGCCGGGTTTATCGCGGGTGTAGATGAAGGGGTCGAGCAACCAGAACTCGATGTATTCAACGTTCATGGTCTCGAAGTCTGTATTGTCCATCTTGCGCATCATTCCGCCCCATTTCTCGCTTGGGTGCAGGAATTTACCATCTTGGTCGACATCGGTTGAAAGGTTGTATGCACCGCGTTCCTGAGGATAGAAAGCAAGGTTCAGCACATTGAGCGAAGTGGCTGAGTTGTAACTGTTTTGTGCCTTTTGGGGATACAATTCGCGTTCATAGACTTCGCGCACATAATGGTTCGACAACTGTTCCAAGTCACTCTTGATGTGGCTTGGTGTCAGTGTGCTGGAACGACGGGTAAAGAGAGGATCGACGTAGTACCAAGCCAACAACGCACGGTTGTAGCCATAGCGAATATCGTTGGTCAGCTTGCTTTCGGGGAACATCGATGGTGTGCTCGCCTGAGTCCAGTATTGTGGAGTGGCAAGTGATTCCTTGAACGAAGAGTTTTCAAAGTCGTCGAGATAGGAGGCACTACCCTGGATGCGCTTATTCTGTCCAGCCATCAACTGGGCGAACTCGGCATTGAATGATATCTGACTGGGTTGTGTGGCCCTGATGAGTGGCAGTTTGTCGAGCATATTGGTGAGCCACTGGCTCTCGCGCTTCCATGAAAGATGTGCACCCCAAAGAGTGTTGCGCAAAGGCTCGTTGCCCATTGACACCTTGGTGGTCAGGGGTTGTTCGTTGAGGAACATGAGCGAACCACCTACAGTGAAGTTCTTGCTCAGTTCATAGTCCATGTTTACACCCAGCATCGTTTTGCGTTGCATGCCATAATTGTCGTTTGATTCAACCGAAGCGCTGATGTTTGTGCCGGCATCGATGATGCTTTGGTTGATAATCGTTACGATACCCATGTTATAGTCCACCGTGTAATCCGTGTTCTCGGTCAGCGTCACGCCACCAGCGGTTACGATAACCGAACCTTGGGCTATATTGGTTGCTCCCAAGTCAATCTGACTACCATTTGTACCCTTGTACTGACCAGTCAGCAGGAACTTGTCGTGCTCCGCAATCTGTTTGGCTACGGTCTTTGTGCTGTCGTAGAGTTCAGGGAAACAATATTTGTCGGCAGTCTGGTTGTTGCCAATCCACTTGCGCAAGTGTTCTCCGAAGGGTTCGGCCACTGGGAAGTATATGCGTCCCTTGCGGATGGTGTACCCTTCCACAAAGTCGAACTGACCATTGGAATTGGATTTGTTATTGTTGTCCAAGCGGTCGAGGTTCATGGCTTTCAGCAGGGTGGTGTTCTTCAGTCCGGCTTCAGGCAGATAGGTCACATAGACACCGCTCGAATCGCTTTGGTATTTGATGTCGAGGCGGAATTTCTCTTGCGACACGCTTGTAGCTCCCAAACTATAGACGTTCTTCATCATCAGTCGCCATGTGGTCAGTTGGGGGCTTCCACTTGAGGGCTTTAACAGCTTCACAAACAGGGCCTTGGCATTCTCTGTAACATCACCACTGAACTCACCTACTTGATAGGTTACACCTCCATAAGTGTATTCGTAGGCAATACCCAGCACGTCATCGGTTTGCAGATTGCTATTCAGTGAGATGTAGCCTAAGGTAGTGTTTACAAAGTATTCCGAACTGTTGAGCAGACGTGCACTTTGTAACTTCTCATAGTCTTCGCCTCCGACAAGACCATAACCGTCAAGCACCTGTGTGGCCTGACTGATGTCGCGGGCATTTGCCAGTTCACCCACCATGGTGGAATACTCGGAGTTCGACTTGTTAGAAGGCACACTTACTGAGGTGCTTCCCCAGAGTCCTTTGTTACCGATTACTTCGTTTTCGGCTAAGTCCGCTAAGGCTATGATGTTTCGGTTGTTTGCTGCATTCGAAGTCTTATTGGTTACCCACACTTCCACACGCTTGATGGTAATACCGCTGGCAATGGTGGGTAGGGTCTTCATGTTCTTGTCGTATTGCTGGCGGAAGTAGTGGGCGAGGTAGAAGTGACGGTTCTCCTCATAGTTTGTGGCAGAGAATTCGAAGGTGTTTGTAGAGCCTCCACCTTTTGAAGACACACTTTTCGTGGCACTCTTCTTTTGGCTAACTACGGTTTGCAACTTCAGTCGGCCAAACTGAACATCTGTGCGCAAGCCGAACAAACTGCTGACGCCAGGGATAAGGCTGTTGTTTGAAGGCATGGAAACATTACCGGCCTCCACCAACTTTATGATTTCGTCCTCCTTGCCGTCATACTTCAACTTCATGCTCTGTGAGTCGAAGTCGAACGATGCATCGGTATTGTAGTTTAACTTCAAGTTAATCTTGTCACCGACGCTACCGGTCATGTTCATGTTTATCTTCTCGTCAAAGTCGAAGCCTGTGGTCTTTCGGCGGTTGGCGGCAAGGGAGGGGTTGTCCACCTTCTTTGTGTTCATGCCCAGTTTCAGTTCAGCCGAACCTTGGGTTTTAATCTGTACACCACCAGGACCGAAGATTTTCTCGGCAGGACCAAGGTCGAAGTGCATGTCTGTGAAGTCGAACTTTGATTTACCCTTTGATTCGAACAACTCAGCATTCCTATCGCGGAAGTATTTCGACATGCTCTGGCGCATGGTCCACTCCTTGTATTCATCGGGAGTCATGAGCAACGGAGCATCAAGATAATTATGCGTCAGGTCGAGCTGAGTACGCTGACTTGCGGTGTAACCAAGTCCTGTTGCCGTACCCGTACTGGTTACATTTGTGGCATTACGGCTTTGGTTGGTGTTGCCAGACCTTCTTGAAGTATTTCCGGTCTGGTTGTTTGTCCTTGACGTCTGGTTGGTGTTGCTCGTCCGGCTTGTAGTCGTTTTCTGTCCTTTGCCTTCTCCCAGTGTCGTTCCAACCTGATAGGTGTTTGTCTTCTCATCATACGAAACCTCGGTTTGCAAGTTGTCCGGGTCGCGTAAATCCGTTGATTTGTGTTCGGCTTCTTTCTGGTTTTCTGCAGTGGTCTTGCGTACTGAATACCGGGGCTTCTTCTGCTTGGTAGTATCCTTCGGTGCAGCCATCTCCATAGCCCCTGTGAGGGGGGCTGTATTAGAATTGGCAAAGGCCATGATACTCAGTATCATAGCCATCAGTACACCTATTATGACCTTTTTACCGTCCAATGTTTAAAGCAACTTTAAAGCTTGTTTGATGATTTGTTCCACAGGAATGTCGGGCTGTTCTGTCAGTAGCTTGGTCACTACTTTCGCAGAAGGAGCGGGACTGAAGCCCAGCATTGTCAAGGCAGCAACGGCTTCCTGTTGCTTCTCGCTGTTGACATTAGAAACGGTGGCAGTAGAACCCGACGGAGTGATGTCAAGGCCCAGAATCTTATCCCTAAGGTCAACGATGATGCGTTGTGCAGCCTTTGGACCGATGCCCTTTACTCCCTTTAGTGCGCGATCATTGCCTTGGCTGATGATGTCCACAAGTTCGTTGGGGGTGAAGGCAGAGAGTATCATGCGTGCCATAGAAGCACCGATGCCGCTTACACTGGTGAGTTGCAGGAAAAGTTCCCGTTCGCTTTTCGTGGCGAACCCCCACAGGGAATAAGCATCTTCTCGGATGGCCTCCACTACAAAAAGCTTCACGTCCTTTTTGCCCTGAATGGCGGAGAAAGTGCCCAAGCTAATGTTTAGTCCGTAGCCCACGCCATTGCAGTCGATGACGGCAAGGGCAGGAGTTAGTTCCTCGAGGGTTCCTCGTATATATTCAATCATGGTCTTTTACGCAGTATTTTTTAATTTACCTTTATATATAACGCGCGCGACCATGCTTTATTGTGTATTCTCGAAAAAAAGCCTATTCACCATTGCTTAAATCATGATGTCCTTTCATATCCGTGACATTTGTAGGCGATGTGTTCAATTATTTCAAAAAGCAAAAACGTATTTGAAAAATTATTCCTATCTTTGTGCTCAGAAAGTCAAATTAATGGAACAAAACAACCTGAAGGCTGCACTCAGTGTGGCCATCCGTGCGGCGTTGGCAGCCGGACGCGATATAATGGAGATTTATAACGACCCGAGTCAGGACTTCGGCATAGAGCGGAAGGCCGACAATTCCCCTTTGACCTTGGCTGACAAAGCTGCACATCGGCGTATTGCCGATATGATGAAGGAGACGGGATTGCCTATGCTGAGTGAGGAAGGTGCCCATGAAAGCTATGAGAAGCGTAAGGATTGGGTGGCCTTTTGGTTGGTCGATCCTTTGGACGGAACAAAGGAATTCATCAAACGCAACGGAGAGTTTACCGTCAACATCGCCCTTGTTATGGACACTCATCCCCATGTTGGTGTTATCTATGTGCCTGCTCGCAAGGTACTTTACTTTGGCGAACCCCTGTTGGGAGCATATAAGGTGACTGACATCACTGAGTGGGACGAACTGGAAAAGCTTCCCGACCTGCTTGATCGTGCCCAGCGTCTGCCGATTCCTCAACCAGAGAACCGACCTTTCACCATCGTAGCAAGTCGTAGTCATCTCACTCCTGAGACGGAACAGTTTATTGAGGAGGCACGACAAGAATATGGCGAGGTAGAGACCATCTCAAGTGGAAGCAGCCTGAAAATATGCTTGGTTGCCGAGGGGCGTGCGGATGCTTATCCACGCTTTGCTCCTACGATGGAGTGGGATACGGCAGCAGGACATGCTATTGCTGCTTGTGCTGGACGATGGGTTTATCAGGCTGGTACAGATATTCCTCTAAAGTATAACAAGGAAGACCTGCACAATCCTTGGTTCTTGGTTGTTTAGACCAAGGTCGCTCTTCATACTATCGATAAACAAAACGTTCCTTATGCCATTTCTTCAAAGTAATGAAGGGTTGGGCGGGGAATTTCTATTACTTCTAAGTCACTGAATGTGCCCTTGTCTGCCGTAAAGCGGACGAGGGTTCTTACTTGTTGCCACCCTTGTATTCCGGCTGCTCCAGGGTTGATGTGCAATAGTTGCAACTTTTCGTCAAATTGTACCTTGAGAATGTGGCTATGGCCTGAGACAAAGAGTTTGGGAGGACGCGCATAGAGTTGTTGCCTAATACGTGGGTCATAACGTCCAGGATACCCTCCGATGTGTGTCATAAGCACGTCGGCTCCTTCGCAATTCCAACGCAAAACCTCTGGATATAAGCGTCGTAGATCGCCTCCGTCACAGTTGCCACAGACAGCCCTTAACGGACGGAAGTCGGCAAGTCGATTGGCCAACTCTAAAGAGCAAATATCACCTGCGTGCCATATTTCGTCACAATCCTCGAAATATTGCAGATAGCGTTCGTCCCAATAGGAGTGAGTATCGCTTAAAAGGCCAATGCGTTTCATACGCTCCCTCTCCTTGCCTCCCCCGAAGGGGAGGAGTTATTATCTACCCTCCCTCGGGAGAGGGCGGGGGTGGGGTCTTTTACTTTTCTCACCAACCACCACAGCATGCCCATAGAAACGAAGAAACTGAAAGTATCACTCACGGGAATGGCCAACCATACACCATCGAGACCAAACCTAGGAGGCAGAAGGATGAGGCCGGGGATGAGAAAGAGCATCTGTCTTGTGAGGCTCTGGAAGATAGATTTTCCCGCATGGCCGATGCTCTGGAAGAAGTTGCCAATCACCATTTGTGCTCCTACGATAGGAAATACCATCACGTCGATACGGAAACCGCGATCGGCCATAGCCACAATTGGGGCATTGTCGGTGAACAAATGGGTGAGTGTGTTGGGGAACAATTCCCCCATGATAAATCCTGTAATAACCACAACCTCAGCGCATAGGATGGTGAGTTTGAGCGTTTGCCACACACGTTCGTTTTGTCGGGCTCCCCAGTTGTAGCCCACGATGGGCTGCATACCTTGGTTCAGTCCCATCACCATCATTAGGAACAGGAATACCACACGGTTGACAATGCCGTAGGCCGCAATGGCCGTATCGCCGCCATATTGCTTCATGCTTTTGTTGATGAGCAGCACCACCAGGCAGGCGCACAGGTTCATGAGGAAGGGACTCATGCCCACGGCTATGATTTGTCGGATGATGTCGGGGCGCAATCCATAGATGCCTCGATGCAGGTGCAGCATCTCCTGCTTGTTGCTCAGCAGTTTGAACTGCCAGATGAGGGAAATCAACTGGGCCAGTATGGTGGCCAATGCTGCCCCCTTTATGCCCATTCCAAGTCCAAGGTTCAATGGAGAATTGAAGACGGAGAACTGAAAATTGAAGATGAATAGAGGGTCGAGCAGGGCATTGATGACCACGGTCAGGATGGTACATTGCATGGCCCTTGTGGGATGACCTGCCGCTCGCAGTACGGCATTCAGACCGAAGTAGCTGTGCGAGATGACGTTACCCCAGAGGATTACCGTCATGTAGTCGCGGGCATAGGGTAGGGTGGCCTCCGAAGCGCCGAAAAGCACCAGTATGGGGTCGAGAAATGCCAGGCAAACGGCCATGAACAGTGTGCCCAGCACCACATTCAGCACCACCGTGTTGCCCAGTACGTGCTGGGCCGTTTCGTACTCGCGCTGTCCCAGACGGACGCTGATGACCGTCGATGCACCCACGCCCACCATGGCTCCCAGGGCCGCTCCGATATTCATCAGGGGGAAGGTAAGCGCCAATCCCGATATGGCCATACCGTCGGAGTTGCCCCAGTGTCCGTCGGGGCCTATGTGCCCAATAAAGATGCTGTCCACGATATTGTACAGCGAGGCAGCCGTCATTGCAATGATGGCAGGTACGGCATACTGAAACAGTAGTCGCGGAATGCTTCTGGTACCGAGTTCGGTAGGAATGTATTGGGCCATAGTTGAGTTGTTCTGCTGCAAAGATACGAATAAGCGAGCGGAATACCAAATTTATTTGAGTATTCCCGAGCGAGAGTATCTTAGAAAGTAGTTCAAAGTACGAATAAGCGAGCGGAATACCAAATTTATTTGAGTATTCCCGAGCGAGAGTTTCTTAGAAAGTAGTTCAAAGATACGTAATCGGACGGCAAAGCCTACGCTTGCGTAGCGCAGATGAGCAAGAATAAGCGGGTGGAAACGTTCTTGCTTTGATATATTCTTTAATCGAACCCTTGTTCGAAGGCAATTGAACCTAGGTTCGATACGTGTTGAACCCTTGTTCGATTCAACTCGTACCTAAGTTCGTTTTTAATTGTACTATATTACGATGTCCTTCGGAACATGTTTTTGTTTTTCTGTATAAAATATGGTTTTTGCTTAGTCATTGATTAATCTTATCTTTGAGTTTCGATGAAACTCTTAGGTAGGATGCACTTCGGCAACACCAAATATAAAGCGCCGTAGCTTTGCTACTTCACCTGTCGGTGTCATGCACACAACAAATCAAAAATGCATACTGGTCTGCCCTTTTGATTTTTTGTATGCATTATGCCGCTTTAAATTTTGGTGTTTCGCTCAGTTTTCACTATCTCTGAGTCTCTGACTAGACTCGAAGATACTCACGCTCGGAAATAAAAATGAGGAATCATTTTGTATTTCGCTCACTAAATCGTATCTTTGTACGCGAATTTCGACAATACATTATTTATATAATTCATTTTACAAGATGAGCAAACAACAAGAGAAAATCGGAGAACTTATCGAACTCCGTGCCAAAGCTCGTGTGGGCGGTGGCGAGAAAGCGATTGAGAAGCAGCACCAAAAGGGTAAGTATACTGCCCGTGAGCGTATAGCTATGCTGCTTGACGAGGGTTCGTTCGAAGAAATGGACATGTTTGTCCAGCACCGTTGCACCAACTTCGGTATGGACAAAAAGCACTATCTGGGCGACGGCGTTGTTACCGGTTGCGGTACTATTGGCGGACGTCTGGTTTATGTGTTTGCCCAGGACTTCACCGTATCAGCAGGCTCCTTGTCTGAGATGCTTGCCTCGAAGATCTGCAAGATTATGGACATCGCCATGAAGGTAGGTGCTCCTGTGATTGGTCTTAATGACTCAGGCGGTGCACGCCTGCAGGAAGGCATCAACGCCTTGGCTGGTTATTCTGAAATCTTCCAGCGCAACATCATGGCATCGGGTGTCATTCCTCAGATATCGGCCATCATGGGTCCCTGTGCTGGTGGTGCCGTTTATAGCCCTGCTTTGACCGACTTCACCCTGATGATGGAGAACACCTCTTACATGTTCCTTACTGGTCCCGCCGTGGTTAAGACCGTACTGGGTGAGGACGTGACTCAGGAGCAACTGGGTGGTGCCAGCGTACACTCTACAAAGTCGGGTGTGACTCACTTCACTGCCAAGACCGAGGAAGAGGCTATGGCCATGATTAAGCAACTCGTATCGTACATTCCCCAGAACAACCTGGAGAAGACTCCACGTGTAGAATGCACTGACCCCATCGATCGTAAGGAAGACTTCCTGAACGAGATTATCCCAGAGGATACGAATAAGGCATACGACATGTATCAGGTTATCGCTGGCATCGTCGATAATGGTGAGTTCTTCGAGGTTCAGCCTAACTTTGCCAAGAACATTATCGTGGGCTTCGCTCGCTTCAATGGTGAAAGCGTCGGCATCGTGGCCAACCAGCCTATGGTTATGGCAGGCGTGCTGGATAGCAACTCAAGCCGTAAGGGCGCACGTTTCGTACGTTTCTGCGACGCTTTCAATATCCCCATCGTCACACTCGTTGACGTTCCCGGTTTCCTCCCTGGTACCGGTCAGGAATACAATGCTGTAATTCTGCATGGTGCTAAGCTGCTTTATGCCTTCGGCGAGTGCACAGTGCCTAAGGTTACCGTTACTTTGCGTAAGTCTTATGGTGGTTCTCACATCGTGATGAGCTGTAAGCAGTTGCGTGGCGATATGAACTATGCATGGCCCTCTGCTGAAATTGCTGTGATGGGTGCTGCAGGTGCAGCTTCTGTCCTCTATGCTAAGGAAGCCAAGGCCCTGAAAGAAGAGGGTAAGGTGGACGAGGCTAAGGCCTTCATCAAGGAGAAGGAAGAGGAGTACAACAAGCTCTTCGCTAACCCCTACAATGCTGCCCGCTACGGTTACATTGATGACGTTATCGAACCACGCAATACTCGCTTCCGCATCATTCGTGCCCTCACTCAACTGGAGAACAAGAAGTTGCACAATCCTGCCAAGAAGCACGGAAACATTCCTCTGTAATTCGTAACTCATAACTCGTAATTTGTTACTAATATGACTCTATTAACAACCGATTGGGGACAAGCATGGACGATGGCCGGCATCAGTGTGGGAGTGGTATTCACCATCCTGATTCTGCTCGTATGTGTGCTGGTGGTATTCAGCCTTGTTGCCCGAGGTAATAAGGAGAAGCCTGCAGTGGCTCAGGTGGCCGCAGTAGGTTCCAAGTCTGAACAAAAAGGTTCCAAGGCCGACGAGGCCGCAGTTGCTTTGGCTGTATATCTCTATATGAATGGCCGTCATGACGATGAAAGTGGTGTCTTAACCATTCACGTCAACGAGCATTCGCTCTGGCACGAGGAACTGAACGAGAGGCTTTAGACCTTCCCCTTTCCCCCTCTAAGAGGGGGTAGTAAAGAAATTATAAAGAAGATTTATTAACAATCGTGCCATTCCCCCAAATATTGGCACACCCCTCCTCGGGAGGGGCTGGGGGAGGCTAATTTATGCAAGATTTCAAGTTTAAGATAGACGGCACAGAGTATACGGCTAACGTAGAAGAAAAGGAAGACGGTAAGCTGGCTGTGACTGTTAATGGTAAGGCCTACGAAGTGGAAGTTCCCGGACACGTAGCTGCCGCTCCTAAAGTTCAACCCGTTAAGCCCGCAGCTGCAGCTGCTCCTGTTGCTGCTCCTGCAGCCGCTCCCGCTGCTCCCAAGAAGGCTAGCGGCGCTGGTACCGCCATTACTGCTCCTCTGCCTGGTGTTATCACAAGCATTGAGGTGAAGGAAGGCGACCAAGTGAAGGCCGGTCAGACAGTTATTGTCATGGAAGCCATGAAGATGGCCAACAACATTACCGCTGAGAGCGACGGTACAGTAAAGGCTATTCTCGTGCAGCAGGGTGCCCAGGTTCAGTCGGGCGATGCCTTAATCGAAATTGGTTGATTTTGTAATTGACAATTGGTAATCGATAATTGACAATTATGAAAAAGATAAAGTTCTTTAGTTTGCTGGCTCTGTTCCTGCTGGTTGCCGCGCCTTTGATGGCTGCTGGCTTCAGTGCAGAAGCGGGTGTAAGCAAGTTCTTTGAGGAGATGGGTGTTGTATCCTTCTTCTATGGCGAGGGATGGAAGAATGCCGTAATGATACTTCTTGGCTGCTTCCTGCTCTATTTGGCCATCAAGAAAGAGTATGAGCCTCTGTTGCTCCTGCCCATAGCCTTTGGTATGATCCTCACCAATCTGCCTGGTGCTGGTTTGTTCGATTCTGAAATGTGGAACAATGAATTCCTGAATCCTGCAAGCCCTAACTATCACAGCTATGGTTATATCATGGCACATGGTGGATTGCTAGACATCCTCTACATAGGTGTTAAGGCCGGTGTATATCCCTGTCTCATATTCCTTGGTGTTGGTGCTATGACCGACTTTGGTCCCCTGATTGCCAATCCCAAGAGTTTGATTCTTGGTGCTGCTGCTCAGTTAGGTATCTTCGCTACCTTCTTGGTAACACAGATGGATCTGCCCATCTTTGGCTTTACCATGAAACAGGCAGCCTCTATTGGTATCATTGGCGGCGCAGACGGTCCCACAGCTATTTTCCTTACCAGTAAGCTGGCTCCTGAGTTGTTGGGTCCCATTGCAGTAGCGGCATATAGCTACATGGCTTTGGTGCCTGTTATCCAGCCCCCCATTATGCGTGCACTTACAACTAAGAAAGAACGCATGATTCGTATGGAACAGCTGCGTACGGTGTCTAAGAAAGAGAAAATAATGTTTCCTATCATTGTTGCCATCGTCGTTTCACTGATAGTGCCTTCAGCAGGTACACTTATCGGCTGTTTGATGTTGGGTAATCTGATGAAAGAGAGTGGTGTGGTTGAGCGTTTGAGCAAAGCTGCACAGAATGAGTTGAACAATATCGTTGTCATCTGTCTGGGCCTTACCGTAGGTGCAACGGCAACAGCCACATCGTTCATGAACTGGCAGACTCTGGGTATCCTCTGTGTTGGTATCGTTGCCTTTGGCATAGGTTCCGCAGGTGGCGTCCTCATGGCCAAGCTGATGAATCTCTTCCTGAAGAAGAAGATTAATCCGCTCATCGGTTCTGCAGGTGTTAGTGCCGTCCCAATGGCCGCTCGCGTTAGTCAGGTCGAGGGACAGAAGGCCGATCCACGTAACTTCCTGCTAATGCACGCTATGGGTCCCAATGTGGCAGGCGTCATAGGTTCGGCAGTTGCAGCAGGTATACTGCTCAGTTTCCTTGGATAAAGTAAACACAAATATTAAGGAAGGCACGGAGAAATCCGTGCTTTTTTTTTGCATTCTCCATTCTTATTTGTATATTTGTCGCCAAATACTAATAATATGAAGAACATGAAACCTCATTTCTTTGCAATGGTTGCTTCGGTATTGTTGTTCGCTTCTTGTACTGAGAACATCGATATGTCGGACCGTTACACCTTCAAGGAGGAAACTATAACCAGTTACTTGGAGAAGCATGAACAATATAGTGAGTACCTGCGTATTTTGGGCGAGGTCAAAGTGAGCCGCCGTTCAGAGAGTACCCTTCGCCAGTTGCTTTCAGCCCGTGGTAACTATACTGTGTTTGCTCCTGATAATGATGCTATTCAAGCTTACCTTGACTCTCTTGTGGCACGTGACATTATCTCCGAGCCTTCATGGGATAGTTTCACCGACCCCGTTAAGCTGGATTCCATCTACAAAGTTATTGTCTTCAACAGCATCATCGATGGTGGCGATGACATAGATCCCTACCAGACTTCTTCCTTCCCCAATGAGAACGATGAGTTTGGTTTGGCCAATATGAATGAACGTAAGTTGCGTGTCAATTATGGTAAGGTAGAACCCGATAGCATCTACATCAATGGTATCAACTTGATGTCCATGAAGAATCGTGACATCCCTGCCATCAATGGTTTCATCCATGGTATGCATAATGTTATTGCTCCCAGTAATGAAACGCTGGGCGACATCTTCCATGGAATGATTGACAGCCAGAAGGAAGGATTCTTAGTTACGGCCCGCTTGTTGCAAGCCTGTGACTTGCTTGATACACTAAGTAAAGAAAAGGACGAAGTGTATGAAGATTTGTATCAGACCGAACAGATTGCTCCCAGTGTCTCTGGTGTTCCCACAGAATACTGTCCAAGCTACACACCGGAACATCGCAAATATGGGTTCACCATCTTTGCCGAAACTGACGAGTTCTGGTCAAACACCATTGGAAAGCCTGCTAAGGATATTACCATCCAAGATATACGTGATTACATTCAGAAGGAGAACCTTTGTCCGGGTGCCGTTGATGATAATAACTATAAGGACGTAAATAATGCTCTCAATCAGTTTATCACGTACCATATGCTGCCCATGCGCTTGCCCAAGAATAAGTTGACCATTCACTTTACGGAGAAGAATTGGTATTGGGCAAATCCCGGTGCTTATACTATTCCTGTATGGGAGATATACACAACCATGGGTAAGCGTCGTCTGCTGAAGATATATGAGGCAGGTCCTAGTGGTCCTGATGGTTTCTACTTGAATCGCTTCCCACGTTTGAACAATGGACGTCACGGCAACTATAAGGAAAATGGATGTGACCCAGGTAAGGAAGGTGTTCCCATTGACATACCTGAGAATATGGAAGACCTTTCTTTGGTCAATGGTATCATTTACCCAATCAATCGCGTATTGGCTTATGACGATAACACACGTGATAATTTCCTCCGTACGCGTATGCGTTTCGACATTACCAGCATCTTCCCCGAGTTCATGAACAATGACCTCCGTCCTGATTTGGTGGGTACACAGAAGACAAAGCACATCTATATACCTACCAACGAGGAATATTCCTATCTGGCAGATGTGGAAATTGGTTCGGAGAGTATGTTCAATTATCTGTCGGGTCGTGGTTCCAACTGGGCAAACTATCAAGGTGACGAGTTGAATGTCATTGGTTGTTATGAGCTTACCTTCCGTCTCCCGCCTGTTCCTCGTCGTACAACCTATGAGATTCGCTATCTTGTGGGTGCAGGTTCAAGCTATCGAAGCATGTGTCAGGTTTATTTTGGCACGGATAAAAAGAACTTGCCTGCACAGGGTATTCCTCTTGACCTACGTATGGGTGGCCTATATCGCCACACTGGTGCTGGTGACTTGCCCAGTATTGTTGGATGGGAAGAGGATACGGATGATGACGACTACAATGCCGAGGTGGATAAGAAGATGCGTGCCAATGGCTTCATGAAAGGCCCTGCCTACTACAACCTGCTTACGAACCGTTCTTGGACAGCTCGTGATTGCGAGTATACCACTCGACGCATTATTGTTACTGCCACCATGGATCCAGATGAGGTCTATTACGTGCGCTTCAAGAATGTGCTTGATGACAAGTCTAAGCAATTCTATATGGACTTTATCGAACTATGTCCAAAGGAAGTATATGATAATCCCTACGAACCCGAGGACATTTGGTAAAGCGCTATTTCAATGTTTAAAGTATTAGTATATGAATTATAGAACAATCTTAGCGACGGCATTCATCTTGTCGTCGCTAATGGTTTCTGGCCAGCAGAACTGGACAAAGGCTCGCCAAGAGATTCATGAGAACCACCTCCTGTCTGCCAGTAACTTTCTTGCATACATCGATCCAACAGAAGCCCTTACACCTGCACCTAAGGGTTACGAGCCTTTTTACCTGACTCATTACGGGCGTCATGGTAGTCGATGGCTTATTGGTGAATGGGAATACACCGATGCCATGAAGGTTCTGGCCAAGGCACATGAGCAAGGAATGCTTACGGGACGTGGTGAACTCCTTCGCCAGCAATTGGATGAATTCTATAAGACCACTATAGACCGTCGTGGCGATCTCACTACTGTGGGTGAGCGTCAGCATCATCGCATAGGGCGACGCATGACTGAACACTTCCCTGAAATCTTTGGGGCAAAAAATAGTCAGGTCGATGCTCGCAGTACGGTTGTCATCCGTTGCATCCTTTCAATGGTGGCAGAGTGTGAGGAGATATGTGCATTTAATCCCCGTCTTCGCATCCATAATGATGTTAGTCAGGCATTCCAATATTATCTCAACAAGGAACCTCACGAGCGTTGGATTCGTGATGCGAACCGCGAGAAACGCAAGCAAGTAACCTTTGACTATAAGCGTGAATACACACATCCCGAACGCCTCTCCAAGGTGATATTCAATGATGAGGCTTTCGTTCGTGATAGCGTAGATGCAGGTTCCTTCATGAGACGCGTTTTTGACATTTGCAGCAACATGCAGAGCCATGATAATGCACCTGACCTCTATGACCTCTTTACCGAAGATGAACTTTATGACCTTTGGCGTATACATAATATCGATTGGTATCTCGACCACTCAAGCGGTCAGGCTCCCCATTCACAGGACAATTTGCTTCGTAATTTCGTAGAAACGGCTGATACGATTGTGACTCAAAAGAATTTCCATGGTGCCACTCTGCGCTTTGGTCACGAAGTATGTGTCATGCCTTTGGCTGCGCTTATGGAACTGGGCTCATGCTATCCAGAGGTTGGCCTCGATCGCCTTGATACTCTCGACCAAGTATGGGCCAACTATCGCATCTTCCCTATGGCCTCGAATATTCAGTTGGTATTCTATCGCCCCAAGAAAGGTAAGCCTGGTGACATCCTTGTCAAGGCCATGCTCAACGAACATGAGCAGACGTTGCCTCTCACGCCAGTTGCAGGTCCTTATTATCGCTGGGCAGATGTGCGCAACTTCTTCCTAAAGAAACTTTCAGCAGGCAGATGAGAAAGATATTGCTTCTTCTGTCTGTTATGTTGCTTATGGCTTGTAGCCATAGGAAAGCGCAGGAATCCTCAAACGAACTCCCGCCAATCTTCCCTAACTACATTGAGGCAACAGTTCCGTGCAATATTGCCCCTCTTAACTTTGGCATCGATGAGGCTACGC
The DNA here is from genome assembly GCA_902801325.1 of uncultured Bacteroidales bacterium. Lineage (GTDB taxonomy): Bacteria > Bacteroidota > Bacteroidia > Bacteroidales > Bacteroidaceae > Physcousia. The sequence goes on along the minus strand of CADCHQ010000007.1, from coordinate 46,562 downwards.
ACATGCAGGCTTTCTTGCGAAATGGAACCGATGTATGTGTTGAAGTGTCAGGCAAGGATTACATCGATATTAGTCTTCGCGATTGGCGAAAGCTGACGGCTAAGGGGGGTGATATCGAGGTCACGACTTCCGTATGGAATGCCGAGCATCCCGATGGCATCACTTACAAACCTTTCCTCATTCATGTGTCTGCCGATTCCATTGACCCGTGGATCATCTATCGTCTCCTGCCTCCCGGTTATGAAGGTTGGAATCGCATGGGCATCTACGAAAGAAACCTCAGTTCATGGGAAGAGCGTACGCTTATCGAAAACTCACAAGTAAACGATGGATGCATCAATTGTCATGCCTTTGCCAATTACAATCCCAGCAACTTCATGATGCATGCCCGTGGTGAAGGTGGCGGTACAATCATATATCATAATGGTAAGCTCGAAAAGGTGGACATAAAGAGTATGGAACCTCACAAACATGGGTCGTACAACATGTGGCATCCTTCCGGTCGTTATATAGCATTCACCAGCAACTCCACGCATCAGAGTTTCTATGGTCAGAGTAAGGATAAGATAGAGGTTTATGACTTATGGTCCGACCTCATTATCTATGATGTCGAGGGGCATCGCGTTATATATGACGAACGATTCATGAATGAGGACAGCCAGGAGATATTCCCTGCCTTCTCACCCGATGGCAAGTGGCTTTTCTTCAGCACGGCGAAGCCTGTGAATATGCCAAAGGAATTCAATAAGATGCATTATAGCATCATTCGAGTTCCCTTTAATGAACAGGATGCTTCGCTCGGAGAGGTTGACACGCTTTACAGCGCTCATGAACTTGGAGGAACGGCACTTATGCCTCGCATATCCCCCGATGGACGGTACATGATTTATACAGTTGCCGACTGTGGCGCCTTTAATCTCTATCACAACGAAAGTGATTTCCAGATGATGGACCTTGAGACACGCGATACAGTAGACACACAACCTCTAAACAGTGACCAGATGGAGAGCTATCATGCCTGGAGCAGCAACGGCCGTTGGCTTTTGTTTGCCTCGAAGCGCATCGATGATCGCTTCACTCGTCTCTTCATAGCCCATTGGGACGGACAAAAGTGGTCGCGTCCTTTCCTCTTGCCTCAACGATGCCCGGAACAGAATACTCTGCTCTTGATGGCCTATAACATACCGGAGTTTATCCTTGAACCCATTGAATTCCCTCGTGATGAGATGGCCAAAATGTTTAAGAAGTGATGAAGTGATGGCGTGATGAAGTCTGCGATTGAGCGAGTGCGATGCGAAGCATGCTTTAGCATGGCCGAGCGTGAGCAGACTCGAGACAAAGTCTCAAGTGAATATAGAAATTATGAATTGACAAAATGAAGAAGACCCTCTTTGTAGCCTTGCTTTTCGTGCCGGCATATGTGGCTTTGGCATTCTGCTTTTTTGAGACGTATCGTTCGTTGCAATTCGATAGTTTCTTCCTATTTACGTCCGATTATTTCTTCAGCAAGTTTGCCCAACCGCCTGCACTTACGGCATGGGTCACAAGTCTCTTGTTTCAGTTGTTCCGCTGGCCTTGGGTAGCCGCTCTCCTACAAGCGTTTATTGCTTGCTTGACTGTTGTGTGTTTGAACATAGTCCTGAAGAATGGCTTGAAGAGATGGCTTTCCCTGATTCCCTCTCTCCTTTTGTTCCTCTTTTGGCCCTTCTCTCTCAACTTGCAATTGCAGGTTCTCTTTATGTCCCTCCTGCTATTGTCCTATAGCAAACTTCCACGTTGGTGGGCTCGGCTGATATGTGCCATCATACTCATTCCACTGGGTTTCCTGTTGCTTAGTATGCCTTTGCTGGCTGTGCTCTTCTTTCTTTTTGCAGTCATCGAATGGTTCCTCCACAAAGGTCGCACTCATACTCTCGTAGTTGCCTTACTTGGAGCGTGCACGTTCTTCCTTCCTCCCATTTATAGCCAAAGGGTCGCCTTCATTCCTTTCCAGATGCGATATACATACGTCCCTGAGGGAAGTCCTATTGCGCTTTGGGACGGTATACTTGTGGATCAAGAGCAATATCTTCAGGTCTTGCGTGCAGCAGAGGAAGAACGCTGGAGTGACTTGCGTTCCATCATACGTGGGAAGGGCGTGGGCAATAAAAGGTTGATGCAAAACTATTTGCTTTTGGCCGAAGCGGCTCAAGGGACTTTGCCTGATAATCTCTTTAGTTACAACATAAACAATCCAGAGGATTTCTTCTATCGTCATGAGCGCAACCCGTATACCTGCCAGTTCAATCGCCTGTTCTACCGCAATCTCGGATTATACGACGAATGCTTCCATCAGGCACAAGAGTATTATCTCCTATGTCTCGATGCTTGTTGCTTTGGCTCTCTAACCCAGATGGTTGACTACTCCATTCGCGAAGGCGAGTATGCCGTTGCTGAGAAGTATCTAAAGATTCTTAGTCGTGCGCCCTTCTATAGTCGTTTTGTTGAAGAACAGCGCAATCGGATTGCCAAGCAAAAGGCTGAGGTAACCATAGAACGCCCGCTTCGTGACGATAACTTCGTGGGCGGATATCCCTTCTGCTCCGAGATGGTTCGCCTCGTGCAACATACCGACGCTAATCAGCCCCTTGCCCAGGACTATCTTCTCTGCGGTCTTCTGTTACAGAAGAATTTGCCACACTTCGACATCGTTCTTCGCGAGATTGATTACCATCGTGCCCGCAATCTACCAGTTCCTTATGCTCAGGCCCTACGCCTGTTTCAGACGCGGGGTGAGGTATCCGATGAGGACTGCGTGAACGGTTCCTATTATTATTTCTTCCGATATATTGATATTCCAGATCCCAACCAACAAATGACACAAAGCGCAGGCCACTGATGCAGAAGCCCTAGGCCTTAATCCGGAAGCCCTAGGCCTTATCCCGGAAGCCCTAGGCCTTATTCCGGAAGCCCTTAGGCCTTATTCCGGAGGACCTTAGGTTCAAGCTCGGAAGACCTTAGGCTCAAATGCGGAAGACCTTAGGTTCGATGACGGTCGAGCGCATATTCAATAAATGCCGATGAATCCTTTATCACTATACGAACTAAATACCTTGGTGCGCGATGCCATTGCTCAGGAACTTCCCGACACTTATTGGGTGCAGGGTGAACTTAGCGAGGGCAGAGTTGGGGCCGGTGGCCATTTCTATGGAGAACTGGTTCAAAGAGACGAGGAAAGTGGTGAGGTTGTTGCGAAGGCGCGTGTCAATTGTTGGGCATCTACATACGTTGCAGTAAGCCGAAAGTTTGAAAGCCTGACAGACGAGCGTTTGCGGGCAGGCTTGGCTGTGCTGCTCGAGGTTCGAGTCACCTTCCATCCACAATATGGATATAGTCTTTCCGTCCAGGACATCGACCCTTCCTATACATTGGGCGATGCTGTGCGTCGGCGCATGCAGATACTCGCCCAACTTGAGGCCGATGGCATTTTGCATGACAACCAGCAACTCCCGATGCCCGTCCTTCCTCGTCGCATAGCTATCGTAAGCAGTCCGCAGGCGGCAGGCTATGGCGATTTCTGCAAGCAGGTTCAGGACAACGATTATGGCTATAGCTTCCAGCTCAAACTCTTCCCCGCTCTCATGCAAGGACGTGGGGTAGAGGATTCTGTCATTGCAGCGCTCGAGCAGATTGCTGACGAGGCAGACCAATGGGATGTTGTAGTCATCATTCGAGGCGGAGGAGCGACCAGCGACCTGAGTGACTTCGACTCTTATCCATTGGCCGCTTGCGTTGCCCAGATGCCTTTGCCTGTCATAACCGGTATCGGCCACGAACGCGACGAGACGGTACTTGATCATGTTGCCCACACACACTTGAAAACGCCTACTGCAGTGGGTGCATTCCTCATAGAACGTATGGTCGAGGCTGAAGCTCGACTCGAAGGTTTGGCACAGCGTATTGCTCATGCTACATCGGACAAACTTTCGGGCGAGAAACAACGAATCCTACGTCTCACTACTACGTTGCCTATGGCTTTCCGCATGGAAATTTCGCGTCGTGAACATGGACTCGAAACTTTGTTGCATCGCCTTAGTATGGCCATTCGTGATGAGATGCAAGGACAAGTCCATCGAATCGACCTTCTGGAACAGCGGCTACGCGGACTCGACCCCGATGTGATGCTCAAACGAGGCTATAGCATAAGTTTGGTCGATGGACATTTGGTGACCGACATATCCTCGCTCGCCGCAGGACAAGAACTCGTTACTCGCACTTATAATGGAGAAATAACATCAACGATAAAGACATGCAAAACAAGAAAATGACTTACGAACAAGCGATTGACCGCTTGGAACAGCTTGCTCAACAAATGGAACAAGGCGAGGTGCCCATCGACGAAATGGTGACTCGCCTGCGGGAGGCGCAAACTCTGATTAAACAGTGCCGGCAACAGTTGACCAAAGCCGACGAGCAAGTTCGCCAGATACTCGATGCTCCATCAACGTAATGCCTGTGTCGAAGCTTTGGTAATAGCGTAACCGATAAATGATAAACTTTTAACCATTAAACGTTAAACATATAAACTTTTATTTGTATCTTTGCAAAGATTTTTGATTGAATAGGTATAAGTTTATGGAAAAGATTGATTGGAAAAACCTTTCGTTTGGTTACATCAAGACGGATTATAATGTGCGTTGCTACTACCGTAATGGCAAGTGGGGCGAAGTGGAGGTATCTAGCGAAGAGACCATTCCCATGCACATGGCTGCCGTATGTCTGCATTATGGCCAGGAAGCCTTCGAGGGCATGAAGGCCTATCGTTGTCCTGACGGACACGTGCGCGTGTTCCGTACCGAGGAGAATGCCGCTCGCATGCAGGCTACCGCACAAGGACTGGTTATGCCTGAAGTGTCCACGGAGATGTTTAACTCAATGATTGATAAGGTTGTTCGTCTCAACGAACGCTTTATTCCACCTTACGAGAGCGGGGCAACGCTCTATATTCGCCCCTTGCTTATTGGTATATCTGCTCAGGTGGGCGTTCATCCTTCCGATGAATATCTTTTCATGATATTTGTGACTCCCGTTGGTCCTTACTTCAAGGGAGGCTTTGCCACCAATCCTTATGTCATAACTCGTCAGTACGACCGTTCTGCACCTCTTGGCACTGGATGCTATAAGGTGGGTGGTAACTATGCCGCTTCATTGCGTGCCAATCAGTGGGCGCATGAGCAAGGCTACTCTTGTGAGTTCTATCTCGATGCCAAGGAAAAGAAGTATATCGACGAGTGTGGCGCAGCCAACTTCTTCGGCATCAAGGACAATACGTACATCACTCCTAAGAGTACCAGCATCCTGCCTTCAGTAACCAATAAGAGCCTCATGCAATTGGCAGAAGACCTTGGCATGAAAGTAGAGCGCCGACAGATTCCTTTGGAGGAACTTACTACGTTCGAGGAAGCAGGAGCTTGCGGTACGGCAGCTGTCATTTCTCCGATTGAGCGCATCGATGACCCCGATACAGGACATAGCTATGTCTTCAGCAAGGACGGCAAGCCCGGACCTGTTAGTACGAAGCTTTATAATAAGCTCATTGCCATCCAATATGGCCTAGAGCCAGACATCCACGGATGGACGAGGGTAATCATTTAAGCAATAGATAATGTACATTTGATAATAAAGCCGAGCAATTATGTTGCTCGGCTTTGTCTTTTATATCTCTTTAGTCTTTAGTCTTTAACCTTTTGCCTTTAGTCCTTAGCCCCTATAAAAACTCCCTCCCCATTACGGGGGAGGGTTGGGGAGAGGGCTCCGTTAACCTGTTAACCCTTTAACCTTTTACCCCCACAATTGTCGTCTTTGGTAATTCTTGATTCCGCTTGTCCGTTTGCGTAACCACGCGGGCAGCCAATTGCAGGAAGGCATTGCCTTGAGGCGTGCTCGGGTCAAGGCCAACAGGCGTACCTTGGTCGCCTTGTTCACAGATGTCCTGAACCACGGGTATCTGTCCCAAAAGAGGAACATTCATCTCTTCGGCCAATTGCTTAACACCTTCCTTGCCAAATATATAATACTTCTCTTCTGGATGCTGGGCAGGCGTGAACCACGACATATTTTCCACAAGGCCAAGGATAGGTACGCCCACTTTCTCGTTCTGGTACATGTTTATCCCCTTCCGTGCATCCGCAAGTGCCACCTGTTGGGGTGTCGAAACGATGACTGCACCCGTAATGGGAAGCGTTTGTACGAGTGTCAGATGAATGTCGCTTGTGCCTGGAGGAGTGTCCAGTATGAAGTAGTCAAGATCGCCCCAATTGCTATCGCCAATGAGTTGCTTTAATGCATTGCATGCCATACCTCCACGCCATAGTGTTGCTTGTTCGGGTGATACAAAGAAACCAATTGAGAGTATCTTCACGCCGTATTGCTCTACAGGGATAATGAGGTCGCGCCCTTCTATTCGTTCGCTATAAGGACGTGCATCCTCTATTTGGAACATCTTGGGAATGGAAGGACCGAAGATGTCGCAATCGAGCAAGCCCACACGATGTCCAAGACGGGCAAGTGAGACTGCTAAGTTGGCAGCAACGGTGCTCTTGCCTACGCCACCTTTGCCACTTGATACGGCAATAATATTCTTTACGCCTGGCAACAAGTCGGGCAGTTCCGGACGAGGGGCTTGCAAGGTCTTTGTCTTTATCTCTACCGTTACGTCCTTCGACACGTATGCATGGATAGCTGCCTCGCACGCCTTCACGATGCTCTTGAGGAAAGGATTCGTAGGTTTGTCGAATATCAGGGAGAACTCTACGTGCATACCACTGATGCGCAAGTCATCCTCCACCATATCCATCTCCACCACATTCTTGCCCGTTCCCGGGTATCGCACCGTGGCCAGTGCATCCATTATTAGTTTGGGGTATAGTTCCATTGTTAGGGATTAACGTTTTTTTTATGCATTTATGTATTATTTCCCAGTCTCGCTTCCGCTTCGCTTCGAACGATTATACGAGCGGTATTCGTCGAGGGGAATCTCGACGTCGGGTTCAAGGAGTTGACCATTGTGAGGTAGGCGGAAGCGGAGGTACTTGATAGGGATTCCGCGGTCGTGCCACATCTGTTCGTAGTAAGTCTGGATGCTGCGAGCTTCTTCGCCTCCGTCTGGCTTCTCCTCCCTTTGGGGGGAGTTAGAGAGGGGCTTATACAAGTCTCTTGTGCTACATTCGGGGACGAGATGGTTGGCCTTTAGCATCTCTTCGGTATAGGTGTAGAGGAAATTACTATCGGTCTTCAAGTGGATGAGGCCACCATCAATAAGGAAGCGGCGATAGCGTTCGAGGAAGTAGGTGCTGGTAAGGCGTTTCGTAGCCTTTTTCATCTGAGGGTCAGAGAAGGTGAGCCATATCTCGCTGACCTCATTGGGCGCAAAGAAGCGGTCGATGAACTCGATGTGAGTGCGTAGAAAACCAACGTTCGTCATTCCTTCTTTTAAGGCTTCCTGTGCACCAGTCCACATGCGGGCGCCCTTAATATCTACGCCGATAAAGTTTGTGTCTGGATACTTCCGTGCTAAACCTACGGTGTACTCGCCTCGGCCACAACCGAGTTCCAGCACGATGGGGTTTTCATTCCTAAAAAAGGACCTACCCCATCCCTCCCTTAAAGGGAGGGGGAGTTCCTCCCCTTTAAGGGGAGGTTGGGAGGGGGCTTGTGGACACTCCACTACCAACGGATTGGCAGCCATGTCGGCGAACTTAGCTAATTTCCCTTTCGACATTTGAATATACGAATTAACCTATTAAGCTACTAAGCTATTAAGCCATTAACCTTTTATACAAAGAATAGTGCTGCACCACAGACGGCAATGATGGCTCCGAAGATTTCCATTGCTGTTATTCGTGATTTGAATATCAGATACGAAGGCCAGATGATGAGTACAGGCGTGAGTGCCATCAAGGTTTGTGCTACACCCGTAGAAGTGTATTGCACAGCCAGAAGACTTAGTGACACCCCGACTGCAGGTCCGAGCATCGTTGCCCAAAAGGCAAAGTGCATGCCTCGACCATCATGTATGGCAGATTTCAATTGGCCAACCTTTTTCTTTAATACGAGAAGAAGCAGAAAGCAAAACAAGCCTGTCAGTGCCCTTATCATCGTTCCTCCTACAGGATATGTTAATGACGAAATTCCTTCTTGTAGAGGGGTTGAGGCGGTGTAGTGTTCCAAACCAACCTTGCTTAATACAAGTCCGATACCTTGTCCCAGTGCTGCACCGATGCCAAACACTACGCCATGTATGGGTAGTTTGACGGCGAGATGTCTCTTCTTACTGCGACTACCTACGCACGCATCTCCAGAAGAAACCGATTCTTCACTCGTTCCCTGCTCCTTGCCCAAGATGCTCATGCCGATTCCCGTTAAGGTTATTGCCATTCCGATAAGTCCAAGCCACGTCATGCGCTCGCCTAACAGAAACCATGCAGTGATAGCGGCAAAAGGAGCCGCCAAGGTCATGAAGAGCTGGCTAAACCGACTGCCAATGAGCATATAACTATTGAAGAGGCAATAGTCGCCAAAGCCGAAACCCATGAGTCCGCTCAGGCTAAGCCACATCCACGTCTCTCCGTCAGCCAGATAAGGGTAGGGCTGTCCTACCATAAACCATAGTGCTATCCCCAGTATTAACAGGGACAGCACCATGCGGATAACGTTGAGTGGCAATGCTCCCAGTCGCTTGCTGGCCAGTTCGCCAAAGATGGCTCCCGTGGTCCATAGGACTGCTACGAGCAGGGCAATGGATTCGCCTTTCATTCTATGTGGGCTAAAGGCAAAGGGCTAAAGTGAAAATAATGTCTTTCGCCCTAAGCCTTTCGTCATTTGTCTTATCTGATATCAATTACAGGTATATTATCCTTGTCGTTGTAATAGAGGTTCTCGCCTGCCATACCCCAGATGAAGGTATAGTAGTAAGTGCCAGCAGCTGCATGCATGCTCCATTCGGGCGACATGATAGCCTGCTCGTTGTGCAACCATACCACGCGGCTCTCCTCGGGTTGTCCCATGATGTGGGCAATGGTCTGGTCCTGAGGAAGGTTGAAGTAGTAGTAAGCCTCGATACGACGACCATGGGTGTGAGGAGGCATGGTGTTCCATGCAGCACCAGGATTGAGTTGGGTCAGACCTAACTGCAATTGGCATGGACCTTCTTCAAGTACGTCGTTAACAATAAGCTTATAGACGGTGCGGTTGTTGCACTCCTCCAGTGAACCTACAGGTCCCCATACGGCTGCCTTCAGCGAACCCTTGCGACCATCGAGGGTAATCCATTGGGTCTTGTAGTGCTGATGAGCAGTGGCACTGTTCAGGTAGAACTTGGCAGGTTTTGATGCATCCTTAGAACGGAAGAGCACTTCCTTGTTCACATCCTTGTCCTTGCCGATGTGACCGCGGCCGATGTACAGGGCCTCTTTGGGTGAGAGGGCAAATTCCTTGCCATCAACGATAACCCAACCATCGCCTTCACCACAGTTCACTACACCCAGTTCGCGGTTGTAAAGGAAATACTTCTCCTTGATGCCTGGGTCGACATCGAGTCCCAGTTCCAAGAAGTTCTCCAACTTCAGGTCCTTGGTGACAGGCATCGCACCACCGAAGATGAAGCGGTCGTAGTGCGAGTAAGTGAGGTGAATCTTATCGGCTTCCATCACCTTCTCCATAACGAATCGTTCGCGCAGAGTCTTTGTGTCGTAGCCTTTCACGTCTTCAGGATGGCATGCTGTCTGGAAATTCACAGTCTGATCGCCCACTTGTCTTGGGCTTTCAATACGTCCATCACCAATTCGTCCATCACCGAGTCGCTGGGCGTTTGCCATAGAGGCAACAGCCAATGCTGCTAAAAGAAATAACTTTTTCATATGTGTGTTTGTTTAGTTGTTTTCAGTTTCATTGTTCTTTTCGTCACGGACGATGCGCATGCGGTTCCACAGGAGCATGGCCAAGGTAATGAGCGACAGAACGCCCATGCCTATCCAGCGCAGATACTTCACGCAGGCATAGATGACATAGCCAAAGAATGAGGATGCAAAGTCAAGTGCACCTCCTTCGAAGCCTTCGGGTATCTTTGCGGCCGAGGCTGTTGGGTCGGTCTTATACACCTCATTGGCAGCGAGTGTGAAGGCCGAAGCCATATCGGTTACGAAATAGAGACCTACGATGAGCGCTACGAGTCCGATGATAAGACTTTTCACCACGTTACCCTTTGTGTAAGGGAGAATGAGGGGGAAGAGATAGAACATGCCGGCCAAAGATGCCAGTGGCAAGAACTGATTGCCTGGCAGGAATACGGCAATGGCCAGAATAACGGGGATGAGGATGATAGAGCACACAAGCGTTGTGGGGTGACCAATGACGAGTGCGGGCGACATGCCGATATGCACCTTCATACCACCGAAGCGCTTCTTAGCTACCTCCTGTGTCTTCTCGGCAATGGGCTTTAGACCATCGATGAAAAGGCTAGTGATGCGAGGAATGAGTTCCATCACGGCACCCATCGTCACACCCAGGAACAATATCTTCTTAATATCGAGTTGGGCAGCCCAACCAATAAGTGCGCCCACGATAACACCCAGTACCAATGGTTCACCCAACACACCGAACTTCTTCTTCAGGCCTTCGGCATCGATGTCGAGTTTTGAGAAACCAGGAATCTTGTCTAGCAACCAATTAATGGCAACGGCAAAGACGGTAAAGCTTTGGCAGAAGGGTTGGGGAATGGAGATGCCTTGCAGGTTGTAGTGTTCCTGGAAGCGCTCGGCCGTGAGGTCGGCCATTACCAGCGTGATGATGTAGCAAACGATGGCTGCAAAGTAGCCCCACAGCAGACTTTGATCCATGACGAAGTAAGCCACAGCCCCGATGAAGGCAAAGTGCCAATAGTTCCAAAGGTCGATGTTCACCGTGCGTGTGCATTTGGTGAACAGCATCAATAAGTTCACGCCAAGGCAGATGGGGATGATAAGGGCTCCGACTGCCGTTCCGTATGCTACGGCTGCTGCGGCGGGCCAACCCATATCGAAGACCTTCAATTGCAGGTCATAGAGTTCGGAGATTGCCTTTAGTGGACTATCAAAGTTGCTGGTCAGCAAGGCCGTGACTATGCCAAGACCTACAAAACCGACGCCGACATAAAGACCACTCTTCAGCGACTTGCCGAACTTCATACCGATGCACAAGCCGATGATGGTAAACAGGATGGGCATCATTACCGATGCACCAAGACTGATGATGTAACTGAATACTTGTTCCATTATAAAATTTTAAAGGTTTAACAACTTAAAAGTTTAACGAGTAATGATTCTTCTCCTCCCCACGGGGGGAGACAGAGAGGGGCTTTCTACTCAAACGCAAACGTCGTTCCACCGATGCGGTTGCCATCGGCAAAGATGTCAGCACGATAGGTGCCTCCGAGCAAGGTTTGGTTCACGTCCCAATAAACGGTAACCGTCTGTTCCTCACCCGTGTATTCAATGTCCTTACGGATGGAGTACTCCAGTGTGCGGTTCTCATAGGGGAAGGTTCCGCCTTGTGTAAGCACTTCGTTTGTGGGAGTGGTGATGCGTACATACACGCTCTTCATACCCGTCTGCGCCGTAACGTTTCGACTGATGTTGAAGCTTATCTGCATGCGTTTCACATCCTTAATCTTATTGGTTTCCTTACCCTTTTTGTTCTTACCGAAGGCACGCACGCCCGTAGCGTCGAGTTGAGCTGCTATGGTCACCTTGTCGGTCAGTGTCTCCTTCTCTGTTGTAAGGCTGGTAATATGCTCTTGTGCCTGCATGTTCTCGGTACGAAGGTTCTCGTTCTCCAGGTTCAGTTGCTGATTAAGATGGTTCAGTGAGTCTATTTGTATGATGTATTGACGCAGTATCTCGCGCAAGGTAGCCAGTTCCTTCTTTAGTCGCATGATTTCGGCAGCATCGTCATCCTTCGTGCGCTTCAGTTCCTCCAGCAGGTCTTGCACGCGTTGCTGTTCCTTAGCTAGTTGGGCTACGAGTGAGTCATTGTTGATTTGTGTTTGTAACTCTTGATACTGGCGGGCAAACTCTTCGTATTCGTTCTGCATCTCCAGTTTGTCCATCTCGGCCAGTTGTTGCAGTTGCTCCATCTGTTGGCGATCTTCCTCGGCACGATTCGTGCGCCATGCAAGATAAGCGATAACGCCTGCCATGAAGAGCAATGAGGCCATGGCTGCAACGATAAGTAGATTCTTTTGTCTCATGATTGTTTAAATTTCCATGCAAAGATACGAATAAGCGAGCAAAATGCCAAATATGTTTGATTATTTTCTCTGCGTTAGGCTTGAGCAATCTCTGCCTTATACTTGTACAACCTCCGGCTTATACTTGTACAACCTCCGGCTTATACTTGTACAACCTCCGGCTTATACTTGTACAACCTTTGACGAATGCTTGTACGAGTGATGTCGAACGCTTATACGAGTGACATCGAACGCTTGTTCGAGTGACGTCGAATGGTTATACGGATAAAGCCCATTGTGCCTAAGCCTTTTGGAATAAGACCTAAGCCTTTTGGAATAAGGCCTGAGGCTTTCCGCCCAAAGGCCTAAGGGCTTCGGCACTAATGCCTAAGAGCTATCGGAAGGGGGCCTTATTGTAAGGGATTGAAGAAGGAATGGATTAGTCGACAATCTTCTGGAGTCGAAGCACTTGAGTGCAATGGTCGATGACAGCGTGCCGGTGCGTTACGAAGAGCAAAGTCTGGTGAGGACGCATCCATTGGGTAAGGTTCTTGAGGAGGCGCGATTCCGTGTCTGTGTCCAATGCCGACGTAGCCTCGTCGAGAAGCAGGATATTGCCATCGTGTAAGAGGGCACGGGCGATGGATATACGCTGGGCCTGACCTTGACTGAGCCCCGTACCGTTTTCCCCACATCGACTATCGAGTCCCTTGGGTAGGGTAAACACAAACTCAGCACAGGCGGTTTGCAGGGCGTCCTTCATCTGTTCCTCGCTCGCCTCTGGATTACCCAACAGCAGATTGTCGCGTATGGTACCGGAGAAGAGTGTGTTATCCTGCGGTACATAGACAAGGTTGCAGCGGGTCAATGGGCTGACGCCCAGTGCATAGTGCTGAGTGCATAGTTCTGAGTTATTAGATTCTAACTCATCACTTTGAACTCTGAACTCTGAACTCATGTCAGTGTACATCTCTACCTTTCCTTCAGTCGGCTTCAGCAGGGCAAGGATGAGACGTATGAGGGTCGTCTTTCCAGCCCCTGTCTCACCAAGGATGGCGGTACTGCTGCCTTGCGGGAAATCGAATGAGAAATGACGCAGAATGTATCGGCTCTCATCGTCGTAACGGAAGGAGACATCGGTCAGACGCAGTCCAGCTCCGTTGACGAACTTTATGGGCTCGCCTTCTTGTTCAAGTGGAGTTTCCTCCAGTTCCATTAGGCGTTCGCCTGCTGTGAAGGCACTGATGATGATAGGCACGAACTTAGTCATGTCGCGGAAAGGTCCTTGTATCTGACCCACAAGTTGTATGAAGGCTATCATCATGCCATAGGTGATAGTGCCTTGATGCATACCGCGAACACCCCACAGGAATGCGAGCAGATAGCCCGATGCGAAGCCAATGTTAATGATGGCGCCAGAGGAGGATGAGAACAGGGTACGATGGCGCACTTGCTGGCGAAGGCGCTGTTGTGTGTAGTCGAGCTTCTGCGTCATCGTGCCAACGCGCTCGAGCGTCTTCAGCAGAATGCGGTGCTGAATGCTCTCTTGCATGATGCTCTGTATGTCGCTGTCCGTATCACGTATCTCGCGTGTAATCTTGCGCATCTTCCTGATGTATAGGCGGCTTATGATGATGAAGAATGGTACGATGATGATGATAAGGGTAGCCAGCGTGGGTTCCATCGAATAGAGGAAGATGAACGCTCCCACGAAACGTGTGACGACACTAAGTGCGGAAGGCAGGGTCTCGGTTATGACACCTGTAACGTCACCGGCATCACGTTCGAGTCGGTTCAATACGTCGCCCGAGTGACGCTTCTCTCGACCATTCCATTCACTGGCCAGTAGACGACGGAAGAGTCCCAACTGCATCTGGTTCTGAGCCTTTACACCCAAGAGGGCGGCTATCCATCGGCGTGAGAAGCTGATGATGACCTGTGTGGCCATGATGGCTATAAGCAATGCAGCGGCAAAGCGTAGGTTGTGTTGCGGAAGGTCGGGACTGATGTTCGACAGGTGACCGGTCAGTCGGGGCTGACCCGTAGCGATGTCGATGCAGAGCTTGGTAGCCCATATGAACGCAAAGTCAAGGCCAACGGTAATGATACCTATGGCCGAATTCAGTATGGTCTGTAGGCGAAGGTTCTTCGATACATCCCAGAACCACTTAATAATGCTCCAGCTGTTCTTCAATCGCTTGCTACTATTTCTTAGTTTTTAGTTCTTAGTTTTCTATGCGAACGTCGTTGCCCCACATGAGTTTAGTGCGTAGCGTTCGGAAGAAAGAACTCTCGGGACGCTTCACTACCTTTATATTATAAGGCGCGCGACAGACCGTAAGACGGACATCTTCGGTGCAGGCATCGCTTCGGCCATCGATGGCAACCAAGAAGTTATGGTTACGGCTTTCTACCGACAAAGTCACTTGCGCTTGGTCGGGTAGGGTGATGGGTCGCATGTTGAGGCTATGGGGTGCCACGGGCGTGATGCCTATCGATTGCGATTCAGGCGACATGATTGGGCCTCCTACGCTTAGGGCGTAACCTGTGGAACCGGTAGGCGTGTTGATGATGAGTCCGTCGGCCTGATAGGTGGTAAGGTACTCGCCATTGATGTCCACGCGTATGCTAATCATCGACGAATTGTCGCGCTTCAGCACAGCCACCTCGTTAAGGGCATAGGGGAAGATGTGCAGCTCATCGGTGCTCTCCACCTTAAGCACGCTGCGCTCTTCTATGCGGCACGAGCCTTCAAAGATGAGTTCTATGGCTTGGTCAATCTCGTCGGCTCCCACGTCGGCAAGGAAGCCCATGCGTCCCATGTTTATACCGATGATGGGTATGCCCTTATCGCGTACGCGGCTTGCCGTCTGCAGGAATGTACCGTCACCTCCCATCGATACGGCATAATCGGCCTCGAAGTTGTCGTCATCAATTAGAGCCTTCGGACTGATGTCCAATAGCAATTGCTGGGTAAGATAGTCATAGAAGGGCCGATCGATGTATATCTCTGCCCCCCTTTCCTCTAGTGAGCATAGTAACTTCTTTACCAAGGTCGACTTTTTGGCTTGATAGATGTTGCCGAAGATAGCAAATCGAAGTTTACGCATAGTTATTTCGATAATTCGACACAAAGTTAAGAAATATTTCTTATTCCCTACTCCTTAATCTCTAATCTTTTTTATATCTTTGCCTTGAAATTAGTTCATTGACGACAGAATATGACGAATCTAAGTGTAAACATCAATAAGATTGCCACCTTACGCAATGCGCGTGGCGGCGACAACCCTAATGTCCTGCAGGTGGCATTGGACTGCGAACGCTTCGGCGCGCAGGGAATTACCGTGCATCCACGTCCCGATGAAAGGCACATACGTCGCAGGGATGTGTTCGACTTGCGCCCGAGGTTGACGACCGAATTCAATATCGAAGGTTATCCAAGCCCTGAATTTATCGACCTCGTTACCCAGGTCGTGCCTAATCAAGTTACCCTCGTTCCCGACGATCCCTCGCAGATAACGAGCAACCACGGTTGGGACACTAAGGCGCACACGTCCTTCCTTACCGAGGTCACAGAACGCTTCCATGCCAAGGGCATCCGCGTAAGCATCTTCGTCGATCCGCGTGAGGATATGGTGGAATGTGCCGCACAGACGGGTGCCGATCGCGTAGAGCTTTACACCGAACCCTATGCATCTTCGTACGCGAAGGATAGGGCCTTGGCCATCGAACCCTTTGTCCGTGCAGGCGAAAGGGCTAAGGCTTTGGGGCTCGGCCTTAATATGGGTCACGACCTCAGCCTCGAGAATCTGCGCTATATGCACGAGCGTATGCCTTACATCGACGAGTGCAGCATCGGTCATGCCCTTATCTGCGACGCCTTATACTTAGGACTTGAGGAGACGATACACCGCTATCTGGCTTGTCTCAATGACCCCACCCCTTAAGCCCCTCCCGAGGGAGGGGAGGAATTTCCGACCAGACAATTAAACGATATATTTATAAAGATAATTACGAATATGAGTAGCAACAGCAATTATGCCTCCCCCTCGGGGGAGGGCAGGAGAGGGGTCGTTTACGTCTTTCTTGCAGAAGGCTTCGAGGACATCGAAGCATTGGCACCGGTTGATATCATGCGCCGTGCAGGCTTAGAGGTAGAGACAGTGAGCATCACCGACGAGATTGTGGTGACGAGTGCCCATGGAGTAGGCATCGTTGCCGATAAGACGTTGCCCGAGATAGACTTCGAGGATGCCGACGTCATGTTCTTGCCAGGCGGTATGCCAGGTGCTACGAATCTGGACGCATGCGAGGAACTTCGCGAAGGCCTCGTCCAGCACTTCGAGGCCGGACGCCTTATCGCCGCCATCTGTGCCGCTCCGTTGGTGCTGGGTCATCTCGGTATCGTTGAAGGAAAGAAGGCTACTTGTTACCCCGGCTTCGAAGGGGAGTTGCGTGGCGCAGACTATACCGCTGCGCTCGTAGAGCAAGATGGTCAGGTCATCACTGGCAAGGGCCCTGGTGCTGCAATGGAACTGGGTTACACCCTCGTCGAGCGGTTGGTAAGCCGCGAAGTCGCAGACCAGTTGCGTGAAGGGATGATATATAGACCCCGCCCCCTTACCCCTCCCGAGGGAGGGGCGTGATAACGATAGAGAGTTGTCATCATAATGAATATACTGAATAATATAGAGGATACACACTACTCCCTCCCCTCGGGGAGGGTGAGGGGTAGGGGTCATTATGCTATCATCGTCGCAGGCGGCAAGGGCCTGAGGATGGGGGGAGAGGTGCCCAAGCAATATCTCCCCGTAGGTGGTGTGCCTATATTGATGCGCACGCTGCAAGCCTTTCATGAGGCCGACGAGGATATGGACATCATCCTTGTACTCCCTAAGGATCAGCAGGAATACTGGGAACAGTTGTGTGCCGAGTATCGGTTCACGGTGCCTCATCGACTGACCGTTGGCGGCGAGACTCGCTTCCATTCTGTGCAGAACGGCCTTGCCTTGGTGCCCGATGATGCAGAGGGTGTGGTCGGAGTGCACGATGGTGTGCGACCTTTCGTCTCGAAGGAGGTCATCCGTCGTTGTTACGATGCCGCCCTGGAGCAAGGGGCTGTGGTGCCCGTAGTCCCTGTCGTCGAGACGGTGAGGCAATTGCTTCCCGAGGGCGACAGCCTGACCGTGGACCGCAATCTCTACCGCCTTGTGCAGACACCTCAAGTGTTTCGCATCGCTTTGCTTAAGGAGGCGTATCGCCAACCTTACCGCCCTGAGTTCACCGACGATGCATCGGTGGTGGAAGAACTTGGGCACCGTATCGCCCTGATGGACGGGAATCGAGAGAACATTAAGATAACGACGCCGTCCGATATTCAGTACGCTGAGTTCTTAATTCTTAATTCTTAACTCTTAATTCTTAATTTCTATTTGGTCCATGCCCACGAACATACTTGACTATCCCGTTACTTATTTGCCCAACGTCGGTGCGACGAGGGCAAAGCAACTTCGTGACGGTATGGGCATATCGACCTATGGCGACCTCATCCAATATTACCCCTCTAAACACATAGACCGCAGTCGTTTCTATTACACCCACGAGCTGACGACCGACATGCCTTACGTACAGATGCGGGGGCAAATCCTTAGCTTCGAGGTGGAAGGGCAAGGGCGAAAGCGTCGCATCGTCGGGCACTTCAGCGACGGACATGGTATCATCGACCTCGTATGGTTCAATGGTTTGCAGTACGTAGAGCGGACCTATAAGATTCTTACCGAGTATGTTGTGTTCGGTAAGCCTACCTTGTTCCGCGAGCGTTTCAATATCACTCACCCCGAAATCGAACCGATAGAGCGCTTCAACCGTACGCCGATGGGGCTTCGTCCCTATTATTCTGTGCCCGAAAAGATACAGAAGCGCGGCATCAACACCCGCATGATGGAGCAGTGGGTGGCTACGGTGTTCCGCGTCATCCACGAGCCTTTGCCCGAGACACTCCCTGAGTATCTGGTGCGCGAACTTAGGCTCATGCCGCGCGACGAGGCTATCCGTGCCATGCACTATCCCCAGTCGGCCGAGCACCTTAGTCGGGCCAGTTACCGCCTGAAGTTCGAGGAGTTGTTCTTCATCCAATTAAATATATTAAGGTATAGTCGTGAGCGTAGTCGCCGATATGTCGGACATGTGTTCGCCAAGGTCGGGGCTTTGTTCCACGACTTCTACGACCATCACCTGCCATTCCCCCTAACGGAGGCCCAGAAACGTGTCATACGTGAGATACGCGAGGATATGCGCAAGGGCAGGCAGATGAACCGCCTCTTGCAGGGCGATGTCGGTAGCGGTAAGACACTGGTGGCCTTGATGTCGCAGCTCATCGCCCTAGACAACGGCTTCCAAGCCTGTATCATGGCTCCCACCGAGATACTGGCCGAGCAACACCTTGATACCTACCGTCGCTTCCTGGGCGACATGCCTATCCGCGTCGAGCTCCTGACCTCCAGCGTCAAAGGTAAGCGCCGTGAGGCTATACTCTCCGGACTTAAGACCGGCGAGGTGCATATCCTCATCGGCACTCATGCTATCATTGAGGACAACGTCTTATTCCGTAACCTCGGCATGGTCGTAATCGACGAGCAGCATCGCTTCGGTGTTGCCCAGCGTGCCAAACTATGGTCGAAGAACCAGACTCCACCCCATGTACTCGTAATGACTGCGACCCCCATTCCCAGAACTCTGGCGATGACGGTGTATGGTGACCTCGATGTGAGCGTAATCGACCAACTTCCGCCCGGCAGGAAGCCCATCATGACCATCCATCATTACGAGAATCGGCGCCAAGAGCTCTATAGTGGCCTCCGCCAGCAGATATCCTTGGGGCGGCAAGCCTATATCGTTTACCCGCTAATCAAGGAAAGTGAGAAGATGGACCTCCAGAACTTGGAGGAGGGCTATCGGGAGTTTTGCGAGGCATTCCCCGACCTTCGCATCAGCATGGTGCATGGCAAGATGAAGCAAGTGGATAAGGATCGCGAGATGAGTCGCTTTGTTTCGGGCGAGACGCATATAATGATGGCGACGACAGTCATAGAGGTTGGCGTCAACGTTCCCAATGCTTCGGTCATGGCCATTATGAATGCCGAACGATTTGGATTAGCACAACTCCACCAACTACGTGGTAGGGTAGGGCGCGGTGCCGACCAGTCGTATTGCATCCTTGTCACTAGCTTTAAGCTCTCACAGGACACTCGTCGGCGCATACAGATTATGACGGAGACGAACGACGGCTTCGAGATTGCCGAGGAAGACATGAAGCTTCGCGGCCCTGGCGACCTGGAGGGAACGCAGCAAAGCGGTATCCCCTTCGACCTGCACATAGCGAACTTGGCGCGCGATGGTCAGGTCGTTCAGCTGGCACGTGACGTAGCTTCGCGCGTCCTCGATAGCGACCCGAAGTACGACCGTCCCGAACATCAGGCCATGTGGCAGGCACTGTCCGACCTCAATCGCCATAGCGTCGACTGGTCAGCCATTAGTTGATGACGGTCAACGCCTTGCAGTCTTTCCTTTACGAAAATAGTATTTTGCTTAAGCAACATATTCCATATCTTAGTGCGTAAATTATAGGCAAAGTGCAATATTTGCCTGACCTTGGCGTTATATATTTATATTTATAACGCTGAATCCTCCTATGAATAAACTGCTCACGATATTCGTTTGCGCCCTGATGCTTATAGCAAGGGCGGAGGCGAGGACTGGCCTTTCGCTTTCCAAGTCGGATACCACGAAGGCGAAGAAACTAAGCCTTGGTCTCTATATGCGTGTAGGTGATCACATTTCACATGAGGGGGTCGATAGCCTGAAGGCCGTGCTCTTGTGGGCCAAGGATAGCACGATGGCCGACACAGTCCATGTCGAAACCTATTCATACGGCGATAAACGCGAGTCCTTTCTTTCCTTCGATATCTCTCAAGCGGGCCATTATTTGGTTCGCATCGATGCGGACGGGTACTACCGTCGATATATCGATGTGGACATACCTCGCTTGTATCGGCGCGAGACATACCGCGAGTTGAAGACCGTTTACCTGCAACGTCGTCGGCCGATGACTGGGGATGAGACGGTGGAGATGCAGGAGGTGCTTGTCCGGCCTACTAAGCTTAAGTTCTACATGGATGGGGACACGCTGACTTACGATGCTGACGCTTTCGCCATGGCCGAAGGGTCTATGCTCGATGCCCTTATAAAGAAACTGCCTGGAGTTGAGATGAAAAGCGGCGGAGAGATATGGGTCAATGGGCGAAAGGTGGAGGCCTTGCTCTTGAATGGTAAGGACTTCTTCGACAAAGACCGCGAACTCTTGCTCGAGAACATGCCAGCCTTCATGGTGCAGAGCATACAAAACTTCGAACGCACGCCCGAGAACGTAAAGGGTACCCTTCGTGAACAAACCACCCCCAAGGAACTGGTGATGAACATTCGCCTCAAGCGCGATTACAACCAATCGTGGTTGGCTAGTTTCGAGGGAGGCATGGGCATGCGTTTCCATGGTCATGGCGATTTCAAGTCAGGCGCCGAGGCACCGCCCTTCTTGGCTCGCGCCTATGCCATGCGATACAGTAATCGTTCGCGCTTCGTCCTATTTGCCAATGCCAATAATCTGACCGATTTTCGTCCCCCTGGTCAGCAGGGAGATTGGTCGCCACTCATGCAGCAACAGGGCCTGATGTCCACATACATGGTGTCAGGAAACGGTATGATTGAGAAGGGAGAGGCCTTACGATACGAAGGCAGCGCTACGGGAAAGCTGTCCGACAGTAATAACGCTCAGCACGCCGCTTCCGAGACCTTTCTTTCTGGTGGCAATACCTTTGGCCGTTCATTCTCACAACAACGTAGCCACAACCTTGATGTATCGTCGAACCATAGTCTGCGCTATCGCCGTTCAGAGACCTTATGGAACACCCTGAAG
Organism: uncultured Bacteroidales bacterium; assembly: GCA_902801325.1. GTDB lineage: Bacteria > Bacteroidota > Bacteroidia > Bacteroidales > Bacteroidaceae > Physcousia. Next base: position 25,350 of record CADCHQ010000007.1, on the reverse strand, counting down.
GGTATGACCCTCGAGCTCTCTCCCTATGTCCAATACACACGATGGCGCAGTCGTTCCGAGTCGGCCTCTGCAACCTTGGCTCAGGACGTTGCGGAGGGTTGGGGCAAAGCATGGATGGATAGCCTGGCCTCTCCCTCGGCAGGTGACCTTCTACTCCGCCATGCCTTGAACCGCACTGTCTCGCGCATGCGAGGCAAAGGCCATTACACAGGTTGGGGTAGTCACCTGTTCTTCACCACCTCTCCTGCCCACAACGACATGATATCCTTCTCACTTCAGGGCAACTATGAACAGAGCTTGCGCCACGAGGATTCTTACGAGCATTACCTACTCGAATATCCTCAAACCGGCAACGTCGACCGCCGTAACCGCTATCGCCCTGTCGATGAGCATTCAAGTGAATTGCAACTACGGCCTAATATTACATTCTCACTTAACCATAATCGTAACCATCAATTATCCATCTCACATGATTACGACCGTCAGGATAATAAGGACGACAAGTTACTCTACTTGCTCAACCAGCTGAAGGACTGGTCGGCGTTCGACCATCATCCACTCGGCACGCTGCCGTCGACCCAGGAATACCTCTCTACGCTCGACTCGGAGAACAGCTATCGCCAGCACAATACCACCACCGTCAATAGTCCGGAGCTGAACTATATGTATGTGAATTACAACGATTCCACCGATAAGCTTCTCCTCCTAAGCGGTGTACTCTCCTTGCCCGTGCGCAGGGAAAGGATGGATTATTGGCAGGGCGCTCAGGCCGACACGATACTGCATCGCCACACTGTCGACCTGTCGGCAACCGTCGATGTCTACCACTCTTACAACCGAGTCGGCCGATCATTGAACGCCTCCTATACGACTTCGGTCAGCCATCCCCCTTTACGTAACCTGCTGAACATATACAACAACAGCAATCCTCTCTATGTCTCTTGCGGCAACACGTCACTGCGCCCCTCGCGCGACCATTCGATATATGGGCGCTTTAGTCAGAAGTTTCGTCGCACGCTGTTCAATGTGTCCGGCAGCATGGACCTAACGCAGAATGCTTTGGCTACTGCGGTGCTCTACGACAAGGCCACGGGCGTGCAGACTGTGCGCCCAGAGAACATCAACGGAAACTGGGGGACAAATCTTAGCCTTGGCTTTAATATTCCTCTCGAACGTTCCGAGAAGCTGCGCCTCAACCACCAGACCTCGCACGACTATCAGCATAGCGTCGACCTCATAGGCATAGCGGGACAGAGCCTGCCTCAAAGGTCTGTTGTGGCCTCACACAGTATCAATGACGAGCTGTCCCTCTCATGGCGACCCTCCGACAAGATGGACTTCGGCGCTAAAGCTGATGTCCATTACCAGCGAAGTACCAGTGAACGGGCCGATTTCACTACGTTGAACGTCTTTGACTTCGACTATGGTGTGACGGCACAGATAGAGCTACCGTGGAAGTTGCAACTATCCACGGACCTCACGATGTACAGTCGTCGTGGTTACAGCGAGCAGACGATGAACACCAACGAACTAGTCTGGAACGCCCGACTCACCCGTCGTTTCCTCAAGGGAAACCTGCTCTTGGCCATTGATGCCTTCGACCTTCTAGGCCAACTCTCCAATGTTCGTCGCACCATCAATGCGCAGGGACGTACCGAAACTTACTACAATGTCATACCATCCTACGGGCTTCTGCACCTCACATGGCGCATGAACAAGAAGCCGAAGCATTAGGACTTACCGTACGAAGTATGGCACATTTCACTTTTTTCTTTATTTTTTTGTCGAATGACCGACATATTCTTCCATAGGGTGTGTATATAAAGGTAGAAAGGCACCGATATGGAAGAGCTGGAACAACGAATGATAGATGCGGCCCGAAGGGGCGAGCCTGAGGGCTACAGGTACCTGATGACGATGTACGGCCGTCGGGTGCATCTGCTCGTATCGCAAGCGATTCCCGACGCGAGGGATGCCGAGGAGGTGGCGCAGGATGCCTTCGTTCGGGCCTTCGAGCGACTGGAGATGTTCGACGAGAGCCGTGGGGCTTTCGGGACATGGATAGGGCGCATCGCCTACAACCTCGCGATGAACGCGGTGCGAGGCCGTAAACTAGAGGAACTAGAGATACTAGACAATCTAGACTATCTAGAAGAACTAGAGGAACTAGACACCGAGGCCCAGCGCCTTACGCTCCTGGACGAGGCCATCGACCGCCTGCGGCCTGAGGAGCGAACGCTACTGCACCTTCGCTACTACGACGGGCAGTCGCTCCAGCAAATTGCCGAGGTCATGGACGTGGCGGCAGGACCTTTGGCCAACAGACTTCAAAGAATCAGACAGAAACTCAGTAAACTTATACAACTATGAAACAGATGATGGACAAGCAAGACGATAGACTTCTGCGCGAAGCTTTACAGCGACGGGCAGACAAGGTGCCGGCGCTGTCGGACGAGTTCCAGGATGCCGTGATGGCAAAGCTACAGGCTCACGCCGCCTCTCCCAAGCCCCTCTCCATCTCCCCTCAAGAGCCCCTCTCCATCTCCCCCCGTGGGGGGGAGGGCTTATCCTTCAAGGCTCACGGGGCTATTGCCCAGAAGACGGAGGGCGAAGGCCTGCGGCATGGTGGCTGGAGGACTTGGGCTTGGGTCGCCAGCGTTGCGGCGATACTAGTCATTGGGTTCTTTGTTTTCCAGAGAAGGACCCCCTCCCCAATCCCTCCCCGAGGGGAGGGCATAGTACCCAACGTTCCATCGATGGTGGCAGAGACCACACAATCATCTCCCTCCCTTCAAGGGAGGGCAGGGGGTGGGTCCTCTAGTGGACAGGCGTCTGAGTCCTCCGCATCCTCAACCCCCTCCCCTCGGGGAGGGCAGGGGAGGGGCTCTAGGGCTAATGGAGCCTCCTCTATAGCTATATCTCCCTCCCCTCGGGGAGGGCAAGGGGAAGGGGTCTCAGCCACTGCCCCCACACTGGCCGACCTCTACGCTGCCATCGACCAGATGACGAACGAGGCCATTGAGGAGGCCGACCGCCTGATGGCCGAGGCCTTGGTGCGCGAATATACTGACGATGAACCGTCCTAATTAGGCCCCTCTCCCCGCTCCCCCGAGGGGGAGAGCCTCAAAGAGCTGATATTCATGAATGTCAAATCCTACTAATCGTAACTCGTAATTCCTAACTCGTAATTGTGCGAAGCCCTAAATCGTAACTCGTAATTCCTAACTCGTAACTGTGCGAAGCCCAAAATCGTAACTCGTAATTCCTAACTCGTAACTAAATAAATTCTTAACTCTTAATTCTTAATTCTTAACTCAATAAAGTATGAAACGCCTAATTATTCTCCTTTTAATCCTTCATCCTTCATCCTTCACCCTTCAGCGCCTGCTGGCCCAGCCCCACGTCGAAGAGGCCTTCCGTGCATTGGTGTTGGAGGCCAACGAAGGGCAGATGCCCGAGGAACGACTGATGGAAGGGGGCTCAGACTCCCGCTTTACGCTCGTGATGCACCAGTCCTTCACGCTCCCTGCCGAGAAGTATAAGCTGATAACGGACTTGTATAAGGCCATGGACGACGATAGCGCTATGCGCACACAATACCGCCTCCACGACGCATTCTCGGCGCGTGAGTGGCGTTTGGATATAGAGACGCCGCACTTCGTCATGCACGAACAGTCCGAAGAGTCAGTAAACAACCTGATGGGAGGCTTCTTCGTTCCCGAGACCCCCCCCTCCCCAATCCCTCCCCGAGGGGAGGGCGTAAATACTGCTGCCTCCCTAATATCCAAAGACCAAAGTCAAGAGGATAAGTCATCATCTTTAGAACATTCCAAGCCCCTCCCTCGGGAGGGGAATGGGGGTGGGGTCACTTTATACCGCTACTACGTCCTGTCGTATCAGGAAGACATGGAGGGCTATCTGACGGGATCGGTAGAGCGCATCACCTTCGACGCCGATACGCAGGAGCCTAACATCCAGCAACCTTCGACCCCGAAGTACCAGGCCCTGATAGACGCCATCAATGCCTTCGGTGCCGATGACAAGGTATTCATGCGGCGCAATCTCAGTGAACGTCGCGCCGCAGCCTCGGGACAGTGGACCCACATCTACAACACCATCGGCTTCAACATGCCCCTCGACGACGAGGTGCGCCTGCTGGGACCGCTCTGGAAGGCCTTCCTCAACGAGCAGAAACACGCTTACCGTTCGCTCAACAAGCCTGCGGGACAAGTGGCCAGCGACGTGCAGGTGGTCTACGACGAGCAGGGCCATACGCTCGGACTGGGCTTACAACAAGACTGGAACATCACGTACGTGTACTTCAATGACGAGGACTTTCCGCAGAACAGGTACGTCTATGCCCTTTGGTATAAGGCAGACGTTCCGCGCCAAAGGATAGTGGGTGAGCTCATCAAGATCAATACCCTGCGCCCCGAAGGCGGTACGGTTGACCATCCCTTCGTGCAGCGGACGGTACCTACATACCTGTGGAAGGCCCCCCTATATCCCGCGGCAATGGGCGACATCGTCCCGAATCCCGATGGTGATGGATATAAGGCTTCGCTTTATCCCTTATATGCCTCGTCGCCCAACTTCGCCCAGATGCAACGCATCGTGGCTGACCTTCCCGGCCTTGACATGCAGCCCCTGCGCTTCATGCTCGACACCCTGCTGACGCGTCGCAATATGGAACGTACCGCCCTCGATACGGAGTTGAGGGACATTGAAGAGCACTATCGCGAGTCGCTCCAAGGACTGTCGGGCATGCTAAAGTTTAACATCAAGGCCGAAGAATTCCAACGCATGACCCCTCAGGAACGTGTGGATTTCAACGAACAGGCTCGCAAGGCATACCAGGAAGAACTAGACCGCGTGAACAGCATGTATAAGGAATATCTCAGCAACATCTCCCGTCGTCACCCCATCGAAGACCTGAACATCTTCCGTCGTGACTCCGTGCCCAGCGACGTGTTCCGCTCGGCTTTCGACGTCCTCACCAAGGCTTACCGGGGCGATGCCTCGGAACGCGACGCCCAGGTAGCCGAGCGCCTGCGCCAGATGGCCGAGATGGCTGCCGACGAAGCCTCGCGCCCCGTGCGCCTGGGGATTTACCAGAAGCTGGACAGCATCATAAACCTGCGTCACCCAAACCTGCCCGGTAACATGCTTTCGCCCTCGCGTCAGGCCCTCGCCGAGGCAGTCATGGCCCTCGATGTCCAGCCCGATAAACCGCAGACGACACTGCCTTCATCAGGCAATGCTCCGAATAATCCGAATAATCCGAATACTCGGATATCCACCAAAGTCAAGAGCCTTTCCCCCGACCATGTCACGCTGACGCTCCCCAATGGCAATAGCATCACCGCCGGCAAGATTAGGGTGAACCCCTTCAAGGGTAGTGTCCTTGGCCTCCCCGGTGCTAAGATGACCGTCCGACAAGGCAAGCGCATGGTGCGCCGAGCCGAGCGTCGTTTCAAGCGCGTGGAGCGAAGGCTTGAACGCGGACTGAAATAAACGTTACTTCATACAGTTAGTATTTAAGTTAGTAATAGTTAAGCTCGAGCCTGCCCCATGTTGCCCGTGACGGGTCGCATGGGGCCTGTCTTTCTGCCCCGATTTCACTATTTTTAAGAATCGAGGCCTCCGAATTCTGCGACGATAGTCGTCGCTTGCGTAAGAACATGAAGCAAGAACCTTATCACCTTGAAATCTCATCTCCTAGGCCTTGATTATCGATAATCAATGTTAAATTATCGAAAAACAATAAAGATTATTTGTTAATCACGAAACTTTGTCGTACCTTTGTGCTGTCGCACGAGCCTGCTATCGCTCGGCATAGCTGAATCATGGTCGCGAAAATGCTTCGCTCTGCCCTCGCTGAAACGCAGCCTTGCTGCAGTCGCACGAGCCTGCTATCGCTCGGCATAGCTGAATCATGGTCTAGAACATGCTTCGCTCTGCCCTCGCTGAAACGCAGCCTTGTCACCGTCGTTCATGAGGTAGCGCGCCCTCGTTAGCGGCAAAACAACGTAAAGTTTAACTATTAACAATGTATCGTTATGACATCAAAATCTAAAGTCAACCGCATCCGATGGATGGCAGCCCTGACGCTCATCCTCCTGTTCTTGAGCCTCCTGACTCCGTTCTTTCTGCGCCTGTTGCCGCCGACGCTGCCCGGTGCCATGCCTATGTTTGAAACGCTATCTACCAAATGGCAGGGGGCCATCGACCTGGCCTTTTTGCTCCTTGTCTGCCTCTTCAATGCCTGCTTCTTCGTGTTCTTCGTCCGCCTGTTCCGTGGGCTTGGCCAGGGAAAGATATTTGTCCCGGGCAATGCCCGCTGGCTCTATGCCGGGGCATGGGTACCGATTGTTACGCTCATCTACAGGCTCATCTATATGTGTTTCGTGAATGGTTGCTCCGGTTTGGCCATGGCCGTGCTCTGGTCACAATCGTGGCACAACCTCACCATGTTCTCGGCCATCACGCTCATGGCCCTGCTCTATGACGTGGCCACCGACGTAAGCGAAGAAAACCAACTGACTGTATGATACGCCTGAACCTCGATGTGATGATGGCCCGTCGTAAGATGTCTCTTACCGAACTGGCCGAACGTGTGGGCATCACCCTTGCCAACCTTTCCGTCCTGAAGACTGGGAAGGCCCGCGCCATCCGCTTCACCACGCTGGATGCACTGTGCCAAGCCCTCCAGTGTCAGCCGGGCGACTTGCTGGAGCACGTCCCCGACGATGAAGCCTGAAGGCTATAGCCTTGCCCCTGCAGCGCCCCTTACTTTCGGTCAGAAGAACTGAGCCGGAAGAGGGGACGCATGCGGCTGAGCATCTCTATGCCATAGACGGGCCAGTAGGGAACCTTACGGGCATTGGTGCGCACGGCCGGGATGTCGAGCAGCAGGAACAGTAGCGTCATGGTGCCACTAATCCAGACGACGATGCCATAGACCTGCTTCAGTGCGACGGACATCATAGAGTGTAAGTAGTGCTGTTGCATGAACCCTGCCATGTCGAAGTGCTGGAGGTCGAGCTGCGTCAGCGTAAGCTGACTGCCATAGCGGGCTATGTCGTCGTTGAGGAGGTGCGAGAACAGCGTGGTGTACACCCCGTAGCCTGCCGCCCCGGCGAGGTACATGTGGAAGATGTTGAATACGAAGAGTCCCATGAAGAATTGCTCAAGGTCGGGGATGGATTCGTCTAACGACCACATGAGGGTGGCTGCAAGGATGGCATAGGCACAACCGCGCAGCATGATGGCAAGGTGCCATTGCTGGAGCGGCGCGTTCACGTCGAGGGTCGTGTACATGATAAGGGCATAGCTCAGTATGCACCCGAAGCCGATGCCGAACAGTTTCCATACCTTCCATTTCAGTACCTTTAGCCATAGCAGGTCGATGGCTACGCCTACGTACACCCCAGGCAAGGCCCATAGGAACTGACGCTCCTTGGTAAGCTCCTCCAGGCCTATGACCTCCTCGTACCATATCTCCTCCAGTGTGTGCTCACAGCCCAGCAGCAGTTCGCCGATGGCCGTAACCATGAGTATGGGTACGACATTGCGATACGAGAATATCTTCAGTGAGACATAGGGGTTGCTGACGTGGGCAAGGCGGTGCATGATGAGGGCGCCGAGCAGGAAAGCCACGCCCAAGAGCAGGCGCAGGTTACGGTTGTCCATCCACATACGATAGTCGCCATAGACCATGATGTAGCAGACGATGAGCATCAAGAGGCTTATCAACAGCCCCGAGAAGAAGTCGATGCCGCGCAGGGGTAGTCGCTGCGGCATGGGGCAGAAGGGCCGACAAAGCGTCAGCTGGGTCAGGAGGATGAACGACATAGTCCCTATCGTCGCCACGTGCATCATCTGCCACGTGAAGTGGTGAGCAAACCATGCTGCCACGAAGCCGCTACCCTCGATGGCCGTCAATAGTACGATATGCAGCACAGGGAAGAATACGGCGAAGTCGCGTCGGGGCGTTATCCATAGCTGTATGTTCGACATACACTCGAAGGTGCCTTGTATCTTGGCCATGCCGGCGATGAAGCAGACGACGAGCAGCAAGGGCATCGATGTTGTGTGCATGGTGATGAGGTTGCAGACCCCGATGACGATGGCAGCACCGCACAGCAACTGCTGGTTGGTGAAGCGGAACTTCATGCGAAACAGCATGGGGAAGTATATGGCCATGCCGGCCAGTCCGGCATAGAGAAGCATGAGCATGTCCTCAATCATGAATCCGGTAGTGCCGCGAATGCTGTCTAGTGCGCCCAGGTACATGCCGCATGAAAACTGTACGCAGAAGACCGTGACGACATAGATCCAGGGCTGGATGCGGCGGGGCACCCAGGGGCGAAACATGGGCATCATGAAGCCCATGCCCGCAGGAGGGGGTGGGGGAAGTGGTAACATATCCTTAGGTTAATTCATAATCATAATGCATAATTCATAGTACCTTGGTGCATAAAGCATAGCGGGATGCGCTTTCATCATGCAATATGTATCAATATAAGGTCTCGCACTCTACGTTGTATCCCGCATGAAGCTTCGCCAGACGTTCGGGAGCATTGCCCTCGAGGGATATGCGCACGGTGATGCGTTGCTCTACCTTTACGAAGTTACCCGTAGCATTGTCGATGGGCAATAGCGAGAAAGCCGACCCCGTGGCCTCCGATATGCGTTCCACCCTGCCTTCGTATTCTTCGTCGGGCACGGCATCGGCCTTGATGCGTACCTTGCTACCGACTTTGATGTGTGGAAGCTGGCTCTCTTTGTAGTTAGCCTCTACCCATTTCTCGTCATCCGATACGATGTTCACGAGCGTTTGTCCGGGCTGTACGAGCTGACCTTCCTGAATGTCCTTCGTGCCCAACGTGCCGTCGCAGGTGGCAATGATATAGCAGTACGACAGGTTGAGCCGGGCCAAATCGACGGCAGCGCGCGCAACTTCGAGGGCTGCATTCGCGGCCGACAGGTGGTGACCCTGCTCGGTCTTCACCAGGTGTTGTGCAGCACGTGAACGCTGAACCTGCTCGTATCGGGCCTTTGCCGATAGGTAGGCGGTGTGTACGTTGTCGTATTGTTGCTGCGTCACGGCATCCTCCTTCAGCAGCGAGGCAAAGCGCTGTTCCTCGCGCAGGGCATTGTCCATCTGGGCGCGAGCCTCCTCTATTCCCGCCTCAGTTACCTGAATGTTGCCTTCTGTGGTATGGATGCTGCTGCCCGTGGCCTTACTGCCTTGCTCCGCACGGGCCAGGTCGGCTTCGGCCTGAGCCAGGCGCAGACGGAACTCAGCCGTCTCGATGATGGCCAGCGTATCCCCCTTCCTTACGGGCTGAAACTCCTGGAAACGGACCTCACGGATGAAGCCCTGCACGCGTGTGTTCTGTGGTGTTATGTGCTGACGTACCCGGGCATTGTCCGTGAACTCCACGTCGCCGAGGTGTGCAAATTGTAGGAATACGATGGTGGCTCCAATGACAAGGAACCCGATGATTACACAGTTGTAGATGATACTCGTTAGTCTATGCTTTTCCATAATAATAATTCTTAACTCTTATCTCTTAATACTTAATTGCGCATCGCGCTAATTCTTCATTCTTATCTCTTAATTTTTCATTCTTCATCCTTCACCCTTCAATTCTAAAGCGTTCCTGCGATGAACCTCAGTCGATAGTAATTATACAGCACGTTGATGCGGCTGTTGACGAGCGAAAGCTGTGCATCTAACCGCTGATTGGCTGCATCTATCATGTCCGTAACCAGTGCCAGACCGTTCTGATATCGGTTATTGATGACGCTGTAGTTCTGCTCCGACAGCTCCACACGCTTACGGCTTGTCTCCAGTTCCGTCTGCGACGTTTGCAGTTCGGTGTAGGCAGCTTGCACGGCATTCTCTACCTCCTCGATGGCCGACTGGTGCAGTTGTCGGGCTGTCTCCGTCGCAAGCTTGGCCTGGCGAACCTTATGATTATTCTTATAGAGTGAGCCGAACCTATACTTCACACCCACGCCAACGAAGAAGTAGTTAAGGTTCTTATTTAGGTTGGGTATCTCTATGGTGATGGGGCCGTCGAGATGCTCCTCTGCGACGAGAGCTACCGAGGGACGGCGCGCACTCTTCTCCAGCTTCACGCGCTCTTCGCTAATAGCTATGCCCAGTTGTGACCGTTGCAGTGCCGGCGCATTGTCCGTGGCTTGCTGCTGCCATGTTGCTTCCGTTGCCTCCGCAAGTCCTGAGGCTTCCGGCGCATAGAACGATTCGGTGGGCAGGATGTCAATATCTCCTTCGATGCCCAAGGCCGTAAGCAACTGGTGGTTGACGATATGGGCTTGGTTCGTCACCTGTGTGCGCCCGAGCCGCAGTTGCTCCAGTTGTAACTCGTATCGCGTTAGGTCGTTGCGCAGGACTACGCCCTCGGCTTGCCGTTTCCGGGTATGGTCGATGAGTGTCTCTGTCAGGCGAATGTTCTCGTCAAAGACCCGTTCTTGGTTCCTCAGATTATGTAACTGCAGGTAGTGTCCCGTTAGCAACATCCTCACGCGTTGCCGGTTGTCTGAGGCGTTGGCCTTAGCCATGTCTTCGGCTAGGCGACTAAGGTTGATACCGCTCTCGATAGCTCCTCCCGTGTAGATGGGCATAGAGGCTTGCAGGGCAAAGTTATTGCCATAGTGCGGTATGTGCACGCCGAATCCGTTCGTAAAGTTACGGTCCGTGATGCGCCCTCCGCCTAAGTACGAGAACGAAGCCGAGGCATCTATGTCGGGCAACCGTTCGGCCTTGGCTGCCCTTACACCGGCCTCTGCCTCGCGAAGGGCCGATTCATAACTCTTGATGGAGGTGTTGTGCTCGTCGGCTGTCTTATACAGTTGTTCCAGTGACATCGCCAGCGTCTGGCCTTGAGCCCACATCCTCCCCATTGCGCCCACGGCTATCATAGCAGCCATGAGCAGGGATTTCTTGCTCATATAATAAGAATTTAGGTAATTAAAGTGTAGTGAATGACGTCTTTCCCTTATAACGATAAGGAAAAAACGATTCAATGTTGACAGCTACGTCCCCATTTATGAAAGTTATGAATGGGGTTAATCTGATGTATCTCCAGATTATAATATCGTAGTCTCATGTCCTTATTTTTGTGGTGCAAAGGTAAGGAAAAAAACGGACATATGCAAGTACTTTCCTTGGATAAATTCGTAATTTTGCCCATATCATCCCTATAGAAATGACAAAAAAAGGAGCAGACTTTTATAGCCTGCCCCCATATTGTTTTCGACGTTTACCTCTATATATTTAATAAGCGTGGTCGTGATTTATTTCGTCCATCGTTATCTCCTTCTTGTCGATGGCGTTCCAAGCATAAACGATGTAGGCCAGGACGAAGGGGATGAGGAGGCTGACCCAGAACATCGTACGCAGGGTGAACTCGCTGCTGCAGGAGTTAGCCATCGTGAGCGACGACTGCAAGTCGGCCGTCGAAGGATAATAGGCCGTGTTGTGCCATGCTGTGAGCAATAGCAGGACGGTGACCGTAACCACCGTGCCGAAGCCTACTACCCAAAAGCCCCGTTTCCAATGCTTCTCCCATATTGAGTAGCCTATGCCAAACACCACAAACACTACGCCGATGATGAGCATAACCAATAGCGGCCACATCTCAAGGAGATTATGTAGGTACTTGAAGCGTGCCATGAATACCACCCCCGTCTCTGAGTTGACGGCATAGCCTTCGCCCATAAGGACATGGCCCAGGAAAGCAAGGAAGAGACCTAGGAAGAGCCAAGTGCTGCGCCACAGGGGCTGGATGATGCGGTCGTGATTGTCGAGCAACGATTCATCAACCTGCTTATGGATGTATAGGCATCCCAATATCCTTGCCAGGAAAAAGATTGCCAGACCGAGGATGATGTTCCATGGATTCAATAGGGCATCGAGCCCATGTGAGGCGTTAGCCCATCGGCTGATGACGCCCGAACCCATAATGTTTTCGCGCTCAACGATAAAGTTCGAACCCGTGAAGAAGGTAGCCACGGCACCACCAAGGAGCAGGGGACCCAGTATGCCGTTCAGTACCAATAGGCACTGGAACGTCTTAGCCCCGAGCAGGTTGCCTAACTTGTGTTGGAACTCATAGCTTACGGCTTGCAGGACGAAGGAGAAGAGGATAATCATCCAAAGCCAATAGGCTCCGCCGAAACTGGTAGAGTAGAAGAGGGGATAAGAGGCGAAGAACGCACCACCGAAGGTTACGAGCGTGGTGAACGTAAATTCCCACTTGCGTCCCGTGGCGTTTATAAGGAGTCGACGCTCATCGGCCGTGCGGCCAAGCGTGAAGATTAGGGAGTTGGCACCCTGAACAAACATGAGGAAGACCAGCAATGCCGCAAGCAGTGCCACGACAAAGCACCAATAATGTTGAAGAAAGATATAACTCATAGTTAACCTCCCCCTAACCCCTCCAAGAGAGGGGTGATGTCCTTTAGTCTGGGGGTGAACATCTTTGTTATTAAATGATAATAATGTTCTCTCGAAATGGTTATGGTCATGCGGGCGTAGCGGTTCCCTCCCTTTGGGTGAAGGCGGAGGGAGATGTCTCCGGTCCTCGCTTGATTTGCTTTAACATGATACTAATCTCGACTGCCAAGAGGGTAGTGAAGAGGACGAGGAAGAGGAAGAACGTGGTCATCACAGCTCCCGAACCCAGGTCGCTGACGCCTACCCATGTGGGCAGCATGTCCTGGATGGTCCACGGCTGACGACCGAACTCTGCCACCAGCCATCCTGCTTCGCTGACGATGTAGGCCACAGGAATGCATAGGAGGGCTACCCACAATAACCAGCGTGCTTTCGTAATGTCCTTCTTATAAAGGAAGAAGAGAGAAAGAAGAAAGAGGAGGATAAACAGGCATCCGCCCCCGACCATCACGCGGAAGGCATAGAAGCATACGGGGATGTAAGGTACAACCTGACTGCGGTCCTTGACATAACCATAGCCGAAATAGGGCATATTCTCCTTGATCTCTGTGCTTAGCGTAGTGAGGAAATCCTCTGGGGCTCCATCCTTCTTCGCCTTACGGTATTCCTGCAAAGCCGTTATGGCACACTGGCCACGCTCTATCTTCTCGTCGAGCGAGAGTTCGCGCGTTCCGTCTTCCTTGGTATAGCCATCCAGTATGTCACGTATGCCTGGCACGTAGCCATGCACGTCGTTTGTGGCCAGGAACGATAGGGCGTAAGGCACTGCAAGCTTAAGAGGAGGTTCATCGGTAGTCTCGAAGTCGGGCTGCGAGAATGGATTGATGCCCGCAATGATGGTTAGGGGCTGGTCGGTGCCGCCCTTATAGAGAGCCTCCATCGCAGCCAGTTTCATGGGTTGCGTTTGCGCTACCGTATAGGCCGAATGGTGCCCGGATAGCATGATCAAAGCCGAGGAGATGAGGCCGAAAATGGCACCAATCTTCAGGCTCTTGGTGGCAAACTCTATGTGGCGATGCTTTAGGAGATACCAACTTGACACGCCGACCACGAAGACGGCCCCCAATACCCATGCCGATAGAACGGTATGGACAAACTTGTCCACCGCTACGGGCGAGAGGGCTACATCCAGGAAACTTGTCATCTCATTCCTTACGGTCTCGGGGTTGAACTCCTGACCCACGGGATGCTGCATCCACGAGTTTGCGACCAGAATCCACCAGGCAGAGATGGTTGCGCCCAGGCCCGTGAGCCACGTAGATGCTAAGTGAAAACCCTTAGAGACCTTGTTCCAGCCGAAGAACATCACGGCCACGAAGGTTGATTCCATGAAGAATGCCACGATACCTTCTATGGCAAGTGGCGCTCCGAATACGTCACCGACGAGGTAAGAATAGTTGCTCCAGTTCGTACCGAACTCGAACTCGAGGATGATGCCCGTAGCCACGCCCATGGCAAAGTTAATGCCAAAGAGGCGCTGCCAATACTTCGCTGTCTCCTTCCAGAACTGCTTTCCGGTCCTGAAGTACAGGGTCTCCATGATGCCCATCACTACGGCTAGGCCGAGTGTCAATGGCACGAACAGCCAGTGATAAATGGCCGTTAAGGCGAACTGAGCCCTTGCCCAGTCCACCATCGTCATGTCGATGCTTAGTAGATTCATAGAATTAGATTGGTTATTGGTTAATGTTTAAGGTTTAACGTTTAATGTTTAAGGTTTTTCTATGGTTGCAGTTCTGTCGCTACGAACTCGGCCTCGTTACCCTTGGCATGTTGCTTCAGGTAATTGGGGAAGAAGAACACCTTGAGTATGAAGAAGATGATGAATAGCTTTATGAGGATGACGAGCCACAGCGTGCGTCCTAGCGTCATCTCGCGGAAGCCTTGGTAGTAGAAATTCCATATTCTTTTGAGCGCATTCATCGGTGCAAAGATAATAAAAGTTTTATTATTTGTTTTACAATCTTATATTTTTTGCGTACCTTTGCAAAGTTTTTTCGAAAAGATATTCTATGAAGAGATATTTGTTGATGATACTATGCCTTGTGGGTGTGTCCTATATGGCTCACGCACAGCGAAAACTAAGCTTGGACAGCTGTCGCGCTATGGCTCTGCAGGGTAACAAGCAATTGACTCTGGCCCGACTCGGTCAGGACGTAGCCCGTGATGTCAAGAAGGCTGCGCGGACACATTACTTGCCTAAGGTGGATGCCTTAGGAGGATATTCGTACATGAGTAAGGAGGTCTCCATCCTAAACGATGACCAGAAGTCGGCCCTAAGTAACTTGGGTTCGAACGCAGTCAATGGTATGGCTGCGTCGGGCATCGGTGCACAATTGGCCCAGATACTCGAGGGCTTAGGGATGAATCCCGCACAGGTGTTGCCTGCTGCAGCTGCAGCTCTTAACCAGACAGGACAGAACGTTGTCGATGCCTTCCGTACGGATACCCGTAACATGTGGGCTGGTACCATACAACTGCGTCAACCTATATATATGGGTGGTGCCATTAAGGCTGCCAACCGCATGGCCGATATCGGCGAGTCCGTTGCCGATATACGCATCGAACAACAGATGCAAGAGACTATCTATGACGTCGACAAGGTCTATTGGTTAGTCGTCTCCCTAAGGCAGAAGCAGCGTTTGGCCGAGAGTTTCCGTGACTTGGTTTTCCACCTTGATGAGGATGTGCATAAGATGATAGGGGAGGGTGTCGCTACACGTGCCGACGGACTGAAGGTGGATGTGCGCGTCAATGAAGCCGAGATGAAGATTACAGAAGTAGAGAATGGCCTGTCCCTATCCCGTATGCTTCTGTGTCAGTTGTGCGGACTGCCACTCGACACCGACTTTGTCTTGGAGGATGAAGATAAGGAACTTCAGGTCCCAACATTAGAGACACAACCGGATGGTGATGTTAACCTTCGTCCCGAACTGCGCCTATTGGAATCGGCAGTGGAGGTAAGTCGTCAGGGTGAGAAGCTCGCATTGGCACCCTATCTGCCTCACGTAGGCTTGGTTGCCGGTTATACCTTCTCCAACCCCAATGTCTTTAACGGCTTTGAGCAGAAGGTAGGCGGTTTCTGGAATGTGGGTGTAATGATTCACGTTCCAGTCTGGAACTGGATGGAAGGAAAGTTTAAGGTTCGTGCCGCTAAGACTTCTACCCTTATGGCCAAGACGACCTTGGACGAAGCACGCGAGAAGATTGACCTTCAGTTGGCACAAAGCAGGTTTAAGGTGACCGAAGCCCATAAGAAATTGCAGCGTGCCAATAAGGACATCGAGAGTGCAGAAGAGAACCTTCGTTGTGCAAATGCTGGCTTCCATGAAGGCGTGATAGATGCCACCACTGTGATGGCTGCCCAGACTGCATGGCAACAGGCCGAGAGTCAGCGCATCGATGCTGAGATTGATGTCAGGATGGCTGAAACAACTTTGCGCAAGACCTTGGGAACTTTGTCAATTGATAGATAATTCAATAAATCGTAAATCGTAAATCGTTAAATCGTAAAATATATTATGAGCGAGAAATCACAACATACCAATGTGCTGCTGGCAATCCTATGTTTTGCCGTAGTAGTTGGAGCGGTTGCTCTCATTGGTTTCTTCACTTTGGGTAACGAGCCTGAGGTGATACAGGGTCAGATGGATGTGACCGAATATCGTGTGTCGAGCAAAGTGCCAGGCCGTATTCTGGAAATTAGGGTGCAGGAAGGCGATTATGTGCATGTGGGTGATACACTTGCCATACTGGATGCTCCCGAGGTGAATGCCAAGAAGGAACAGGCCAATGCTGTAGAGGAAGCTGCCTCTGCCATGAGCGAGATGGCTAAGAAGGGTGCGCGTCAGGAGCAGATCCAAGGTGCCTATCAGTTATGGCAGCAAGCTAAAGCTGCCCTGGAGATACACGAGAAATCGTATCAGCGTGTGCAGAAGCTCTTCGATGAAGGCGTGTTGAGTGAACAGAAGCGTGACGAGGCCTATGCCCAGTACACGGCTGCCCAAGCTCAGGCCAAAGCCGCCGAAAGTCAGTATAATATGGCTGTCAATGGTGCTCGTCGTGAAGAGAAGATGGCTGCAGCTGCTAAGGTTCAACAGGCTCGTGGTGTCGTAGCAGAGGTTAGCTCATACATCGGTGAGACTGTACAGATTGCCCAGATGGAGGGTGAGGTGACGGACATCTATCCTCATGTGGGTGAGCTCGTAGGAACTGGGTCGCCCATTATGAGTGTCGCTATCATGAAAGACATGTGGGCTTCGTTCAACATTCGTGAGGACCAGCTTAGCGGCATGAAGATTGGAGATGAAGTGGAAACCTATATTCCAGCCTTCGACAAAACCCTCAAGATGAAGGTCTATTACATGAAGGACCAAGGCTCATATGCAGTATGGAAAGCAACCAAAGCCAATGGGCGCTATGACCTGAAAACCTTTGAGGTTAAGGCTCGTCCTATAGAGAAGTTAGAGGGCTTACGTCCTGGAATGTCGGTAATTATTAAATAGCTGGTTATCAGTCAGTAGGATGACTGTACTTAAACGAATACTTAATATATCGTTACGCGAGGTTAGAAACCTGGTGACCAACCCCATGTACTTCTTGTTCATGGTGTCTGCTCCCATCATCGTGGTGCTTTTCTTCACCACTTTCTTGAGAGACGGTCAACCAGTCGATATGCCTGTGGGTGTGGTCGATCAGGATAACACCACTACCACCCGTCGCATGGTGCGCATGCTGGATGCTTTTCAGACGTCCAAGGTGGTGGGGCAGTATGCTACGGTGGCTGATGCCCGTCGTGCCATACAGCGGAATGAGATATATGCATTCCTCTACATTCCGGCTGGTACGACAAGCAAACTACTTGCTTCGCGCAAGCCGTCGGTGTCGTTCTATTACTCCATGACTACGCTCACTTCAGGTTCTCTGCTTTATCGAGACTTGAAGACCATAGCGTCGTTGGGCAATGCCGGAGTGATTCAAGCTAGTCTAAGGGCGCGAGGTGCTACTGACAAGCAGGTCATGACCTATCTGCAACCCATACTAATCGACCTGCACCAGATAACAAACCCGACAATGGACTATAATGTATTCCTGACGACGACTCTTGTGCCGGCCGTACTCTCGTTATTCATGTTCCTGCTGGCCGCATATTCGTTAGGTACTGAACTTAAGTTCGAGACAGGTCCTAACCTCATGCATCATGCTGGCGACAATATTTGGATAGCCCTCGTAGGAAAGATGTTGCCCATGTTCTTCATCTTTCTCAACATCTTCTTCATCTACGAGTTGTATGTCTATTACTTCCTTGGCTTCCCCCATTTGGGTGGCCCGTGGCCAATAGCGTTGTTGGGAGTGCTTACGGTAACGGCATCCCTGGGATTTGGCATCTTCATGTTTGGACTTGTGCCTCAGTTGCGTATGTCTATGAGCATCTGTTCCCTGTGGGCTGTGCTCAGTTTCTCTCTTGCTGGTGCTTTCTTCCCATTGGCTAGTATGGATGCACCCATCCAGTCTGTTGCCAACTTGTTCCCCATGCGTCACTATTTCCTCATCTATCAGGCAACGGTGTTTAATGGTTATCCTGTTTCCTCGGTATGGATTAATGTGGTGGCGCTTGTGGCATTCTCCCTGTTGCCCTTGTTAGTATTCCCTCGCATTAAAAAGGCCTTGAAATATTATGTTTATGTTCCTTAAGTCATGAGCAAACTGTATCAGGATATATGTGACATCTGCTTGGTGTGGCGCGACGAGATGAAGAACTTCGTCCATGACGAAGGCATCTTGTTGTTCTGCCTCCTCATACCTTTTGCCTACCCGTTGCTCTACGCATGGATCTATAATAACGAGGTGGTACGCGAAGTTCCCGTAGTGGTAGTCGATGACTCGCAATCGGCTTTTAGCCGTGAGTTCATTCAGAGTGTTGATGCTTCACCCGATGTGCGTGTGGCCTATCGTGCAGGGTCGCTTGATGAGGCACGCCGAATGGTTGAACAGCAAAAGGTTAGTGGCATCTATTATTTGCCACCTGAATTAGAGACCAATGTCCTTAGGGGCCAGCAGTCGCATATAAGCGTTTATACTGACATGGCGGTAACGCTTTATTACAAGGCCATATTCCAGACTGCTACAGCCGTTGTGGGTGAGATGAACAAGGATATCCGCATTAGCAGTATGACGGCTCTCACAACCCAGCGTGATGAGGAGATTTCTGCTGCACCATTAAGTTTCGATGAGGTTGCCATGTTCAATCCTGCGCAGGGCTATGGCAGTTTTATCTTGCCTGCCGTGCTTATACTCATCATTCAACAAACGCTGATGCTTGGTATTGGTCTGTCCGAAGGTACACGCCACGAACGCCATAAGTTCCTTCCGCAAGGCATGCGCACAGGACGAGCTATGGGCCTGCGTCTGGCATTAGGCAAGGGTATGGCTTATTTTATGGTCTATGCAGTTTGGACAGCCTATCTTACTCTGGTGGTGCCTCGGTGGTTCAGTTTTGTCATGATAGCCCGTCCCACCGACCTCATCTTGTTCTTTTTCCCCTATTTGGTGGCTTGCATCTCCTTTGGCTTGATGCTGTCCTGGTTGGTTCGGTATCGCGAGAATGTGCTTTTGCTCGTGGTCTTCACCTCCATTCCTTTCTTATTCCTTTCCGGTATTTCGTGGCCTCAGAGTGCCATTCCTCCGTTCTGGCGTATGGTAGGTTCTATACTACCTTCCACCTTTGCCATTCGAGGCTATGTCCGCATGGCTTCCATGGGCGCCACTTTGGGCGATGTGCTTGTCGAGTTCCGCGCTCTGTGGATTCAGACAGGAATCTATCTCGTATTGGCCAGCATAGTCATGCGTCGAAGCGCGAAATCCTAAAAAATCTTAAAAATTTGTTAGTTCAGGAAGTTTTTCGTACCTTTGCCCACGAAAAATCTGAATTCACGCGTTCCTTTAGTATAAAGGAAGCACGATAACTGTTATATGGAGAGAACTTTAGTATTACTGAAACCCTCAGTCATCAAGCGCATGCTAATGGGCGAAATCATTAGTCGCTTCGAGCGCAAGGGTCTCAGAATCATAGGCATGAAAATGCTTTATATGACCGATGAACTCCTCGAGGAGCATTACAGCCATCTTAAGGACAAACCTTTCTTCCCTCTCTTGAAGAAGTCAATGCAGGCCACTCCCGTGGTAGCTATGTGTCTGGAAGGTGTCGAGGTTGTTCGTGTGGTTCGTGCTATGGCCGGTGTGACCAATGGTCGTAATGCCGCCATAGGTACTATTCGCGGTGACTATTCGATGTCCAATCAGCAGAATATCGTTCACGCAAGTGACGGCGTGCATGTTGCCAACATCGAAATTGCCCGCTTCTTTAAGCCTCAGGAACTGTTCGACTTCGGCGACCTGAACTTTAACGCTCTCTATGCAGTTGACGAAGTTGACATGTAAACCCCCAATAGACTTATGAAAACAATCAAAATATTTACCTTTGGAATCGTTCTTGCAACGATGTTGATGAGCGCCACGGAGGCTCAGGCACAAGACCTGATGGCTCGCCAAGCACCTATCGACACACGTTTGCGTGCAGTCGATTCAGTAGCAATTAAGCGCCTTTTAAAGGTGGAATCTATGGAAAATCCCTCGGGTGACCTGTATCAGTCATGGGCCAACGAGTTCGTAAACTACAATCAATCACTTCCTGCAGAGTATCGTATCGACCTTCGCGACTTCCACATGCCTTGTGAGAGCCGTGTTGTCAATTCCCATTATGGCTATCGCCGTCAGTTCGGTCGCAACCACTATGGTACTGACATTAAGGTTTATGTAGGCGACACCATTCGTGCTGCTTTCAGCGGCAAGGTGCGTGTGGTTCAGGACCAGGGTCGTCGCAAGGGATATGGCAAATACATCATCATTCGTCACGCCAACGGATTGGAGACCACCTATGGTCACCTTTCAAAACAGTTGGTTCGTGAGAATCAGGTGGTGAAGGCTGGCGATGTTATCGGTTTGGGTGGAAACACTGGTTTCTCCACAGGTCCTCACCTCCATTTCGAAACTCGTCTGCTGGGCGAGAAGATCAATCCTGAGAAGTTGTTCAGCTTCGAGGCTGGCGACGTTCGTGGCGACTATTATGTATGGCGCCGCAATGGTCGTTCTCAGTTGATGGCCGCTCATGATGTTAGCAATATGCCTGCTGTTGAGGAAAAGGCCGAGGAGTCTCGCGAGTTTCAGCAGCAGAAGATGGCTGAGCGCAGCAGTCGTGCTCGTGTCTATAAGGTTCGTTCTGGCGACACTTTGAGCAAGATTGCCAAGAAGTATGGCCTCACGGTCGACCGTCTTTGCCGTCTCAACAACATCTCCAAGAGAAAGGCTTTGAAGCCCGGTCAGATTCTTAAGTGCTCATAAAAACAAAGAAAATAGCAGAAAAAGGGCTCGATGTGATAAGTCATCGGGCTTTTTTTATTATCTTTGCCCACGTTATTATATAAAAGAGATGAATACTGAACAGCAATTTCGTCAGGTAATGGCAGAGTGCCGTACGCTTTTTGCCAAGAAACTCCATGATTACGGGGCTGCTTGGCGCATTATGCGACCTTCGTCCATTACTGACCAGATCTATATTAAGGCCAACCGCATCCGTTCTATTGAGACCAAGGGTGTGGCGCTGGTGGATGAGGGCATCAGACCTGAATTCATAGGAATTGTCAACTATGCCATCATTGGACTTATTCAACTCGAATTAGGTTTTTCTGATGTGGTCGATGACATGTCGGCCGACGAGGCTCTTGCCGCTTATGATCGTTGGGCTGATAAAACGCTTAAACTGATGCTGCGCAAGAATCACGATTACGACGAGGCTTGGCGAGGCATGCGTATCAGCAGTTATACCGACCTCATCCTGATGAAGATATTCCGTACGAAACAAATAGAATCGCTCAGCGGAGCGACGTTGGTGTCCGAGGGCATTGACGCGAACTATATGGACATGATGAACTATGCCGTCTTCGGACTCATTAAACTGACCTTTGGCGATGACGAAGAGAGCCAAGCAAGTTAGATGGCTGATTGTCAACCTTTGCCGGTTACTCCTGTCATTCACCTTCCTCTTCTCGGGATTGGTGAAGTTGATAGACCCGCGAGGCACGCAGTACAAGATTGAGGACTATGTGGTAGGCTTCGGACTTCCCATGTTCGACACACCGCTTACCCCCCTTGCCCTTGCGGTTATCCTGGCGCTGGTGGAGTTCTATATCGGCTTCAACCTCTTCTTTGGCATACGCAGGCGCACGACATCACGATTGGCCTTGTGCCTCTTGTTGGTGATGACGCCCATCACTTTCTACCTGGCTCTGTCGAATGCCATTTCGGATTGTGGATGCTTTGGCGATGCGCTTCGCCTTACCCATTGGCAGACGTTTGGCAAGAATGTGGTGTTGCTTGTGGCAGCCATTGTGGTGGTGAAATACTATCGCAAGCTCACGCGCTTTATTACCGAGCGCAACCAATGGCTCTTGTCGCTCTATGCGCTGGTGTTTGCCCTCTTCCTTGCCATCTACAACATCCGCCACTTGCCCGTAATCGACTTCCGGCCCTATTATGTGGGAGTCGACCTGCCGAAGGCCATAGAGGCCGAGTGGGAGAGGGGAGACGGCGAGATGCAGTACCTCGACTTCGGTTTCCAAAGCCTCGAGGGCGAGGACCTCACCTTCGATTGGATAGGGCAGAAGGGCTACAAGTTCTTGCTCGTGACGCCTTGGCTTGAACAAGCCGATGACGGACCAATGGACAAAATAAACGCCCTCTACGACTATTGCCAGGAGCACGGCTATCCCTTCCTGGCTCTGACATCGAGTCTGCCGGAGAGCATCGACCGTTGGAAAGACCTTACGGGAGCAGAGTACGATTTCGCATTGGCTGACGGAACTATGCTGAAGACCATCATTCGTTCCAATCCAGGCCTTCTGCTCATGCGCGACGGCATCATCTATCAGAAATGGGCAGCCTCGGACATCCCCAATGTCGTAGGCCTCACCACGCCCCTCGAGGAGAACCGTCTGGGACAGATTCAGTTTCTTAGTCGCATACAGACCATTTGGAAACTATTCCTCTGGTTCTTCCTCCCCTTACTCCTCTGGACGCTCATCGACCGCATTTGGGTTGGCCACACGTTCTATGAGAGGTATAAAATACATAAAAGGAGGCCCCTCTCCGACTCCCGTTAGGGGAAGAAGAGAGTCAAAATTACTAAGTTATTAAATCGTAAATAAATCGTAAATAGTAAATCGTAAAATCGTAAATTCTATTATTATGCGTAAGAAAATTGTAGCAGGCAACTGGAAAATGAACCTGAACCTGCAGGAAGGTGTAGCATTGGCTACTGAGTTGAAGGCCGCTTTGGCAGCTGACAAACCCAATTGTGATGTTGTTATCTGCACTCCGTTCATCCATCTGGCTACCGTAGCAGGTGTGGTAGAAGGCACTGTCATCGGTCTGGGTGCTGAGAACTGTGCCGATAAGGAAAAGGGTGCTTACACGGGCGAAGTTAGTGCCGCTCAGGTAAAGAGCACTGGTGCACAGTACGTCATCCTCGGTCACTCCGAGCGTCGTGCCTATTATCACGAGACTCCCGAAATCCTGAAGGAGAAGGTTAACTTGGCTCTGGCCAATGGCTTGAAGGTCATCTTCTGCATTGGCGAAGTGCTCGAGGAGCGCGAGGCTGGCAAGCAGAACGAAGTAGTTGGCGCTCAGTTGGCAGGCAGTCTCTATGACCTCACAGCCGAGCAGATGGGCAGCATCATCCTCGCCTACGAACCCGTTTGGGCTATCGGTACGGGTAAGACCGCTACCAGCGACCAAGCACAGGACATGCACGCTTTTATCCGTGGTGAGATCTGCAAGCAGTTTGGTGCTGAAGTGGCAGAGAACCTGAGCATCCTTTATGGTGGTTCTTGCAAGCCCTCCAACGCTAAGGACATCTTCTCGAAGCCCGATGTTGATGGTGGCCTCATTGGTGGCGCTGCTCTCAAGTGCGAGGACTTCAAGGGCATCATCGATGCTTGGAAGTAATAATGACAATCGGGGATGTGAGACAATGAGAGGCTCAAACGGAGTAAATGAGTAAGTCTACAAAAGATTATACCGAAGGAACATAACATGAACATCATGAGGAAAAAGTTATTTAAAATATCCGGAAGGCATCTTCTGTTGCTTTCTCATTTTCTCATTTTCTCATTTTCTCAACCTCTATTTGCCCAGACGCAACCCTTCACCGAACGCCTGCAAAAGGCAGTATCCGGTCAGGGAACGGTTCGACTGCACCAGGATGCCGACATCGTGGCGCTGGTCAACGGCACAGCGCGTCGCTCTGTCACCACCACGCGTAGTCTTCTGACCTCCACCGACTCCTTGCTCTCGGCCAACGACTCACTCCTCATGGGAACGGGGCGCAAAGTCCGCATGAACGGTTATCGTGTGCAGGTCTATGCAGGAGGCAACTCCCGCGATGCCAAGCGCCGTGCCTATCAGGTCGAAGCACTCGTCAAGAAGCTCTTCCCCGAGCAACCCGTCTACACGCGTTTCGTTTCTCCCCGATGGATATGCCACGTAGGCGACTTCAAGACACGAGCCGAAGCCCTGCGTCTGCTCAAGGACATGCGTCGCACAGGCAAGTTCTCTGAAGCCATCACCGTACGTTGCAAAATCAATGCCTATGTCTATGAACAACCAACAGTTGACGAATATTGAGCAGCGGGTGCGCGAGTTGCTCACCCTCATCGGTGAAGACCCTCAGCGCGAAGGCTTGCTGAAGACCCCCCTCCGTGTGGCAAAGGCTATGGCCGACCTCACACGAGGCTACGACGAAGATCCCATTGAGATACTCAATCAGGCCAAGTTCAAGGAAGACTACAGCCAGATGGTCATCGTCAAGGACATCAACTTCTACTCCCTTTGCGAGCACCACATGTTGCCCTTCTACGGCAAGGCCCATGTGGCCTACATCCCCAACGGATACATCACAGGCCTGTCCAAGATAGCCCGCGTGGTGGACTGCTACAGCCATCGCCTGCAGGTGCAGGAACGCATGACGCTGCAGATTCGCGAAGCCATCCAGCAAGCCCTCAAGCCCCTGGGCGTGATGGTCGTTGTCGAGGCCCAGCACATGTGCATGCAGATGCGTGGCGTGGAGAAGCAAGGTTCTATCACCACCACCAGCGACTTCACTGGCGCCTTCAACCAAGCCAAGACCCGCGACGAGTTCCTCAAGCTCATCAGTCACAAATCGTAAGCCTTCGGGCAGACATACAACCAAGAAACAAGAATCGAGAGCCTTTTTGGGGTTCTCGATTCTTTGGTTTGGGAGAGGCCGTTAAGGCGTCACATCTCCCGGATCACCGCTGCCGCTGCCACCGGAGTTACCGCCGATGCCGCTACCACCACTGGTTGCTGCCGAGAGGCCCTGAGCGAGGTTCACCTCCTCCTGCTTCTTGGCCTGGGCCTGCATGATGCGAGTGCCAACGTACTCAAACTCCATGTTAGTGCTCAGCGCCGACTTAATTCCCTCGGCAGGACGGAAAGTCAGGTTCACGCCCTTGATGTTCGATGCGCTGAATTCCTCCACTTCGTCCATGTCAACGCCGTCGCTCTGCAGCGAGACGCCAAACTTGCCGATGCCGTCGATGAGCACGCCGTAGCCACCGCGAAGCAGTTCGATGATACACTCCACCATGTCGGTCATCACACCGTAGATGGTGCCCTTGGAGTAGCAGCTACCGTGGTCGCGTATGTGCTCAGCGAGCAGCGCCAGGTCGATGGTCTCCACTTCCTGATTGAATGCCACAACTTCCTTCTCCGAGTCTTTCTCGCTA
>CADCHQ010000006.1 GCA_902801325.1 uncultured Bacteroidales bacterium | reverse complement strand
TCCGATGCCGACGAATGCCAGCGCAGAGTGGTAGACACGATATACAAGCCTATGCAGGCAGAGGAGGTATAACTCTGAACCATCATAAATTCCAATTTATCAAACACTTAGCAGTTTTGCATAGTGAAGAATTAAACAAATCAGGAGGCCTTCGGGTCTCCTGATTTGCGTTAATCGGCATTGTGCTATTGCATAACCCGCCGAAGGGAACGGGGTTTTTCACTTCAAAGTTTTTGCTGAATGAGAAACTATTTGTATCTTTGGCTATGCCTAAAATACTCTCGCTCGCTGTGAAATACCAAAAAGAAAAGAAAAACATTGCGATGCATCGCAATAATGCCTTTGGCAAGAAATCTCGAATTCGCACCTGTAAACATGTTTACGTGCGATTGCTCACTTTCTTTCGTTTTTCTTTCTCTTTTTTGGTTTTTCGCTCGCTTAATCGTATCTTTGCAGGCATTATTCTTGCCAGCGATGATTAGGGACTTTATTGCAATCGACTTCGAGACGGCCAATCAACTGCCATCGAGCGTTTGCTCGGTTGGCGTGATTATGGTGCGGGATGGGCAGGTGGCTGACAGCTTCTATAGTCTGATTCAGCCAGAGCCGAACTTCTACAATTATTGGTGTCAGCGAGTGCATGGGCTGTCCCAATGTGACACGGACGATGCATCGGTGTTCCCGGAGGTGTGGCAGCAATTGGAAGAAAGGATTGCCGAGGTGTTCTTCTCTGACCAATTTGCGTTTGACAATCGTCGTGAACTGATAGCATCGATTCCTTTTGTGGCTCATAACGCACGTTTCGATGAAGGTTGCCTGAAAGCTGTCTTTAGAGTGTACCAGATGGACTATCCTGACTACCGCTTCTACGACACCCTCACGGCCTCCCGACGGCAGTTCGGCCATGCTCTGCCCAATCATCAACTCCAGACCGTTGCTGCGGCCTGCGGCTATGACCTCCAACGCCATCACCATGCCCTGGCCGATGCCGAGGCTTGTGCTGCAATAGCCTTATACTTATTATAGCGAAAAGCGTTGTTTTTCTAATGTTTAAAGTATAATGAATAAAGACTAGTCTCAAGTTACCTTATTTATTATATAGAAAGAAGAAGCCCCGGGCCAGTTAAGACTCGGGGCTTGTTTGTCAGATGGAAATCACTTAGAAGCGATAGCCAAATGCGATGGTGAAGTTGAAGTTCTTAGCCTTTGCAAGGGGGAACTTGGCGGCATACATGGCATCGCGATATTCGTCGCGGTACATGTCGGTGAGGCCCCAGTCGCAACCCAGCATCAGGTTGTAGTGCTGGTTGTACTCAGCACCTACGCGGAAGCCGAAACCGGCATCCCAGCGCTGGAAATTCTCATGGAAAGGAACTTCGCTCTTCTTGAAGGCCTTCCATGTACCAGCCTCTTCAATCTCATCCCAGAATGCACCGTCGGCATCAACATGGAGCTTGTGCTTGCCACCTACACCTACTGCGAAGTAGGGACCAAGTTCACCATAAACGCCAATCTCCTTCGAGAAGTTGTAGCGGAAACCTACGCGGATGGGAATCTCCATGTAGTGGAGGTTCGTCTTTACACTAGCGTCACCTGATACGCCTTCTCCATCACGAGTGGTGTCATACTTGCCACCCTTCATGGTCCAGTCGACGCCAGCGGTAATGTAAGTACC
Source organism: uncultured Bacteroidales bacterium (assembly GCA_902801325.1). GTDB lineage: Bacteria > Bacteroidota > Bacteroidia > Bacteroidales > Bacteroidaceae > Physcousia. Next base: position 190,340 of record CADCHQ010000006.1, on the reverse strand, counting down.
GTGAGCCTTGGGGAGAACGTAGTCGAGGCGGAAGCCCATTGTACCACCTATCTTACCGTCGTAGTTGGTGTTGTGAATCTGAGAGGCATTCATGCCCATGAAGGCCATGCCTGTGAAGCCCTGAACGGGCTCGTTTTCCAATGCCATAGCGTTGCCAGCAAACAGCACGCCAAGGGCAATCATAAGAATCTTTCTCATAAAAAGTTTAATGTTTAAAGTTTAACGTTTAATGGTTCGAGAGGGGTTTACTTCTCGCACTTCTTGCAGTCGCAACCGATCAGACACCAGATGCAAGCGGCACAGATGGCACCGATGAAGGGACCTACGATGAACACCCACAGCTCCTGCAGAGCCTGACCACCCTCGAACAGAGCGGGACCGATGGAACGGGCGGGGTTGACGCTAGTGCCAGTGAAGTGGATGCCTACGAGGTGGATGAGAATGAGGCTGAGACCGATGGCCAGACCAGCGAAGTTGCCAGCACCCTTCTTCTCGTCGGTAGAACCGAGCACTACGAGCACGAAGATGCAGGTGAGAACTGCCTCGACAAGCAGACCGTTGCAAGTGCCGAATGCGCATGCGTTAGCACCCGTAGAGGTGGTGATAACAGCGTCGGGACCAGCAGTCTGAACAAAGGCATAGAGGAGGGCAGCTGCGATGATGGCGCCAATAACCTGGAACACGATGTAACCACAAGCGTCCTTCAGGCTGATGCGCTTCGAGCAGAGGCAACCCAGAGTGATGGCGGGGTTGATGTGGCAACCGCTGATGCCGCCAATGGCGTATGCCATAGCTACTACAGAGAGACCGAAGGCAACGGCTGTGCCTACAATTGATGCTGTGTCAGAGCCACAACCCAGTGCTACTGCAGTTCCACAACCAAGGAACGTAAGAACGAACGTTCCAACCATTTCTGCTAAATACTTTTTCATGATGTTTTGTTTTTAAAAGTTTAAAAGTTTTAATCGTTTAAGAGTTTAATGGGAAGCCCCTCCCTTTTGGGGGGGAGGGGTTAGGTGAGAGGCTGATTACTTCTTAGCCAGCAGGTCACGAATCTCGGTGAGCAGCTCTTCCTGAGTAGGACCAGCAGGAGCTTCGGGAGCGGGCTCTTCCTTCTTAGCGGTCAGCTTGGTGACAAACTTAATCATCAAGAATACGCAGAGCGCGATAATCAGGAAGTCGATTACGTTCTGAATGAATTGGCCATACTTCAGCACAGCTCCTTCTTCGCCTTCGCCAATCTTGCATACGAGAGTGGTGAAATCAACATTGCCTGTCAGCATACCGATAGCAGGCATCAGGACATCGTCGACCAACGATGAAATGATTTTACCAAAGGCACCGCCGATGATAACACCGACTGCCATGTCCATCACATTGCCACGCATGGCAAACTCTTTGAATTCTTTAATAAATCCCATAGTTGTTTAAATTTAAGAATTAAATAAGAAATAAATTAATGTTTCATAGCGCAAATATAAAAAGAATTTTGTATATTTGCATCGTATTTCGAGAGAAAAGTTAAAAAAAGTTTACATTATATTATTTTTAACCAATTAAAAACTAAGAAAATGGCAAACGTAAAAGTAGCTATTAACGGCTTTGGCCGTATCGGTCGCCTCGCTTTCCGTCAGATGTTCGAGGCTGAAGGTTATGAAGTTGTCGCTATCAACGACCTCACCAGCCCCAAGATGCTGGCTCACCTGTTGAAGTATGACACCGCTCAGGGCGGTTTCTGTGGCAAGTTCGGTGAGAACAAGCACACCGTTGAGGCAACTGACAATTCTATCATCGTTGATGGTAAGGAGATTACTATCTATGCTATTCCTAACGCAGCAGAACTGCCTTGGGGCCAGATCGGCGTTGACGTTGTTCTGGAGTGCACAGGTTTCTATACCTCTAAGGCTAAGGCTGAGGCTCACATCCAGGCTGGTGCTAAGAAGGTTGTTATCTCTGCTCCTGCTGGCAATGACCTGCCCACCATCGTGTTCAACGTAAACCACAAGACTCTGACGAAGGAAGACACCGTTATCAGTGCTGCTTCTTGCACCACCAACTGCTTGGCCCCCATGACCAAGGCTCTGAACGACTTCGCTCCCATCCAGAGCGGTATCATGACCACCGTACACGCTTACACGGGTGACCAGATGATTCTCGACGGTCCTCAGCGTAAGGGTGATGTACAGCGCGCTCGCGCCGGTGCTCAGAACATCGTTCCCAACTCTACCGGTGCTGCTAAGGCTATCGGTCTCGTAATTCCCGAACTGAATGGTAAGCTGATCGGTGCTGCTCAGCGCGTTCCTACTCCCACAGGTTCTACCACCATCCTGCACGCTGTTGTTAAGGGTGAGGTAACTGTTGAGGACATCAACGCTGCTATGAAGGCTGCTCAGAACGAGAGCTTCGGTTACACTGAAGAGAAGCTCGTTTCTAGCGACATCATCGGTATGAAGTTCGGTTCTCTGTTCGATGCCAACCAGACTATGGTTAGCAAGATTGGCGACGGCAACTCTCTGGTACAGGTTGTTGCTTGGTACGACAATGAGAACTCTTACACGAGCCAGATGGTTCGCACCATTAAGTACTTTGCTGAGCTTTAATAGCTACAGACAAGCCATTGACAAGCAGGGGTGCCACAAGCGTGACACCCCTGACTTTTTTATTTCATTCTCAATTTAATTACTTCCCGTGACTACTCCCCTCGCTAACAGAGAGGGGCGGGGGGAGAGTCTTATTTATATATAATAAGGTATATTAGGGAATAATGAAGTTGATTTGCTCCTGCCGAACAACGACGTCGAATGGGTATTGCAAGTTTGGAATCACTTGTCCGTCGAGACTAACACACGACTTGCCAATCTCTTCGAAGTGAATCTTCTGGCGCGAGCGGTAGGGGCGCACGTTGCGATGAGTGAGGAACTTGCCTGTGACGAGCATGTACATCCCAGCCACCAGTTGTGAGATGGCAGGGTGGGAGACAGTGGTCACGTCGAGCATGCCGTTATAGGGTACGGCATTGGGTGTGAGGCCATAGGCGTGGGCATTGCCAATGCAGATGTTCATGAAATGGCCTTCTATCGTCTCGTGGTTGACGGAGAAGCGAGCTTTGTGCTCCATGCGGTGGAAAAGCATGATAAGGAAACTGCTCAGATAGCTCAGCGACGACATGCCCCAGAAGCGATAGGTCTTGTGCTTGATGTCCATGATGCTGGCCACGAGACCCACGTTGAGGCAGTTGAGGAAGAAGTATTTCTGTTCGTTGCTGGTGAGGATGCCCAGGTCCACCTTCCTTACGCGACGCCGAATGACAACATCGACAGCTGCGATGGGGTCGTCTTCATCGATTTCCCAGAACTTGGCGTAGTCGTTGCCGTGTCCGTTGGGAATGATGGCAAGGGTGATGTCCTTCCATATTTCAGGTTCGACGGACAGAATGCCTTGCAAGGTGCGATTCAGCGCTCCATCGCCTCCTACGACAACGATGGTAGTGTATCCGTTCTTTGCCAGCATAGCCCCCAGACGTTCCTCAGAACCATTACCTTCACTCTGCACAAAGTCGTATTCGATGCCCTGTTCGTTAAGATATCGGCGTATCTTCTCCCAACGTTTGTGAGTGCGCAGTACACCGCTCTTAGGGCTATAGATTATTCCCCAACGGGAACTCACCCCCGTCCCCTCTTTGTTGTTAACAAGGGGAGTATCTACGCTTGCCTCTTTCATAGTATTGTTTTCCATCTGTTATCTTTATTCCCTTATCCCTAAATACTCCTCGCCCTTCAAGGGAGAGGTTGGGAGAGGGTCTTCAATATTTCTTGTATTTTATCTTCCATAGGCAGTGTGGCATCAATCCAGTGGATGGGGATGCCTCGTCTTTCCTCCATGCCTCTGAACCACGTCATCTGCCGTTTGGCAAACTGATGAATAGCAATCTCCAGTTGCCGGAACATCTCGTCGTATGACAAATCTCCTGTACAATACAAGGTAACGTATTTGTATTCAAGTCCATAGCGAATGAGACGTTCGGCCGAAACGTGTTTGAGCAATTCCCTCACTTCCTCCACCATTCCGTTTTCCAGTCGTTCCTTGAGCCTGCGTGTAATCTTCTCTCGGCGCAGATTGCGGTCAATCCTTACTCCGATGTTTAGGCTCTTGCGGTCTGGAAAGCGTACAGGTCCCAGTTCGAAACTCTTCAACACCGATTCGATGTACAAACCCGTTCCGCCACACATGACGGGAAACTTGCCACGAGCCGTGATGTCCATAAAGGCATTCTGGAAAGCACACTGGAATTCGTAGACATTGAACCGGTAACCCGCATCGGCAATATCGATGACATGATACGGAATCTGTTCGCCTTCGACGACGTAGTCGTCCAAGTCCTTGCCCGTCCCAATCGTCATCCCCCGATACACCATACGGCTGTCGGCACTAATCACCTCGCCTCCAATCCTGTGACAGAGGTGAGCGGCTAAGTCCGTCTTTCCGCTTGCCGTAGGGCCTAATATGGTTATCAGTTCGTAATCCACAATCCTATATCTCTTGACTCCTTATTCGTTGTGTGTCGTACCTCAGGTCTTCCGAATTTGCACCTATAGTTCGATGTGCCTCGAACAAGCGTTCGAAACGCTTCGCCCTTAACTCTTAATTGATGCTACGCATCGAGCCTGCTCACGCTCGGAATAGCTCAAACGAGTTCGGCTCTTCTCTCGCTCAATCGCAGCCTTCTTAACTCTTAACTCTTAACTCTAAACTCTTAACTCTAAACGTTCATCCCATCCTCGAAATCTTCTCCAGTTCTTCCTCGTTGATGAGCTTTATCTTCTTTCCGTCGATGGCCACCAGATGCTCGCTGGCAAATCCACTAAGCGTGCGAATGGCATTGCTCGTGGTCATGTTCGAGAGATTGGCAAGGTCCTCTCGGCTGAGATAGATGGATAGCGTGCAACCGTCTTCTTCAAGTCCATAGCTGTCACGCAGGAAGAGCAATGATTCGGCCAGTCGACCTCGTATGTGCTTCTGCGTCAGGTTCACCGTTCGCTCGTCGGACACGCCCAACAGTTTGGCCAGTGTCTGGATGAAGAACCATGCGAGTTCGTTGTTCGTCTTGATGAACGAAACGATGAGTTCCAGGGGAATCTTTGCCACGAGTGAGGTCTCGAATGCGGCGGCTGTGGTGAGGAAATCCTCTCCCGAAAGGTAGGCTCTGTAACCGAAATACTCTACAGGTTTGTATAGGCGCATCGTCTGCGAACGGTGTCCGACTCCATCCTTGTACACCTTTACCTTGCCGGATATGAGGCAGAACAACTGGTCGGGACAGTCACCTTCGTGATAGATGACCTCGTTTTTCTTGTATTCCTGCAGGGTGATGGCTTCCTTGATTTGCTGCTTCTGTTCATCGGTAAGGTGACAACACAAGTCAGAAAGCTTCTCCATCACTTCATTTTTCAAATCTTGCTTTTTCGCCATCGCAACTATGTCCTTGAAAATATGTTTTACGACACAAAAATAGGAGTTTTTGCCCTACTGAACAAGAAAAAAACGAAATTAATTGCATAATCTTTCTTTCTTTGAAGTTTTTTGCTTAAATTTGAGTGTTCGAAAATCCATAAAAACACAAAACATAATCAATTATGAGTTATTTGCGCTTTGATAAGACTCTGATGACGAATCTGCAAGAATCCTTGCCTAAAGAGATTCTTCGCTCGAATCGCAGTGGGGCCTACTCGTGTACGACCTTGGTGGATTGTAACACGAGAAAGTACCATGGCTTGTTGGTTGTGCCTGTGCCTGAGTTGGACGATGAGAACCATGTCCTGCTGTCCTCGCTCGATGCGACGGTTATTCAGCATGGGGCAGAGTTCAATCTCGGCCTGCACAAGTACAATGGCGACAACTTTGCACCCCGTGGTCACAAGTACATCCGTGAGTTCGACAGTCTGCAAGTTCCCACCACCATTTATCGTGTGGGAGGAGTCCTGTTGCGTCGTGAGATGGTGTTTCAGCACTTCGAAAATCGCCTGATTATCCGTTACACACTACTCGACGCCCACAGTGAGACCACCTTGCGCCTGCGTCCATTCCTTGCTTTCCGTAGTGTACGCGAATACACGCACGAGAACAGTCGTGCCAGTCGTGACTACTACGATGTGGAGAATGGTATAAAGACGTGCATGTATCCCGGTTATCCCGACCTCTACATGCAGATTAACAAAGCTAACAAGTTCGTCTTCCAGCCCGACTGGTATCGTGGCGTGGAATATCCGAAGGAGCAGGAACGTGGTTATGCAACCAACGAAGACTTGTACGTACCCGGTTACTTCGAGTTCAACATTAAGAATGGTGAGAGCGTAGTCTTCAGTGCCGGTCTTTCTGAGATTAAGACAAGCACACTGGCCGATCTTGCTCAGTTCGAAATCAACGTACGCACACCGCGTGACAACTTCTATAACAATCTGGTCAACAGTGCCCATCAGTTCATCATCAGTCGCGATGGTGAGAACTATGTGTTGGCTGGCTATCCTTGGTTCAAGTGTCGTGCCCGCGACCTCTTTATCTCCCTGCCTGGTCTCACGCTGACCAACAACGAGATAGAGAAGTTCGAACTGGTGATGAAGACTGCTGAGAAGGCCATACACCAGTTTATTGCAGGCGAACCCATCGGCGTGAAGATTTACGAGATGGAGCAACCCGACGTTCTCCTCTGGGCCGTATGGTGTATCCAGCAATACGGCAAGATAGTAAACCTGAAGACCTGCATCGAGAAATATGGTCGACTGGTTCAGGAAATCATGGAATGGATTCGTGCTGGCAAGCATCCTGGCTTGGAAGTTCACAACAACGGACTTATCTATGCTCCAGGCGGTAAGGACAAGGCCATCACTTGGATGAACAGTTCTTCGTTTGGTCGTCCCATCGTACCACGTACAGGCTACATCGTTGAGTTCAACGCCCTGTGGTACAACGCCCTTATGTTCTCGGCCGAGATTTGCCGTTATCTGAAGGACGATAAGGAAGCCCTTCCGCTCGAAGGTCTGGCCAAGAAGGCAGGACTGAGTTTCGTGGATACCTTCCTCAACGAACACGGCTATTTGCTCGACTATGTCGACGGCAACATGATGTCGTGGGAGGTTCGTCCCAACATGGTGTTCGCAGTGGCTTTCGACTACAGTCCGCTCGACGCCAAGCAGAAGAAGACGGTGCTCGACTTCTGCACCAAGGAATTGCTCACGCCCAAGGGTTTGCGCTCACTCAGTCCTAAGAGCGGTGCTTACAACCCCATGTACGTCGGTCCACAGCAGCAGCGCGACTACGCCTACCATCAAGGCACAGCTTGGCCTTGGTTGGCTGGCTTCTACATGGAAGCTTGCTTGCGTGTCTTCGGTCGTTCGCGTGTAAGTTTCATCGAGCGTCAGTTGGTAGGTTACGAAGAGGAACTCTTCTACCACTGCATCGGCACTATCCCCGAACTCTTCGACGGCAACCCGCCCTTCCACGGACGTGGGGCCATCTCCTTTGCCATGAATGTGGCCGAAATTATGCGTGTCGTGAAATTGCTCGATAAGTATAACGAATATTAAAGAAAGGAGGCCATCATACTATGAAAGTTTTAATGTTTGGATGGGAGTTCCCTCCTAAAATCTATGGCGGACTGGCCGTTGCCAGTTATGGCATTACCAAGGGTCTGAGCGTGCAGGGTGATGTGGAAACTACCTTCTGTATGCCCAAGCCTACGGGCGAGGAGGAGAAGTTCCTCAAAATTATCAATATGAGTCAGGTGCCCGTGGTTTGGCGTGATGTTCAGTACGAACACATCAAGCATCGCTTCGTTGGCCACACGGCTGAGGACTATTATCGTTTCCGCGACCACCTCTATGCCGACTTCAACTATCTGCAAGGGCTTGACGACCTTGGGTGCATTGGTTTTGCAGGTGGCTATCCTGGTAACCTGCATGAGGAAATCAACAACTTCAGCATCATTGCTGGCGTGCTGGCTCGTTCGGAACAGTTCGATGTCATTCATGCTCACGACTGGCTTACTTATCCCGCTGGCGTTCACGCTAAGATGGTGAGTGGAAAGCCCTTGTGCATCCACGTTCACGCCACCGACTTCGACCGCTCTCGCGGTAAGGTGAATCCCACGGTTTACTCGATTGAGAAGAATGGTATGGACCATGCCGATTGCATCATGTGCGTATCGGAACTCACGCGTCAGACGGTCATCAACCAGTATCACCAAGACCCACGCAAGTGTGTGGCTATGCACAATGCCGTATATCCCCTGAGTGAAGAATATCAGGCCATTGAACCTAAGAAGAAGCCCAACGAGAAAGTGGTCACCTATCTGGGTCGCATCACCATGCAGAAAGGTCCTGAGTACTTTATCGAAGCCGCCAAGCGCGTGCTTAACCGAAGCCATAACATCCGCTTCTGCTTTGCAGGTTCGGGTGATATGATGAATGCGATGATTGAGCTTGCTGCAGCTTACGGCATTGCAGACCGTTGTCATTTCCCCGGCTTCCAGCGCGGACGTCAGGTTTATGAGATGTACAAGAGTAGCGATGTCTTTGTAATGCCTTCTGTGTCAGAGCCCTTCGGTATTGCACCCCTCGAGGCCATGCAATGCGGTTGCCCTAGCATCATCTCGAAGCAGTCGGGTTGTGGTGAGATACTTAAGAATGTCATCAAGGTCGACTATTGGGACATCGACGCAATGGCTGACGCCATCTACTCCATTTGCACCAACGAGGCCTTGCACAAGTATCTGGCTGAGGAAGGCATGAAGGAAGTGGACGGCATCACTTGGGAGAAGGTGGCCTTGCGCATCCGTTCGTGCTACGAACAACTCACCCATCGCGGATACTTTGATGTAAATGATTACAAGGCATAGACCCCACGCCTTACCCCTCCCGAAGGAGGGGAGTGGAAACAAAATAAAATCAAGAGAGTAAAAATAAAAGAATAGAAATGTCCTCAATTCCAAGAAAGTAGATACAACCTCCCCGAGGGGAGGATTGGGGTAGGGGTCTTAAATTTAATGTATTATGAAAACCATTTGTTTATATTTCGAGATTCACCAACCGGTGCAACTCAAGCGTTATCGCTTCTTCGAAATCGGAACTGACCATTACTACTATGACGATTACGAGAACGAACGCTCTATCTCCGAAACAGCACAGAAGAGCTACATCCCCGCACTGACAACCATGCTCGAGATGGCTCAGCTCTACGGCAAACAGTTCAAAGTAGCCTTCTCGCTCTCTGGTGTTGCCATCGAATTGCTTGAGGTCTATGCTCCCGAAGTCATCGAACTCCTGCAACAACTTGCCGAGACGGGATGTGTAGAGTTCCTTGCCGAGCCTTACAGCCACGGTCTGTCTTCACTTATCAATGAGGAAGTCTTCATCGAAGAGACCAAGCGTCAGGCCAAGAAGATTAAGGAAATGTTCGGCCACACTCCAAAGGTGCTCCGCAACTCCTCTCTCATCTACTCCGACGAGATTGGTGCTTTGGCAGGACGTATGGGATTCAAGGGTATGATTGCCGAAGGTGCTAAGCACATTCTCGGTTGGAAGAGTCCTCACTTCCTCTATCACTGCGCTATCGACCCCAGTGTCAAGCTGTTGTTGCGCGACTATAAGTTGTCAGACGACATCTCACTGCGTTTCAACGACTCTTCCTGGAACGAGTATCCTCTCTTTGCCGATAAGTATGTCGACTGGATTGCCCAGCTTCCCGAAGACGAGCAAGTCATCAACATTTTCATGGAACTCTGTGCTTTGGGTATCTTCCAACCCCTGTCGAGCAACATCCTCGAATTCCTGAAGGCTCTGCCTGCAGTGGCCAAGCAACGTGGCATTGTATTTGCCACACCAAGCGAAATCATCGGTAAGACCAAGAGTGTAAGTCCCATGGAGGTTGCTTATCCCGTATCGTGGAACGACGAAGAGCGCGACACCTCTTGCTGGCTCGGTAATGGAATGCAGCGCGAAGCCTTCCAGAAGCTCTATCAGGAGGCCGACCGCATTCTTGCCTGCAAGGACCGCCGTATCAAACAAGACTGGGACCGCATTCAGGCTTCTAACAACTTCCGCTACATGACCACGAAGCCTGCTTCCGTTGGCATGTTCCGCAGTTTCTATGACTCGCCTTATGATGCCTTCACCAACTACATGAACATCCTCGGCGACTTCATCAAACGCGTACAGGACCTCTTCCCCATGGAAGTAGAAAGCGATGAACTCAATGCCCTCTACACCACCATCCACAACCAGGGTGAGGAAATCAGTGTCAAGGACAAGGAAATCAGTCGTCTGCGTGCTCGCCTCGAGAAGTACGAGCCTTCACCCGATGCTGCAGACCCCGTGAAGAAGATTGCCGAAGAACCTAAGAAAGAGGTGAAGAAAGCCCCTGTAAAGAAGGTTGAGAAGAAGGTTCCTGCCAAGAAAGAACCTGCTAAGGCAACCATAGCAGAGAAAGCTCCCGTGAAGAAGGCGCCCGCTAAGAAAGCTCCCGCCAAAAAGGCTGAACCCAAGGCTAAGGCCCCTGCCAAGAAACCTGCTGCAAAGAAGTAATAGCATGCCTTTTGTGCTGATATAGTTAGGCCCTGCAAGGATTCGTCCCTGCAGGGCTTTTTCTGTTAGGGTATGTCTAATCAAGTGTTACTAGTGACTCAAGACACTATACACGCACACGCGCACGATTCCATAATATAAAAGAACATCCGCAAACCACCAAGGTGTGGAATGCGGATGTCGATTTATACTATTAAGGTTAAAGACTTGCGTTTACTTCAGCAGTTCCTCAATCTTGGGAGCAAGGTCTTCGCCACGAACGTCGCGAGCAACAATCTTGCCATCCTTGATGAATACGGTTGCAGGAATAGCTTGAACGGCATAGAGACCGGCGGGCTTCGACTGCCATCCACCGAGGTCGGAAACTTGAGGCCATGTCATACCCAACTCCTCGATGGCCTTCTTCCAGGCAGCATCGTCGTCGTCGAGGCTTACGCCCAGAATCTCGAAACCTTGACCATGGAAACGCTCGTAAGCTTCCTTCACATTAGGCATTTCACCACGACATGGACCACACCACGATGCCCAAAAGTCAATCATCAGCACCTTGGCATTCTTAGCCACATCGCTTAGTGCCAACGTATTGCCATCGGGGGTGGGAGCACTGAAGTCAGTAAACTCTTTACCAATTGCTGTCACGCCTCTGGCCTCTACGTCCTTCTGCAGTTGTTTCAGGGCATAAGAACCTTTGTCCTTCTCAGGCACAGCGGCCAGCATCTCGTTGATGAACTCATCGCCAAAGTCCGAGGCGTAGTTTGCAAGGTAGAACTGACCTGCATAGTTCGTCACGTTGTCGCGGATGAATTGCTTCATGGTGCTCTCCATCTTGCTGCTGTACTCCTGAGCCTTCTTCTGCAGAGCCTCTTGTTCAGCTTCTGTCGGGTCGTCGTTTGCCTTCTCGAACAGTTCGGACATCTCCTTGTTCAAGGCCAGCATTTTGTCGTACAGTTCAGTATTGCGGTCGTTGATGAGCGTTCCGCGTGCGGCCATTGTCCCTTCATTGGCATCAGCCTCAAGCTTGATATTCGCATTCTCCAGGAAGAATTGTGTGCTGGCCTGTCCCTTGTAGTCGGCAATGGCGTTGGTGATGCTGTCCACGCTTCCCGCTGCTTCGAACTTGCCGTCCTTCACGATAGCCAGGTGCAATGTGTCCAGTCCCTTTCCGTCAAAAGTCATAATAGCAACGGTGTCGCCATCGTTTGCACCTTCAATTGTTCCTTCGATTTTGTATCCTTGGTTACAGCTTGTGAGTGAAATCATCATGGCCGCAACAGCGATAGTGAGGAAAGATACTTTCTTCATAAGTAGTTGATTTAATGTTAATCGATTCTTGAAAGTGAAGCCTCCTGCGACTCCGAAGATTCACAGGAGGCTTCGACAGAGTTACTGTTTGTTGGTCTCCGATCTCAATTACTTGTGGTTGAGAGCCAAGTCAACATTAACGGCACATGCTACTGAGCAGCCAACCATGGGGTTGTTACCAATACCCAGGAAACCCATCATCTCAACGTGAGCGGGAACTGAGCTAGAACCTGCGAACTGAGCATCGCTGTGCATGCGACCCAGGGTGTCGGTCATACCATAAGAAGCGGGACCTGCAGCCATGTTGTCGGGATGCAGTGTGCGGCCTGTGCCACCACCAGAAGCTACTGAGAAGTAGGGCTTGCCGGCGCGGATGCGCTCCTTCTTATAAGTACCTGCAACGGGGTGCTGGAAACGAGTGGGGTTGGTAGAGTTACCAGTGATGCTGACGTCAACATCTTCCTTCCACAGGATGGCAACACCTTCGCGAACATCGTCTGCACCATAGCAGTTCACTGCTGCACGGGGACCTTTAGAGTAAGCAATGCGCTTAACCTCCTTCAGTTCACCAGTGAAATAGTCGAACTGGGTCTGTACATAGGTGAAACCATTGATGCGGCTGATGATCATAGCGGCGTCCTTACCCAGACCGTTGAGGATGCAACGCAGGGGCTTGTCGGCTGGTCTCGACTTGTTGGCCATCTGTGCAATCTTAATAGCGCCCTCAGCGGCAGCAAAGCTCTCGTGACCTGCCAGGAAGGCGAAGCACTTGGTCTCGGGAGTGAGCAGGCGGGCAGCCAGTTCACCGTGTCCGATACCAACCTTACGGTCGTCGGCAACAGAACCGGGGATGCAGAATGACTGCAGACCCTCACCAATGTAGTTAGCGGCCTCTACGGCGTCCTTTGCCTTTTCTTTCAGTGCGATAGCAGTACCCACAACGTATGCCCACTTAGCGTTCTCGAAGCAGATCATCTGGGTTTCCTCACAAGTCTTGTAGGGGTCAAGGCCTGCGGCTTCACAAATCTGGTTGGCTTCCTCGATGGAAGCGATGCCGTGCTTATTCAGACAAGCAAGAATCTGCTTGATGCGACGGTCTTGGCTTTCAAATTTTACTTCACGTATCATAGCAGTTCCTCCTTATTCTTTACGTGGATCAATAGACTTAACAGCACCATCCTCGGGCTTTGTGCGACCGTATGTGCCTGTAACACTCTTTAGGGCCTCGTCGGCAGGAACGCCCTTCTTGATGGCATCCATGAACTTACCCATGTGAACGAATTCGTAACCGCAAACCTGGTCGTCCTCGTCGAGGAACATCTTGGTGATGTAACCCTCGGTCAGTTGCAGGTAGCGAGTACCCTTAACCTTAGTACCATACAGTGTACCGGTCTGTGAGATGAGGCCCTTGCCCAGGTCTTCCAGACCAGCACCAATCATCAGACCACCCTCGGAGAAGGCGCTCTGTGTGCGGCCGTAGACAATCTGCAGGAATAACTCACGCATAGCGGTGTTGATGGCGTCGCATACGAGGTCGGTGTTCAGGGCTTCGAGCAGTGTCTTGCCGGGCAGGATTTCGCTAGCCATAGCGGCACTGTGGGTCATACCCGAGCAACCAATGGTCTCAACGAGAGCTTCCTCGATGATACCTTCTTTCACGTTCAGGGTCAGCTTGCAAGCACCCTGCTGAGGAGCACACCAACCAATGCCGTGTGTCAGGCCGCTGATGTCCTTAATCTCTTTTGCTTGTACCCACTTGCCTTCCTCTGGGATGGGAGCGGGACCATGGTTGGGACCTTTGGCCACGCAACACATGTTCTGTACTTCTTTACTGTAAACCATAAAAATTAGTTGTTAAATAAGTTGTAGTAACTATATTTTCTTCGCAAAAATACCTAAAATATATTATATATCCTAACATTTTTTTAATTTTATTTTCGTGTTTCTTAATTCGTAATTCGTAATTTATGTGTACTTTTGCACCTACTATGGAAGTTAAGATACTTGAAAATGATATAGTTCAGGCGGCTCAAGGCGGCAACGAGGCTTTTATGGAGCTCTTCTGCGACCGCATTTTGCAGGCCGTGGGCGGTGAACTGACTGCAGAGACGATGCAGCAACTTTCGGCCGACCAGGTTACGCTGTTGGCCTATCAGATAGTGCGTAACGAGGTGATGGAGGGCGGTTTCATCCAGCTCATCCACAACGGGTATGGTCCCTTCATCTTTCTCAATCCCTTTGCCAAAGCCATGCGCATGTGGGGCGCCAAGGAGATGTGTAACCTCATTTACGACGCACGCCGACTCTATGAGAAGTATGCTGAACCCTTGACGAAGGACTGCACCGACGAAGAGTTCATGGCTCTCTATGAGCAATACGAGGAGTTCGACGAATTGGACGATACCTTCATCGATATTGAACCAGAGGTGACTAGCATCGTGGCTCATTATATCGATGAAAACCTGAGTGGCTTTGCCACAATTGAGAGTTGACAGTTGAGAGTTGATAGTTATGGCGGAGAAGAAGAAAGCATTTGTAAGTAAAGTTAATATAAAGAACAAGCGGGCGTCGTTCGACTACCTCTTGTTGGACGATTATACGGCGGGCATTGTCCTGACGGGTACGGAGATCAAGAGCATCCGTGCTGGCAAGGCAAGCCTCGTCGATACGTATTGTGTTATCATTCAAGGCGAGGTGTGGGTGAAGAACATGTACGTTGCCCACTACGAACACGGGTCATACAACAATCACGTAGAGCGTCGCGATCGCAAACTCCTGCTCAATCGGCGTGAGATTCGCAAGATTTCGTCATCCCTCAAGGCGCCTGGTTTCACCCTCGTGCCTACCTTATTATATATCGACGAGAACGGTCGCGCCAAGTTGGACATCTCCATCGCTCGTGGTAAGAAGGAATACGACAAACGCGAGACGCTGAAGGAGAAAGAAGACCGTAGGGAAATTTCCAGAAGTTTTAAGAAAAACTATTAGATTATTTTGAGAGGTATGGGAGGTAAAAGATTGGAAACAGAACTGGCGAAGCAGTTAGCGAAGCCTAAATTGTTGTGCCTCGATGGTGCGATGGGAACAATGATCCCGAAGGGAAAGGGACTGGGCGACTTGCTCTGCCTGACCGAGCCCGACATCATCCGCGACATTCACGAACAATACCTCGAGGCTGGGGCTGACCTCATCACCACCTGCACCTTCAACGCCCAACGCATATCTCTTTCCGATTATCACAGCGAACACTTAGTACGCGACATCAACCTTGCTGCTGTACGCATAGCACGGGAGGCCGCCGGCAAATACTCAACGGTTGACAAACCTCGCTTCGTACTGGGTAGTGTTGGCCCTACTAGCAAGAGCTGTTCGCTTAGTCCCGATGTCGAGAACCCAGGATTGCGAGCCATCACCTTCGACGAACTTTCCGATGCCTATATCGAGCAGATGGAAGCACTTATAGAGGGTGGGGTAGACGCCTTGCTGATGGAGACCATCTTCGACACGCTGAACGCTAAAGCTGGTATATATGCGGCCGAGGAGGCGATGAAAAGGGTTGGGCGTAGTGTTCCCCTGATGCTCAGCGTGACCATTAGCGACAAGTCTGGTCGCTTGCTTACGGGACAGACCATCGAGGCCTTCCTCATCTCCGTCTCCCATGCCCCTGTCCTCAGCGTCGGCTTTAACTGTTCGTTTGGTGCTCGCGACATGTTGCCCAACCTTCGCACGCTGGCTCGCCTGTCACCTTACTACATCAGTGCTTACCCCAATGCCGGCTTGCCCAACGTCTTTGGCGAGTATGACCAGACACCCGAACTAATGCTCGAGGAGGTCCGCCATTTCGTCGACGAAGGTCTGGTGAACATCATCGGAGGCTGTTGCGGGACAACACCAAACCATATACGGGCCATCTCCCATCTGATTACTCAAAATAGTCAGATTACTCATCCTCTTCCGAATACTCAGAAAACTCCGAACACTCTTCTTCGCCTCTCTGGTCTCGAACCTCTTACCCTCACTCCCGAGGTTGGTTTCATCAATGTGGGCGAGCGATGCAATGTGGCGGGAAGTCGCAAGTTCCTCCGACTCATCAATGAGAAGAAATACGACGAGGCGCTCTCCATAGCCCGTCAACAGGTGGAGGCTGGCGCTATGGTCCTCGACATCAATATGGACGACGGACTGCTCGATGCCCGTCACGAGATGACCACCTTCCTCAACCTGCTCACCAGCGACCCCGAAATCGCCCGCATCCCCGTGATGATAGACTCCAGCAACTGGGAGGTCATACGTGCGGCACTAAAATGTCTGCAGGGCAAGTCCATCGTCAACAGTATATCGTTGAAGGAAGGCGAGGAGGTGCTCCTCGCCCATGCTCGCGAGTTGCGACGCTTGGGTGCTGCCGTGGTGGTGATGCTCTTCGATGAGGAGGGACAGGCCACGACCTATGAACGGCGCATTGCCGTCTGTGAGCGCTCCTACCGACTGCTGACCGAACAGGCAGGTTTCCCCGCTTCCGACATCATCTTCGACCCCAATGTCCTGGCCATCTGCACGGGCATTCCCGAACACGATACTTACGCCCTCGACTTCATTCGCACCATCGACTGGATTCGTGAGCACATGCCTCTCGTACACATCAGTGGGGGCATCAGCAACCTTTCCTTCGCCTTCCGAGGCAACAACTTCCTGCGTGAAGCCATGCATGCAGTATTCCTCTATCATGCCCGCCAGCATGGGATGGATATGGCCATCATGAATCCTGCCTCCAAGGTGATGTACAGCGACATCCCACTGGACCTCCTCCAGATACTCGAGGACGTCATCCTCCGTCCGTCTACCGAAGCAAGTGAGCGCTTAATCGCCTTTGCCTCAGATTATTCAGAAATCTCAGATAAATCCGAAAACTCGGATAACTCCGATAAATCAGATAACTTAGAACAGGCGCTCTCGTTAGAGCAACGCTTAATCGAAGCCTTGCGTCGTGGCAATAGCGACAATCTGGAGGCAGACTTGGCCGAGGCTTTGCAGACCTATCCCGATGCCGTAAGCATCATCGAAGGACCACTCATGCAGGGCATGAACCTCGTAGGTCAACTCTTCGGCGAGGGTAAGATGTTCCTCCCGCAGGTCGTCAAGACGGCTCGAACCATGAAGCAGGCGGTGAACTACCTCACCCCAGCCCTCTCCCAAGGAGAGGGAGTAAGGTCCGCAGGACGCGTACTTCTGGCCACGGTGAAGGGCGATGTCCACGACATCGGCAAGAATATCGTCAGCGTTGTAATGGCTTGCAACGGATACGAAATCATCGACATGGGTGTCATGGTCCCTGCCGAAGACATTGTGCGTAAGGCACTTGAGGTACACCCCGACGTCATTGGTCTTTCCGGCCTTATCACCCCCTCACTCGAGGAGATGATACGCGTCGTCAGTCAACTGCGCGAGGCAGGCATTTCCATTCCTGTCATGATAGGCGGCGCCACCACCAGTCCGCTCCACACAGCATTGAAGATAGCTCCCGTTTACGAAGGCCCTGTCATTTGGGTAAAGGACGCCAGTCAGAATGCACCACAGGCGGCTCGTTTCCTTGCCCCCGATACGCGCGACGAGGCGTTGAGTTCCCTCAAGGCAGAACAGGAACACCTGCGGCGGCAAAGCTTAGAGCAACCTGCTGATTTACTCAGTTTCGACGAAGCACGGAGAAGGAAGCCGAAGATGTTCTAAAGGAACGGTCCCTCTCTTGTAATTTGTACTTTTAATAGATGGTAAATGTAAAGACTGCTCTTAGGAAAGAGATAAGAGGACTGAAAAAGTCGTACCAAGCGCACTTCCCCATGTGGTCCTCCGAAATATGTCGGAGGGTGGGGCAGATGGCCTGCTGGCGAGAGGCTCGCACCGTGTTGCTTTATCATGCTTTGTCCGACGAACCAGACCTGCAGTCCTTGCTCGATGAAGGACTTCTGCAAGGGAAACAACTCCTTCTGCCAGTGGTAGTTGGCGATGATTTGGTGCTTAAATACTTTAAAGGCAAAGATAGCCTTCGCGAAGGCGCTTTCCACATCCTCGAACCCGTTGGCGAGGACTTCCCATTGGCTCAATACCACCAGATTGATCTAGCCCTTATTCCCGGTATGGCTTTCGATTGTGAGGGTCATCGCTTGGGACGAGGTCGTGGCTATTACGACCGTCTCCTCCCTCGCCTTCCACATGCCCACACCTTGGGCATCTGCTTCCCATTTCAACTCCTCGACGCCATTCCTTCCGAGCCACACGACATCCCTGTCCGCGAGGTGATAATTTGAACATAGGTCTTGCTCCGTTTCTCTACGCAAGCATTGCTTTGCGTCCGATTACGATTGCCAGAAGACATAAGTTCGAGAGTCATCGAACATAGGTTTAAGTGCCATTGAACACAGGTTCGATTATCAATGAATATATTTTTTGTCCCTTTCTTTTTTCTTTCACCGAAATGCTTGTCATAGTCAAAACGTATTCGTAACTTTGCCTCGATATTCAATAGTAGCATGAAAAGATTGTTTTTGAGTGCTTTGCTCGCAGCCGTCGCCATGTGCGGATGGGCTGCAAAGAACGATGGTAAACTGAAGGTAAAAATCGACGTCAAGGACTTTGGCGACTCGTTGGTGGTTTACCGCTCTGGCCATGAGGATCAGACCTTCGTGGGCAAGGACGGCAAGTTTAAGTTCGAACTCGTGGTAGACACGCCCTGTACGGCTCTGCTGCTCCAGCCCAGACTGTTGCGTGGCGACATGACCGCCCCGCATTTCTTTAACGTTCCCCTGGTGGGAGGTGAGGAGATGCGCCTTTGGGCGGCCGACCGCACGCGTTACGACGTGGATGGGACGGGCTTCTATGCCGACTATCATCAGGTAGACCTCTTTGGTGAGAATGCCGTCAAGGAATCGCAGGACAATGCCGCCAAATACCGCGAGCTAGTGGCGGACGATAATGTGAGCAAAGAGGAACGTTCGAAGTTCTACAAAGAAGTCTATCACCCCAGTTTTGAACGTTACCAGCAGTCGCTGACGGACTACATCAAGGCTCACCCCAAACAGGAGGCAGCCATGTTCCTGCTGAAAAACATCGATGGGCTCGACAAATTGAAGGAGGCATTTGCTTGCTTCGATGCGTCGGTTCGTGAGGGACGCATGAAAACGCTCTACGAGAGTTGGGTGGCAGAAAGAGAGGCACGTGCGAAGGCTGAGGCCGAAGAAAAGGAGGCTGAGAAGAAGATGGCCAGCGGACTGGACGCTCCCGAGTTCACGCTCAACGACATCAATGGACAGCCGCTCGCGCTCTCGTCGCTGCGTGGGAAGTATGTGGTGCTGGACTTTTGGGGTTCATGGTGCGTGTGGTGCATCAAGGGATTTCCTCAGATGAAGGAATATTACGCCAAGTATCCCGGCAAGTTCGAGATCGTGGGCGTGGATTGCAACGATACAGAGGAGAAATGGAAAGCTGCTGTGAAGAAGCACGAACTGCCCTGGTTACACGTCTACTGTCCGGAAAAGTCCACCCTTCTGGCCGACTACGGCGTGACGGCTTTCCCCACCAAGATTCTTATCGGTCCTGACGGCAAGATTGTGAAGAGCATCGTCGGCGAGAGCCCCGCGTTCTATACCTTGCTCGACGAGTTATTCGGTGGTTCGGGGAACTAATCATTTGCGTTCAATAGAACACAATATTCTGCACAACCTGCGCGCCAACGGCGGCATTGACTTTGCTGATGAGGAAGGTGCGCTCCATCATAAGGTCCTGACGAAGAGCGGGACGAGTAATTTTCACGTATAGCGTGCCTTGACGGAAAGAGACGTCGCCTGTGAGACGGGCAACGAGCGGACCGGCTACTTCGGGCCAGGCATTGATGGCTCGAACCTCGTTGAGTGGGGTTTCCAGTCCCTCTTGGCGCAGGTAGTGGCGAATGATTTCGCCCAATGGCAAGGCTTTTCTCCTTCTCATCGGTCTTTGGGATTAGGGTTGTTTCTCGTTGAAAGTTCCGGCATGGACGTGGAAGAGGCGATACTGACCAGAGACGAGGCTTAGAATCTGGTCGAGGTGGTCGCGGTTGGTGTCCGTGATGAATATCTGTCCGAAGTCCTCGCCTGAGACGAGTCGCATAATCTGCTCCACGCGTGTGGCATCGAGTTTGTCGAAAATGTCGTCAAGCAGAAGGATGGGGGTGGTGCGACTGCCCGTGCGACGGAGAAAGTCGAACTGACTCAGTTTGAGCGCTATCAAGTACGATTTGTTTTGCCCCTGACTTCCTTCGCGCTTGATGGGATAACCACCAAGTGTCATTTCCAGTTCGTCCTTGTGAATGCCGTGAAGCGAGTAACCAACGGCACGATCCTTGTGCCTGTCGCGCTGTATCACCTCGAGGAGTGGCCCTTGTTGGCAATGGCTAACGTATCGCAGTCCAACCTCCTCAGCACCGTTCGAGATGGTGGAGTAGTAGCGCTGGAAGGTGGGGATGAGCTGCTCGACGTAGTGAGCTCGGCGTTGATAGATGAACTCGCCCTCGCGCGCCATAGCCTCCTCCCATAGGGAGAGGAGTTCGGGATCGGGTTCGGCGTCCTCCATCTTCAGCAGGGCATTGCGCTGTTGCAAGGCTTTGTTGTAGCGCAGGAGCGAGTCGATGTAAGCCGGTTCGCATTGCGATATGACGATGTCGAGGAAACGGCGTCTTTCCTCGCTGCCTCCACTGATGAGTTCGCCATCCGAAGGACTGACGACGACAACGGGGATGAGACCAATGTGTTCGGCCAGTCGCTTGTAGGCCTTCTTGCCTCGGCGCATGACCTTCTTCTGTCCGATTTTCAGTCCGCAGTAAATCTCCTCAGGACTTCCGTCCTCCCTTTCATACTGGCCCTGAATCATCATGAACTCGCTTCCATGACGTACGCATGACGAGTCGACACTTGTGGTCGCGCTCTTGCACATCGACAGAAAGTAGATGGCGTCCAGCAGGTTGGTCTTCCCCTCGCCGTTCTGCCCAATCAGACAATTGATGCCTGGCGACAGTTCGAGGTCGGCCTGCTCGATGTTCTTATAGTTGAGTATGGAAAGGCGGGTGAGTATCATAATAGGTACAAAGGTACGAAATAATTCACAATTCACAATTCTTACTCCATATAATTATTACGTAAGCGTCACTATTTTCAAAGATGCCGAGCGCACAATTCACAATTATTTTTGTCGTTTTGAGTCTCAAACGGGCCTTTTAGATAAGATGTATTGACTTGCTCTTCCTTTGTTTTCACTTTATGTTTCCATAATTTTCTATCCTTTATTTGGTATTGCGCTCGATTTTCACTATCTTTGCACGCGAATTGTGAATTTGTAAATAATAAAACTAAATAAAAATGGCAAAAAACAACAAGAATGGCGTGGCTCAGCCCGTCGTTGAAGAAGAATCTTTCGTACAGAAAAACTTAAAGAAAATTGCTATCTGCGTGGCAGTGGTGATTGTTGCAATCATTGCTGCTATCCTGATTAACAACTTCCTGGAGCGTCGCAACCAGAAAGCAGCTGAGGCTATGTTCCCCTGCGAGCAGTTGTTCCAGCAGGGTCAGTTCGAGAAGGCCCTTGCAGGTGACGGTCAGCAGGTGCTGGGTTTCGCAGAGGTAGTGAAGAAGTATGGTCGCACCAAGTCGGGTAACTTGGCTAAGTTGTATGCAGGTCTGGCTTCTGCTCAGACTGGCAAGTATGAGGACGCCGAGAAGTACCTGAAGGACTTTGATACGAAGAAGGACGCAATGATTAGCCCTGCAGCCCTCGGTGCTCTGGGTAACGTATATGCTCAGCTTGGTCAGAACGATAAGGCTGTGGAGACACTGAAGAAGGCCGCTAAGAAGGCTGACAACAACGTGCTTTCACCCATTTATCTGGTACAGGCCGCTGAACTTCTGGAAGCTGATGGTAAGACCGACGAGGCCCTGAAACTCTACGAGGAGGTGAAGGCCAGCTATCGTGCCAGCCAGCAGGGGCAGGAGATTGACAAGTACATCGAGCGCGCAAAGGCTGCGATTAAGTGAGAGAAATAAACGCTTGCGTTCAGTTCCGAGCGTGAGCAGGCTCGAAATATCATTTCAAGGCTGCTAAATAATGGCTACAGCTTTTCATAATCTTTCGGATTACGATTTGGAAAGTGTTCCGTCGGCAGAGGGAATGCGATTCGGTATCGTCGTTTCGGAATGGAACAAAGAGGTGACGGGTGGACTGCTCAAGGGCGCCTATGAGACTTTGCAAAAGCATGGTGCAAAGGAGGAGGACATTACCGTACTCACCGTTCCCGGAAGTTTCGAACTCGTCTTTGGCGCATCACGCATGGTGAACAGCAACCGCTTCGACGCGGTTATTGCCATCGGTTGTGTGGTGCGAGGCGATACTCCGCATTTCGATTACATCTGCCAAGGTACAACCCAAGGTCTGGCCGACCTGAACAGAGAGGGACGTGTTCCCGTCATCTACGGATTGCTGACCTGCAACGACATGGAGCAGGCCGAGGCTCGTTCGGGTGGTATGCTCGGAAACAAGGGCGACGAATGCGCCATCACGGCAATCAAGATGGTGGACTACTGCCGCCAGTTGGGATAAGCCAGACAGACGGAAAGATACAGAGAAGGGGCTATGTCGGTTCGACGTAGCCCCTTTGCTATGTTTATGCCCAGCGTGTCAGAAGGGCAAATCGTCGGGATTGATGGTCAGGTCTGGTCCGGGATAGAGGTCGGGGAAGAGTGAACTCAGGTTGTTGAACTCTTCCTTCTCGGCCTGCTGGCGATAGTGGAGCGATTGCTCGTCGTGTCCCAGTTGTGCGTGGCAGAAAGCCAGATAGGACAGGACATAGCCACGTATCGTATAACTCGTTTGTGCCAGGCGTTCAAGACGCTGGATGGCGGCTTCGTGCTGACCTGCATCGATGAGACATTGAGCATCGAGATAGTTGGCTCGTTCGTCGTTGGGGAAACTCTTGAGGAAACGGCTGTAATACTCGTGTGCCTCGTCGAGGTGATTGCTGTCGAGCAGGATGTTGGCCATCATGAGTATGCCCTCGGCGTTTTCGGGTTCTATCGCTAGCGCATATTCCGTAGCTTCCGTAGCTTCCTCGTAACGTTCGAGCCAGAGGTAGGCCTCCGCCATCTGCAACCAGGCTTGTGTGTCGAAAGGCACTTGCTGGATGTTGGCTTCAAGCAAGGAAATGGCTTTGTCGTATTCGCGTCGGTAGTTGTGAATCTCGGCTTGCAGGGCAATGGCCTCGTTGTAGTCGGGGAAGTCCTTGCGCAACAGTTGCACCCATTCCATAGCCTTGTCGCCAAAGCCGTAGTCCTTGCACAGGGCGATGCTGTCGTAAAGGAAATCAGGCGCTTCCTCGTCGTCGGCTTTCTGGTACTCTTGCAGAAGCAGGTCGAAAGCCTTCTGACTCTCGTTGAAGTAGAAGTGAAGTTCTGCCCTCAGGAAGATGACTTCCCGATCGTCCTGGTCGGTAATCGCGTTGCAGATGCGCCAAGCCTCGGCACGATGGCCGAAGAACATCTGTTGGCGAGAGAGGAATATCTGAGGATCGACGCTGTCGGGATAGAACGACAGGGCGTACTGAATGCAACGGTCGGCATCGTCCATACGCTGGTTCATGGCATAGTACTCGGCTATGTCGGTCAGCGTCTCGGAGTCAAATTCGGCAGGTTCGCCTGTTGCCACCATGTGTTCGTAGGCGGCCAGTGACTTGCGAAAGTCCTTGCCTTGAAAGTAATTATAGTCTTCGTTCAATGTGTCGGTTGTTTGAGGTCTCGAAGGCCTATGTCTTATGCGTGAGGACCTTAGGTCTTATCTCGGAAGCCCTTAGGTCTTATTGCTGAAGGCCTATTGTCTTATCTCGGAAGGCCTAAGGCTTATTTCGGAAGGCCTAAGGCTTATTTCCAGTTGTCCTTGAGTCCAACGGTGCGGTTGAATACGAGGTGGTCGGGCGTGCTGGTAGTGTCGACGTTGAAGTATCCAATGCGCTGGAATTGCAGGTAGGAGAGTGCCGGCATCTGTGCAGCAAAGGGTTCGACGTAGCAATTGTCGAGAATGGTCAGACTGTCGGGATTGATCATCTGACGCATAGCCGTAACGGCGTCGCATTGCTGGGCTTCGCGGATGGCGGCCATCTCGTCGCGCGGGTTCTCCACCTTCCACAGACGGTCGTAGAGGCGTACTTCGGCCTTCACGGCATCGTGGCAACTTACCCAGTGCAGGGTCTTGCCTTTAATCTTGCGGTCAGCACCAGGCATTCCGCTTCGCGTCTCTGGGTCGTAGGTGCAATAGATGGTTGTAACATTGCCTTCGGCGTCAACGTCGCAGGGATGTTCCTCGTCGCATTTGATGATGTAGGCGTTCTTCAGGCGAACTTCCTTGCCAGGTGCGAGACGCATGAACTTCTTCTCAGCCACTTGCTGGAAGTCGTCGCGCTCGATCCATATCTCACGGCTGAATTCGATGGAGTGTGTTCCGTCGGCTTCGCATTCGGGATTGTTGATAGCCGTCAGTTGCTCGGTCTGTCCCTCGGGATAGTTGGTGATGACAACCTTGACGGGCTTGAGCACGGCACTCACGCGGATGGCTCTGCTGTTCAGGTCTTCGCGTACGGCACTCTCGAGCAATGCCATCTCGTTCAGTGCATCGTAGGTGGTGTAACCAATCTTGTCGATGAACTTCTGTATGCTCTCTGGCGAATAGCCGCGACGGCGGAATCCACAGATAGTCGGCATGCGAGGATCGTCCCATCCACTTACCATTCCTTCGTTGACGAGTGCCAGCAAGTTGCGCTTTGACATAAGCGTGTACGAGAGGTTGAGCTTGTTGAACTCCGTCTGGCGAGGACCTTGGTAAGTTGAAAGTTGGGAGTTGAGCATTGAGAGTTTGCTTCCGTTCTCAGCATCTGCTCCACAATCGGCAATCCATTCTCTCATCCACTGCACAAATAGGTCGTAGAGGGGTCGATGTTCCACGAACTCGAGTGTACAAAGCGAGTGAGTAACGCCCTCCAGATAGTCGCTCTGTCCGTGCGTGAAGTCATACATGGGATAGGCATTCCACTTATTGCCCGTGCGGATGTGCGGGATATTCAGCACGCGATAGATAAGCGGGTCGCGGAAGAGCATGTTGGGGTGGGCCATATCAATCTTGGCTCTCAGCACGAGTGTTCCCGGTTCGCACCTGCCGCTATTCATGAACTCGAACAGCTGCAGGTTTTCCTCTACGGGACGATCGCGATAGGGACTGTTCGTACCCGGACTGGTGGTGGTACCCTTCTGCTGGGCTATGACCTCGGCCGACTGTTCGTCGACGTAGGCGCGTCCTTGCTTGATGAGCCACACGGCAAAGTCCCACAACTGTTGGAAGTAATCGCTGGCGTAGTACACGTTGGCCCATTCATAGCCGAGCCAGCGGATGTCCTGCTCTATGCTTTCGATGTACTCCGTGTCCTCCTTCTGAGGGTTGGTGTCGTCGAAGCGCAGGTTGCAAATGCCGCCATAGCGCTTAGCTACGCCAAAGTCCATTGCGATGGCTTTAGCGTGTCCGATGTGCAGGTAACCATTGGGTTCGGGCGGGAAGCGAGTCTGTACTTTTCCACCATTTTTCCCCTCGGCTAAATCGGCCTCAATCTTTTGTTCTATGAAGTTTAGCGATTTCTTTTCGCTATTCTCGTTATTTTCTGTATATGCCATAGTTTTGACTAATGTTATTTTCTTCTTTTATGATGCAAAGGTAATGCTTTTTAAGCAAAAAATGGTCATTAAGTGGTTGGAAATGTAAAAACATGTTATTTAACATACAAAATAATTTGGAGCAGGACTTAAAAAGGACTAAATTTGCAGCAGTTATTCTAAAAAACAATCTTTTTACCTTAAAAACTAATACCTATTTGAAAAAGGCTGAGTCGTGAGATTCCGGCCTTTTTGATTTTAAATAGGTAGGCTTGTCTTCTCTCCAATTCTTTTGCAGGTAAATCGGTGCTTATTAGATTATAAATGGCTTCCACTATGTCCTCCGCCTTGTCGGCACGCGTGCAGAATCGGCCGAGAGAGTGGCCGTAGAGCATGTCGTGATTGGCAATGATATGTCCGTTTCCGCGCACGAGTGTGTTCAGCAGTTTCAATTTGATACCAGTAGGTTGGAAAGTGAGCATCAGGTGGATGCGTGCAGTACGCAGGAGTTGGTCGAGTTGTTCGTCCGACGGACTGTCTATGATCTGGACATTATTCGGAACATTCTTGAACTTGGGATTACGTCCGGCAACAACAAACTTGACATCAGGACAGCGTGGTGTGATGTGGCGGAAGATGAACTCCGCAGCCTGTTGGTTTTCCTCTACGGCCAGATTGCCATGATAGAGCACGAATGGTTCGGTGGGCATTGTGTCGGCAGGGAACTCCGCATCGAAGAAGACGGGGAGGTGGATAATCTTTTTCCCAGGCACGATGTGATCCAAGGCCTGCATGTCGGCTTTGGTGATGGCACAGATGAGGTCGGCGTGTTGCAACTGATGTTCGAAGCATCGCAGGCGCCAACTCTCTATTGCGTAGTAAATTGTACGCCAGTTCCAGCCCGATTGCTGGGCAAGACGCCAGTAGTACCGATGTTCTACGTTGTGCATGCGTACAATCTTCTTACGATGCGCCAAGGCGGGATGGTCGAGGTAATAGCAAGTATGCAAGCCTTCAAATACAATCGGGGCATCGTCCTTGCACAAGTCCTTCAACAATTGCTTATTATCGCGCGTAATAACAATATAAGGTAAAGTGGATAGCTGTTTGCAACATCCCGTCTTGCGCCGGTAATAATGCACCTCGTTGCATAGCTCTTCCAGCACGGGTTCTTCATGCCGGTCTCCGTAGACATACGTGTGCAGAATCACTTCGTATCCCTTTTCCCGCAAGGCCTTTAGCTTGTAGAACACGTCGATAGCCCCACCGTAATCGGCGGGATATGGAACTTGGAAACTGACGACGTGTATTTTCATCTCTGCAAAGGTACAAAATAATTCGTAATTCGTAATTCACAATTCACAATAAATGCGTATATTTGCATTTGTTATGCAACCATTGGCAGAGAGAATGCGCCCAACGTCGCTCGACGATTACATTGGGCAGAAACATTTGGTAGGCGAGGGGGCTGTGCTCCGTCGCATGATTGAGTCGGGTCACGTTGCCAGCTTCATCCTTTGGGGACCTCCCGGGGTGGGCAAGACAACCTTGGCCTCCATCATTGCCCATCAGTTGCAGACTCCCTTCTACACCCTTTCGGCCGTTACCAGTGGCGTGAAGGACGTGCGTGAGATTGTAGAGAAAGCCAAGTCGAATCGCTTTTTCAACAGTGCCAGTCCGATATTGTTCATCGACGAAATCCATCGTTTCTCCAAGTCCCAGCAGGATAGCCTGCTCGGTGCTGTGGAGCAGGGCATTATCACGCTCATCGGTGCTACGACGGAGAATCCCTCTTTCGAAGTCATTCGACCTTTGTTGAGTCGTTGTCAGGTCTATGTGTTGAAGAGCCTTGGCAAGGACGATCTGCTGGAACTTGCTCACCGTGCTATGGAGAAGGATGTGGTGTTGCGTGACCTAAACATTGAGCTTCGGGAGACGGAAGCCTTACTGCGTTTTAGCGGAGGCGACGCACGCAAACTGTTGAACATCTTCGACCTGCTGTCCGAATCTGCAAGCAAGGGCGATTCGCTGATTATCACCGACGACTTGGTGACGGAGCGCCTGCAGCAGAACCCGCTGGCCTATGACAAGGATGGGGAGATGCACTACGATATCATCTCGGCCTTCATCAAGTCGATTCGTGGCAGTGATCCCGATGGCGCGCTATATTGGTTGGCTCGCATGATAGAGGGAGGCGAAGACCCAGCTTTCATAGCTCGTCGTCTGGTCATCAGTGCATCGGAGGACATTGGTCTGGCCAATCCCAATGCTTTGCTGTTGGCGAATGCCGCCTTCGATACGGTTATGAAGATCGGTTGGCCCGAAGGTCGTATTCCTCTTGCCGAGGCCACGGTCTATCTGGCCACAAGTCCGAAGAGCAATTCCGCCTATATGGGCATTGGTGCTGCCTTGGAAGAGGTGCGTCGCAGTGGAAACCAACCCGTTCCCCTGCATTTGCGTAATGCTCCAACCTCCCTGATGAAGGAGTTGGGATATAGCGAGGGCTACAAATATGCCCATGACTATGAGGGCAACTTCGTGGAACAACAGTTCCTGCCCGACGCCTTGAAGAATGTGCGCTTCTGGCATCCACAGCAGAATGCCGCCGAGAATAAACTCAGTGAGCGCATGCGTCAACTTTGGGGCAAAAGGTTTGAGCAGTGATGCCTCCCCCCAATTATCTTAAATCAAAGTAATCGTGTAACTTAGTGTCTTTGTGTCCTTTGGATCGACAATGTTGGTCCAAGGGCGTTCGGCAAACTCGCCTTCGTAGTCTGCTTCATCGCAGCAACCCCACCAAGGTTCGATGCAGACGAAGGGCGCTTGGCCTCCATTGGGCGCCCACAGAGCCAGCACCTGGCTGTCGAAGTTCACCCTTGCGATGGGCTCTTTACCTTTATTATATAACGTACACGCGCGTGCGAGGTGACGCGAATCCAGAATAGTATCGCAAAGGAAGGTCTCGTTGGTCAGTGGCATCAGGCTATGCTCGTCCAGGGGAACAGGGAACGAACCCTCGGGCCATAGATAGCCACCAGGCTTCAGACCGTTGCTCACAAGGCGTTCTCTAACGTCGAAACCTAAATATCCGTGTACGGAATCATCTTCGCAGAACGCTGGCAGGTTGAGGGCTGGGTGCGCGCCAAGGTGGAAGGGTAGAGGTTCGTCCGAGGGATTGTCAACGGTAAAGGACACACACAACTGCTTGCCTTCCAAGCGATACTCAATGGACAGAGCGAAGGGGAAGGGGTAGTGCCGAAGCGTCTTTCTGTTGCTCTTCACACTCAGGGTCAGCGACTCCTCGTCCTTAGCCGTAAGCGTGAAGTCCATATCCTTTACCAGTCCGTGTTTCGGCATCGGGTATATGTTGCCCTGATGGCGGATGTGGTCGTCATAGACACGACCTACTGTGGGGAATAGGATAGGGGACTGCCCGTCCCAATACTTGGCATCGCCTTGCCAAAGCATTTCACATTGGTCGGCCTGTCTCATGAGGCTTCGCATTTCTGCGCCGTGTTCGTCAACGGTTACCGAAAGCCACGGGTTCTGGATGGTGTGTTTCATAAGCCTTTTTGGGAAAAAATAAGCCCTGAACTTTCGCTCAGGGCTCAGAGTCATCGCTTTCTTTTCTTCCTGTTACTTTACCTGAGTGAGGAAGTCCTTACAGGGCTTGAAAGCAGGGATGTTGTGAGCAGGGATGGTGATAGTGGTGTTTTTTGAAATGTTGCGTGCGGTCTTTTCTGCACGTCTCTTAAGGATGAAACTGCCGAAACCACGCAGATAAACGGGCTCTTCTTGGATAAGACTATCCTTGATGGCAGCCATAACTCCTTCAACACATACCAGGGCTGTAGCCTGGTCAACTCCTGTCATTGCAGCAACCTTCTTTGCCAACTCTTGCTTTGTCATGATTGTGTGTTTTAAATAATATTTTTAGTGTGTTAATTACCACAAAATTAATGGTTCTAATTTATATTATCAAGTGAATTGCGTTTTTTTTTGTAATTTTTAAGAAAAAATGGGGCAAAACCCTCATTCGGCCTCGCTTTTATAGGGCTTTGCACTCTGCCAGCCACATTTCTGCCGAGGCATCGCTGGGCATACGCCAGTCTCCTCTCGGACTCAGGGATATGCTGCCCACTTTCGGTCCGTCGGGCAGGCACGAGCGCTTGAATTGCTGCGAGAAGAACCTCCTGCAGAAGGTGGTAAGCCAGTGCTTGATAACTTCGTCTTCGAACTTTCCCTTGAAGGCGCGTTTTGCCAGCATGAACAGCTTGCGGGGATGATATCCGCTGCGCAGCATGTGGTAGAGGAAGAAGTCGTGCAGTTCGTATGGTCCCACCAGGTCTTCCGTCTTCTGGCGAATGTTGCCTTCGTTGTCGGCAGGGATGAGTTCGGGACTGATGGGCGTGTCGATAATGTCGAGCAGGGTGTTGCAGGTGGTCTGGTCGCCGATGTGCATTGCAATCCATCGAACGAGATGCTTCACCAGTGTCTTGGGAACAGAACCGTTGACGCCGTACATCGACATGTGGTCGCCGTTATATGTGGCCCAGCCCAATGCCAGTTCTGAGAGGTCGCCCGTACCCACTACAAGTCCGTTCATCTGGTTTGCCGCATCCATGAGGATTTGTGTGCGTTCGCGAGCCTGACTGTTCTCGTAAGTCACATCGTGCTGTTCGGGATCGTGACCGATGTCGCGGAAGTGTTGCAGACAAGCCTCCTTGATGCTGATTTCGCGGATGGTAATGCCCAGTTGCTGCATCAGCCGGATGGCGTTGGTGTATGTGCGGTCAGTCGTTCCGAAGCCGGGCATCGTGATGCCGATAATGCCTCGACGACTCTTACCCAGGCGGTCGAAAGTTTTAGCGCACACCAGCAAGGCCAGTGTGGAATCCAGTCCGCCCGAGATGCCCACTACCACCGTCTCGCAGTTGGTGTGAACGATGCGCTTGGCCAGGCCGTCGCACTGTATGGTGAAGATTTCCTCGCAACGCTCGTCGCGGTCTGCACCTTCGGCAGGAAGGAATGGGTGGGGATTGACCTCACGCGTCAGTTCTATGGTATCCTGAATCATGCTTGCTGTCTCCACGATGCGCATGGGACAGTCACACATCAGGGCAGCATTGGCGCTGAAAGTCGTATTGCGCCGGCGTTCGGCACGCAGTCGTTCCACGTCAATCTCGCTTATGGTCATAATCTCTTCCATCGAGTGTCGTGGACCTTCCTTCAGCAGTTCACCGTTTTCCACGATGAGCGTCTTGCCCGAGAACACCACGTCTTGGGTGCTTTCGCCAAAACCACAGCTCGCATAGACATAACCAGCCAACAGACGCGCACTTTGCTGCCTTACCAGACCGCTCATGTATTCGTACTTGCCTGCAGCGTCGGTGTCGGCACTCAGGTTCAGGATCACTTCAGCACCCTTCAGGGCCAGTGTCGAAGAGGGTGGGATAGGTGCCCACAAGTCCTCGCATATCTCAATGCCGAACGTGCATGATGGCGTCTTGAACAGCTGTCGCGCGCTCACCAACACTTGTTGACCGCAGATGAGCACATTGCCATCCTCCAGGTCGGCGGCACTCTGGAACCACCGACGCTCGTAGAACTCTTTGTAGTTGGGAATGAACGTCTTTGGCACCAGCCCCAGCAGTTTACCCTTCTGCATGACGGCTGCACAGTTCACCAGTCCGCCGCCAAATTGCACGGGTACGCCGATGACACTGATGATGTTCATGCTGCGCGTGAAGTTCATCAGGTTGATGAGTGCCATCTCAGCTTCGTCCAACAGCAGTTGCTGGAAGAACAAGTCGCCACAAGAGTATGCGGTAATCGAAAGTTCTGGAAAGACAATGATTTCTACACCTTGGTTGTTGGCCTGAATGATGAGGGATTCAATCTGTTCGACATTGAATTTGGGGTCACCAACCCTGACTGAGGGAACGGCCGCAGCCACCTTAACAAATCCGTAATTCATAGGTCCGTTTTTAAGGTTTCTTGCCCCGCTCTGCTACGCAAGCGTGGGACTTCGTCCGTCCGATTACTTGCTCCTGCAGGCTACGCAAGCGTCCCTGCTACACAGATGCCAAGCAATGAGGTCTTGAGATGTTGAAGTCTTGAGGTTAATCTTATAACCTTACAACCTTTCAACCTTATAACCTCACATTGAGCGACAGACGGGACTCGAACCCGCGACCCTCGGCTTGGGAAGCCAATGCTCTACCAACTGAGCTACTATCGCGTTTCGAAAGGCAAAGATAAGATAAAAATACTGTTCATGCAAATAATTTTTCACTTTTCACTTTTCATTCTTCATTATTAAATTAATTATTAACTTTGACTTCGTCGAAAATAGGCTGCAGCTCGGATTTCCCCAATAAAGAATAGGTGCTGTCCGCCCCTCAGCCTACGGCTTTTCATCATAATGTTACATCGCCAATAGCAAGTTATTACGCCGTAACCTTATAATATTCCATTCTTTTTTTGGAAATTCGCTCGCTTTGCACTATCTTTGTCCCAGAAACCTTTTTAATTTACCTAAACTTAAAAAAGCTATGACAAAGAAGTTTATTTGTGCCGTATGTGGATATGTTCACGAAGGCACTGAAGCACCCGAGCGTTGCCCCATCTGTAAGGCCCCTGCCAGCAAGTTCTCCGAACTGAAGGAAGATGCCGACATGACCTATGCCACCGTACACAAGATTGGCGACGGCAAGCCCGAAGGCGTTAGTGAGGAAATGATTCAGGACCTGCGCAACCACTTCAATGGTGAGTGCGGCGAGGTGGGAATGTATCTGGCTATGGCTCGTCAGGCCGACCGCGAGGGCTATCCCGAAATCGCAGAAGCCTTCAAGCGTTACGCTTTTGAAGAGGCCGACCACGCAAGCCGCTTTGCCGAACTCCTTGGCGAGTGCGTTTGGGACACCAAGACCAACCTTGAGAAGCGTGCTGCTGCTGAGGCCGGTGCATGCGAGGACAAGTTCCGCATTGCCAAGAACGCCAAGGCCGCAGGTTTCGATGCCATTCACGACACCGTTCATGAGATGGCTAAGGACGAGGCCCGTCACGGTGCCGGCTTCGCTGGCCTGCTGAAGCGCTACTTCAAGTAAACCTTACGGCACAATGACAACATCAGGGCGACCACACGATAGTGAGTCGCCCTGATTCTTTTTGCTCAACTTCTAAATGAGCCCTTTATTCATTGTTCATTCTTGGACGAGCCAAGCGTAGAGCAACGGAGCATTAACTCCCTTTTAAATCCTCTTACGCTCGGCACTTGTGACGTTTGATTCATTCAAGAACTTTTGATTATTTATTTCACTCTGCCTTGACTAACTTGCCGTTGACATAGAGGTCTTGGATGCGGATGGCGCGGGTCTTGCCCGTGATGCTGTTGCCACGCTCCACGCCGTCGAAACGGCAATTTTTGACTTCCACATCGCTGACTAGCGTACTGTCCTCGAGACCCGTGATGAGGACACCATAGCGCGAACGCTGGCAGGTGACATTCTCCATGACGACGTCCCTGACCGTGGGAGGGTAGTCGCGACAGCACTGCTCGCGCGGTTCATAGTTGAGGTTGATCTTGAGCACGGCCTCGCGGCACTGACCAACACGGATGTCGCGCATGTGTATGCCTTCGACCACGCCGCCCCGACATGTGTTCGTCTTGATGCGCAGCACGCGTTCCAAGGCAGGAGAATCCATCTCGCAGTCGTGGGCAAAGACGTTGCGACAGCCGCCACTTATCTCCGACCCAATGACAACGCCGCCGTGTCCGTTCTTCATCACACAACGGCGGACGATGATGTTCTGGCTGGGCATGTTGCGAAGCCGACCGTCGGCATTGCGTCCGCTCTTGATGGCTATGCAGTCGTCGCCTGTGTTGAAGAGGCAATCCTCGATGAGCACGCGGTTGCATGACTCAGGGTCGCATCCGTCGCCGTTCGGTCCGTCGTTCTCGAAATGAACATTCTGCACATGAACGTCGGTGCACTTCAACGGATGCAACACCCAGAAGGGGGAGCGCAGCAGGGTGACGCCCTCGATGCGTATGCGCTGGCATTGGTTCAGACCGATGAGTTGGGGACGCATGCCGTCGGCAGGAGTGAAAGTGCGCAGGGGATTGCGCTGTCCGGCTTCGTCGCACATAGGCACTCCGTCCTCGCCGTTCTGCAACAGACGCTTGCGACCACCCTGACTCTGACTCACGATGCCAGGCTTCCACCCATAACGTTCCGCACCGCACCAAGGCCACCACGTTTCCCGCGTGCCACTGCCGTCGATAGTGCCTTTACCAGAAATTCCGATGTCCGTCGCCTTGAAGGCATAGATGCAGGGCGAAAGGTTGTAGCAGTCGAGACCTTCCCACGACGTTTCGACGATGGGGTAGATCTCGGGCTGGAAGGCAAAGCGAAGGACAGCCCCTTCCTCGATGACCAGACAGACGCCCGATTTGAGTTGGATGGCCCCTGTGAGGAATGTCTTTCCGGCAGGCACGATGACACGGCCACCGCCCTTGCGCGAACAGCGGTCGATGGCTCGCTGTATTGCTCGCTGGTTGTGGACGGCTGTGGCCGAAGGCTTAGCACCCATGCGAGTGATGACTACGGTGTGAGAGCCGAACTGAGGCGACTGAATGCTCTGTTCGATTTGGTGATAGAGCGCGTCGTCCCACTGACTGGCGAAGGAGAACAACGGCGTCAGGCTGAGCAAGAGGGAAAGAAGAAGGTGTCTGGTCATAGGTGGTGAGATGAAACAAAAATCATGACCCAGAGGCGTGCCGGAAAATCTCACGTCAGTGGGCCATGATGATTACTGTAAGAGGATAAGAGCATGCGGATTCCCCTTAGTCGATGGGGTAGTCCATGTACTTGAATCGGCGGATGCTCTTCTTCGGCGTCTTCTCAAATTCCTGGTCCATCAGGCGTATGCCACTCAGGCTGCAGTAGTTGGGAATGACAAGGTTCAGGTTTTTGCGGTTCTGCTCCATGATGTCTTCGAGGTCGCTTTGCGACAGGCTGAGCTCCTTCACCTTGTCGGGGTCGGGATAGACCAGACCATAGAACTTCTCGCCCTTCTGAATGACGACGCACTCACTTACCAACGGCATACCCACCAGTTTGTCCTCAATCTCCTCGGGATAGACGTTCTGTCCGTTGGCACCCAGTAGCATGTTCTTGGAACGGCCCTTGATGAATACGTTGCCGTCTTCGTCCATCACGCCTAAGTCGCCGGTATGGTACCAGCCATCCTTCAGGGTTTCGGCTGTGGCCTCCTCGTTCTTGTAGTAACCCAGCATGACGTTCATTCCGCGGGCCAGTATTTCGCCTGGTATGTTCTTGGGGTCTTTGCTGTTAATCTTCAGTTCCATTCGGGGAGCGGGACGCCCACAACTGCCCTTGACATACGTTTGCCAGTCGGAATAGGCCAGTATGGGCGAGCATTCCGTTGCCCCGTAACCTACGGTGTAGCGGAAGCCGATGTCGTAGAGGATATCCTCAACCTCCTTGTTCAGCGCCGAGCCGCCCACGATGACTTCATAGAAGTTGCCTCCCAGGGCTTTGGTTAGTCCGTCGCATATCTTGCGGCGTATGCGGTCGCCAATGACGGGCGTCATCATCAGTATGCGCACCTTCGGGTCTTGCAGTCGAGGCATGATGGCCTTGCGCACAATCTTTTCGATGATGAGCGGAACCACGATGAGCACGCGAGGACGAATGTCGGCGAGTGCTTTGAGCAATATCGTGGGGCTTGCAAGCTTCGTGAGGAAATACACGTGAACTCCGATGGTGAATTCGTATATGAACTCGAAGGCCATACCATACGTGTGTGCCATAGGCAACATGGAAAGTATGCGCTTGCTGTTGGCATCCTTGAACTGCTGGCCAAACACTTGATCGGCAAACTCCCTGTTGCTCCACAAGGCGCGATAGGGAATCATCACACCCTTCGAGTTACCAGTAGAGCCACTGGTGTAGTTGATGATGGCCATCTCCTCGGGCTGGTCGGCATAGTAGGGCGCAATATGATGCTTGCGGAAATTCATGGGGAACTTCTCGCCAAACAGGCGGTTGAGGTTCTCGCGGGCGAAGGTCAGCAGTTCACTTCTCGAAACAAAGAGGTGATAGTCGATGATGCTGAGGATACCTTCCAGCTGGGGCATCTCGTCGGGATCAAGGCTCTGGAATATCTTGTCCTCCACAAAGAACAGCTTGGCATCCGAGTGGTTAACGATGTCGTGAATGGACTGAGGGTGGAACTCATGCAGTACGGGTACTGCTACTGCACCGTAAGTGGTGATGGCAAAGAATGCTGCACCCCAACGGCTTTGGTTTTTACCGCACAGGGCCACCTTGTCGCCGGGACGAATGCCACTGTGCTGGAACAGGATGTGCAGTTTTTCGATGATGCGGGCCACGTCCTTGTATTGCAGGGTCGAGACTCCATAGTCCGACATGGCGTCCTGGTCCCAATACTTCTGAATGGCGTCGAATATAAATTGGTTAAAGCTTCCAGCGGTTTCCATATTATATAATAGTATAATTGTTCGTTCTGTTAATTGTGTTTGTTATACAGGAATGGGATAATCCATGTACTTGAAGCGGCGTATGTTCTTCTTTGGCGTCTTTTCGAATTCCTCGTCCATCAGGTGAATGCCACTAAGGCTGCAGTAGTTGGGGATGATTAGGTTGAGATCCTTGCGGTTCTGCTCCATAATGGCTTCGAGGTCTGTGCGCGAGAGTCCGAGCTCCTTCACCTTGTCGGGATCGGGATAGACCAGACCGTAGAACTTTTCTCCCTTCTGGATGACCACACATTCACTGACAAGCGGCAGACTCACCAGCTTGTCTTCAATCTCCTCGGGATAAACGTTCTGTCCGTTGGCTCCCAGAAGCATGTTCTTCGAGCGTCCCCTGATGAAGACATTGCCTTCCTTGTCCATTACACCCAGGTCGCCTGTATGATACCAGCCATCCTTCAGGGTTTCGGCTGTGGCTTCCTCATTCTTGTAGTAACCCAGCATTACGTTCATGCCGCGGGCCAGTATCTCACCAGGAGTGTTTTCTGGGTCGGGACTATCAATCCTGAGTTCCATGCGTGGTACAGGCCTTCCGCAACTGCCAGGTACATAGGAGTCCCATGGGGCGTAGGCAAGTAGTGGAGCGCACTCTGTGGCACCATAGCCAACGGTGTAGTGGAAGCCGATGTCGTGAAGAATGTCCTCAACCTCCTTGTTCAGTGCCGAACCACCAATGATTATCTGGAAGAAATTACCACCAAGGGCATTGCTGAGACCTTCGCATATCTTCTTGCGAATGTGGTCGCCCACAACAGGCGTTTTCAGCAGGAGCCGCATCTTGATGTCCTGCACCTTAGGAAGTACTGCCTTGCGTACCACTTTCTCGATGATGAGTGGCACCACGAAGATACAGCTGGGTCGCAGGTCGGCAAGTGCCTTGAGTAATACGGTGGGACTGGCCAGTTTGGTCAGGAAGAATATGTGGGCTCCATTCGAGAAGGAATAGATGAACTCGAAAGCCATTGCGTAGGTGTGTGCCAATGGTAGCATCGACAGAATGTTCACGCCTTGGTGTATCACGTGGCCGATGTTGGCGTGTGCAAACTCGCGATTGCTCCATATCGCACGGTAGGGTATCATCACACCCTTGGAATTGCCCGTGGAACCACTCGTGTAATTGATGATGGCAAGCTCTTCAGGACTATCCTTATAGTAGTTGATGTGATGCTTGCGGAAGTTCATGGGGAACTTCTCGCCGAACAAACGGTTCAGGTTCTCGCGGGCATAAGTCAACTGCTTGCTGCGACTGGTGAAGAGATGATAGTCAATGATGCTCAGAATACCCTCGAGGTTTGGCATCTTGTCTGCTGAGAGTTCCTGGTAAATCTTGTCCTCGATGAAGAGCAAGCGGGCATCCGAGTGGTTCACAATATCGTGAATCTGCTCGGGATGGAACTCGTGAAGAATGGGGACTGCCACAGCGCCGTACGTTGTGATGGCAAAGAATGCAGCACCCCAGCGACACTGGTTGCGTCCGCACAAGGCTACCTTGTCACCTGGCTTCACACCACTTTGCTCGAAAAGAATATGTAGCTTTTCAATGATACGTGCCACATCTTTATACTGAAGTGTAGCCATGCCGTAGTCGCTCATTGAATCGCAATCCCAGAACTTCTGTATGGCCTCGGCTATTATTTGGTTAAAGCTTCCGGCTGTCTCCATAATATTTCCGACTGTATTTTTGCTCGTTTTTATTAAATCTGTGCAAAGTTACAACTAATTTGGCACACTACCAAAACTTTTGTGCAATAATTAACCCCCCATCGTGCCGATTTCGACACAATAGGGGGGGATGTGTGCAAAAAATGACTTGTGGAAACAGCTACCCAGCCGTGTTTCGAAAAGATGTCTTTATGGACGTGCTTAAGGCTAGTGGAGTATTCGCATTTCTTTTATACCCATAGAAAAACAAACTGAGGACCATCTAGTCCTCAGTTGTTCAGTATTGCCTTTGTCCGAAGATGCGACTGCCGATGCGCACCATCGTAGAGCCGTGTTGGAGAGCGATATGGTAGTCGTCCGACATGCCCCACGAGCATTCGCAGAAGGCTGGGGAATCAGAAAAATAGGTTTCGCGTGCGTGAAGGAAAAACT
The DNA here is from genome assembly GCA_902801325.1 of uncultured Bacteroidales bacterium. GTDB lineage: Bacteria > Bacteroidota > Bacteroidia > Bacteroidales > Bacteroidaceae > Physcousia. The sequence goes on along the minus strand of CADCHQ010000006.1, from coordinate 152,085 downwards.
TCCGAGCCTCTTCAAACTCGCGTGCAATCTGTGCTTCGTCGTCGGTGAGTGAAGCCATGCACATGATGCCGCACAACTGTGCTCCTGTCATCTCGCGCCATTCGCCTTGCGATAGAAATTCTTCTGCCTCGTCGGGTGTGAAACCAAACTTCGTCTCCTCCTGTGCCACATGCAGCTGTAGAAGGCAAGGAATCACATGTCCAAAACGGAGACCTTGCTTGCTAATCTCGGCAAGCAACTTGGGTGTGTCGACAGCATGAATTAGACTAACGTACGGTGCGATGTATTTCACCTTGTTGGTCTGCAAGTGTCCGATGAAGTGCCATTGGATGTCCGACGGCAACAGCTCGTGCTTGCGTTGTAGCTCCTGCACGTGACTTTCGCCAAACACCCGTTGTCCCGCCTCATAAGCCTCCATGATGGCCTCTTCGGGATGGAACTTCGATACGGCTACCAAACGAACGCCTTTGGGAAGTTCAGTTGTGATGCTGCGAATTTCTTCCTTTATCATCCTTAATCCTTATTCTTTAGCCTTTAAACCTTAGACCTTTGACCTTAGACCTTTGACTTTTGACTTTTGACTTTAGCCCTTAGCCCTTAATCTTCTTTCTTATACGGAAAGATGTCGAGTATCGCCGTCTCGTTCACTGCTGTCAGTTCCCAGTCGCCCATCGTCCCAGCCATACCTTTCTCCAGGTTGGCAACGGCGGTCTTCAGGTCGCGAGCCTGAACGAGTATGTTCTGTGCGGTGCGCTTCTCTACGGCTGTCTTCTCATCGAGGGTGATGAAAGTCACCTTAGCCTTATACCATCGGTCGTCGTTACCGTCGTTACTGGTCATCACCTCAGCCAGCTTTGCTTTCTTGATGTCAGCCACCTCGTAGTCGCCACTCACGAAGGGCTCAACCTCCTCGAGGAAACGGCGCTCTGCCTCAGTGAAGGTCAGGGCGTCAACCATATATGCTTCTGTCACTCGCTTAATCTTTCCGTCCTCCATCGTCTTGTCGAAACGGATTTTGCATTCAAACCATTGAGCCATATTAATGATAGTTTACAGTTTACGGTTTATAGTTTATTGTTAAACGGAATGCAAAGATAATGCAAACCGAGGGAATAAGCAAACAAAATTTGCTTTTTCCGTGATGCAGTTTGTATTGAATCTGCGAAGAAGTAAGAAGATGTGGAGGATTACTTAAAGAAGTATTGCTTTTGTCGCTTTTTCTCGTCGGGTGATTTTGCCGAGAAGACGCGTTCAAGCGTGTAGGGATGATAGCCCGTTGCCCATGTTTCAGTGCTGACGGTCATGGGGGTGGGAGTGAAGTCCTGCACCTGCTCGAGGTGGAACCCCAGTGGTCGTACTCGCTCGGCCAGACGGGCCATATCCTGCTCTCTGCAACCGGGGTGACTGCTGATGAAATAGGGGATGATTTGCTGTCGCAAGTCTGCACGTTGACAGATGCGGTCGAAGATGGCTTTGAAGCGATGGAACTGCTCGAACGGTGGCTTGCGCATGAGTTGCAGCACATGCGGTTCGGTGTGCTCGGGAGCAACTTTCAGTCGTCCGCTCACGTGGTGCGTGATGAGTTCCTGCGTATATTCTCGTGCCGCACGGTTCAGCGCTTCGTCCTTGTAGTCGTGGAGCAGAAGGTCGTATCGTACACCACTTCCGATGAAACTCTTCTTCACGCCAGGCACTTTGTCCACAGCCCGATAGATGTCGAGCAAGGGACGATGGTCGCCGTTCAGGTTGGGACAGATGCGAGGATGGATGCACGAAGGTCGCTTGCATTGAGCACACAGGTTCTTGTCCTTGCCTCCCATCTGATACATATTCGCCGACGGACCACCAAGGTCGCTGATGTAACCGCGGAAGTCGGGCATCTCGGTGACGGACTTTACCTCCCTGAGTATGCTCTCCTTCGAACGACTTGCGATGAACTTACCCTGATGTGCTGAGATGGTGCAGAAGGCACAGCCACCGAAGCATCCGCGATGGAGGCATACGCTGTGGCGAATCATCTCGTAGGCAGGAATGCGCTTGCCTGCATACTTGGGATGGGGCATGCGTGTGTAGGGAAGGTCGAACGAGTGGTCCAACTCTTCCGTAGTCATAGGCGGATAGGGTGGGGTGACCACGACGTATTGTTCGCCAACCTGCTGGATGAGTGTCTGGGCGTGCAACTTATTGCTTTCCTCCTCGATGTGCCGGAAGTTCTCGGCCTGTTTCTTTGGGTCGGCAAGACATTCTTCGTGGGAATAAAGTCGGTGAGAAGGGCCAAGGGACAAGGGGCAGGAGGTGACCGTTACTGTCTGTGGAATCTGTTTTTCGCCCAAAAGTGCTTTGGCAAAAGCCTCGCGTCCAATGCAGGACGCTCCCTCCTCGTCATAGGAGAGCGAGGGGTCGTAGTCATCAATCATCTGCATGAGGCGATGGGCAATCTCAAGCGTAGGTTGCTCGCCCATTCCATAGACAATCAAGTCTGCTCCCGAAGGCAGCAGGATGCTGGGTAGGAATTTATCTTGCCAGTAGTCGTAGTGCGTGAGTCGACGCAGACTTGCCTCGATACCGCCAAGAATTATGGGTACGTCGGGATAGAGTTTGCGTAGTATCTGGCTATAGACGATGGTGGGGTATTCCGGTCGCATATCGTGACGCCCGTCAGGCGAGTATGCGTCCTCACTCCTAAGTCTGCGAGCCGCAGTGTACTTGTTCACCATCGAGTCCATGCAACCTGGAGCAATGCCGAACCACAGACGAGGTCTCCCCAAACGACGGAAGTCGCGCAAGTCGCCGTGCCAGTCGGGTTGCGGAACGATGGCCACACGCAGTCCTTCTGCCTCGAGCAAACGTCCGATGACAGCCACTCCGAACGAGGGATGGTCGACGTAGGCATCGGCCGAGAACAAGATGACGTCGGCTTGTTCCCAGCCTCGCAGTTCCATCTCCTTGCGGGTGGTAGGAAGCCAGCGGGTGATGTCGTCAGTCTTTTTCAACCTCTTCGTACTTGGCGAGATAGAGCAGGATGAGTTGGTGGAGACCGTAAGCCTTCATGTTGTCGTGGAAGATCACTTCGTGGCACAGGGCCAACAGGTCGGCGTCGTCGCTATGGTGCTCCAGCAGGGCACGGGTGTTGAGGCGAAGTTTCTGTAGAACGCTTTCATCCACGATTCCGTTGCTGTCGAGCAAGTCGCTAAGCAGGGAATAACGTCGCAATGTTTCGAGATGGTTCTCGCTCACTTCGATGCTGCGTGAACCTTTGGAATTTGTTTGTATGGTCATGTGGTTTTGAGGTTTTGAGGTTATAAGGTTATAAGGTTTTGAGGTTATTTAGTCAGTAGGAAGGACAGGGATGCTCCCATGATGGCGCGGCGCGTTTCGGGCTCGCGAATGCATTCGAGGGGGAATCCGTAGGTGAGGGCGCGATAGCTTGGACCTTGATAGGCAACGGAGAGAGAGCGAAGAGGAGCAGGAGAGGTTACGGAGGTGAAGGCGTCCTGCGTCGGAAGCAGGGCGCTTATGCGACGCAGGGAATAACGCTGTTCGTTGGGCTGACAATAGACGGAGAATTGGGTGTTCATGCCCGTAAGCACATTGGTGCTATCGTTGAGCGCACACGATCCGTCAGGAACGAAATGCAGTGTGTTGCTGGCAAACTCAGGAGCAATCTCCTCGCTGATGTAGGCTCCACTCATGAGCACTGACGTGTGGTTGCGTGTGAAGTGGTTGATGGCTTCGTACATTTCTCTGGAGAAGGCGGGTTGGGCGTTCATGCTGTAACCGTCGTTCCTTTGTGCTCCCAGGATGATGTCGATGACATGATATCCGCCAGTGATGGTTCCCTTTTCAAAAGCACTGCTCGAGCACGATGAAATGCTCAGGACTGTGTCGGCCAACAGGAAGTCTCGGGCGTGTTGGGTTGGGAAGTCAAAGGTGTTGCCAGCCATAATCAGACCTTCAAACTCACTGCCGCTCTGGCCAAAGTTCTCGCCGATGCCCTTTCGCATGTTGGTCTGCCGACCACAGTAGGCAGGGCTATGCTGATACACCACACCTGGGTCTAAGTTGAAGTCGAAGCCTCGCAGGGAATCGTTGTCAACGGGTTGAGGTGCTGCCAGACGTGTGAATCCGTTTACGATGAGCAGACGACGACTTGCCTGCAGAGGGGAATAGACACAGAGTTCCTCGCTAGGCATACTGCATCCGCCCTCGTTGAAGGCACGCACCTGATAGCGGGTCAGCAAACCACGTTGCACGGGCAGTTTTACATGCGTCTTGTACACTACTTTTCCGTTGTCGTAGCCTCGTTCGCCCTCGCTTGTATAGACGACGTAGCCCGTGGGCTGTGCCTTAGGCTCGTTCTTCCCTTCTGCTGCCCTCCACGAAAGCGTTACGGAGTCGCCTTGTGCGCTCAGTATGGCAGAGAAGTCCACGATGGGTAGGGGTTGCACCACGAATCCTTCGCGTCCGTGAACGGCGGAGGTGTACTTCAATATACCTTTATATATAGCGCGCGAGAGAAGCATCTTGAACGATGGGTCGTGGCCTCGCAGCATATCGGCAAAGTTCTGGTGCGACAAGGTTTCGAGTATCATGCTTGGGACTTCAGGCACACGCGTTTCCGAATAGTTGCGGTCGTGCATCTGACGCCTGTTCCAAGTGCCTATTTGTGTGCGTATGTCCTCATCGACTTGTGTCATTACGATGTCGCAGAGGTCGCGTCCCATCAGTCGCGAACGATTACTTGGCAATAGTCCTTCGGCCAGCTGTCCATCGAACTGGTCGGTAGTAGTGGTGTAGGGACCAGTGGTGTAGATTCCCAGTGTCCCGATAAGGGTGCTGTCGGGTCGGAAACCTGCGTCGCTATGTACGGCCAACGAGAGTTCCAGTGGAACACAACGACCACTGTCGCCCGGCAAGTACAGTGAGCCTCGTGCCATGCTATTGGCCATGAGCGAACGCACATTGATGTCCTCAGCATAGTCGCTGACACCTTCCTTGTTCTTGTATATCTCATAGGGCATTCCCGCCCACTGGGCATAGTATCGGCTTCCTTCGAGGAATCGGGGCATTTCACTGCGTGTGAAGGCATGTATCGAGTCGCCACGTGAGATATTGCCCATACCTCCGCCAAATCGCACGGCATCGGCTGTGACTACGCCTCTGTAATTGCTTTGGTTGGAGAGCATGACACAGTTGTCGAGCGATGAGCCAGCGGCGAAATCGAAAGTTCCCAGATAGACCCACGTGCCGCCTCCCATCTGCTGATTGACGCGGAAGCGTGTGACGATGCCTTTGTGTCGTACGGTGTATTCAGCATCACTGACGCTGGTGGGCAAGGAGGCATAGCTGACATAGACGGCATACGGTCCTTCCTCAGGCAGTTGAGGTTGCCACACGATCTGGCTGTTCTGTCGCCTGCGTGGTTGTGCTTCGGCCTTTCGGCAAGTGCCTGCCGTGAAGGGGTTCTCTCCGTCGAAATAGATGTCCTGAATCTTGCAGAATCCCGTGCCGGCATCCTCCCATTCGTAGGTGCCGTTGGTCTCGGAGTAAGTGCCCTCAGGTGTGTTGATGTCGTTGTCCACAATCACCTCGTGTCGTTGCCAGTCGCGTTCGCGAGGGACAAAGACGTTGGCTCCAGCATTCTCAAGCATGGGGATGAGAAAGGGGACGACGAAGGACTGCGTGAAGATGTCCTCCGTGGTGCAGTAGAGGCGTGGTCGTTGCCATTGCCAGGTGCCTTTCGATGTGTCGAAATAGCGTCCGTGACTGGGCCATACGACGAGGTGACGCCCGCGAAGTCCGTGTGTGATGTCGTAGGGTAGGGAGATGGGCGACACCCAGGGATTGCCTTTGTATTCGAGGTTTCCCCAGCGTCGCTTTTCCGCAGTGGTATCGTTCCACTCCAGTGGGATGAGTTCCTCAATGGGTGTCCCATTGGCCAGAATGGTGATGTTGTAGGTGTTGTAGGGAGGAGGCATCAGGCGTTCGATGTCCTGTCTGATGCGTCGCACGGTTTCGCGTGTGAAGGGTTGTGTGGCAAAGGCCGCATTGGCATAGAGTCGCACCAGTCGCTGTGTGGCGTCGACCTCTACGTTTGTCAGTTTTATAGGGTCGTTGCTGGTGTATGCGGCATTGGTGTAGTTGACAAAGTAGTCAGTGAGTCGATTGCGTATGCGTGTGGCCGCATCGTTTTGTGCGTATAGCGAAATTCCCGTCACCAGAAGCAGTGATAGGAGTATGCATAATCTTTTTTTTACGCTATTCACAATGGTCAATGCACAATTTTTGCTTTGCAACTCCCTCTCCTTGGGAGAGGATAGGGGTGAGGTGATTCTTCATTCTTCATTTTCCTCCCCCTTGGGGGAGATAGAGAGGGGCTGATATTTCGCGCTAAAGTCCCGTCGTGAACTTTTCAGGATATTTCCCTTGAAAGCCCTCAAAGTATTGCTTGATTTCCACTATTTGTTTGTCGAAGTTTCCGTCGGGGATAACCTGTTTGGTGCACTGGATGAGGCGACGCTTGTAGTCGAGTCCGTAGAGTAGGATGGGGAGTTCTGCCTTTAGGGCGATGTAGTAGAACCCCTTTTTCCACTCGGGTTGGCGTCTTCGCGTGCCTTCAGGCGTAATGCACAGACGGAATTCATCGGCCTCGCGAGCCTGCTGTGCCAGTACGTCGGTCACACTGCGGTTCTTCTCACGATAGACGGGAATGCCACCCATACGCTTGAAGATGGGACCAAGAGGCCAAAAGAACCATTCCTTCTTCATCATAAACCCGCATTGGAACTGCTCGGCACCCATGAACAGTAGTGCCATGATGAAGTCCCAGTTCGAGGTATGAGGAGCCAGAGCGATGATGTACTTACGCGGTCTTTTTACTGTCTCCTCGAAGTGGTAGCCCATACGACGGTATAGAATCCACCTGCAAATCTTTTGAAGCATGTTGTTTTGTTAAAGGGATGTTGTTGCTCGTTTCACTCGCGGGAGTTAAAGGGGAGTATTCGAAAATTAAGAATTAAGAATGTATTGGGGATTTTCGCTCCTCTTCGCTACACAAGCGTTTCCTTACTTCACCGAGCAAAACATTGAACATTTACCATTTTTTATTCTGCAAGGCCCTCCCCCCCTCGGGGGAGCGGGGAGAGGGGCCTATTCTTAATTTGCGCTAAAGTAGTGCTTTTATGTGTTCCACAATTTCATCGGTGTGACTGATCATGTCCTCGCGCAGTTTCTTGAAATAGTCTTTGGCTTTCATACCCGGTTCTACGTGACTCACGCGGCTCAGCATGTCGTCCTGCAGGTTTAGGATGCTGGTCATCACGTTGTCCACGTCTTCTTGTGGCGTAGGTTTTTGGTAATGCATAATTGCCACACACTCAGCGAACAATTCACCACAAAGGAAGTTGATTCCTTTCTTCAAATCTCTTCTTTTTGCCATAACTGTAATTGTTTGTTGGGTTACAAAACTGGTCAAAGATAGTGAAAAATGGGTGCAATACCAAATAAAAGAACAAAAAAATATGACGAAATGGTTCGAAAACATGTTTGCGGCATATTTTCGGGCGGTGAAGTCAGAATAAACGCTGTAAGCTAAAAGTGTGTAACACAATTCTTTTTTTGTATTGCCGAGATGCATCCTATTTTCGAGGCTAAGCCTTAAGGATACGGATAAACGAGCAAAAACCCTAATATTAGAGAAAATAATAGAAACTTTCTCTATTGCTTGTAAGTTTACTTACACTCCACTACATCACATAGACTGGCTACCTTGTGCAGTGCACATACGTTACTTGTAGTGAGATAGGAATAATGAGAGAAGGTGAGATTAGGTTCAATGTACGTCGAACAAGTACACGAAGTGCTTTGCACTTAGGCTTACAGCCTTTCATTACGCTATCATTGTAAAAACATGTGAACACGTTTTCGCTTTATGTTGCCATATTTTTCTATTCTTTATTTGGTATTGCACTCGATTTTCACTATCTTTGCAAGTCGAAATTGTTTACTATATTATATTAAGAAAAAACTATGGAAAAAAGTGCATTGCAGATTGCAAGAGCCGCCTATCAGCCCAAGCTGCCTAAGGCTCTGCAAGGACCTGTTAAAGTGAAGGAGGGTGCTGCTACCCAGAGTGTAGGTAACCAGGAAGAGATAAAGGCTCTGTTCCCCAATACCTATGGAATGCCTGTAGTGGAGTTCGTACCTGCTGAAAGCGAGAATCGTGAGGCTATCAACGTTGGTATCATCCTGTCGGGTGGTCAGGCTCCTGGTGGTCACAACGTCATCAGTGGTCTGTACGACGGTGTGAAGTCGCTGAACAAGGAATCGAAGCTCTATGGTTTCCTGATGGGACCTGGTGGTCTGGTTGATCACAAGTATGTGGAGTTCACCGACGAGTTCATCGACGAGTATCGCAACACGGGTGGTTTCGACATCATCGGCTCTGGCCGTACAAAACTGGAGAAGGAAGCTCAGTTTGAAAGTGGTATCCAGATTCTGCGCGAGCTCGGCATCAAGGCCCTCGTCATCATTGGTGGCGATGACTCTAATACCAACGCTTGTGTGCTGGCCGAGTACTATGCTGCCAAGAAGTATGGCGTGCAGGTTATCGGTTGCCCCAAGACCATCGACGGTGACCTGAAGAACGAGCAGATTGAGACCTCGTTTGGTTTCGACACCGCTTGCAAGACCTACAGTGAACTCATCGGTAACATCCAGCGCGACTGCAACTCGGCTCGCAAGTACTGGCACTTCATCAAGGTGATGGGTCGTTCAGCCTCTCACATCGCTCTGGAGTGCGCCCTGCAGTGCCAGCCTAACATCTGCCTCGTCAGTGAGGAAGTGGAGGCTAAGCAGATGTCACTCGACGACGTTGTTGAGTACATCGCCAAGGCCGTTGCCCTACGTGCTGCCGACGGCAACAACTTCGGTACGGTGGTCGTTCCCGAAGGCTTGATTGAGTTCATTCCTGCTATCAAGAAGCTCATTGCCCAGTTGAACGAGGTGCTGACCGATCCTGCAACGGGCGAGCCTCGCGAGTTTAAGAGTGCCGATGAGCAGATTGAGTTCGTACTCAGCAACATCACTGCCGAGAACAAGGCTGTGCTCGAGAGTTTGCCTGCCGACGTTAAGCGTCAGCTCTGCCTCGACCGTGACCCCCACGGAAACGTTCAGGTGAGCCTGATTGAGACTGAGAAACTGCTCAGCGCTATGGTTGCCAAGAAATTGGCCGAGTGGAAGAAGGAAGGTAAGTTCAACGGTAAGTTCAGCGCTCAGCACCACTTCTTCGGTTACGAAGGTCGCTGTGCAGCTCCCTCGAACTATGATGCCGACTACTGCTACAGCCTGGGTTACAATGCCAGCCGTCTGATCTCGAACGGTAAGACGGGTTACATGAGTGTTATCAAAAACACTACAGCCCCTGCTGCAGAGTGGATTGCCGGTGGTGTGCCCATCACTATGATGATGAACATCGAACGACGTAATGGTGCCAACAAGCCCGTTATCCGCAAGGCTTTGGTAGAACTGGATGGTGCTCCCTTCAAGTATTTCGCATCGAAGCGCGAACAGTGGGCACGTGAGACGCGTTATGTCTATCCTGGTCCTATCCAGTACTTCGGTCCTTCTGAGGTGTGTGACCAGTGCACCAAGACCTTGGCGCTGGAGCAGGCAAAGTAATTGTTTAACGGTTAACAGTTTAACGGGTTAACGGTTAATGAACAAAACACATAAGAAGCATGCAAGGCGGAGCCACCAGAGGAAAAAATCCTCCGGTGGCTCTCGCTGGTTGTCATGGTGGGGGCTGCTACTGGGAGGCATCCTTGTGGTTGCGGCCTATGTGTTTGTGTTCTACAATTTCTTTGTCACTCCGTTGTCGTTTCGTTGGCGAGCCATCTATGGTGAACCCGACTATCCTACGGGATACGACATTATGGGTATTGACATCAGTCACCATCAGGATCGCATCGACTGGGACAGACTCCGTAATGCGAAGATTGGCGACCATCCCATCAGTTTCGTTATCATCAAGGCTACGGAAGGCGCAACGCTGTTCGACGAGAACTTCAACGACAACTTCCATTGGGCTCGCGAGAACGACCTCGTGCGTGGAGCCTATCATTTCTACATTCCCGACAAGAATATTACGCGTCAGGCAGAATACTTTCTCCATCAGGTTCATCTGCTCGAGGGCGACTTGCCACCTATTCTCGACATAGAGAAGCGAGGCAACAAACCACTGAAGGAGTTCCAGCGCGACGTGTTGACGTGGCTTGAAATTGTGCAAAGCGTCTATGGCGTGGCGCCGATAATCTATACTTCTTACAAGTTCAAGCAAGATTATCTCAACACGCCTGCCCTGAACGAATACCCCTTGTGGATAGCGCACTATTACGAGAAAAAGTTGAAGTATAAAGGAAAGTGGGCCTTCTGGCAATATACCGACTGCGGACGAGTGGACGGCATCAAGGGTTTTGTCGACTTTGACATCTTCAACGGTGACATGAAAGCACTGAAGCAAATGACGTTACAACCCGCCATTGCGCCGGAAGGGGAGTGAAATTGAACATTGAACATTGAACATTGATCATTAAAGGCTGCGAGTTAGCGAGGGCAGTTGAAACGCGTTTATTCACATTTCCGAAGGAAAAGCATTGCCCAACCTTCCTCGCACGTTTCCTTTTCCAAAGACAAACCTAATTCCTCTCCCTTCTGCAAGAGTAGGGGAACATCAGACTCATAGAAACCGCTGAGCAACAGTTGACCTCCAGACTTGAGAACCTGGGCAAAGCGGGGCATGTCCTGAAGCAAGATGTTGCGATTGATGTTGGCTATCAGCAGGTCGAACGCCGGACTGGTGGGCAGGACGCTTGCATCGCCTTCCTGTACGCGAATGTTGGTGATGCCGTTCAACTCGGCATTTATCTTTGTGTTCTCCACACTCCACGAATCGATGTCGTAACTGAAGACATCCTTTGCCCCTCGCATGGAACAAAGGAAGCCTAAGACACCCGTGCCACAACCTGCATCAACGACGCTCATGTCCTGCATGTCCATCGAACAAAGTTGTCGCAGAATCTGCCTCGTGGTGGGATGAGTACCCGTTCCAAAGGCCATACGCGGATTAATGGTGATGTCATAGATGCAAGGCGAGGGACAGGTGTGTCGCGTATCGTGAATGCCTACAAGGCTGTCGATGACAATGGGTTCGAAGCCCTCTTCTTCCCAACGTTGGTTCCAGTCCTCATCAGGTGCCTCACGCGTAATAAAACTAATGTTAAAGTGGGGTAGAGGGAAGTCCTTCGTCAACTGTCGGACGGATTCTTCATCATAAAACGCCTGCTGGATGTATGCTTCAAGGCCTTCAGCCTTGGGGACAAAAGTCTCAAACCCTACGTCGGCAAGCAGGGAGGATAATACGTCGCAAGCCTCTTCGCTATAAGGCTTAACACTAAATTCTACCTCAAAATATTTCATGCCTATGTATTTATTTAAGGCAAAATTAAGCAAAAATTAGAATATTAGAGGGATTTTCCCCTAGAAAATGGGGATTTTCCCCTTGCAGAGAGGTAAAAAGGTAGTAATTTTGCATCAGAGAAACTCTAAATATGGTAGTTATGAAAGCAAGAACAATCTTTTGGATGATGCTGGTTATGTTGCCAGTCATCAGCTACGCACAGAACGATGACGACATGTACTTCGTTCCGAAGAAGAAAGCAACGTCAACGCAGACAACCACCAAAACAGCTCCCTCGACGAGTGTTGCGCGCCAGACCGTAAGGCCTCAGCAAACAACTACTGCGGAGTATTACACTGGACCGTTGCGCGACGTTGATGAATACAACCGCCGTGGTACTACCGGCAAGAGCGTGACCATCATTACGGAGACAGATACTTTCCAAGTCGACGAAAGCCAACTGGCTCTGAACGAGAAGGGAGAGTACGTTTTGAGTAATGGTTATAGTGGCCTGAACGAAGAACCTGCCTCTGTCGATGACGATTACATCTATTCGGCTCGTCTGGCTCGTTTCCATGGTTTTGGTTATCCTTATTACAGTTGGTATGATCCCTGGTACGATCCTTGGTACTACGATCCCTGGTACTATGGAGGATGGGGATGGGGTTATCGTCCCTGGGGCTGGTATGGTTGGCGTGGTTACTGGGGCTGGTACGATCCCTGGTATGATCCCTGGCACTATGGCTATGGATGGAGTTACTATGGTTGGGGTCATCACCATCACTATTATCCCAACTGGACAAGCAATACACCTCATCGTGGATTCAATGGTGGACGCGGGTATGCTATGACTGGCGGTTCGAGCCGTGGAACCAATGGTTCAACACGTACCATCACTCGTAGTGGACGCACTGGCACGAGTGCTTTGGGTAGCAGTCGCACGACAGTTCCCGTTACACGTGGTGAACGTGGAGCAGTTCGCTCAGGCATCAATACTCGTGGTACAAATTCCACAGTTCGTGGCATCAACGGTAGCTCGTCGCGTTCGACCGTAACCAATAGCCGTACAAATACTGTATCCCGTAGCACCAGCACTGCAACACGCAGTTCTTCTGCAGCAACTCGTAGCTCTTCTGCAGTTTCCCGTGGTGGTAGCATTTCGAGTAGCAGCAGCCGTAGTGGTGGCTTCTCAAGCGGTGGCGGTTTCTCAGGTGGCTCTCGTGGAGGCGGTGGTTTCTCCGGTGGCGGCGGTGCCAGTCGTGGTGGTGGCGGCGGAAGACGCTAACAGATTTGACGATTGGACAATTTCACAATTGGACAATATTTACATTTGACATTAAACATTTGACATTATTACAATAACTGATATGACAAAGCGTTATTTCCTGATGGCCATGTTGCTGGGTGCAGCAGCCATCGCAAGCGCACAGGACACTTACCTGAACGATCGCCTTACAGCTACTGACGACGTTATTGGAACTGCTCGCTACGTAGGTATGGGAGGTGCTATGGGCGCCTTGGGAGCAGACCTCTCTGTCATCAGTTCCAATCCTGCAGGTATGGCTCTTTATCGCAAGAGTGACGTTGCATTGACCTTTGGCGCCATCGTGCCTAACAAAGCCAACGGTTGGAACTCGAATGACGGCAATCGCACATTTAATGAGAAACTGGCTCGTGCTAGCTTCGACCAAATGGGTTTTGTGTGGAGTCTAAGGACAGATGGTCCTAAACTGAAGTACGTGAACTTTGGCGTAAACTATCAGAAGAAGGCCAACTTCAACATGGGTTTCTATGCCGATAACCAGAACCTTGGAGGTCTCTCACAGATGGATCAGGTGGCAGAACTTGCAACTGCGTACTACGATCCCCAGTACGTTCAGTCAAATTTGTCAGATATGGCTGCAAAAGAGGGGTATCTTTCATACGATGAAGACAATGATGTCTTTCGTAACTATTACAGTGGTGAGAAGAGTTTCTACACACGTCACCAGCGTGGTTCGATGCAGTCCTATGACATGAACGTTGCGTTCAACGTTAACGATCGCTTCTATACGGGCCTTACCTTGGGCGTTGACCGTCTCGACTATGTTTCTTGGAGCATGTATGAGGAACATAATATAGACGGGGACGGAAATTATGGTGATTATATGCTATACAACGACCGCGACATTGAAGGTCATGGCGTAAACTTGAAGCTTGGCTTCATTGCCCGTCCTATGGTAGAAAGTCCCTTCCGAATTGGTCTGACCATCGAGACTCCTACTTGGTATCGCTTCAGCAACAGTACACTCTATGATCTCACAGATTATCACGATTCAGATAATATCACACGCACCAACACCCTTGAGAGCTATCTTGAGTACACGGTTCGCACACCTTGGCGCACTCGCCTGAGTCTAGGCTCCACTGTCGACAAGATTCTAGCATGGGGTATTGAGTATGAGTTTGCTAACACCTCTAAGACTTCGATGGGTTATCCCACTTATAACGACGATGGTTACCATAGCTCTTATAAGGGCACGAAGGATTCGGCTATGAACCAGTTGACAAAGGACTGTATTCGTGGTCAGCATACCATACGCTTGGGTATGGAGGTGAAGCCTGTTTCCGCCGTTGCTCTCCGCGTGGGTTACAACTATGTGAGCAGCCGTTATAAGGACAATCCTTATTTCGACCAGTTCAAACTCGACTCCAAGGCTATGAACTACCAGACGAGTACTGACTACATGACGCTGGGTGCTGCCAACATCATTAGCTTTGGTGTAGGTTTCAAGTACAAGAAGTTCTATGCCGATATGGCTTACAAGTATCGTGTGCAGAATGCTAAGTTCTATGCCTTCGACTCAGGCTTCACTGCCCCTGACGGTCAGTTTGCACAAGACTATCCAGAGTTGACCAATACTGCAATAGAGCCTGTCAACGTTGACCTCAACCGTCATCAACTGATGCTTACGGCCGGATTCAAGTTCTGATTTGATTAGGTTCAAATAAAAAGGCTACCTTTCGGGGTAGCCTTTTTCGTTTACTTTTTCTCGTAGAAATATCGCCACAAGGGTGCTGCCATCAGGGCTTGGTGGAACTCGCCCTCTTTGAGCATGCGCAGGACCTCGCTCTCTTCTATCTCATATACGGCAATGTCTTCCGTTTGTTCCAGATGCTGGGTATCACTGCGCTCAACTCCTCGTGCGATGAAGGTATGGCTTACGTTGGTGCAAGCACTCGCATTGGGACATAGTGTCATGAAGTGAGTCCATTCTCCACCTGTATAACCCGTTTCCTCCCACATCTCGCGTTGGGCAGCCTTCAGGGGCTCTTCACCTACCTCAATGACGCCTGCGGGCAATTCCCATCCCACTAACTGACGAGCGTGCCTATATTGGCGTTCAAGCACCATCTTGCCCTCTTTCGTAATCGCAATGATGTTCACCCAATCGGGATATTCCAAAACGTAGAACTCTGGATGCTCTGCGCCACTTGGCAGTCTTACGTGATCACGACGAGCCACCATCCACGGACGGCGGATGAGATATTCGCTACTGAGCAGCGTCCACTTCTCTATGTCTTTCATCAATATCGCGATTACTTGCTAAAGAAGAAGTACCACACGAGTCCTGCGGCCTGAAGGATGAGGATGATGGGAATGCCTAGACGGAACGACCAGTGCTGAGTCTTATGCCTCCATACCTGCATTCCCAGTAAGGCACCAACCGAGCCACCAAAGATGGCCAGTAGGAAGAGTGTGCTTTCTGGCGTGCGCCATTTGTCGTTCTTTGCTTTCCATTTGTCCCAGCCGAATACGAAGAACGTGATGACGCTCATGACTAGGATGAAGATTACGAAGTATTTCCACATGTTATTTATAATGTTAAATGTCAAATGTCAACTTTCAATTATCAACTTTCTTAAATACTCTAACGTAGTCAATCTCATAGCGCATGGGGAAGGCATCGGCCACAGGTGTGCCGCCGTTTTGTCCTCCAATAGCCAAATTGAGCAGTATGTAATGGGGTTGATGCATGGGATTAGCGTTGTTGCCTATTCTTCCATTGATGGTGGTGGAGAGGTCAACTTCGTTCAGTAACTCGTCATCGAGATAAATGCGAAGCCACTCTTCGTCCCAATCCATTCGCCATGTGTGGAACCGTTCGTTCCAATACGGGTCTTTCTCAAGGAAGTGGGCATAGGGAGTGGTCTTGGTGTTCCACTTTGCTACATTGCGTCGATCGCTTCCCCATGCAGCATTGGCCAATATGTGAGGCACACCTTTTATGTGATAGTACTCCATCACGTCAATCTCTCCGCATGAGGGCCAGGGCATGCTTGTGCCCAGCGTCCAGATGGCTGGCCATGAGCCAACGACAGCAGGAATGCGTGCTCTCACTTCCATACGTCCGTATTTAAAGGAGAACGAACCTCTGGTGTTTATGCTTGCACTGCTGTATCGAGCATAGGGACGTGATTGCCTCCAGTCGCGTGCTTCGGGATTGTAACGAGGATTGACGATACTGTCTAGTCGCCCTTCAAGCACGAGCAAGCCGTTTTCCACATGGGCGTTCTCTGGTTGATACCATTGATATTCTTCGTTGCGTACGAAACCCTTTTCTGAGTGCCACGTGTTCCAGTCAACTTCTGTGCCGTCAAATTCATCATGAAAGATGAGTTCCCATTCGTTGTCTTGTGCACTTGCGGGAAGGAACGTAAATAAAAGAAGCAAGAGAGAAAGAATCTTATTCATCGTCTTTGGAATTAGCGGTACGAAGAATGAGCGTTGTGGCGCCTATGGTAATGATATCCCCTTCAGAGAGGCGTACGCGGTCCTGATCGCGAAGGATATCGTTCATGTAGAAGGTGCCTGTGTTTGAAGGTGCATCGCGAAGGATATACTGCAAGTTTCCATGTTTGTCATGTTGCACACGTATGATGCAGTGCTTGGTGTCGATGCTGGGGTCACTTGTCTCTATGGGGGTATTGATATCAGTTCCTCGCACATATCGACCAATGACGTTGTCCCCCATCTTGAGCGGAATCACCTGCTTGTAGTGGAACACGTTCTCCACGACCACAATACTTCCACACTCTTGTGCACCTTGTTGTTCATCGAGGTTTCGCTCTTCGTGTTTGTCGCGCAGCCGACTTACACCAATGCGAATGCCAAATTGCTTCTGGCAGTGCGGGCATTGGAACACCAACTGCTGTCCGTCGGCATACTGAGTTTCGTCGAAGGTAATGTAATTATCGCATTTGGGACAACGAACTCGCTTCATTTTATAAAAGGATAAAGTTTAATGTTTAATGGTTAACGAGGATGGAAAAACAGAATTTACTTAACATTAACCATTAACCGTTAACCATTATAGTGCCATAACCCATGCACCCTGATACTCGCTATCTCGCTGGCGTATCTCTCTTGCTCCCTCGTTAGCAGCCTCTTCCGAAGAATAATGGCCAACGACAACGCGCACCATTTTCCCATGCTCTACCACACGGGCACTCAAGAAACCACGTTCCGACAGAACTTCTACATAATGTTGTGCGCTCTTTAGGGGGATAGCGCAAGCCATTACGATGCAGTATTCGGT
This sequence comes from uncultured Bacteroidales bacterium, assembly GCA_902801325.1. GTDB lineage: Bacteria > Bacteroidota > Bacteroidia > Bacteroidales > Bacteroidaceae > Physcousia. Next base: position 135,051 of record CADCHQ010000006.1, on the reverse strand, counting down.
TTTAGGCGCAACTTCGTTTTGTTTTGTCTGCGTTGGGCTAGGGGTCTTCGCTGTTTGACTTGCGATAGCTTTCTCTGCTGGTGCTGTGGGAGAAACACTTTTCGTTTCTTGACTGACAGCTTCGTGGAGCTTAGCTTTAGAGGCAGGTAAGAGCATTTCCTTGAGACTGCTCCTTATTTCCTTACCACCTTCGGGCAACGGCATGCTGAACACCATTGCCAGCAGTACAGCTGCACAAGCGGCTACTACCCAGTTGGCAATACGCCTGTTGATGCGAATCGTGATTTCTCTTTCGTCTGCTTCTACAGCGGCGGCCATGGGCACAACTTTGGCTCTAGGCTCTTGGTCGACTTCACTCATGTGGAAGGCATCGAGACCATAGAACTCAGGCGTTGTGACACCTGACTCTTGAGGAGTAAAAACCACATTGCCGCGTTCGTCATTAGCAAAAACGCCAATGGCACCAAATTCGACGTATCCTTCTTCATCCATTTGTTGGTTGAAATCGTCAACCCATGTGCTGAGCGCTTTTTCGGCGTTCTCCGGAGTCAGTTTGAGGCAGTCTTGGATAGCATCAAGCAAAGTGCCATCGTCGTGATTCAGTTCCTTGTTGAATCGCACAGAACGATAGGGCGGCAGAAATGCCTCCTCTACATCGTTGCGGCGAGCTTCCATCTGTTGCACAATAAACGTTCCCATGCCAGGTATAACTACGTGGTCATGAGTGAGTAACAGATATTCTATTAAAGTAGGAAACTGATTCATACTGCAAAGGTACAATAAAAAAATAAAAGTGAAAAGTGAAAAGAGAAAAATTAATTATGAAATTGTGAAAAAAAATGTTACCTTTGCAAAGCAAAAGGAAAAAGGTATGGAATACATAATGACTGAGCTTGAGGGCGTCTGGATATTGGAGCCCAAGGTGTTTGGGGATTCACGTGGTTATTTCATGGAGGCATGGAAACGTGCTGATTTTGAGCGACATATTGGTTCGGTAGATTTTATTCAGGACAATGAGTCGAAGTCGTCTTGCGGCGTCTTTCGCGGTCTTCATTATCAGCAGGGAGAATGGAGTCAAGCCAAGCTGGTGAGAGTGATTCAGGGTCGTGTCCTCGATGTGGCTGTTGACTTGCGTCGTTCTTCGCCCACCTTCGGTCGTCATCTTATGGTAGAGCTCAGCGACGAGAATCATCGTCAGTTCTACATTCCTCGCGGATTCGCTCATGGTTTCCTCGTTTTGAGTAAGGAGGCTATCTTCTCCTATAAGGTTGACAATCCCTATCATCCCGAGTCCGAGCAGTGCATACGTTACGACGATCCTACACTCAATATTCAATGGCCTTTGCCTGCTTCGGAACTGTTGCTTTCCGAGAAGGACCTGCGTGGCCAGTCGTTTGCAGATGCACCTAAGTTCGATTAGTCTCGCGCGTATTATATTAATAAGGTATACTTAATAAAAACGAATCGAGGGTCTCTCGATTCGTTTTTTTATATTCCGTTCGGCATCTCGATCTATTATCTTTAAACGATTATCTCTTAACTCTTTTTATCTTCGCCTTTATTCTTTTGCCCTTTCGACGGGTTTTGCTTGTGGAAGTGCTTCTTGCCACCATGTCGTTGGCCACCATGTTTGTGGTGTCCAGCCTTGCGACCTGCCTGCCCTTTACCCTTATATTCAGGAGCCTCGCCAAGTTCGGCTGGTATGGGGTTCTTGGTAACAGGAGAACCAAGGAAATGCTCTATCTGGCGGAAGAAGGCTTGGTCCTTCTCCGAAATGAGTGTAATAGCACGACCTTCTGCTCCTGCACGTGCTGTGCGACCTATGCGATGAACGTAGTCTTCGCTATCATGTGGAACATCGTAGTTGACTACCAGTTGTATGTCATCAATATCGATACCTCGTGCGACAATGTCAGTGGCTACAAGGATATCTATTTTACCACTCTTGAAACGGAACATAACGTCGTCTCTTTCCGGCTGGGTAAGATCGCTATGCATAGCCCCTACGTTGAAGCCTTCACGCCGAAGTGCGATAGCAAGATCCTTTACTTTCAGTTTTGAGCCTGCGAAGATGATGACGCGTTCGGGCTTACGTTCGCGGAACATCGAACGTATGATGCCCAGTTTCTGGGGTTCGTAGCAGACGTATGCGCTCTGATGAATACCGTCGGCAGGACGAGAGATGGCGATGCTGACGCGAACTGGGTCGGTAAGGATGCTCTTGGCAAGTTCCACAATCTTATCAGGCATTGTGGCAGAGAACATGATGGTTTGCCTATCTTTGGGCAACTGACGCTCTATCTGCATGATATCGTCCGAGAAACCCATGTCGAGCATGCGGTCGGCTTCGTCGAGGATGAAGAAGGACACGTGTGAAAGATCGATGTTGCCCAATGATATATGGCTGATGAGTCGGCCTGGGGTGGCAATGATGATGCTTGCACCTGTATTGAAGCCACGCTTCTCTTGCTCGTAGCGTACACCGTCGTTTCCACCATATACGGCAACGGAACTAATGCCATCGAGATAGTAGGAGAAGCCCTGCATGGCTTGGTCGATTTGCTGTGCCAATTCACGCGTCGGTGCCATAATGATGCAGTTGACAGCATCTTGGGGGTAATTGCCTTCCGATAGCATAGAAAGGACTGGGAGCAAATATGCTGCAGTCTTTCCTGTTCCTGTCTGTGCAACGCCTATGAGGTCTCTGCCCTCCAGGATAGGAGGGATTGCATGTTCTTGTATGGGCGTGGTCTTGTAGAAACGCATATCATCGAGTGCATCGAGCACGCCGTCGCATAGGTCTAATTCGTAGAATTCCAAAGCTTTATGTTAAATGTCAAATGTTAAATGTCAAATATCAAAAGGTTACTAAAGGCGATTGAGCAATGGCTAAAGTTCGAAAATCAAAGTTCAAAGCTTTCCTCCTCCCCACGGGGTGAGTAAGAAGGGGACCTTCTCATCTTGGTGCTCGCTTATACAAGTAGATTGCAATGATGGTGAAAAGTATGTTGGGCAACCACACGGCTATAACGGGAGGCACATTTGCATTGGTGGCAAAGCCTGCAGTAACAGCCTGGAAGAATGCGTAGGTTACACTGAGCACAAGTCCTACGCCGAGTGAGAATCCCATGCCGCCCTTGCGCTTGCGCGATGAGAGAGAGACACCAATAACCGTCATGATGAACGCAGCAAAGGCAGAGGCAAAGCGCTTATAATATTCAACCTGAAACGGCTTTAGGTTGCCTGTGCCTCGAATGCGTGCTCGTTCGATGTGCTCCTTGAGTTCACGATTGGTCATGGTCTCTTGGAAATTGTGGGTAAAGAGGAAGTCGCTGGGTTCCATCACAATAACGCTGTCGAGTTGCTGGTGGTGCGTGATGTGTTCTCTCATGCCTCGCATGTCACGAATGGTGGCATCGGTGATGTGCCAATGGAATCGCTCGTTGGAGAGCGTGTCGTACGTGATGCTTTGAGCCGTCATGTGGGAGACGAGGCGCTTACGTTCGAACTTGTCCAGTTGGAAGTGATAGCCCGTTTTAGAGGGACCATCGAAGTGCTCGATAAAGGCTATCACACCCGTGTCGACCTGCAGTTGCACATTGTCGGCATAGGTGGGATTCTTCTTGTTGCCACGGCGCTTGTACTGATTCTCAAAGTCGAGTCGTTCGACACTTCCGCGAGGAATTACTTCCGAACCTAACCATAAGGTGAGTAAGGCAATGAGAGCCGCACTTATCAAATAAGGACGCATGAGGCGCCGAAGGCTTACTCCCGCACTTAGGATCGCAATAATTTCGCTGTTTCCAGCTAGTTTGCTCGTGAAGAAGATAACTGCAATAAAGACAAACAATGACGAGAACAGGTTGGCATAATAAGGCATGAAGTTGAGGTAGTATATAACCAAATCACGCCAAGGTGCGCCGTTCTGCGTGAACTTATCAATGTTGTCGTTGTAGTCGAATACAACCGTTACGCCAATGATAAGCAGGATGGAGAAGAAGTATGTCCCCAAGAACTTACCTATGATGTAAGTATCTATACGTTTGAGGAAAAGAAGCCTCCTCCAGTTCCCCCGCAAGGGAGAGGGAACATGTACGCCCTTGCCGTGGTTAGGGGATATGTTGTCTTTTTCCTTCATACGTTTCTTCTTGTAGTTCATGCCCCTTCCTTTGGAGGGGGATAGGGTGGGTCTTTATAGTCGATTCGTTACTTTCCTCATCATCTGCGATTTCCACGTAGTGAACGTGTTATCGAGGATGTGTTTTCTGGCTTCGCCTACGAGCCACAGGTAGAAGGACAGATTGTGGATGCTCGCTATTTCCATTGCCAACAGTTCCTGAGCCTTGAAGAGGTGGTGGAGATAGGCACGCGTGTAGAATGTATCCACACTTGCCGTTCCATTCGGATCGATGGGCGAGAAGTCGGTTTCCCACTTCTTATTGCGTAGGTTCATAATGCCTTCCGAGGTGAATAGCATTGCGTTGCGTCCGTTGCGGGTAGGCATAACGCAGTCAAACATATCCACACCTCGTTCAATGCCTTCGAGTATGTTGGCGGGAGTTCCCACGCCCATGAGATAGCGAGGACGGTCCTTCGGAAGGATGTCGTTGACCACCTCTATCATTTCGTACATCACCTCGGCAGGTTCGCCTACTGCCAAACCACCTATGGCATTGCCGTCGGCATTCTTTGAAGCAACAAACTCGGCCGATTGCTGTCGTAGGTCCTTATAAGTGCACCCTTGTACGATGGGGAAGAGACTTTGGTGATAGCCATAAAGGGGTTCGGTTTCCTGATAGCGCGCCCAACAGCGGTCGAGCCAGCGATGGGTGAGTCCCAGACTCTTTTTCGCATAAGCATAATCACTTGTACCAGGAGTGCACTCATCAAGTGCCATGATGATATCAGCACCGATGGAGCGCTCGATATCCATTACTCGCTCGGGAGAGAAGAAGTGACGCGAACCATCGATATGGCTTTGGAAATAGCATCCTTCCTCCTTCAGTTTGCGAATGCCTGTGAGCGAGAACACCTGAAAGCCTCCGCTATCGGTGAGGATAGGGCGATCCCAGTTGATGAAGCGATGCAGTCCGCCTGCTTGTTCCAGTATCTCTGTGCCAGGACGAAGATAGAGGTGATAGGTGTTGCCTAAGATAATCTGGGCATGAACCTCTTCTTTCAGGTCGCGCTGCAATACTCCTTTCACGCTTCCTACCGTGCCTACGGGCATGAAGATAGGGGTTTCTATCTGTCCGTGATCGGTGGTGATGATTCCCGCACGAGCGCAAGACTTGTCGTCGGTATGTTTTAATTCAAAATTCACAATTCAATAATCAAGATTCAAAATTGTTTCTCACTTACTGGGAGAGCAGAGGTTTTTTTCTCCTCCCCACGGGGGGAGTTAGAGAGGGGCTTTCTCGGGGATGGTTAAGTCTATGGCGTCCTTCACTTTCTCAGGAAGCAGGGCAAAGCGGAATACGTCCCTGACGCTCTCGACATAGTGGAACGAGATGCCTCGCAAGTACATCTCCGGTATCTCTTCTATATCCTTGCGGTTGTCCTTGCATATAACTATCTCCCTAATGCCTGCACGTTTGGCGGCCAGAATCTTTTCTTTGATGCCACCAACAGGAAGCACCTTTCCGCGCAGGGTTATTTCTCCGGTCATAGCCAGATAAGGGCGCACCTTGCGTTGGGTGAGTGCCGAAGCCAGCGAGGTCGCCATCGTGATGCCTGCCGAAGGACCGTCCTTTGGCGTTGCGCCTTCGGGCACATGCAAGTGGATGTTCCAATGCTCAAAGATGCGTGGGTCGATGCCGAGTTGGTCGACATGTGCCTTGATGTACTCCAGCGCAAGCATGGCGCTCTCCTTCATCACGTCGCCCAGATTGCCGGTGATGGTTAGTTTGCCTCCTTGTCCGCGGCTGAGGCTTGTCTCGATGAAGAGTATCTCGCCTCCAACGCTTGTCCAAGCCAGACCGGTTACAACTCCAGCCGTTCCGTTTCCTTGGTATGAATCGCGGTTAAAGAGTTCCTTACCCAACAGTTGTTTAACGGTGTCGATACCGATGTTCGTGTCTATGCTTCCTTCATCGCGTGCAATAGCCAACGCAACCTTGCGGAACACTTTGTTCAGTTGCTTTTCCAATCCGCGCACACCGCTTTCGCGAGTGTAGTGTTCGATGACGTATTCGATGGCGGCCTTCGTCATCTTCACGTCCTTTCTTCCCTGTAATCCGTGGGCCTCCTTCGTCTTCTTGATAAGATGCCTGCGTGCAATCTCAATCTTCTCTTCCGTGCAATAGCCCGTGACCTCAATCAACTCCATTCGGTCGAGGAGAGGACGAGGAATCTGACTAACGTCGTTGGCTGTGGCTATGAACATAACCTTCGACAGGTCATAGTCCATATCGAGGAAGTTGTCGTGGAAAGCAGAGTTCTGCTCAGGGTCGAGCACCTCCAAAAGAGCGGACGACGGGTCGCCATTCATGGTTCGGCCGCTAATCTTATCTATCTCATCGAGGATGAACACAGGGTTGTTGGAGCCGGCCTTAATGATGCTCTTGAGGATGCGCCCAGGCATAGCACCGATGTATGTGCGTCTGTGTCCACGAATCTCGGCTTCGTCGTGCAATCCGCCTAAGGAAGCACGCACGTATTTGCGCTTCAGCGCCTCGGCGATGCTTCGTCCGAGTGAGGTCTTACCTACGCCCGGAGGACCATAAAGGCAGAGGATGGGCGACTTCATATCGCCTCTGAGTTTCAGCACGGCCAGGTGCTCGAGTATGCGTTCCTTCACTTCCTCCAAGCCGTAATGGTCGTGGTTGAGCACTCGTTCTGCGTTCGAGATGTTCAGGTTGTCCACCGTGTATTCTTCCCACGGAAGTTGAAGGATGGTTTGCAAATGGTTCAGCTCCACATTATAATCGGGGCTTTGCGGATTGACGCGTTCTAGTTTGCTCAAACCCTCAAGGAAGGCTTCCACAGCATATTTGGGCATCTTCTTTGCCGCAAGTCTTGCACGCAGTTGCTCCGCATCTTTGGTGGGTGTTGCACCTCCGAGCTCGTCTTGTATGTTCTTTATTTCCTGTTGCAGGAACCACTCGCGCTGTTGGCGGTTCACTTCCACTTGCGTCTGCTGGACAATGCGATTCCTCATGTCCACAAGCGTTTGCACCTTGTTGATGCTCTGTATCAGTTTTGCCGTACGCTCTTTCACGATGGCAATGTTCATCAGTTCTTGTTTGTCTTCCTCGGGTATAGGAAGGCTGGTGCAAAGGAAGTTGACCATGAATATCTCATTGCCGATGTTCAGGATGGCAAACTTTGCCTCGTTGGGCAAGTCTTCGCTCGTCTCGATGAGGTGAATGGCACGCTTGCGACTGGTATCAGCAAGCATGTCGAACTCAACATCGTGCTCTTCGGGGTAGAAATCCATCAACTGATCAACTTTCGCCTTCAGGTAAGGACGCGTTTGCACGCATTCGCGAAGCAAAGCACGGCTCGAGGCTTGTAGGATAACCGTCACTCCGCCGTCGGGCAATTCCAGGAACTTCACCACGCGGGCAACCACTCCTGTCTGATAAAGGTCGGTAAGGGCGGGATGCTCTGCTGCAGTGTTGCGCTGGCAGAAGGCTCCGATGGGTTCGCCTGATTCATAGGCGCGACGAACTAGTTGCAGAGAACTCTTACGCGTAACTCTGACAGGCGACATGACGCAGGGAAAGAGCGTCAGGTTGCGCAAGGGCAGAATGGGCAACACGGGAGGGATGGGCTGTTCGGTCAGTTGTCTGATATCTCCCTCGAAATCTGCAATAAATGAGAATGGATTTTGTATCTGATCTTCGTTCATATTCATGAGAAAATATACCTAAATGTATAAGCGAGCGCAAAGATACAAAAAAACTTTCATCCTTAATCCCTATTCCTTAATCTTTTTGTATCTTTGTGCATGTTTCGTTTCAAACAATTCGCCATACAAGACGACCGTTGTGCTCAGAAAGTGGGCACCGACGGCGTGTTATTAGGCGCATGGGCGAGGGTAGAGGAGGCTCGAAACATCCTGGACATAGGTGCAGGCTCGGGACTCATAGCCTTGATGGTTGCCCAGCGCAATCCTCAGGCTCGGGTGACAGGGATCGAGATTGTCCACGAAGCCGCGCTTCAGGCACAGGAAAATGTCGCGCAAAGTCCCTTTGCCTCGCGTGTGACCATCCTCGAAGCCGATGTCAGGGATTACAGCCCCCTCGTCCGTTTCGATTGTATTTTATGCAATCCTCCCTTCTTCACGGAAGACACCCTTTCGCCAGATAGTGCTCGCGCTCTTGCCCGCCATGCTGCGATGCTTGATTTCGATGATTTGCTGGACGCAGTTCTTCGTCTTCTTGCCGACGAAGGCATATTTCATGTAATACTTCCGATGAATGCCTGTAACTCGTTTACTGACAAGGCATTTATCAAAGGGATTTTTGTTGTCCGGAAGTGTCAGGTTCGCACGGTCCTGCGCAAGAGTCCCAAGCGCGTTATGCTCTCGCTTTCGCGTCAGGGTTCCCCTTCTTTATCGACGGAAGAAATAGTCCTGCAGGACTCCGAAGGCAATCGCTCAGAGGCCTATGCCGAACTTGCAAAGGATTTCTACCTTTGAGTCCTGCCGATAAGCCCTATGTCTTCCGAAATAATCCCAATGTCTTCCGAAATAATCCCTAGGCCTTCTCGAATAATCCCTAGGCCTTCTCGAATAATCCCTAGGCCTTCCTGAATAATCCCTAGGCCTTCTTGAATAATCCCTAGGGCTTCTTGAATAATCCCTAGGCCTTCCTGAATAATCCCTAGGCCTTCCTGAATAATCCCTAGGCCTTCTTGAATAATCCCTAGGCCTTCTTGAATAATCCCTAGGCCTTCCGAAATAAGGCCTTAGGGCTTCCGAATTTGCACCTTAGGTTCGACGTCCCTCGAACCTATGTTCAATTGCCCTCGAACCTATATTCGTTTCCCTTCGAACCTATGTTCCTTTCCCTTCGAACCTAGGCTCGATTTTTCAACGCCAAATCTCTCTTTTACGACCTCGCCCGGCTTCTGTACTCCGTTGGCGAAAGTCCCATGACTCTCGTGAAGAGGCGTGAGAAGTAGTAACTGTCTTCAATGCCCACCTTGTGGCAGATCTGGTTGACACGCATATCCGTTTCATCGAGATAGCGACAAGCCGCTTGCACCTTCAGTTGGTTGAAGTAGTTGATGGGGCTATAACCCGTGCTCTGCTTGAACAGGCTTGTGAAGTGGCTCTGAGAATATCCCACATAGCGCAGAACGTCGTCTACAGTCACGTGGTGCTCAATGTTTTCACGCATGTAATGAATGGCCGCACTCACGGGATCGACATAGTTGCCTTTCTCGTCCGCTTGGCTTCGATAGAGTTCGAGGTATCGCATCGAGGCGAGATAGTGATGCAGCAAGGCCGAAGCATAGCGCAGGTGCTCGAGGCTATATCCGCCTTGCAGGGTCTGCATGATTTCCTCAAAGATGTTGTTTCTGTCGCTTATGCGCGAGTTGGTGGCGGTTCGAATGCTCTGAGGCTCTAATGCCCCCTCCGCATAGACGGGGGCTTGCGTCCCGCTGAAATGAAGCCAGTAGATGGTCCAGGCTTTGTCTCCCTTTGCTGCTCCGTAGGCATGAGGGCGATGGGCCGGAAGAACGAAGAATTGTCCTTCTTCGACCTGATACTCTCGTCCTCCCACTCGATACCAACCAGCCCCGTCGACGCAGTAGATGAGCACGTGTTCCTCGATTCCCTGTTCGCGTGTCCGATAGTGATGGGATGCGTGTGGATAGTAGCCAATGTCTGTGACATAGAGGCTCGAGGTGAGTATGTCGTTGTGCTCCATATCTACAACCATCGGGGGGAGCACCACTTCTCGCTGTCCGTTGAATCCGTCTATCATTGTAAAATCGTAGTTTTGTCCATCTAATAGAACGTATTATTCTACATCTTTATTGTATAAATTTCATTAACTTTGCCTCGAATTTCAAACATAAACAAACAATTTCTCATGAAAAACAACAGAGGATTCATCTATTTCATCTGCATGGTTTCGGCCATGGGAGGCCTTTTGTTCGGTTACGACTGGGTGGTTATCGGAGGTGCAAAACCCTTCTATGAACTTTATTTTGGCATTGGCGGTAGTCCACTCATGCAAGGGTTGGCAATGACGACCGCCCTTGTGGGTTGCCTCGTAGGTGCAATGGTGGCTGGTGCTGCAGCTGACCGCTGGGGGCGCAAGCCGCTTTTGACATGTGCCGCAGTCCTGTTCACAGTTTCCGCCATAGGTACGGGTGTCTTCAATGACTTCATTCTTTTCAACATCGCACGCTTCATTGGAGGCATCGGCATTGGTGTGGCTTCAGCACTCTCGCCCATGTATATAGCAGAGGTAAGCCCTGCGGAGATTCGCGGTCGAATGGTTTCGCTGAACCAGATGACAATTGTCTTGGGCATCTTGGCCGCTCAGATAGTGAATATGCTGTTGGCGCGCGACACCACGATAGCCGAAACTCAGGCGTGGAATGTCGCTTGGGGTTGGCGCTGGATGTTCTGGGCCGAGACGCTTCCTGCCGCTTTATTCCTGGTAATGAGCATCTTTATTCCTGAGAGTCCAGTATATATAAAGATGAAGAATGAAGAGTTAAGGGTTAAAGGCGAACAAGCTTCTTTGCGAGAACTATTCTCGGCTCCACGCTATCGCGGTGTGCTCTTGCTGGGTTTGATCATAGCTGTGTTCCAGCAGTGGTGCGGAACCAACGTCATTTTCAATTATGCTCAGGAGATATTCGTCGGAGCAGGCTTTAATGTCGACGGTATGTTCATCAATATTGTGATTACTGGTATTGCCAACGTCCTGTTTACTTTTGTAGCGCTTTACACCATCGAACGCTGGGGACGACGCACACTCATGCTCTTGGGTGCAGGCGGACTTGGCATCATCTACTTCGTGCTTGGCTGCTGCTACTGGCAAGGTGTGACGGGTGTCATGATGGTGCTTCTGGTGGTTACTGCCATATCGGTCTATGCAATGACTCTTGGTCCTGTCACCTGGACACTCTTGGCCGAGATATTCCCTCATCGCATTCGTGGTGTCGCAATGGCAACTTGCACGTTTGCCCTCTGGGTGGGTTGTTGCACGCTCACTTTCTCCTTCCCCTCGATGAATGCAGCTCTGGGTTCAAACGGAACCTTCTGGTGCTATTCGACAATCTGCCTCTTCGCCTTCCTGTTCCTATGGCGCAGATGTCCCGAAACCAAAGGCAAGAGTCTGGAAGAACTGGAACAAGAACTCACCCTCGATTCCTCTTCAAAAGGCGAGTAAAATCTATAAGTGTTAGGAACGCATGTGTTGAATCCATTACATAAGAATAAGAATATAACAATGAATAATTCAAGTGCAAACGTAAATGCTTCCTCCCTTCAAGGGAAGGCAGGGGGTGAGTCCACAAAAGTTTGGCGCGAAGATGTCGTTATCCCAACCTATGAGGTGGGACATGAGGAACGGACTCCCATTTTCCTTGAGAACCGTGTCTATCAAGGCTCGAGCGGTGTGGTTTATCCCTATCCCGTGATTGAGTCGATTGCAGACACGAAGACGGACCATACCTATCACGCTCTCTGGTTGGAAAACGAATACCTGAAGGTGATGATACTTCCGGAGTTGGGTGGACGAGTGCAGATGGCGTATGATAAGATTAAACAGCGCCACTTTGTCTATTACAACCACGTCGTTAAACCTGCGCTCGTGGGTTTGGCAGGCCCGTGGATAAGCGGTGGCATTGAGTTCAACTGGCCACAGCACCATCGTCCTTCGACATTCATGCCCATAGACTGTGACATTGAGGAAAAGGAGGACGGAAGCGTCGTCGTATGGTGTTCGGAGATGGAACGCATGTTCCACCAGAAGTCGACTGTAGGTTTCCGCCTGCGTCCTGGTTGCGCTTATCTGGAGATAAACGTGCGTTTGTACAACCGCTCGGAATTGCCCCAGACCTTCCTTTGGTGGGCCAATCCTGCTGTGTCCGTAAACGATGAGTACCAGAGTGTCTTTCCACCTGACATCAATGCCGTATTTGATCACGGAAAGAGAGCCGTTTCGACGTTCCCCATAGCTACGGGCACGTACTATAAGATGGACTATTCCGCAGGCGTGGACATATCGAACTACAAGAACATAAAAGTGCCCACCTCCTACATGGGCGTAAATTCGAAGTACGACTTTGAAGGGGGCTATGAGAACGATACTAAGGGCGGTATGCTTCATGTGGCCAATCACCATGTCTCGCCCGGTAAGAAGCAGTGGACTTGGGGTAATGGCGACTTCGGACGGGCTTGGGACCGCAATCTGACGGATGAGGATGGACCGTACATCGAACTTATGGCTGGCGTTTATACAGAGAACCAGCCCGACTTCTCGTGGATAATGCCTTGCGAGGAGAAAGAGTTCACGCAGTACTTCATGCCTTATCGCGACCTGGGTATCGTGAAGCAAGCCTCGAAGGACATCATCTTCAACATGGAGCAGGAAGAAGGAGGCGTTCGCGTGAAGGTGCTGGCTACTTCGAAACAGAACGTACGCATAGAACTGCTAAGCGACGATTTTACCATATTATATAATAAGGAAGAAACGCTGACGCCTGATGGCGTGTTCGAGGAAGTGATTGATACCCAAGGCGTTCCTTTCAATGAACTCACGCTGACGGTCTATCAAGTGGGACGAGCCGTACGTCCGCTCTCTTGGCATGAGGCTTCGGACGAGGTTAAGCGAGTGCCCGATGCCGCAGAGGCAGCCCTTCCTGCGAAGGATTGCAAAACGGTGGAGCAACTCTATCTGACGGGTTTGCACCTCGAACAATACCGCCACGCGACCTGGTCGCCACTTGACTATTATGAGGAGGCATTGCGCCGTGACCCCGACGATGTCCGTTGTCTGAATCAGATGGGACTATGGTATCTTCGTCGAGGTCGCTTCGAGAAGGCAGAGCCATACCTGCGCAAGGCAGTGAAGATACTTATGAAGCGCAATCCCAATCCCTATTGGGGTGAGCCGATGTACAACCTTGGCTTGTGCCTGAAGTATCAATATCAACTGACCGAAGCCTACGATTGGTTCTATAAGGCTACTTGGAATGGTGGCTGGCAAGGTGCGGCCTATTTTGCTTGTGCCCAGATTTCGTCGATGCAAGGACGCTGGGAAGATGCCTTGTATGAAGTTGATCGTGCACTTGTGGCAGGATATCACAACCAGAAGGCTCGTGCACTCAAGGTTGCCTTGATGGCAAACCTCGGCATAGAGGACGGAATCAAGGAACTGATGGAAGAAAGTCTCGAACAAGACCGCTTCAACTATGGAGTCCTCTGGGAAGCAGGCGAACGGGACCGCGTGATTGCTCTCATGCACGGCAATCCCCTCAATTATCAGGAGTTGGCCCTCGACTATGCTCAGGCTGGACTTTGGATGAGGGCTAATGATGTGCTCGATCTGGCTATCGAGGTCGGGGCTGTGAATGCTATGACCTATTATTACAAGACCTGGATAAATATCGAGGTGACTCCTTTGCCCGATACTCCTCTGCCCATCTGCTTCCCGAACAGGTTGGAGGACATCTTGGCCTTGAATCGAGTGATGCTGCTCGACAAGCAGGACGCACAAGCGCCTTATCTGCTGGGTTGTCTTTATTATGACAAACGTCAGTATGACGAGGCCATTCGTCTGTGGGAACTCTCTTCCGAACTGAATCCGGCGTTCCCCACCGTTTGGCGTAATCTGGCTTTGGCCGCATATAATAAGCAAGATGACAAGCAAAAGGCTTTGGAACTGATGGAAAAGGCCTTCCATCTCGACGAAAGTAATAGTCGCATCCTGATGGAACTTGATCAGCTCAAGAAGGCCTTAGGTCTTCCGCATGCCGAACGCTTGTCTTCCTTGCAGCAGTATCCCGCCTTAATCCAAGAGCGCGACGACCTTGTGCTCGAGGAGATAACTCTGTTGAATCAGGTTGGGCGTTACGAAGAAGCTATGACGAAGCTCGATGCCCATAAGTTCCATCCTTGGGAGGGTGGCGAAGGCAAGGTTCCGGCGCAGTATCAAATATCGCGTGTGGAACAAGTCAAGCGTTTGCTTGCCAATCTGGATAATCTAGAAACTCTAGAAACTCAAGAAAAACTAGACAAGGCTATTGCGTTGCTTGAAGCTTGCCTCGAATATCCCCATCATCTGGGCGAGGGCAAACTCTATGGCGCACAAGAGAACGATTTCTACTACCTGATGGCTCTGGCTTACGAGAAGAAAGGTGAGACGGAGAAGATGCACGAGTGTCTGCTGAAAGCAACGGAGGGACCAACCGAACCGGCAGCAGCCATGTATTACAACGATGCTAAGCCCGACAAGATTTTCTATGCCGCTTTGGCTTACAGGAAGTTAGGCAATGAGAATAAGGCACGTAGTCTCTTCTATCGTCTGCTTGATTACGGCGAGAAACACATCTTCGATGAAGTGCGTATGGACTATTTCGCAGTCTCTCTTCCCGACTTGCTTATCTGGGATGGTGATTTGCAGTTGAAGAATACCATCCATTGTAAACTGATGATGGCTTTTGGTCACATCGGTCTTGGACATACGGACAGGGGGCTTCGCTATCTTTCTGAAGTCGAGGATTTTGATGTCAACCATCCTGTCCCTTCTGCATTGCGAACACTTTTACCTATGATCTCTAACTCCTAATCCTCATTTCTACGATGATGAAACGCTTGCTAGTATTAGTTTACTTCATTTTCTCATTCTCTCATTCTCTCATTTTCTCAATCTCTCAAGTTACGTGGGACAGCCACAGCTTAATGATTGATGGACATCGGGTTGTGCCAGTGATGGGCGAGGTACACTATTCTCGAATACCCGTCAACGAGTGGGCAGGCGAGATAAGAAAGATGAAAGAGGGTGGGGTAACCATCATTGCCACCTATGTCTTCTGGAATCATATCGAGGAGCAACAAGGCATCTTCGACTGGAGTGGTCAGCGCAATTTGCGTCACTTCCTCCAGTTGTGCCAAGACGAACAATTGCCCGTTATTCTTCGCATAGGTCCTTACTGTCATGGAGAATCGCGTTGTGGCGGAATACCCGATTGGGTGGTGGAAAGCGGATGCAGGCTTCGTAGCGAAGACCCTAATTTCCTCGCGTTTGTAGAACCCTTCTATCGACAAATCTTCACTCAGGTACAAGGTCTGCAATGGAAGGACGGCGGACCAGTAATGGCTTGTCAGTTCGATAACGAATATGGTGGCAATGCCTCATACCTGCTGACGTTGAAAGGTATAGCTACGCGTATTGGCTTCGACTTGCCTTTCTATACCCGAACGGGATGGCCTGAACTGCGCACTCCAACACCTTTTGGCGAGATGATTCCCCTTTATGGCGACTATGCAGATGGTTTCTGGGATCGTTCCACAAGCGAGGGCGCTGGCAATTATTGGAAGGCCTTCCACTTCAAGGCTTTCCGTAGCAGCACGGCCATAGCCTCGGAACAGATCAAGAATCAGCAGGAGTCACTGACGAAGGGTGATGAACAGTATCCCTATTTCACTTGTGAACTGGGTGGCGGAATGATGACCAGTTATCATCGCCGCGTCTATCTCTATCCCGAGGACGCTTATTCGATGGCTCTCGTAAAACTGGGTTCGGGCAGTAACCTCCTCGGCTATTACATGTATCATGGTGGTACCAATCCTGAAGGGCATTTGACCTATCTGATGGAGAATCAGAAGACACCTGTCACGAACTATAATGACTTGCCCGTGAAGACCTATGACTTCCAGGCTCCGCTTGGGGAGTTTGGTCAGCGTAATCCTCATTACTATAGCCTTCGTCCGCTTCACCTCTTCATGCATGACTTCGGTGAACTGCTGGCCCCAATGGAGGCTCGATTCCCCGTTGACAAGGAGGCTAAGAAACACGATGATAGTTATCTGCGTTGGAGTTACAGGAGTTTGAATGATGCCGAACATTCGTCAGCCTTCGTCTTCGTAAACAATTACGAGCGTTTTGCCAATCTTACGGCCAAGGGTGGGGTACAGTTTGAGGTTTGTGGGGTTAAGTTCCCTCGTCGTCCCATTACCATTCCTGCCTCTTCGATGGCAATCTTCCCTGTCAATCTTCCTTTGTCTGACGGCAATGTCATTAACTATGCCACTGCACAGCCCATTGCTTGCCGAGAGGGGAAGATATGGTTCGAACAGAAGGCCAGTATTCCTTCCGAGTTCAGTATTAATGGGCGTGTTAAGGTCATAAAGAAGCCAAGTCTCTCGAAACCTTTTGCTGTGGTTGGTGGAACGGAACTTTATCTGATCTCCTCCGATGAGGCTGGACACTTGTTCCTCGAGCCTGAGCAAGGTCAAAAGAGTACTCAGGTCCTCTCCTTCAATAAGGTTCGTGATGCCGGTCCTTTACGTGAGATTACCATCGGTGTGGCTCGTGTTGCCGAAGAACCTTTGGATGCTGATTTCGATAATGCCGCTGTCTATCGCGTACAATTGCCTACCGACAGTCTGTTACGCAACGGACTCATGGAGATCAATTATCGTGGCGATGTGGCTCGCCTTTATGCCAATGGTCGGCTCATAGCTGATAATTTCTATAACGGGCGTCCTTTCCTCATGGGCCTATGGCGATTGCCTTCCGATATTCGGGAACTGGAGTTGCGCGTCCTTCCTCTCCAGCCTAAAATGCCCGTTTATTTCCCTCGTGAAGCAGATGTAACACCTGGCGAAAAGGTCACGAGCATTGTCGTACAAAGCTTTAGTAAGTAAAAAAACTTTATTGAAAGTTTGGTCAGTAAAGAATAAACTATTACCTTTGTAACCGATTTCGATGATGGTGCCTTGGATGAGTGGCTTAGTCAACGGTCTGCAAAACCGTCTACAGCAGTTCGAATCTGCTAGGCACCTCGGTCAACACCCAGAGCGCAAGCGATTGTGATTCTGGGTGTTGTTCTTTTTTAACCTTTAAATGAAATAACGATGAAACACCTTCGTACACTTATCTTAACGCTTTCCACTTTCTTTGCATGTGCATCCGCTTACGCTCAACCTGTTAGCCAGGCAAGTTTCCTGCGTGCTGTACCAAAGACTGATGTCACAGTACCCTTCCGAGTGCTTGACGAAGGCATTGCAACCCCCATTGAGTGGGGACTTGACCTTGCATGGCTTAGCGAGGATAACATACGCTGTGGCATTACCTATGCAGGTAAAGATATTATTGAAATCATTCGTACTTCCTATATGCCAACAGAGAGCGTCGAAGGAGGAGCTCTCTCGAGTGCACAAATAAGTAAGATACGTCAGCGTGCCAACATCATTAAGAAGTATGCCAAGTCGGGCGTTTCCTTAAACCTGAACGATGACCATGCCAGCGTTGATGCCTGGTACAATGCCAGCAACGTCACTAGTGCCGAGCGAGGAAAGCGTTGGGCACAAGTTATCGACTTACATATAAAGAAGTATGCAGAGTTGGGACTCACGAACTTTGTCAGCATTAGTCCTTATAACGAACCCGATTATGGTTGGGATCAAGGTCTATCGAGCAGTCGTAAGGCCGATTTCCTGAACACCTGCAAGAGCCTTCGCAACGATTTTGATGGAGCTTACGATGGTGTACGTTTATGTGGTGGAAACACGTTGAACGATGACAAGGCTTATGAGTGGTGGAACTACCTAAAGGCACAACTCGACGAAGGCAATACCCATCAGTTGGCTGGTTCTTTTGACAACTACGCTTCTTTCTTCCAGAAGGTGCGTGCCTATGGTCACCATGCCACCGCCGACGAATTGCACAACACCATGGAAGCCATGGTTGGCGTGGAATATGGTATGCAGACAGGTATCTGGTGGGGTACTTGCGAGCACAGCCGCAGTCAGTTTATGAAAGCCACTTGGCAAGGGAATCCTGGACGCCGGCTTGGTTATGGCGAACATCGCAATAATTGGACATCTGCTGCCATCTATCGCCATGCTAATGGTCAAATGCAGGCCTTTGGAGGCACAAGCGAGCGTCAGGCTGTGGCCACTACCTATGGCTTTGTAAGTCTCGATTGCCCTGTTTGGTATAATGGTTTGCTTGGACGTCAGTACCAAATGCATCTTCCAGGTGGCACAGGATATCAAACAGGTCAGACAAATGCCGAAACTGTGATCGACGTTCAGTCTGGTCCTGACATCATGCCTCATATCGATGGCACCTATAAGATTATGAATGTCAACAGTGGCCACCTCATGGGCCTTGCTTCCAATCCTTCGAATTGGACATCGGTTACGCAGAGGCGTAATGGTACTGCCAACATACTGCAATGGCAGGTTACTCCTGTGCCCGAAACCATTGGCGGTGATTTCAGTTACTATTACTTCACCTTAAACACGGGTAAAGGCATGGTCCTCGACATTCTGAACTGGAACTTGAATGCTGGTGCCGACGTGGGTGTGTTTCAGGGCGGTCTTGGAACCAACGAGCAATGGTATCTTGAGTATGCCGATTCGGGTGCGTTCTACATTCGCAGCCGTTTCAGTACCAAGTGTCTCGAAGTTAAGGGAGGCAGTTCGGCCGTAAGTGCCAACGTGCAGATGGGCGACTTCTCGGGTGCAAAGTATCAGCAGTGGCGCTTCATTCCTATTGATGCCTCTCCCGACCTTATTGCTCCTGATGCTCCTACTAACCTTGTTGCCGAAGGGCAATCGGCTTCCGTCATGCTTAAGTGGCAACCTTCGGGTGCTAAAGATGTGGCTTCGTATACCATACTTCGCAGTACCGATGGAGAAAACTTCTATACCATTGCAACAGGACTTACCGAACCGGTGTTTGTGGATAATGAAGCGCAGGATGGACAAACCTATATCTATCAGGTTCGTGCACAGGACCATAGCCTCAATTATAGTCCGCTTAGCAACACAGCCAAGGCTTCTACCACAGGTGAACCTGACCAGTTGATGTATCTTGCCTTTGACCAGAGCTTTGCCGACGCTACACCTCATGCCAACCATTGTGCACTTTGGGGTGACACCACTTGGGTGGACGCTAAAAATGGTCCTACAGGAATCAGTCTTGACGGAAATAACAACTTCCTGCAATTGCCTTATACCATTGCCAATCATAAGGAATTGACTGTGGCTTGTTGGACTTACTGGCGTGGTGGCAATACTTGGCAACGCCTTTGGGACTTTGGAAACGATACGGACCACTATCTTTTCCTTACCCCAAGCAGTGGTAGTGGCATTCGCTTTGCCATTAAGAATGGAGGGTCGGAGCAGCAACTCACTTCTTCCTCGCGTCTAACTCCTAACACATGGGTGCATGTTGCCGTTACCATTGGAGCCGATGCAGTCACGCTCTATGTCAATGGCCAGAGCGTTGTCTCCACTGATAAGATAACCATCCGTCCCGATGACATCAAGCCTGTTCTTAATTACATCGGTCGCAGTCAGTTTGCTGCAGACCCCATGTATAAGGGCACAATCGATGATTTCCGCATATACAACTATGCTCTCACGGCCGAAGAGGTTGCCGCACTTGCAGACTATACTGATGGCATAGATGAAATAGTAGATAGTAAATCTTTTGCTCGTAAATCCATTTATGATCTCAGTGGCCGTCGCGTCTCCTCTTCATCCAAGACGAAGGGCATCTTCATCCGCGACGGAAAGAAGATGGCAGTTACTGAATAAAGCTTTCCATATAATTTAAAAGCAACATGAAACGCCTTCTGTTGATTACTATACTGACCCTTACTGCCCTCTTTGCTCAGGCCGTGGGAGTAGGGGAGACCTATCGCATCGTATCGAAGAAGTATCTGAATAAGTCGCTGTTTATTAAGGACTCACAGCGTGAGGAAGGTGCTGACGTGGTGTTGTGGACGGAGACTAATGTCCCTTCGCAACAGTGGAAGGTTCATAGTATTACTACAGATAATTTTGCCTTACAAAATGTTTATACGGGCAAATATGCGGCTCCACGTACTCGTACAGTTGGTGGTACTTTTGCAGCAGTAGGCACACGCTCCTTAGCCCGCCTGGTCATTGAAGCCATCGATGAGGAGTCTGGACTCTATCGCATCATGGACTCAGGTAAGAGCCTTTGCCTTTCCGTCGCTTCCGATGAAGATGGTGTTTCTGTTACATGGGCAACTCCTGATGATGAGGACGAAAGCCAGCAATGGATATTTGAGTCTGTAGAGCCACAGACAGCCTTCAATGCTTCCCTGCGCGAAACGATGATTGACGATTATCTCGCACATCATCTTCATTCGCGTGGCGCAAACTATAGCACCTTTTACGAAGGGGGATGGGGAGAAAGCGAACAACTCGAAGTTTTGCTCGATGCCTATGAAGCTACAGGACTTGAACGCTATCTCACTGCTGCAAAGCAAGTTTATTCCTACTTCAACAAATGTGTAACTACGGATTGGACAAAAGGTTCGTCTAGTTCAAGCTATCATTGGTATGGCTATGACTTCAACGATGATGTCATGTGGCAAATCATTGCTGTTGCTCGTTTGGGTTGGCTCACGGGTGATAAGTCATACACAAACATTGCTCGTCGTAACTTCGACCGCATCTATGCCCGTGCTTTCATTCCCTTTACCGGTATGATGCGATGGGCAGAACAAACGGGTGATCGCTATGGAACAAACTCTTGCATCCAAGGTCCTACCGAAGTCGCTGCTTGCTATCTTGCAATGAGTGGATGTGGCGAGGAGTATTTCGAGAAAGCTCGTGACATTTATGCTGCCCAGCGTCGCCACCTTGCCCAGAACATGGCTACGGGTAAGATATGGGATAGCCTTGTATGGGACCCTTCCACGGAAACGGTAACATCCAAGAACGAGTGGGCATCTACTTACAACCAAGGTACTATGCTTGGTGCTGCCTGCTTGCTTTACAATCATTATGGAGATTCGCAGTATCTCTCTGATGCCCGCAAAATCATGTCTTACACCAAGTCCGACCTCTGCAATGACTATGGCATCATTCGCGTCTGCCAAGACCCGACCAATGGTGACCTCAGTGGTTTCAAGGGTATTCTCATGCGTTATGTGCGGCGTTTTGTCCTTGAATTGAATAATAACACGTATCGTGATTGGACGCTTCGCAATGCCTTCCATGCCTATTGCAATCGCGACGAACAAGGACTCACGAGCACAGGTTGGCTTGCCAAAGCAACACCATCCACTACAACCAATCCCTTTGCCTGCTCTACTGCTGCCTCTGCGGCCGCCAATGCGGTACTAGGCGATGTGGTAAAGAAAGGTTTTAATCTCTTGCAGGGCGAAGGCTTCGATTACCATTGTGGACTTCTCGTCGAAGATAGCGAAGAGAGTCAGGAAGGGAAGGTTGTACAAGTGAGTGATGGCTTTTGGGCAGAGTACACTAATATCAATTTCTCCGCCGATACGGCTCGTAGCGTTGCCCTCTCCGTCATCCTTCCTGAAGATTTCTCCACGGGCTCTATTGAGATCTATTTCGACAGTATGAATGGCACACCGGCAGGTGTCTGTGAACTTCGTAGTTCTGCAACTGCTCAGTCGGTTCAAACCTTTGTCACCGATATTCTTCCCACGACTGGGCGTCATCACCTTTTCCTTCGCTTTACCAATAGTACTACCAAGGCTCGTGCCTATAGCCTCGACCAGTTCCAGTTTAGTAATCTTTCTGCCGAGCAAGTTACTCGTGTCGAAGCTTTGGAAAGTAATCATTTACCGGGTTCATCAGTAGGAGAGGGCAGTGAGGCATACTCTGGTGTTTATGACCTCAGCGGTCGTTGCGTTTCCTCTTCATCACTTCATCACTTCATCACTCCATCACTCCCAAAGGGCATCTACGTTCGTGATGGCAAGCAAGTGATGGTTCGATAAAGCGATAAACGACGCTTTATCGTCCCCCTTTCTTATTTATTCTTGTTCCAGTTCTGTTGTTGTCCCAAACCAGTTCTGTTGTTGTCCCTAACCCGTTCTGCCGTTGTCCCTAACCCGTTCTGTTGTTGTAAATAGTATTTACAACCACTAAACCAAGGTTGCTCAACCACCGCTCCTAGGTTCACCAATCATCGTACCTAGGTTCACCAACCTTCGAACCTATGTTCATTACCTTTCGAACTTAGGTTCGATTCCGATTACAAAAATAGAAGGAGGCCATCCATTACGGAAGGCCTCCCTCACTTATTTTAGTTCAAGTGTGTGTTTACCACTCTTAGTACCAGATACCCTAAGGGTCTTTGTGGTTTCGTGTAGTAAGAGTAGATTGGTTTATAATCCAAGAATAATATTCACGAGTGCTGTGACGTCGGCGATAGTGATGTTTTCGTCCCCATTTATGTCGGCACGCTCATGGTCATACAAATATGGTTCTGCATCATCCTTGCCTAGGATGATATTTACGAGTGCAGTAACGTCGGCAATAGTAATTTCTCCATCCTTGTTAACGTCAGCATTTACCATCTCTACGATGGATTTAAATTCCTTCCAATATTGGGCTGCTTCATAAGCAGCCTTACAACCTTTGGGCACATAAAGCGTAGCATTAGTGCGGTTGATGAAAGTGTATTGGGTAATTGTTAAAGGAGTCTTAATGTCAACTTTCACAGTAGTCAGATTAGTGCAGCCACCACCAAATGCCGGACCGCTGATGGATTTTACCGAGCTGGGAATAAATACTTCAGTCAGACTGCTGCAGAGAGAGAATGCACCGCCGCCAATGGATTCTAAACCATAGGGGAGGGTAACAGATTTCAGGCTGCTGCAACCAGAGAATGCTGTCATGCCAAGACTCTTCAAACTATTGGGGAAGGTTACTGATTCCAGCCCACTACAGCCTTGAAAAGCATTTTTTCCTATTGAAGTTACACCTTCGGGGATGTCGACAGAGACGAGGCTCGTACATTTTTCAAAAGAATAATCACCAATGGAAGTCACAGTATTGGGAATGAAGACTTCTTTCAGGCCACTGCACCCTGTGAACGCATAATTGCTGATGGCTGTTATGCTGTTGGGGATAGTAACAGAGGTAAGGCTTGTACAATTTTGAAAGGTATAGACGCCAATGGAAGTCACGGAATTGGGGATTTCGATAGATTTAAGACCAGTGCATTCACTGAACGCATACATGCCAACAGTCGTTACAGAGTTAGGAATTTCGAACGATGTCAGCCCCTCACATTTATAGAACGCATGATCGCCAAAGTATGTTACGCTGCTTGGGATGGTGACCGATGTTAAGTTGGTGCAATACTGGAACGCCCAATTACCAATGGTTGTTACCTTGTAGGTGGTACCATCGTATCTCACGGTTTCGGGGATAACAACATCACCTGTATAGGCGGGTGTGTTGTCTGTTCCATTAAGCAAATACGTTACCTTTGCTTCTGTTCCGGTAAAGAGATAGTAAATGCCATCAACTTTTATAGGATTATAAAACGTCTGGGCCTCACTTGACAAAAAACATAGGAAAAGGGAGAGCAAAGTAGTTAAGAATTTTAGTTTCATTTTTTATTTAATAATTAGAGTTGTTTTCTATAGCGGAAGCTTTTATTCATCGCCTTTGTAATTAGCATGCAAAGGTACGTCTTTTAATTCATTTTTCAAAGTAAAAACTTTAGAAATATTCGATAATTTATCGTGATTTCAAAGTAATATAAATGATTAAGAATTTACAAGATATATTTTATTGCAGATGATTTATTTCGCCATTTTTCTTTCAACTAAACAAGGGAGGCCATCCCATTACGGAAGGCCTCCCTCACTTATCTTAGTTTAAGTGTGTGATTACCACTCTTTGTCCCAAAGGTTTGACTTTTGCGCTCCTTCAGAAGTTACTTCTTCATTCCAGAGATCGTCATCCTTAAACTCCTTTGCGTCTGCCCAGTCGTCTTTGAATGAGGAAGTGGTCATTGAATCTTCTTTAGTTGTCATTTCGACAACCTTTATGCTCGGCTCTATATATTTCTTCATTATTACATTCTCCATTTTTAAATATTAACCTCTTATTTTACGAGGATCTTAACTCCGTTAACTATATAGAGACCTGCAGGTACATCCACGGTCTTCACTTCACCAGCCTTCATGTTGAGATTAAAATGACTGATACCATTAACACCGATGATCCGTACGCTGTTGTCAGCCTTGGCGGCAATCGTGATTGTGCCACGTCCAGACTTCACACCTAGATCGATAACATCACGGAGGTTGCGTACTGCATCAGGCTCGTCACCGATGCCTTCACCGAAGACAACATCGATAGCCGACATCTTAGCACCAGCCTTGGCACCACTTATAGTGTAATAAGTACGGAAGGGAGCAATCTTCACAGTTGTAATGTCATCAGCCAGTTCGCTGGAGTTGACAAAGCGGTTGCGGGCGAAGTAGAACACGCCATTTCCACCGATAGCCTTGGGAAGAGCTTGACCTGCGTATGTACCCTGATTGTGGAAGGTAAGGGTACATTCCTCACCATCGTTGAAAGTACCGCCTGCGGCTATAGTTCCTGTTGCGGTTTCGCCATCGAAGAAGTACTTGTAACCGTTCTGGGTCTTTGCACCCGTCGTTGCCTTTATGGTAGTACCATTCTGGCTAACTACAAACGATACGCCATCCTCCGAGCTGTTTTCAGTCAACTGAACAAGATAAGGTGTGTGAGGTTCAGTAACTGTTACGTCTGCCAGTTCTCCAGGGAAGTATGCATAAGGCTTGCTACCTTCGAGGGCAATGGCCTGAGTCGCCTGCATTTTGTGCAATGTGAAGGACGTACCGTCCACATTCGTGTGCTTGCCATTGTCAACAGTGAGTTGGAAAGGCATAATAAGCGTCGCATTCTGCACCTTGCCATAACCATCCTTTGTAATCAGACGCTTGTATACGGCCTTATTGGCACTGTGCACCTGAATATCGTAAGGAGTATAGAAAGGCTCTTTGTCGGTGAGAACGATGTCATTAGCTGCCATATAACCGCCAGACTCCGTCTTATAAGCCACATTGTTGTTGGGAGCACTTTGACCCTTGGGGATAAAGATTATACAGTTCTTGGCATTGGTGGCTGCATAGTCTTCCATCGATTGATGTTCCTCAGTCGTAATCTCGTACACACCTGCCAACTGGCTAAAGTCAAGATAAAGCAGTTTGTTATGATTATTAGGTATGTCTGTGTGCCCAAAATCATCCACCTTGTCAATATTGATGCATCGATCAATCATCTTAAAGATTTCCTGTGTGCTAGAGTAACCGGGCTTGCCATTTCCATCAGTAGCGGTAATAACAGCACCATAGAATGCATCATTTTGACCCGTACCATAGAGTGTTTCATCATAAATCTTCTTGAACTCGACCTTAGGCTCATACGTTCCGGATTGCACGTGGACTTCCATCTCATAGAATGCATAGGCACGATGCTGAGTAGCAGTTGTCGGAGCTATGTTATAACGGGTTTCATCGGTGGTAAATACATAACGAGTGAGTTCCTGATCTTCAGTCGATACCGTGAACTGCATGTTTGTGAATGTACCACTATTGGGAGATGCAGCATACTTCTCCAAGGAGAATGGATATTCAGTCAGCGTACCACCTGATGTTCCCACTTCATCAGCGTTATTAAACTTAAAGGCCTTTGTACCAACAATGATAACCTTCAAACGCTCCAGTTGTGCATTAGAGGCCTCACTTCTATTGGTGTATACGTTGTTGTTCGAAGCACCAAAAGCATTGTAGTGATTAGACTTTACAAAATTGAGGCGTGACGTATGAGAAGCAGAACCGCCTGTGTAGGTTTCATCAAAATACTTACTCTTCAAATCTTCGAAAGAGATAAGCACATTATGACCCTCACAATCAGCAGGCAAGTAGAAATAGAATTTACCACCACTGACACTAAAGTCACTTGCAGTAAACGATTGAGTCATACGAACTGCGCTCTGCACCTGATCTTGACAAACAACCTGCATCTGGTCGAGATAGGGATCAAGAGCCTGCAAGGTAAGTGTAGCACGAACCAATCCCATACCTTGAACGCCAAATTTCACGGCATCATTATTAAGTCCTGTTATAGAAGTCTTACCAGTTCCAGTAACGGAAATGGACTGAGGGTTAGCGCCAGACTTGTCATAGATTTTTAATACGAAGCCATCAACATTTGTTGCTGGAACATCTTGCGCAATTGCATAGCTGCCATAATTATTATTTGTTATCAAACCATAATACGTTCCATTCTGGATATAGCAACGAATGTAGTATGAGGTGTATTCAGTTTGATAAATTCTTCCATTATTAGCAATAGTAAATCTTTCACCCGACCCGGGTTTTGTTGTTTGTGTAGCAGCATAACCATTGTCCCAATATAGGTATAGACCATTACTTGATATATAACCATCTGAATCTATCTCCCATACCACAGGTGTTGTGGTGAAGCGTCCTGCGGTGTTCAAATAATATGTTGTCCCGTTATCGGTATATGTAATGTAAAATACATCTCCAC
The DNA here is from genome assembly GCA_902801325.1 of uncultured Bacteroidales bacterium. Taxonomy (GTDB): domain Bacteria; phylum Bacteroidota; class Bacteroidia; order Bacteroidales; family Bacteroidaceae; genus Physcousia. Next base: position 108,515 of record CADCHQ010000006.1, on the reverse strand, counting down.
TCTGAGACGCCGATGTAGTGTATTCAAATTCTGCACCAACAATACGATAACCCACAGGGTTCTTTGTGCCGTTTGACAATGTCACATAGGTGGGAGTCTCAATGTAGTATACTTGTTCTGCATTCTCTTTGCCAAGTTTGAAATAACCGCCTGACGAAGATATCGTACCAGCCTTGTAATCTACGACCTTTCCTGAGATTCCATCAATATCACTGCCGTCCTTTATGGATTCTGCCTCGTATAGTACAAAGTTTGCCTCCAAATCAGTCACATTGGCAGAACTATAACTCACACGAGTGGAACCATTATAGGTTCTTCTAGTGATATTGCCAAAATCCACTTTGCTGGTAGAGAACGGTACGTCAACAGCACTTACTGGTGATGCAATCGTACCTGCAGGTGTTACAGGTGAGTAATTCTCTTCTGAGGTAAAGAAAAACTCTGCACTTTCAAGCTGGATAAGAGCACGTGAACTTGATGGATTCTGCAATTTAAAATAAAGAACATTACCCATATCACCTTCACCCATTTCTGTGCGAGTGATTGTCTGGGCTGCTCCACCTATATTGATCGTGGCTTGAGTCGTATAGGTGGCAAATGTACTATTTGTCTCACCAAAGGTTGATGGCTGAGTCCCATTATTGCCAGTATTGAACTCGCTATTCTGAGCATTCCTTGGTTTTGTAAACTTGATAGCATAACCTGTGAAACGATAACCGCTTGGCAAACTAATAGTGGCATAGCAGACATTAGCATTATTAACCTTTCCCTTTGCAATTTGCATATAATTGCCATTAGCAAAGAGGTTGTTAGCTGGGTTATCCAGTTGTCCATTTGGGGTTAAACTTGTTCCATCAGACACTGTAAGTACCATGCTCAACTGTTCATGCTGCCATGTGGCAAAGCCACCAAGTCCGAAGAAAGTGTCTGTCGCGCCACCATTCTTCACAGCAGCAATGGTACTACCATTGTTGGCTCTAATTGTAACGTTCTGAGCCTGCAAGGAAAGCGAGGTGAACATTATGCTCAAAAAGAGCATCCACATTTTCTTAAATTGTTCCGTTCTCATAATCAAAATAATTATATTCTCAAAACGGGCGCAAATATACAATTTTTTTTTGTAATGTCAAAGACATTACATGTTTTCTAAATACCTGTATAATGAAATAATGATATGTGTCAATATATAACAAGGGAGGCCATCCCATTACGGAAGGCCTCCCTCACTTATCTTAGTTCAAGTGTGTGTTTACCACTCTTTGTCCCAAAGGTTTGACTTTTGCGCTCCTTCAGAAGTTACTTCTTCATTCCAGAGATCGTCATCCTTAAACTCCTTAGCATCAGCCCAGTCATCTTTGAATGAGGAAGATGTCATTTGATCCTCTTTTGTTGTCATTTCGACAACTTTCATATAGGGTGACTTGTATATTTTCATTATAATATCCTCCAATTTGAATCTATTAAACTGTTAATCTATTAAACTGTTAAACCCTTATTTAACGAGGATCTTAACTCCGTTAACTATATAGAGACCTGCAGGTACATTCACGGTCTTCACTTCACCAGCCTTCATGCCGAGGTTGTAGCGAGCAACACCATTGATGCCGTTGATGCGTACGTTGTTGTCAACCTTTGAAGCTATGGTAAGTGTGCCATTTCCAGCCTTCACACTCAAATCAATATCATTGTCGAGATCGCTGATACCATCAGGCTCGTCACCGATACCCTCACCGAAGATGACATCGATAGCAGCCATCTTTGCACCAGAAGGAGCAGTTACAGTATAGTAAGTACGGAAGGGAGCAATCTTCACAGTCGTAATCTCATTGGACAATTCGCTGGAGTTGACAAAGCGGTTGCGGGCGAAGTAGAATACACCTTTTGTCTTTTCGATAGCCTGACCGGCATATGTACCTTGATTGTGGAATGTGTAGGTACCAGCGGGATAAGTACCACCACTAGCAACTACTATACCTGTTGCGGTCTCGCCATCGAAGAAGTAGTTGTATCCACCCTGTGTCTTGGCACCAGTTGTCGGATAGAGGGTACCACCAGCCTGGGTAACTACGAACGAAATACCATCTTCAGTACTATTCTGACTTTCCTCCAAATTAACGAGGTAGGGAGTGTGAGGTTCAGTACGCGTCACATCTGCCAGTTCCTGTGGGAAATAAGCGTATGGCTTATCACCATTCAGGGCAATGGCCTTATCTTTCTGCATCTGATGGAGCGTGAAGTAGGTGTCATCAAGGTTGGTATGCTTACCATTTTCGAGTGCAATGGCGAAAGGAAGTATTATAGTAGCATTCTGAACTTTACCATAACCATCCTTCGTTATTTGGCGCTTGTACTCAATTCTTCTGGCGGCATCCACACGAATGGTGTATGGCGAATAGAAAGGTTCTTTGTCGGTCAGAATGACGTCACGTGCAGCCAGGAATAAGCCTTCGGCATCCGTCTTGGAAACAACATTGGCAACTTGAGCGGCAGTTCCTGCTGGAACAAATACTATACAATTCTTAGCATAGTCGGCACCGATTTTTTCCATCGTATGGGTTCCGCTTGCGGATTGGTAAAGGCCTGCAAGTTGTGAGCAGTCAAGATAGAGCAGCTGCTGAGTGCCCGTAAGGTCAGTATATTTTTGCCCCTTACTATCGCCATTCGTGATTGCTGCACTAATTTGGTTATAAATATCTTCGGTTGATGAGAAACCAGGTTCTCCATTACCGTCAGTTGCTGTAATCACAGCACCATAGAATGCATCGGTCTGACCTGTTCCATGAAGGGTTGCGCTGTATACGGGAACAAACTCAACCTCAGGAGTATAAGATGCAGAGTGAATGTGAACAACTATCTGATAGAAAGCATACGAACGGTGTTGTATAGCTGTTGTAGGTGCAATATTATAGGCCGTTTCATCGGTTGTGAAGACGTATCTTGTCCTCGTCTGTACCGCAGTCGTAACTGGGATAGTCAATTCTTCGAAAGTTCCTTCGTAGTTCTGAAGCGTAAACGGATAGTCGTAAAGCGTACCACCGCTGTTACCTACTTCAGCAGCATTGTTAAACTTAAATGGAGCACTACCCACCGTCGATACTTTCAGACGCTCCAACCTAGGAACAGCAGCCTCACTTGTATTGCTATAAATATTATTTGTTGTTGTACCAAAAGCATTGAAGTGTGCAGACTTCACAAAACTATATCTCGAATAGTGTGTCTCATTAGGATGATGCTCCTCATAAGTCTCATCGGCATAGTTGCTGTAAAGGTCTTTAAAAGTAATCTTGACGTTGTCCCCGTCCGTGGCACATTGTTCTGGCAGATAGAAATGGAATTCACCACCATTTACACTGAAGTCGCTGGCATAGAAGTCCTGTTCTATCTTAATGTTTTCTTTTCCTACTGCTGCATCTGCGCATTCTACAGTCATTTGGTCAATGTAGGGGTCAATAGCCTGCAGCGTAAGAGTTCCCTGAATTAGACCCGTACCAATGATACCTATCTTCACTGCGTCGTTGTTCAAAAGGTCAAGTTTGAGGCTTCCGTCAGGTGTTGTGCTGGTTACTTTTATAGATTTCGCAACAGTAGTTCCCGTCTTATCATACAAATTCAGTGTATATTCGCTGGGAGTGAAGGCGGGGAAGTTCAATGTCGTAGTCTGTGTCTCGTAGATGTTGATGGTCTTATTTTCACCTGTTAGGGTGCGAGTAGCACGATAGTTATTAGAATTTCCTTGTGTAAAATAATACGAATAGCCCCAAATAAGACTTCCACTTCTACCTACATATATGTACTGGCTGGAAGAAGCTTGTAAAACGATGGTTCCGTTGGAATTAATTGTATACTTAGCGGGTCTGTCACTGAGACTACATGTTTGAATTCTGCTATTAGCATATTTCAAATAGACGCTTGGGTCGTTTGCCAAGCGAATATAGCCGTCGGCATCAATAAACCATGTTGCTCTTTGATTTTGATTTGTGGAGGCTTCGGCACTAGAAGTTAAATAGTATGTATTACCATATGTTCCACTAATGTAGAACGTCGGATACGTCTTTTGATCAACGATTACTGTTTCTGTTGATGTTGCCGTATGAGCTGGGCGAGACGTACCATATGTGTAATTGATTTCTGCTCCTATGATGCGGTAGGCAATGGGGCTTTTCGTCTTGTCGTAGTTCTTCATCTCCACATAGGTGGGCGTTTCGAGATAGTATATATTTTCCGTTTCGCCTGTTGTACCAATCTTGAAGTATCTACTATTATTGGATGGGTGATTACTGTCTTCATAGGATGAGATAGTTCCACCGTTGGCATATTTAACCACTTTTCCTGTTGTACCATCAAAGTGAGTACCATCCTCAATGGCATCTGCCTGATAAAGTGTGAGGTTGGCCATCAGGTCCTTCACGTTCTCATAGGAATAACTCATACGAGTAGAGCTACTGTAACTGCGCTCCTCAATAAGGCCCAAGTCCACGCAACTAGTAGAGAATGGGATGTCGACTGCTGTGCGATTAAGGAAATCACCTGCAGGAGTAACTGGCGTATAGTCACCTTCTGCCGTAAACTCTAAATTGATACTCTCAAAAGTAATAAAGGCACGATTTTCATTTGTTAACTTAAAATACAAAGTATTGTCCATGTCGTCACTTGACGTGCTGGTACGGGTAATCGTCTGCTTGGCAGCACTTGTACTATAATTTAGCCCCGTCTTGAAAGTTTCATTATTGGTCGGGAATCTCCAATTACCCCAGTTACTGGGAGTTACCTCGCCAAATGATGCGGAATTACCATCTCCAGTATTATTGATAAGCACATTTCTACGGAAGACGATGGTGTATCCCGTAAAACGATAACCCTTGGGTAAGGTAAAAGCTACATAACAATCCGCAAGATTACCACGTCCAAGAATTAAGTTCACTCCATCGCTTGCCTTGAAAATGTTATTGGCAGGGTTCGCGAACTGACCATTACTCAGCATTGCAGCACCGTCACTGTCCGCAGTCGTCATGTTTAGGTTCAGTTGGTTGTGTTTCCATAGAGCAAAACCATCCAAGTCGTAAAAGAGATCCGTTGCACCATCACCTTTTACGGCAGGAATGCAACTACCATTGTTTGCCCGAACGTTCACATCTTGCGCCTGCAGAGAAAGCGGCGCGAGCAGGATACCCAGGAAGAGCATCACTGCCATTCGAATTCTTTGTGTATTCATTTTCATAACTAAAATGTTTATAATATTGAACTCTTTTTATTTGTCACAATAAGTCTTTCTGCAAAACAATTGCTTTATCTATATTGGTCCTATAGTTGTTTATTCTCTTTTTTAACACTTACCCTTCATTGCTTTTAGGTTTTACCCCTCTAGCCTCGCGTGGGCGTGTGCGCAAATTATAATAATGTATAAGGGCGTTGTTTCATGTTCTTAGTATTAATCGCATATTAGACGTCCTCATAATTCGGAGCAAAAATACAACATTTTCCTGAACTGACAAAATATACCAATAGTTTTTAGCATGAAAAAGCGCAAATCACCCCTCACTCAACCCTAAATCGTTAAATTTTAAAACTTTAAAGTCTAACTTTTTTTATGACAAAGTATATCAATTCTAATACTAAAGAAGCCCTAGGTCTTATTAGCTAGGACCTAAGGCTTCTCCTGATAAGGATTAAGGGTATTCTATTTTATGCGAAGCTTGCTATAGTTGGGGGATAAAAAAGTGGCCATTGCTGACCACCTTTTTCGAGCTCCGACTGCTTCCTCTGCTCGTTGCTGGTATCATGTCATACCTGTGAAGCCCCAAGTGTTGCAACCTTATGCAAATGTTAAAGTTTTTCTGTACTCGAAGAATTTCAGGAAATAGTTAGATTTGAGCTAAATGTTCATGTACAGAAAACCAGCGCCGTTAAGTAGGTACATGATTTTCATACTCATGATACGAGTAAAATACCTTATTGGATAGCTTGGACTTATCTTTTATAGCTCGTTTTCTCCTTCTTTCGCTTCGACTACAAGGATGTTGCTAGTGGTGGGGGTAATACGGAAGCGATGGTCGGTGCGACGGTTTATGACCCAAAGGATTTGATCGGATGAATCACAGAGCAACCACTGGCGTTGTTTCTCGAATATGTTGAGGTGGAGATCGGTGAGATAGTCGCTGATAAGACGACTTTTACCATTCATGCCAAAAGGTTGAAAGCGTTCGCCACGCTGGGGATGTCGAAGGGTGAGAGGTTGGCTTACAGCATCAGAATCGAAGTAGGCAATATGTGGACCCTTTGGTTGATTAGCAAGCCATAGCATCGGGTCTTCAACTTTGACAATACGTGTGATAAGTGCTAGCTTGGGATACTCTTTCTTCTCTTCAATCAATAACTTTCCTCGGTGAATCGTGGCACGATGGGTGGGACTCTCAAAGCAAGCTCCGTTACGACGGCAACTTAGCATATCGGCTTCTTGTGTAGACGTGAAGCCGAAATCACGCAGTTGCTCGTGGTGAATAACTTCTGCTTCTTCGATGCCTTTAAAGTAGTAGGGAAGAGCTTCGCGCACGTGCTTTGCTGCTTCGGCAATATGTTGGGTTGCCTGCGGGTTAATATCACGCAATAGTGGGATGATGTCAAGACGTAGTCGATTGCGCAGAGCATCACGTTCCAGATTGGTGGAGTCTGTGACGTAGTCTTGGTGAATGTCAGCAAGATATTGTAGTATCTCTTTCTTTGACATATCAAGTAGTGGGCGGATGATATGGCCATTGCAAGGGGACATAGCGGCAAGGCCGCGCAAGCCAGTACCACGTATGAGATTAAGGAGAAGTGTTTCGGCTTGGTCGTCTTGATGATGGGCAACTGCGATATAATCGGCATCTAGTTGCTGACGCATTTCCTCGAACCATTGGTATCGGAGTTCACGTGCAGCCATCTCGATGCTGATGCCTCGTTCGCGGGCATACTCAAGCGTCTTGAAATGCTGAATATGAAGTGGAACGTCGAGCTTCTTACAAAGTTGGGTGACAAAAGCTTCATCGCGATTCGATTCTTCTTCACGCAAGTGGAAGTTGCAATGGAGGGCTTCAATATCGCTCCCTTGGGCACAAAGTAGACGCAGCAATGCCACAGAATCGGCACCACCGCTAAGCGCTACCAGGACTTTGCCCTTTATCCATTGAACATTGACCATTGAACATTGACCATTTTGTCATTTATCATTTACAATGTACTAATTTCTGCTTTACAAGGCTCTCCCCCTCGGGGGAGCAGGGAGGGGGGCTGGTATTATAGTTTCTCCAGAATGTCTTTTGCCATCGCGTCGCCAAGTTCAACGGCACGTTGTAAGTGTTTGCGTGCACCTGCTTTGTCACCTTTCTCGCGCAGACATACACCTAGAAGACGGTGGGCATCGGGGAACGCATCATCAAGACTGATGGCACGCTTGCTGGCATTGATGGCCCCATCGAGATCGCGCAGACGGAAAAGCAAGGCAGATAACTCGGCATGCAGCAGAGGTTCGTCGGGTTGCAGTTGGATGGCGCGCTGGATATCGTTAACGGCAGGGGCGTACATGCGTGTCTGCACTTCAAGTTGCTCGCGTTGGTAATAGAATTTTGCTGTGACCTGATTGGGAGCAAGGTGCTCGTAGTCATTGAGATCATTAATGGCTTCGCGAACGCGTCCAAGTTCCTGGAGGGTTTGGCTTCGTAGAAGCAAGTAGGGGGCAGCTTCGGTGGGATAGGGTTTGCTAAAGAATGCTACCGCACTATCATTGAGGGCGAGAAGATCCTGCTTGTCGGCTCCCATAGCTTGCTTGCATTGCCAAGCATAGAGGAAGAGTTCTGGTGATCGCATGGGAGTGCGAGTGATGCCCATATATATGTCGTAAGCCTCTGCATACTGTTTCAACGCATAGCGAATATTGGCTTCATGAATGGAATATAGCGGTAATGGGTTGACGGCTTTAGCTTCCTCGATGTCCGTTAACGCCTGTTGGAGTGTCCAGTTCTCAGGAACCTCCTGCGGGTTCTGTAATACATTATTATATATTACGCGCGAGCGCGAGTAAAGAATCTCGTCATCTTGACCTGTCTTTTGACGTATGCCTTCATCATAGGTTTGGAATGATTGAGCATATTGCCGGTTTAGCGCTTGAGCTTCAGCTTTTTGCACATAACCTGTAATGCTTTGGGGGAACATCTGGATGAACTGGTCGGCATAGGCTTGTCGCATGGGAGCATCAAGGGAGTTGGAAAGATAGAGGAAACTTGTAGCCTGGGCTTCGTCGGCTGGAAGTTGTTTGGGGATACCACATTGGCGCAAGTCGTTGTGATTCGCATCGATGGCTCTAATGCTGAGTGATTGGGCAAGGCGAATATCGAGTGCGTAGTTGGGTGCCTTGGCAGCACTAACAGGGGCTTGGAGTATGGCAACAATCTGTCCGTCAGCGTTTATTACGGGCGTTCCAGCTGCCGAGGGATTAGCCAGAGACTGGAGGGTGTAATAACCATAGTCGCCAGCCCGCTCAACCTGTGTTATCTCATCAGTGTTGGCTTGAGGCATGAGATAGACGGCTTGTCCTTTTGTTGGTTGGGTCGTGGCAATGGGAAGAGTAACGGATTTCTTCTTTCCCATGTCGGCATGAAGGCGGACAACGTCATACGTAGAGTTGAAGCCAAGGATGCGGTTGACTTCAAAGCGATTGCCCGAAGCATCGGTAACCCATGCAGAACGTGCGTTTTGAATGGGCTTGAAGGGAGCAACCAGTGAACCATCTTCATCCGTGAAGAAAGCATTAGCCGAGAGTGTGTCTCCACGTTGCTGTATGGCTTGCAGGGTGAGCATGCACTTTGTGGCTTGCTTTGCCCATTTTGGACCTGCTGCAAATGAGGTCGTGAACGCCGTGCTTAATAGCAGAAATAATATTTTACGATACATGAATTAAATGAATCTATCAACTATCAACTATTATCTATCAACTATCAACTATCAACTATTTTTAACAGCGCTTTGGCATTGTCAATGGCTGCCTGTGTGAGTGTTGAACCCGAAAGCATGCGGGCAAGTTCCTCTATACGCTCTTCATCGTTTAGAAGCACAATATGACTTGTGGTCACGTCATCGTCATCAGTCTTGAAGACGCGGTAGTGCCTGCTTCCCATCGCTGCGATCTGAGGTAGGTGAGTAATGGAAATGATTTGTCTGTTGCATCCATCGCCCATCTCTTTCATAATCTCAGCCATCTTCTCAGCTATATGACCTGATACACCCGTATCAATTTCGTCGAATATAATGGTTGGCAGTTTTACAACCCCACTAATCATGGCTTTTAAGGCGAGCATCAAACGAGCCGTCTCACCACCACTGGCAACTTGAGAAAGAGGTTGTAGGGCCACATTCTTGTTGGCGCTAAAGAGGAAGGTCACTTTGTCACATCCAGATGGAGAGAAGGGCGCATCGGAATGAATATCGACGCGGAATTGCACATTCGGCATTCCTAAAGGAACAAGACGCTGGCACATCTCTTTCTCGACTCGATTGGCTGCTTTGCTTCGGAGCTCTGAAAGGATCTTGGCCGCCTGACGTAGTTCGTTCTCGAGCTGAGATACTTGCCGTTGTAGTTCTGCAAGATGGGCATCGCTGTTCTCTATGGCTGAAAGTCTTTCTTGAAGGCCGTCGCGAATAGTAATGAGCTGAGCGATGTCATCGGCATGGAACTTCTGCTTCAGGTCGTGGAGCAATGACATACGTTGACTTGCTTCTGCCAGCCGTTCTGGATCATAGTCGACACTTTCCATGTTTGTTTCAACCTCACGGGCAATGTCGCGCAGTTCGATGTAACAGCTGTCTAGTCGTTCGGCAAGTGTCTGTGCAGGTGCATATACGGACGTAAGTGACTGAATGCGTCGAGTGACTTCATGCAACTGGTCGATGATGCCTTGCTCATTGTCGAGTTGTGCATTACTTTGATAGAGAGCCGATTTAATGTCTTCGGCATGTTCCAATGTCGAGAGCTCCAGCTCTAACTGTTCTTCTTCGTCGGCTTCCAGTTGTGCGTCAGTCAGTTGGGAGAGTTGATAGCTCAAGTAGTCTTGCTCGCTTTTGTCGTGTTCGGCTTGTTGTTGCGCCTGCTCCAGTTCGGATTTGGTTTGGATGTAGGCCTTGTATAGTTGTTTGTATGTCGAAAGTTCTTTGCCGTCTTGTGCTAATGCATCGAGCACTTGCAGCTGGAAGTTCTCCTTGTTAAGTAGAAGACTCTGGTGCTGGCTGTGAATGTCTATGAGTTGTTCGCCTAACTCTTTCAAGTCGCTGAGTGAAGTCGGCGTGTCATTAATGAAGGCTCTTGACTTTCCGGAAGCCGAGATTTCGCGACGAATGATGCATTCCTGTCCGTCAAAGTCAAGTTCGTGACTTGTAAAATATTCCTTAAAGTCGTATTGGGAAAGGTCGAATCTGGCTTCGATGACACAACGTTGTGCACCTGCCTTTAACATTCTCATGTCGGCTCGTTGACCCAGCAATAGGCCAATAGCTCCCAGAAGAATACTTTTTCCGGCTCCAGTCTCACCAGTAATCACGGAGAAACCCTTATCGAAGTCAATGTCGAGACTGTCGATTAGTACATAGTTTTGTATGTGTAGGGTAGTGAGCATCAGTATTCGTGACTCGTAATTTACTGCTTTATCTTGTCCCAATATTCACTGAGGGAAGTGTTGATTCCGAACAGTATGTCATACACGGTTTCACGTTCCTGACTGGTACCTTTGCCACTGAAAATATTTACTAACTCATCACGCTTGTATTCGGTGAAGAGCACTGGAAGTTGGCTCATGGTGCGAGCGTCTTTTGAGGCTTCGAGCAGTTCCAAAGCTTCAGCTATCGCTTTGCGTCCTGTTTCAGCATTATCGGCCATTTGGTCGAGACCTTCGCGGTGGTATTTATAGACCAGCATCCGATAGTCCTCCATCGAACCATCGAGATAATCGTTGAGTAAACCGAAGCGGTTCTTCGAATCGTTGAACGAACTCCAACCTGGGAAACCAAGACTCTGTGCATTGTTGACAATGTTCTCGGCCGTCTGCAGGTAACTGGTTCCGCCCTTTGGCGACATCGCGTCCATATCGTAACCGATTATCATGTAGGCATAATAAGCCATCATAGCCGTCAGGTTATTGTCTACGTATTCGGGATTCCACTCCAGTTGGTCGGTTGTTTGGAAGTTGAACTGAAAATCGCCGTCACGAACACTATAAAGTGTGGTGTTGTAAGTACTATTGAATACAGGCCTGCTGGCTGTCAAGAGCAGCGTGCTCTTTATGAGGCTTTGCGACTCGTCCCAACTGCTTACGGTGATGTTGAAATTGCAATCGATGCGTTCTCTTTCGCGGAATTGCATATCGGTCCATTGATGCTCGTTCAGGAAGTTTTCCATCTTCTCCTTCAGTGCATCGAACACTTCCGTCTTGGTGTTCGACAGTTGTGCCGTGTTGATGACCACCTTAGCATTCAGCTCTTGTGCGTTAAGGGATTGCTGAAATGAGAACATAAGAAAAAGAGAAAGCAGCATGCACCACATTCTTTCAATCCTTGTTCTATATGTCCCTGTTCTATTCATCTTATCCTTAACCTTTATCCTAATTTTACCAGTTCGTCAATAATATCCTTTGCCACTTCGGCCTTTGACTTCAATGGGAATGCCTTCTGACCCTGTGCCGAAATGATGGTGACCTTATTGGTATCGTGTTGGAAACCAGCACCCTTGTCGCGCAATGAATTGAGGACAATGAAATCGAGGTTCTTCCGTTTAAGTTTATCTTGGGCGTTAGAGGCTTCGTTGTTGGTTTCCAAAGCAAATCCAACCAGCCGCTGGCCGTCTTTCTTCGTTTCGCCCAATGCTTTGGCAATGTCATGGGTTGGACGCAAACGGAGAACAAGGTCATCGCCTTCTCGCTTTATTTTTGTTTCGGCAACGCTATCAGGCGTGAAGTCGGCAACGGCGGCACATAGAATTCCCGTTTGGCATGTGGGGAAGAGGCGAATGACGGCTTGGTACATCTCTTGGGCACTTTCTACAGCCGTAATATGGATGTTAGCGTGTTCGGGATAATGTGTCATTGGGCCGGCAATGAATTCGACCTCAGCACCGCGCTTGGCACATTCCTCGGCTAGGGCGATACCCATCTTCCCACTTGAATAGTTGCCAATGAAACGAACGGGGTCGATGCGCTCATAGGTTGGTCCGGCCGTAATCATGATGTGCTGTCCCTGCAGGTCTTTCTCATAGAAGAACTCATCGAGAACACGAATAATGTTCTCAGGCTCTTCCATGCGCCCCTTGCCAACAAGATGACTAGCCAGTTCGCCACTCTGGGGCTCGATGATGTGATTGCCTCGCTGGCAAAGTGTTGCCAAATTCTCTTGAGTAGAGGGATGGGCAAACATGTCGAGATCCATAGCTGGAGCTATAAATACAGGAGCCTTCATCGAAAGGTAGGTGGTGATGAGCATATTGTCGGCAATGCCGTGTGCCATCTTTCCGATGGTAGAGGCAGTAGCTGGGGCAATAAGCATGGCGTCGGCCCAAAGACCAAGATCAACATGACTATGCCACGAACCGTCGCGTTGGGAAAAGAATTCGCTGATAACGGGTTTTGATGTCAATGCACTCAAGGTGATGGGAGTAATGAACTCCTTGCCTGCTGGGGTAATGACCACCTGCACTTCGGCTCCACGTTTGATGAGACCGCGGATGATGAGACAAGCCTTATAAGCAGCAATGCTACCCGTAATACCCAATACTATCTTTTTCCCTTTAAGCATTTCCTGAAAACCTTAATCATTAATCCTTGTGACTTCGTCTCGAGCCTGCATTCGCTCGGAAAAATCAAAACGAGTTTGGCTCTTCTCTCGCTTAATTGCAGCCTTCATCCTTCACCCTTCACCCTTCACCCTTAATCCTTCACTTATCGTCTCGCATATTTCAGCCAAAGCTGCTTGAACACCTGTTTCGTGTTGAGCGTGAAATCGGCTTGCATGATCCAGCTATAGTAACCCGAGTCACGGGGAAAGACATCCTTCACCTTTACGCCTTTGTATTTGCCGAAATTGATGACTTCGTTGCCCTCTTCATCCAAAACAACGCGCTGGGCAAAGTCCAATGCAGGACGACCGACTTGACTGACTTCGGCCAGTTTTTCAACATCGTTCTCTAACTGGCGCTCGGGTTCTTCCTGACGCCCTGGGGCATACATATCCAATTGTGCTTTGAGCACAGCCCAAGTGGCAGCCGTGTCTTGGTCGGCCAGGTGAGCCTGGAAATCTTCCTCCATCTTTCGTCCGCAATAGAACTTGTAGGCTGCGGCCAGATTGCGTCTCTCCATCTTCTTAAAGATGTTGCAAACATCGATGAAATAAGTCTTGGAGAAGTCGAAATTAATGCCGGCACGCAGAAATTCCTCGCAAAGCAGGGGGACGTCGTAGCAGTTGCTGTTGAAACCAGCAAAGTCGCAGCCAGCAAAGTCCTGAGCCAACTTAGGAGCCAAGTCCTTGAAAGTGGGCTTGTCTTTCACCATCTCGTCAGTGATGCTTGTGAGTTCCACAATCTCTTTAGGAATAGGGCAACCTGGGTTGACCAAATAGTTGTGTGGCTCCTCGCTTCCATCGGGGCGAGCGATAATGTATGAAATCTGTATAATGCGCGCAGTGGCAATATCCAACCCGGTTGTCTCCAAGTCGAATATCACCAGCGGTCGTTTAAGATTAAGTTTCATTTCCAAATAAGGTTTTGAGGTTTTGGGTTCTTGCTCGGCTTTGCTACGCAAGCGTCATTGCTTCGCAGATGCCGAGCGGTGAGGTTTTGAGGTTGCGTGGGTGTTTCAATCTTAATGACCTTACACCTTATAACCCCATAACCTTCTAACCTTATAACCTCACTTAATCATTCAACATCATGGGCATAAGCAGCATCAGCGTTTCTTCGTTCTCGGGCTGCTCGGCGGGAACGACTACACCAGGACGGCTGGGGTCGGCCAATTGGATGGTCAGTGCTTCGCCTTCCAGAATGTTGGCAATCTCGATAAGGAAGATGCAGGAGAAACCAATGCTGATGGGATCGTTCTGGTAGTCGCACATGAGGTTTTCCTCGGCACGAGTTGAGTAGTCGTTGTCCTCACCCGTAAGTCTCATCTGGTTGTTCTCGAGTTGAAGCTTCATCAGTCCGCTCGATTGGTTGCAGAATACAGAGATGCGCTTCAGTGCAGAGATGAGGCTTGCACGGTCAACTGTTGCTACATAGGGATTGTTGGTGGGGATGACGCCGTTGTAATTGGGATAGCGTCCCTCAACAAGGCGGAAGAACATATCGAAGTCTTCGCTGTGAACCAAACCTTTCTCGTTGTCGAAGGAAATGGTAATCTGTACGTCCTTCTGCATCACGTTCTTCAGAATGGCAGCAACTTTCTTGGGCAGGATGAAGTTGGTCTCCAAACCGGGCTTAACCTCACGGTTGATGTAGCGAACCAACTTACGACCATCGGTGCCAGCGAAGGTGATGTCTTCATTATGAACATCGACGTAGATACCAGTCATTACCACGCGAATCTCGTCATTAGCTGTGGCAAAGAGACAGCGGTTGATACCAGTCAGCAGTACGTTGCTGTTCAGCTCCAGCACAGTGCAACCGTCGTTCAGTGGTTGCTGGGCGGGGTAGGTGGTAGCGTCGAATGTCATCACCGAGAACTTACCTGTCTGGTGGATACCTTGCAACTCATGGGATTCGGGATTATAGTCGAAGGTCAGGGGTTGCTCAGCCAACTCCTTCATCGAGTCCATGATGGTCTTTGCTGTAATGCAGAACTGGGCGTTATTGTCACTATCAACCAAGGGAACACTGGTTACGAAATACTTCTCCCCGTCTGAAGCCGTAACGGTCACCTTCCCATTGCGGATATCGAACAGGAAGCAGTCGAGGATGGGCATACTGTTTTTGGCTGTCATCACTTTGCTGGCAGCAGCGAGGCGGCCGTAGAGGGCCGAACTGGAAACAACGAATTTCATACTATTTATTTAATGATTTCTTTTATGTTTATAATTTGCTACGCAAAAGTAAGCATTCTTATTGAAACGTACAAGCAAAGAGCAATTTTTAATTTCTTTTTTAACGTTTATTTTAATCCTTGTCTTATATCGCTTCATTACCCTTCATTTCTTGGTTGAAATACTCTCTTTCGACAAAATGCAAATAAAATTTGTTTTTCCACTCGCTTATTCGTATCTTTGCATGCGAAATTTACAAATCGTTAAACTTTATACCTTTTTATATGGATATTACTGGAAGAATTATTGCCGTATTGCCCGAGCGCAGTGGTGTGAGTCAGCGCAGTGGCTCGGAATGGAAAGTAGCCTCCTACGTTCTTGAGACTCAGGAGCAGTACCCCAAGAAGATTTGTTTTGAGGTGTTTGGAACCGATCGCATTCAACAACTAAACATACAGGCAGGTGAGATGCTTACCGTATCTTTTGACATCGATGCCCGTGAGTACAACGGTCGCTGGTACAACCAGATTCGTGCCTTCCGCGTTGATCGCAACGTACAAGGTCAGGCCCCCGAAGCAACTCCTATGCCTGACAGTGCTCCTCTGCCTACTAATGCAACTCCCTTTGTTGAATCTCCCACTCCCGAAGCTACACCCTTCGGCGCTGAGTCTGACGAAGGCGAATTGCCTTTCTAAGCAAACGGCAATCATAGATTAATAAGACATCGCCCCATGCAAACTAATGCGTGGGGCGATGCTTTATTTATCCCTGTGTTGGAGATATATACAATCACCACTCGGAGATATATACAACCATCGGCCAAAGGTTGTACAACCCCTGACCGATGATTGCTACTATCATGTGCCCTTGATTGCTACAACCATGAACACTTGATTGGTACTATCATGATACGTTGATTGCCACTATCATAATTCGAAGATTGAGCAATCCCGTGTCGTCACTTGCGTTTGATGATAATCACACAAGCAGAAGCGATGAGGAACGAACAACCAGCCACGATCATCATCGACGACTGATGGCTGCCTACAAGCGAAAGAATCACGCCTCCCAAAAGGGCTGCAACGATCTGCGGAATGCAAATGGTTCCGTTGAACAGTCCGAGATAGGCACCCATGTGACCATAGCCTTGCAGGGCATTGGTGACGAAGGTGAAGGGCATTGCCAACATTGCGGCCCAACCACAACCGATGAGCAGGAAAGGAACGAACTGCAGGTACTGGTCGTGGATGAATGGCACGAGGCAGAAGCCTATGGCACCCAGTACAAGACTGAGGGAATAGGCCACCTTAGTGTTGCGGAAACGGGGTAGCACAATGGCCCAGAGCACACTACCTACGGCCTGTACGGCAAAGAGAATGCCCACCCAGTTGCCAGCTTCCTGAAATGCAGGACTCGAAGCGTCGGTAGTGTTCCAAACGACTTCGGCAATGGCGCCTGTGGTGTAGTTCCACATATAAAGCATGGCTGCCCAAGAGAAGAACTGTACGAGGCCCACTGTCCAGAAGGTAGAAGGGGCGTTCTTCAAGAGGGTGAACCAGTCGGCCTTGGTCTCGTTTTCTTCTGCTACGGGATTATACTCCTTGTATTCCTCGGGGTTCCACTCCTTTACCTTCGAGGTGGTGTAAAGCACACACAGGATGAGGATGGCAGCACCAATGTAGAATGACCATATAACTGAGTCGGGGACAACGCCCTTTTCAGCATAGTTCTTGATGCCTATCCAGGTGAAGAAGAAGGGGAAGATGAAGCCCACGATACTGCCAGCGTTGCAAAGGAACGACTGGATGCTGTAGGCTTTGGCCTTCTGCTCTTCGTTCACCATATCGCCGACCAACATCTTGAAGGGCTGCATAGCCATGTTGATGCTTGTGTCGAGGAACATCAAGGCAACAAGACCAAATGTCATAGCGGCTCCGACTGCAAGTCCGAGTGAACCGGCATTGGGTAGCAGACACATGACAAGCACAGCGGCAGCAGCGCCTACGAAGAGGTAGGGGATGCGGCGACCAAAGCGTGTCCAAGTTTTATCGGATAGCGTACCGACTATGGGTTGCACAAGGATTCCCATGAGGGGCGGCAATATCCAAAAGTAACTGAGCGAATGAGGGTCGGCTCCCAATGTGGCAAAGATGCGCGAGATGTTGGCCGATTGCAGTGCATAGGCAATTTGTACACCAAAGAAACCAAAGCTAAGGTTCCAAAGTTTCCAGAATGAAAGATTAGGTTTCTGTTTCATAGAAGTAATTTGAAAACCCTCCTAAAACACCTCTCTGGGAGGATTCCTCCCCCTGGGGGAGTTAGTGGGGGGCTGCTATTTTACAATTTTGCGACCTTGTTTGATGTAGACTCCCTTTCTGTGGGGCGAAGTTACTTTGCGTCCGCTTAGGTCAAACAACTCTGAACTCAGAACATTGAACTCAGAACTGGACCGGAGGTCCTCAATTCCCGTTGCCTTGTCTTCCTCGACTATATACTTCGAACCAGCTTGCGTGGTCTTGATTACAAAATATTTGTCTTCAGAGATTTCGGTTACATCGACGGTTTGGGGACTGCCTGTTCCCGTTGAGAACACCACATTCACATAATAGTCGGCCGACTTGATGTTGAAGGTCTGATAGTACCAAGTGTAGTCGCCCACCTTCTTGGTTGCCGTGATTTGCTTGCCAGGCCATCCACCATTGAGTTGAGTATTATCGTCGCTGTCCCAAATGTAGAAGTTCATTCGGTTCCAGTTCAGTTCATCACGCACATAGATGGTGGCACTATGCGGCTTAAAGTCATCAGGCTGTTGTGCCTCCTGGCGGATGCGTTCTTCGATGGTTGCCCATTGCGAAGCCAGTTCATTGGGGATATAGTAGATGAAATCAGTACCTGAGCATGCTTGGGTATAGCCCGAAGGAACAGAGTAGGCCTTAGGTGTTTTACCCACAACGCAGATGAGTTTTCCGTTGTTTCCCGTCGTCTCCACAGCATAATACATCGATTGGCTTGCCTTCACCTCATAGGTGCTTGTGTTGCTGATTCCAACCAGTTTACGAGCCGATATCATGCGTTTCAGGTCGCTCTTGGCATTGAGCCAATGTTTGAGGAAAACGCAGGGAGTTCCGGGCATTGCCAACAGATAGGCATTGGCTGCCAGTGTATCGCCCTTAATGGGGTCTTGCTGTGCAGATGCAGAACGGTATTCGGTATCGTGGTTCTCAACAAATGTTACTGCATACGGACGATAGTTCACGTCATAAATGAGGGGCTTACCAGCATCGCCTTGTGTAGAACCAGACAGCAGTGTCCAGTTATTCTGGTTGATGGCGTCGCGAACGCGATAGCGGAATTGGAAGTCGAAGGCTGAGGAAGTGGGTACTCCGTTAACCTTGGTTCCGTTAATCCAGTTCTTGATAGTAGTGCTTCCGTCCCAGCATTCGCCAACAGAGAACTTTGGCTTTGCATCCGCATTGTACTGCCCTGTAAATGATGCGCTGTAACCCTTCACCATATCATAGCGAAAGCCCGTGTAACCGATGTCCTCGAGCAGGAAATGGAGGTAGGCCTTCACTATGCGTTGCACGTTTGCCGATGTGTGGTCAAGGTCACGTGTTCCCGACCAGTCTTCACCAGTGTCGTTGTTGCCAGACAAGGATACACCTTGACTATTGGCTTGGTTGAGGGTAGAACCTCCATCATCGTTCTTGCAGATGTCAGTTGACTGGAACTGATAAGTCTCACCTTTGTATGTTTCACTGGGGAAACCAAACCATCCGTTGGTGTTGTGATGGTTGATGACGATATCGGCCACAGTGCCGAGTCCCTTCTCCTTGAAGGTCTTAATCATGCTTCTGAGCTCTGCTTCCGTTCCAAACGAGGAGTTCTGCTGGAAATAATAGAGGGGCAGATAGCCCATGTTGTTCGAATCACCGCAATAGCCAGAGTTGGGCACCCAAATCAAATCGAAGTACCGAGCCAGTTCGTCAGCTCGCTTCTCGAGCTTTGTCCATCGCGTCTGGCTATAGCTGTCCCAATAGAATCCCTGCAACATGACCTCAGATTGTGCGCTCGCCTTGCTAATTGACAATTGGTAATTGACAATTGATGTTGCACCAAGAGCCAAAAGGAGAAGTAGGGTAGTGAATATTCTTTTCTTCATAGTCAAATAATGAAAGTAAAGGGGACGGGCCGAACTTGCCCGCCCCCTTTGTCAATGAAACTTGTGTCCGATTACTGAGCCTCAACGGTCAGTACGCCCTGTCCGTCGCAGTTGGGCTTGAACGAGAACTTGTACGTTCCAGCCGAAATGGGCAGATTAGCACCATTCTGCGAGGTCATAGCATCCAACGAGCCACCCCAAGAGAGTGACCAGTCGTGGTTGGCACGGATCTTGAATTCACCGTCGTTAACGGTGTATGTGCCTTCCCAAGCCATAGTCTCGATGTTGAATCTCAGATCGAAGTCGTCGCTCCAAGCATTAGCACCAATGGCCGAACCGATGAGTGACAACTGGTTGATAGGCTCAACAGAGAATGTCAGGTTGTCGGTGTTAACCATAAGTTTGTAGAAGCCTGACTGGTTGCCTGAAGGCAGGTTGCAATTGCCACCGTCAATGGCAATCACGCCTTCGCCATCACCAGCACCATACTGAGGATTGTTCCAGTCAGGAGTGGTGGTGAACTTAAAGCCCCAAGTCGATGAGTTGTCGGCCAGATAGATGTAGTAGTAACCCTCGAAGTGGTCACCAACCTTTACCAGTGGCCAGAAGCTCCAGCCGTTAGCGTCGCCAGCATACCAAAGATTCTCGGTAGAAGGCACATAGGAGTAAACCATCTTGTTCATGTCAAGTGTGATAAGCCACTTTCCAGCACCTGTGATAACGGGAGTCTGGAAACCGCCAAAGATTGGGTCATTGTTCCATACCACAAGGTTGGGAGTTGAGTCGTCGCCATTAACGGCACATCCAAGAGCTACGGCATCCCAAGCGAAGTCGCCCTCGCCAAAGCCTGAACCCTGATAGAATTTGTACCAGTTGCTTCCTTCGTCGGTGGTAGTGACTTTTGCTTGATATACACCCGGCTCAACCTCTGTCATCCAAGTGGGCTCAGAGGGATTCCAACCTTGCCACTGACCCAGCAAAGCGTAGCCTTTCTCGTCTTTTTCGGGAGTAGGACGTGGAGTTACACTGGCTGCGGTTGTCTTTTGGAAGGTTTTTGCCTCACCAGTAACCAGTTTAGCGGCAACATCAACTACAACATCGAAAGCATGAGGTGTAGAAGAACGGTCAAGAGTCTTAACTTCGACGAGAGAGTCGAGATAGAATGCATCAACCTTGATAACACCATTCTCCAAGGTGGCAGGCACCTTCTCGCCATAGACTGTAACTGAGTTCAGAATCAAATTCGAGATATTCTCGTTGTCTGAGCTAACGGCTACAAGTTCTACTTGTTCAGGAGCTTCTGCCATCACAAAGTTGGATTGGCTACCTTCGGTGATGTTCAGTCCATATGCTGCTGCAGGGTCTTCCTGTGCATAGGCCTGTGGGTCAGCCCAGTCGGTATAGTCCTCTGTGCAAGCCGTAAAGGCCATAGTTGCTACGAGGATGCTTGCATATAAAAATAACTTTTTCATAGTTGTTCTTACTTTAAAAGGTTATTATTCTACGCGACCCGTTTCAGCCGTGAAGTTGAGGATAGCCTTCTGGCCAGCAGATACTTGCTGTGAATAATCCTCACCTATGCTTTCGGCCCAATTGTTAGGTATATCAATGTCGCGATAGTACAGTGTGCCATCAGTCTTGATGGTGAACTCAGTCTTCCACCAGTCAATGCCACAGTCAATGAACAAGCGAAGTTCGCCGCTGCCAGCAAAAGCGGGAGAAGTCCATTCGCCATCACCAGCAGGAGCTGTGAAGCGCCATTCTTCCATCTTGCTCCAGTTGCCACCCTCGGCAGCACCAATCACATATACCTTAGCCTCATTAATCTCAACGGTGTAGAGTACAGAGCCATTGGAAATCTTGGTCTTGACAATGACATTATACCAGCCACCGGTCTCAACCTTCATGTTGGCAGCCTCGTTGCTTGCATCGACACTTTGGAATCCAGCATTGGCATTGTCCACAGCTGTTACCTGTCCAAAGCCCTTGTCGTTACCAGCCCAAGCTGCATCAGGATTAACCTTGAATTCAGCACCATCGGGCAGATAGACAACACCATAGAACCAGCCATCCTGACTATAAGCAGCGTGCAGAGGCACAAACTTGCTCCAACCATCGGAAGCGGGGAAGGCACCAACAATGTGCATCTTCGTGGGCAACTCAATAGTAACCTCCGGAACAAATGCTTGGACGGCGGGCAGAGTAATCACATTAGATTCAGAAACACCCAGATCGGGGTTTCCATAGATGTGAGCCGTCAGCTTAATGTAAACAGGTACGGGAACCGACAGGTCTTTGTCGCCAGCTAAAGAGAGAATCATCTCGTTCAGTTCACTTGCGGGAACCTGCATCTTTGCTGTAGTGTAGGTAGTGGCCAGAGGCGTAAAGTTTACGCTATCGAGGCTTACGTTCACGGTATAAACCGTGGAGGCAGGGAACCCATAGTCAGGCTGAGTGGTGGTCAGGACCACATAATCGGAATTTGCCAGACTATATACATTATTTGCAGCAAACGCCGGTGTATTGAGCACAAAAGTGGGAGCGTCTTGCAGCGTGGGATTGCTGTCACGGTCCTCATCACATGCTGCAAAGAACAATGCCATGCTGACCATCAGCAACGAATAAAATATCTTTTTCATAATTGTAATGTTTCAATTATAAATTATCAATTGATTAATAGCCAGGATTCTGATGCATGTTGCTACCATTCAAAATTCTTGCAGGAATGGGGTAGAGGTTATAGATATTGCTCACACCATTACCAGCGTAGCTTCCACCCTTCCAATCCCACAGATAGGAACCAGAGGTGAACATGCCGAAACGAATGAGGTCACTGCGACGACGACCCTCGAAGTAGAACTCGCGGCACCACTCGTCGATAATGTCACGTTCGGTAACTTCGGTAAGGGGCTCTGCATGGGCACGGTTGCGCAATTCATTAATAGCATTCAGCGTGATGCTGTTTTCACCACCCAAGCGGTAGTTGGCTTCTGCCAGTGTCAGGTAAGCCTCAGCAACACGGAAAAAAGGAACGTCTGTATCAGGCCAAGAGGCATCGTTGAAGCCACCGGTTTCGGCTTGAACGTTGGTCCACTTCATGATGCCCAGACCTGCTGCGAATGTGGTTTTCTCCTCGGTGCTAATTGTGCGTTTCTTTGAACCGTCTGGTGCTGCTCCGGAGAAGAACAGGGCGCGGTCGTCCTTAGCAGCCTTTGCTACCTCGTGCGGGTCATTAACCATCGGAACATCGTCAAGATTCGGGAAGAACTTCTCAACCATTGATTGACGTGCACGGTTGCAAGTCCACTGTGCAGCAGCCAAACCCTGAGTAGGAGTACCATCGCCTGTTGTAGATGCAACAGGGTAGATGGAGCCACTCCAAGAACGAGAGTTGACATCACAACGGATGGGGAAGATGATCTCCTGACGGGCATTGGGGTTCTCGCCGTTGTCGCCCATGAAGAGCTGTTCGTATGCACTGTAACCATTCTTCTCAGACTTGTTCAGGCTGTAGCTGATTTTGATAACCTTGTTGGCATAGTTCACAGCTTCCTGCCACTGAGGAGTACCCGTATAAACGCCTGCATTCAGGTAGAGACGAGCCAAAAGCAAGTTGGCTGCGACCTTATCAGCACGGCCATAGTTGGCATCAGAGTTTGCATTGTCGAGCAATACTTCCTTAGCCTCTGCATTCTCACCATTGATGTCTTTCAATTCTTTAACAATGTAATTGAAGACATCTACTCGAGACATTTCAGCAGGCAAATCCTGATTGTAATGTTCTTTGTAGGGTGCTTTTCCGTAGAGGTCAATAAAATAGCTCATATACAAAGCACGCAAGAAGCGGACCTCTGCTCGATACTGCAATGTCTGAGCACTATTGTCTTCGGCTGTTTGGTCGAGGTAGAAGTTGATGAGGTTGTTATTGTAGGCCAAGCGATAGTAGGTAAGCTCATTGTATCCGTGTGAAGCATTCCAACTGAGGTTGGTCATTTCTGGAATACCGGCATCACCCTGCCAGGTCCAGATGCACTCGTCAGAGCAAAGTTCATTAGCTTCGAAAATGCGACGATAGAAACCAGAGTCTCCTTCATCGAAACCAGGCATATCTGCATTGCCATCAGGTCCAGTAGTTCCAGTAAGAAGCAAGGTTCCATATATTTTGGCAAGCATACTTTCTGCATCAAATTCGACAACGGTTTGTGGATCATCAACATCGAGGTCTAATGTATTGTTGCACGAAGTTAAACCAAACGATAGCATCAGTGCACCTACCACAGGAACTATGTATTTGAATGTTTTCAGTTTCATAATATTAATGTATTAGAATGATTGATGTTTGATACTTAGAAGTTCAGCTTAAGACCAAGTGTATAGGTCGTTGGACGCGGGAATACGCTGCCGTCAACACCGCTTCCGTGTGTACGTTCAGGATCGATACCATCATAGCCTGTAATCACGAAGGGGTTGGAAACAGTGGCGTAGATTCGTCCGTCGATACCCTTGTAGTGCCCTGATGAGAACAAACGAGTGAATGAGTAACCCAACGTGATGTTATCACAACGCAGGAACGAAGCATTACGTACAAAGTAATCGCTCATGTAGTAGTCGGTCTTACCTTGGAATCCAAGAGCAATGGCCTCTGCTGTGGTGTTGGAATAAGCACTATTTGAATATATTCCAGACCATGATGTTCTAGCTTTGCCAGACAGGAAATCGTAGTAGAGGTAGTTGTTAAAGCTTGCACGAAGGCTGAAGCTCAAGTCCCAATTCTTCCAGATGAACTTGTTGGTTAGTCCCATGGTAACATCGGCATTGGGGTCTTTATAGATGTATTTATCGTCGGCATTGATGATGCCGTCGGCATTACGGTCAACGAAGACGCCTTCCAACGGATTGCCGTTGTCATCATATACTTGTTGGTAAACGTAGAAACTATTGATGGGATAACCAACTTTATTAACCTGTACCTGATTGTTTAATCCAGCACTTATTTTGCTGCCTGTCAGTTCTTCGTCTCTGTCATTCGTTAATTTTGTAAGTTCATTGTCATTCCATGTTACATTATAGCCAATAGTCCAAGAGAAATTCTTGGTGACAACGGGACGAGCGTTGATGGTGAATTCAACACCCTTATTCCGGAGAGAACCCACGTTGTCCACCATTTTATTACTGAAATATATACTTGGATCTACGTCTACCTCGCTGATGAGGTTCTTAGTCTTACGGTAATAGAGATCAAGAGCTCCATCTATACGACCATTTAGGAAACTCCAGTCGAGACCTATATTGTAAGTATATGTTGTTTCCCATTTTAAATCCTCATTGTTAATATTGGGGCGCATTGTTCTTATGCTCTGGTTTCCTAAAGAATAATGTGCATATTGGTTACTATAGGTATATGTTTGCAAGTAATAGAAATACCTATCAATGTCTTGTTGCCCAGTAGCACCGTATCCAAGACGAAGTTTTAATTCATCTAGAGGTTTCCAGTCACGAAGGAATTTCTCTTCACTGATTTTCCATGCAAATGCGGCAGAGGGGAAAAATCCCCAATGATAATCATGACCAAAATTTGAAGATCCGTCCCATCGAGCGGTTGCCGTAAATAGATAACGATTAAGCAAAATGTAGTTAATACGTCCGAAATAGGATGCCAGTTTATTGGGCAATTTTCGCTCTGTAGTTGCTCGGATAGTAGGTGAATATGCGATGGGTTCATTCAAGCGATTACCATTTTCGTCATACCACTCGTTGCCTTGCCCGTAGTTATAGAAATGACGACGTATATATTGGTATTCAGCACCTCCCATGATGTCAAGATTGTGCTTGTCGTTCCAGTTGTGCTGATATTGCAGATAACCATTTACACGAATATTGTATTTGTCACTTTCGTCTACACCATTCCATCCATAATAGTTGTTACTATAAGAATATGGGGAGATTATGTCCTTTTGGAATCCAGAACTGTAATCACCACCTACGCTACCATGAATGGAAAGGTCTTCGAATCCATGAATTTTATACTCGGCTTCCAAATTGCCGATGAAAGCATGGCTCTCAGCTCGGTTGCTTTGATTCATGAGTAGTGCATAGGGATTCTGGGGAGTATTGGTGTTAGTAATGTGTGTCCAATTTGGGTCATTCCCTTTTGAGCCTGAAGTCATGTTCTGCCAGTAACCGCCAAATTCAGGATAAGAGTCGTCAAAGACAGGACGGGTGGGATCTGCTGCAATTGCTCCACCAATGGCACCACCTCCATTTGCATAACGATTCTCAGCAAACATATATTTGGCCGAGAGATTAAAGTTTAGGTGGTCGTCAAAGAACTTCGGGTTCAAGTTTAATGATGTGGTGAAACGTTGGAACTTACTTGTTTCAATAGCACCATTCTTACCTGTGAAACCAACACTGAAGCGATAGGGCAGGTTTTTGATTGCACCTGTTAATCCAATCTGATGGTCGCTACCAATAGCATTACGCAGCACCTTGTCAGTCCAGTCTGTATTGTAGTCTCCCAATGCTGGCATACCGTCGGTGCTTCCGTTATGGTTTGCCTTGTATAGATTAGTAGCATAGTCGCGGAACTCATCGCTAGAAAGAACCTCATACTTGCGATATGCGTGCGATACGCTTACGTTTCCTGTGTAAGAAACTTTCACGGGAGAACCCTTCTTGCCAGTCTTGGTGGTGATGATGATGACACCATTCGATGCACGGCTACCATAGATGGCTGTTGCGCTGGCGTCCTTCAGTACGGTGAAGGTCTCAATGTCCTCGGGATTAACCATCGAAAGAGGATTGGCCAGGCCTTTTACTCCATAATTGTCAATGGCCAATCCATCAATGACAATTAAAGGTTCGTTCGAAGCCGTCAGAGAAGAACCTCCACGAATACGAATGCTTGCACCACCGCCGGGAGTACCGTCGTTAGAGATGACGCTCACACCAGCAATCTTACCCATGATCATGTCTTGAGGATTGGTGGTAATACCCTTTGACATTTCATCGGGCTTGAAGGCTGTAACCGAACCTGTGGCGTCGGCTTTACGAACCTTACCGTAACCAATGACAACGGCTTCGTCGAGAACCTTTGAGTCCTCCTGAAGAACAACCGTTACACTGGGTGCTGCAGTGACTTCCCGAGTTTGGAAGCCCATGTAGCTGATTACGAGCACTGCACCGCGAGGCGCATTCAAGGTAAAGTTACCGTCGATGTCGGTCACAGTTACATTCTGCGTACCTTGTTGCTGTACTTTACCCATGATGATTGGCTCACCCTGTGCGTCCTTAACGTGACCCTTAACAGTGATGTTTTGGGCGAGTACGTTGACCGACGCAAAGATACCTACAAGAAATGCGAGTAGGCATCTGAAGTTTAGCTTTTCGTTCATTTTTTGTACTTTAAGGTTAAATTAGTTAATAATGTTAGTATTTAATTTTTATTTTGATTATTCTGATTATTCTGATGCTTTTAACCTGTTAACCCCTTAACCCGTTAACCTCTTACAAGGCCTTCAGGCTTATGGCAAAGCCGCCACCAGAGGCCGACTTTAAGGTTAGTTTTGACTTAGAGGTTACCTTTTTCTTATATATAACGTATGATTGCGGATTCTTGTCCCATGAGGCATCTTTGCCATCGCTGTATATGGTGGCTTCGTATTTCTTGCCTGGGTCGAGGAAGGAGAATGACAGGCTTGTTGTGTGTCCGTCTGCGTTGACCGTACTACCTACAAACCAATTCTCGGAATGCTTGTCTTTACGGGCAATCGTGACAACCTCTCCTGGTTCTGCCTCCAAGTAAACGGTCTTCTGCCAATCGACGGGAACGTCCTTGATGAACTGGAAAGCATCCATAAAGCGTTCGTAGTTTTCAGGTATGTCTGCAGCCATTTGCAGAGGGCTGTAGAGAGTTACGTATAGAGCCAACTGACGAACCAGCGTGGTACGAGCATGCGAGTCATTGTCGGGCGACATCTTGGAGATGTCTTGCTCGAAGATGCCGGGTGTGTAGTCCATTGGTCCTCCTATGAGTCGAGTGAAGGGTAGGATAGTGGTGTGCTCCACCGTGTTACCACCAAAAGCTTCGTATTCAGTACCCCGAGCACTCTCGTTGCCAATTAGGTTGGGATAGGTGCGGCAGATGCCAGTCGGACGAACGGCTTCGTGGGCATTGACCATGATGTGATAGTCAGCGGCCTTGGTAATGCAATAGAGATAGTGATTGTTCATCCACTGTCCATAGTGGTGTTCGCCACGAGGTACGATATTGCCTACATAACCACTCTTGACGGCAGGATAGCCGTTGTCCACCATAAACTGATAGGCCTTGTCGAGATGACGCTCATAGTTGCGTGCGGAAGACGATGTCTCGTGGTGCATTATCATCTTCACGCCTTTCGATGCAGCATATTGATGGATTGCCTTTACGTCGAAGTCGGGATAGGGAGTGACGAAGTCGAAGACATAGTCCTTTTCGTGTCCAAACCAGTCTTCCCATCCTTCGTTCCAGCCTTCCACCAGAACCCCGTCAAACCCATGCTTGGCGGCAAAGTCGATGTATCGCTTCACGTTCTCTGTGTTGGCAGAATGTCTGCCGTTGGGCTTCAGTTTCGTGTAGTCGGTCAGTCCCAGTTTCACGGAGGTCACATCGTCGGAGTATGCCCATTTGCCTTTGCCCGTAATCATGTCCCACCACACTCCGATGTACTTTGTGGGATGAATCCATGAGGTGTCCTCAATCTTGCAAGGTTCGTTGAGGTTTAGCGTCATTCGCGAGGCAAGGATGTCTGAACCACTCTTGCCTACGATGATAGTTCTCCAAGGCGAGTTGCAAGGAGTCTGCAGATAGCCTTTATCGCCTCTTGCGTCGGGTGTGAGCCACGACTCAAATACAAAATCCTTCACCCTTACTCCTTCACCCTTCACCAAATTCAGATGCATGGTTGCATAGTCGATGCACGCGGCTTCGTGGAGGTTGATGTAGAGTCCGTCGTCACTCTTCAGCATGAGCGCCGTTTGCACGCAGGCTCCTCCTACGGGTGTCTGCGATGAGTTGGGCGTGATGGCAGCATCCATCTTTTCGCGAATCTCGGAGAGGCGTGAATGGGTGTAGGAATACTCCTGTGTGTCGTAGTCGCCAGGAATCCACCAAGCCCAGTGATTGCCAGTCATTGCAAACTGGCTGTGCTCTTCCTTAATGACGAAGTAGGTCAGGTTCTTCTGTGCAGGGAATTCATAGCGAAATCCCAAACCGTCGTTGAAGAGTCGGAAACGGATGATAATCTCGCGGTCGTTCTTCTCTTGATAGAGTCGAACGGCCATTTCGTTGTAGTGATTCCGTATCTCGGTTTCCTCACCCCACACAGGCTTCCACGTCTCGTCGAAAGAGGATTGCTTTGTCTCTGCAATGGTGAAACCTGTCATTAGGTCGGCCTTGCGGTCGATGGTGGATGCTTGGGTGTGTTGTGTATTGTCGAATGTCTCTTGTTTGCCAGCTTCTTCTTTCTTGAGTTCGAGGCCAAGTCCGCTTGTCTTGACGACCTCTTTTCCTTCGAAACTCAGTTGGTAGGTAGGACGTCCTTGTGCATTGAGTGAAAAATGTAATGTAAATCTTCCGTCGGGAGACTTCATGTCTTGAGCTTTAGCAATACAAGCCAGAGCCAACATGATGATAATGAAAAACTTCCTTTTCATGGTTTATTTCATATTCGACATACAAATTTACATTATTAAATTTAATTTACACCAAAATCTAGCACAAAAATTTCTCGAGGATTGAAACTAAGCTCTTTTTCAAGGTTTATATACTTGTGTGTAAGCACGTCATATGCCTTGTTTGAAGGTATAACTTCCTGATATGGAGTCAGGTCGATGGTTTGTTGCTTGCTGGTGCCATTGAGGAACACGAGTACGGTTTTTCCTTCGAGTTGACGTGCATAGGCATAGACACCTTTCTGAACGACGAAGTGCGTGAGTTTGCCGAAGTGAACAGCTGGGCAGTTCTTGCGCCATTGCAACAGGTTCTGCGTAAAGCGGAAGTACCATTCCTGCCTCTCGTCTCTGCCTTCCTTCGTGAATGCGTTACTCTTGTCATCGGGCCATCCGCCAGGGAAGTCTTGACGCAGGGCACCATCGCCTTTGCTCTTGTTGGCGGCCATACCTATCTCATTGCCATAATAGAGCTGAGGAATACCACGAAGCGTGAGCAGAAGGGTAAGTGCGTGCTTGTATCGGATGGTGTCCTTCGCCATTTCAGGGTTCTTCTGGAAACGGTCGGTGTCGTGGTTGTCGAGGAAGGTAAGAAGATGATTGACATCGGCAAATACGATGTCCTGACTCAGGTATTCATAGAGTCGCGCATAGCCTCTGTCCCATTCATCGGTCTCTTCGTCCACAACATAGTTGAGCAGGCTCATGAGTGGGAAGTCCATGATGGTGGGGAGCATCGAATTGCGTGGTGCTGCCAGTTTGCTGTCCTTCTGCCAGTAAGAAACACCTACGTTATTGTTAATCCACGCTTCGCCAACAATGTTGAAGCCCGGATATTCAAGTTCCATGCGGTTGCACCATTCCACCATAGCGTCGAAGTCGTTGTAGGGATAGGTGTCCTGACGCACGCCGTCGATACCGGCCCATTCAACCCACCAGATGGAGGCCTGTATGAGATAGTCCTTCACCAAGCGGTTTCGCATGTCCAGATCAGGCATTGCCTCTACAAACCATCCGTCCACCATGCGCTTGCGGTTGTAGGCCGAAGAGTTTACGTCGCCCACGGCACCAGTTCTGTAGCTCGATTGCACGTATTTGCCTTCGAAGTTGAACCAGTCAGTGCCAGGCATGTCGGCAAACAGGAAGTTTTGCCGGCCACAATGGTTGAAGACGATGTCCTGAATCACTTTTATTCCCTTTGCATGGGCTTTCTCGACGAATTGCTTGTAGTCGTCGTTAGAACCGAATCGTGGGTCGGTTTGATAGTAGTTGGTGATGGCGTAGCCGTGATACGATTCCTTGGGCATATCGTTGATGAAGAGTGGGGTAGGCCAGATGGCGGTAATGCCTAGGTCGGCCAGATAGTCGAGGTGTTTGGTCATTCCTGCCAAGTCGCCTCCATGACGAGCCAGAGGCACGTTGCGGTTGCACCCTTCTTCCTCTTTCATGCCAGGTATGTTGTCGTTGCTGGTGTCGCCGTTTGCAAAGCGGTCAGGCATAAGCAGATAGACCACATCGGAGGCGTCATACGACTTGCGATTGACGACCTCACGCTTCTTCAGTTCATAAGGAATGGTCGTCTTTCCGACTTTGATGTCAAAGGTTTGTGCAGGTGCACCTTTTGTATTAAGGTATAGAATGATATAGTTCTGATTTTCAACACGGATAACCTCCTTCAGTTTAACCTTTTGTTCATGGCTTAGACTAACGGTCTCATTGCCCAGATTCTTACCATGAATGAGGATTTGCAACTGTGGATTTTTCATATCTGCCCACCAATTCAAAGGATGGATATGCTCAACCTTTGCTTTCGTACTCGCCGTAACAGGCAACACAAGGCTTGCAAGCAGTAGTGCGACGAATGATAAACGTTTCATGGCATCAATCAATTTAATAATAAGTTAATAGCTCGGTACAAAATTAGGTCGTTTTGAGACACAAAATCTATGATATAACTCAAAATATAAATTAGAAAATCGATTACTATCTTATTAATCAATAGTTTAACAATAACATACCATACTAAAAAATATAAATAGAAATAACAATATTTTGCAAAAATATTTTGTGCTTTCAAGAGATATATGTAACTTTATGCCCACCTAAACATGAAAAACTATGAGAAAACTATCCATCGTTGCATATTGCTTGCTTGTGTTTGTCACACAACTCGTTGCACAAACACAAACTGACATTACTTCAAAACAATTGAGGGAGACACTCTATCAGCTTGATGATGATATTGCGCACAAATTAGATTACAGGGCTCAACGACAGCAATTTACGGACAGCCTGCATTCGATTGTTGCCAGAAGCCATGGGAGGAAACTCGTTGACCTCTATCTTGAGCTTGAGGAGCAATATTCGCGCTTTCAGAGCGACTCTGCCCTCTATTTTCTCAACCTCATTACGCAGCATCCGACATACGATTCAGACCTGCATCTCCAGCATACTGTAACGATTCGTTATGCCGACGTCTATGCAGTGGTCGGACTCTATAATGCTGCTATGGAAATGCTGAAGATCATTGAGCCGGCCCAACTCGACGAGGCTACGAAACTGGCTTACTTCCATACTTCACGAACCGTATATGGATGGATGGCCGACTACATTTCTGTCAAGGAACTTAGCGACACTTATAAGGAGCTGACGCAACAATATAGAGATTCCATACTGCGCTATGAATTGCCTGGGATAGGGCGCGACATAGTCATGGCAGACATGTTCATCGAGCGGAATCAGGCCGACAGCGCACTCCACCTGCTTCTTGATGACTATGAGAAATCACAAGGAACAGAACGTGCCTATGTATCATACAATCTTGCTGTTGCACATCAACAGAAACAACAGCGCACAGCATTTCTCTATTATCTTGCCCAAACAGCCGTCACCGACCTGCGGCGGGGTGTAACTGAGTATGTTGCACTTCCCATGCTGGCTGCAGAGTTGTACAAGAACGGTGACATAGAGCGTGCTTACAAATACATGCTATGTTCTATGGAAGATGCTAATTTTTGCAAGGCTCGTTTGCGTGCGTTGGAGGCAGGCAGTATCTTCCCAATTATCGACAAGGCCTATAAACAAAAGGAGAGCATGCAACGCACTCGTGAGCGTATGACCATGGCCATCCTGGCATTGTTCGCCCTAACGGTAATGGGTGCCTTCATACACCTGCGCAAGCTGGCTAAGAAGTTGGCACACTCCCGGCGCCAAATAGCGAACTCAAACACGTTACTGGCCAACTCAAACCAGCAATTGGAAAATGCAAACCGACAGCTGACAGCCACGGACCGCCTCAAGGATGAATACATAGCTTTCTATCTTGGCCAGTGCCGTTCGTACATCGATTCTTTCGACCAATTTCGCCGAAGTTTGCTCAAACTGGCAAAGTATAAGCAAACTGACGAACTCATGAAACAACTCATCAAAAGCGATGCGTTTGTCGAAGATGAGCAACAACGTTTCCTCATGCAATTTGACAAGGCCTTCCTTGATATTCATCCAAAATTTGTAGAACATTTCAATGCGATGCTACGAGAAGACGCTGTCATTCAGCTTCGCCAGGGTGAGCTGCTAAACACCGAACTGCGCATCTTTGCACTGATTCGCCTGGGGGTCGCTGACACATCAGAGATTGCACATTTCCTGAATTGTTCGACCACCACCGTATATAACTATCGCAGTCGGATACGAAACAATTCCGTCCTCGACAAGAGTGAATTTGAGCGTCGGCTGATGACACTTTGAACATGTCCATGAAAATTGTCGCTGAAATATTTGTCAGAAATGGCTGAAATGTCTATATTTGCTTGCAAATTAATGACATAGAAAAAGCCGAACCGCTATAAAGGGCGTAGGCAGAACGTTATAAACATTCAAGACCATGAGACCCCAAGAAGAACAAAAAGTGGAAAGCACACCCATTGAGGAGCAGAAATCGGACATCCAAAACGTTGTTAACGACGTAAAAGAGAAAGTTGAAGGCCTGATTAATGACCTGAATGAGAACGAAAGCCTGAAGGCCGCCAAGGAAAAAGTTGGCGATCTGGTGGACACAGCCAAGGAAAAGATTGAAGAGCTGAAGAAAAGCGAGAACCTGCAAGAGGCTAAGGATAAGGTTGTTGACGCACTTGGAGAAGCCAAAGAGAAGGTTGCCGATTTCGTAGAGGACGTAAAGCAGAGCGAAGCCCTGAAAGCCGCCAAGGAAAAGGTGGAAGACATCATGGAAGATGCAGGCGAATTGCTCGACAAAGGCACTGAAGAGGTGAAAAAGAGCGGTATTTTGGATAAAATTAAGGGCTTTTTCGGCCTGAATAAGGAGGCAAAATAAGCCTTTTTCACCATTTTTCGATAAAAACAGGATGAGGGCTCCAGATGGGGCTCTCATTTTTGTCCCATTTCATCGAGGTTTTTTCCTACTCCGAACAAAAATGCCACTTTTGCCACTTTTGCCACATGCCACATTAAGCACCTTCAATAGTCTGACAATGGGAAAGGGGCAAAAAGAGGAGAAAAATTATAAACTGCTCCTACACGATACATTATTATACTTTCGCGTACAAAATGAGCTGAAATACGACAAAAAAGCATGAAATAGAGTATAATTACATACTACTAAGTAATTTACTATTATTATAATATATTGATAATCAATATATTAACCATGTTCATTTTATTTTCTGTCCTCAAAACCCTACTAAATGTGGCATGTGGCATGTGGCAAATGTGGCAAAATTAGTTTCGTGCATAATAACGCCGCAATTTGATAGATGAAATTTGCATATGTCGGAATTATTTTGTATCTTTGTATTGTAAATAAAAAGCCGATGAAAAGACACATTCTACTGCTTATCGCCCTCTTGATTGCGGCAACGACAACCCGTTCGCAAGTGCGCTTCGAAGACTACTTCGAGGACCAGACACTGCGTCTCGACTATACCCTGAGCGGAAACCACAGCGAGCAGGTAATTAGTCTTGCAGGCATGAAGCTGACTGCTGGGTGGTACGGTCGCAGAGTGAACCTGAGCAAACTGGCTCTGGAGGGCAATGGACAGTTGTTTGTTACTGACACGCTGGGCAGGGACACGCTCTATTGCCAGTCGTTCTCCACGCTGTTCCAGGAGTGGCAGACCTATGAGGAAGCCACCCAGCTGTGGCGCTCGTTTGAGCACACAATGCTCATCCCTATGCCCAAACAGGACGTAGATGTAACCCTGCGCCTGACAGACACGCACAGACGCGAGAGAGCACGCCTTACTCACCGCGTTCGCACCTCAGACATTCTCGTCGAGCGCCTAGGCTCGAAGGGCATCGAACCTTGGCGTTATGTGCGTCGAGGAAGCTTTCAAGGCCATTGCATCAATGTGGCTATCGTGGCAGAAGGCTATACGGCAGAGGAGATGGATGTCTTCCTGCAGGATTGTGAGACCACTGTCGACGCACTACTTGCCCACGAACCCTTCAAGAGCGAAAAGGAACGTTTCAATTTCATCGCTGTTACCGTTCCTTCTGCCGAGAGCGGTGTTTCTATCCCACACCAAGGACTATGGCTAAAGACGGCTCTGGGAAGCCATTTCGACACGTTCTACAGCGATCGCTACCTCACCACACTGCGCATACATCGACTCCATGACGTGCTTTCGGGCATTCCCTACGAACACATCATTATACTTGCCAATACCGATCACTATGGTGGTGGAGGCGTTTACAATAGTTATGTGCTGTCGGCTGCCCATAACGAAGCCGCACGTCCTGTAGTAGTGCACGAATTCGGACATTCGTTTGGTGGACTTGCCGACGAGTATTTCTACGACGATATGTTTGAGACTTCATATCCCGACGATACGGAACCTTGGGAACCCAACATCACCACGTTGGTCGATTTCGATTCGAAATGGAAGGATATGCTGAAGCGCAAGACCGCTATTCCCACCAAACCTGACGGGAAGGACGTTTACACGAAAGTTGGGGTTTATGAGGGTGCAGGCTATCAGTCGAAAGGCGTTTACCGCCCAACGCAGGAATGTAGGATGAAGGTCAATGATGCGCCTGTCTTCTGCCCAGTGTGCGAAAGGGCTATACGCCGCATTATCCGTTACCACACGGAGGAGTGAAGCGCATGATTTCCTCCACAATCTCGTCGCAATCGTCGCTTATGGCAAGAATGAGATTCTTGTAGCGTCCCTTGCCTACAAGGTCTTGGATAAGCGGATAGACGGGAACTTCCGATTGCCAGTAGTCCTTGTCCATGAACACCATCGGACTTGCGTAGCCAAACGACATGTAGTGGTTCTGCACAGCATCCTGAAAGATTTCCTGCAAAGTGCCTGCTGAGCCTGGCGTGAAGATGATGCCGCCCTTGGCAATAGTTAGAATGCCGTCCTCGCGAATGGAGTTGTCGAAGTATTTGGCAATGTGTGTGGCAAGTGGGGTTGAAGGCTCGTGGCCATAGAGCCAAGTGGGAATCCCGAGACTTTTGTAACCTTGTGTCTGCGGAAACCTTTCCCTAACTTGGAAAGCGGTATCGAGCCAAAGAGTGTCGGAGAAACTTGGAACCTGACTGATGAGTGCCAGAGCCTCGTCAAGTTCTTTCTGGTTTCGTCCAGCCATCCAAGCACCCAGATGCGTGGCTTCCATTGCGCCTGGACCTCCACCGCTAATCATCAGTTTTCCCTTCTCCGTCAGCGTTTTGCTTATCTGGGCAATCTGGCGATAGTGAACGTCAGTTCGCAACATGCCGTGTCCGCCCATCACGCCGATGATGTCGTGCTCTCGATAGTCGTCGAGGAAGTGGTGGAGTGAGTTGCTGATGGAGTGATCGTGAAGTGTGCGGGCAAGGGTTTCCTTGATGTCTGTGGTCTGTTTACCGCGTTCCAGATAGTGCTTGTAAACGCGTCCGTCGAAGCTCTTGCTCAGGGTCTCGGGTTGTCCCACTACATAACCGTCATACAGGGTCTCGGCCGTGTAGAGTTCCGTCTGAAAGCGAAACAGTTCGCCCATGTCGGGAAACACGAGGCTGTCGGTAAACATTCGCTTGAGGCCATGAGGCATCTGACAGGAAAGAAAGATGCATTGGCTGTATTTGTGTGCGAGAGCGGCTTCGGCTTGCAATCGAAGGTCCACACTGTGGAAGGCCAAGCGTCGCAAAGGCACATCGGTAGGACCGGCAAGCACTTCTGCCAGTTGCTCTTGTGTCTTTATTTCAACGTAATTCGGACGCATATTTTAACTCCGTTTGAGTTTGCTCACGCTCAATCGAAAGTCATTTTTAATTTTTAACTTTTAACTTAGCGAAGCGCAATCATTCTCCCGCATGCTTGAACTTGCTGTACACGACTTGCATCTTGATGGGTGTTTCTCCTCCAACAAGTCGGATGCTGTTGAGGTTAAGGTCGTGATTTACGCTCACCTGATAGGTGTAGCCGTCGCGAGTCGTAGAACTGGTAGTAACAGGAACCAGAACCACTTTGTTCCATTCCTCGGCGTACTTGTTCCATTCCTCGCTTGTGATTCCACCTTTTTCGTATGCAGCCTTCTTGGTTTCGTATTCGCGCTTGCAATAGACGAGCAGGCGACAGATGTTGTCGAAGGTGTAAGTATTGTCGGAAGATTTGAAAGAAGTGGTGTAACTCGTTCGACCATTGGCAACGTGGTTGCTGGCAAAGAAGTCGCGCAGTTCGCCCTTTCTCACCATTAGCAGTTCGGATGGAGTGCCCAACTGATACTCGTTTTGCGTCTTGTTGTAACGTGTAAGCACGATGCGAGCAAGACTGATGCTGTCCGTTGCGTGCTTGCCCATGAACAGGTCTTCGATGGGCAGAGTCATTTCTGTGCAAATGCCGGCAGGCGTCTTCAAGTATGTGCAACTGTTGTCGTTCAGCAGGGTTGTCAGGTCACTATTGTCGAAGTGCGTGCTCTGAATGACTTCTGGCGTGGAAGCAAAGCGGGTGACAGCGTTGTAGACGGTGTCTTCCACCTCATCGGCGTAACGATAGAAAATGTTCAGTGTACCCACGTAAACCGTGAGCATTGTGCCTTCGCTGTTCGACGTGCGGAAGTAAAGACCTGGGAAGACGTTGCGAATGAAGTGGTACGAGTCGGCAAAATTGCTCGGCTTCTCGTAATACTTCTCCAGAATGCGTTGTCCAAGGGAGGTGGGCAACGTAATCTTCACATTGGGGTTATACGATGAACCGGATAGGGTAGTAGAGGCCTGATTGTAGTCCTTAGGCGTAAAGATGCGCTCGGCAATGGGCTCTGCATCAGCCTTCAGGTATTTCGACAAGTCGATGTCCGTGTAGTAAACGGAATCCTCACTGAGAATTTCCTTGTCAGAAAGCTCGTAAACCTCCAGTTTCATGGGATTGCTGTCGTCGCCAAGATAGCTCTCGAAATAGAGATGCACCTCGCACGAATCGCACTGAAGGACACCACGTGTCTCCACGTTGTCAACGTCGCCTACCATCACATCGCGTGGAGGGAACTGATAGTCCTCAGTCGTGTGGAACTGAGCGGCAAAGCTTGCGTTGACCTCCGTATCGGTTTCAGGGTCGTAGATTCGTCCCAAATAACACTTCGTGCTGTTTGCCACAACCGAATCCATAGCGATGGAACGTGTGGTGACGTCAAAGACTTCGGTGGAGTTCGTAATGCCGTCTTCCTCCGAATGAATGCCCAGTGTGCCTGTGTTGTCGTCACAAGCGGCAAAAGCAATAGTCAGTAATATGCTGAGGGCTTGAAGTAGTTTTCGCATGATGGTGGGAATTAGTCTTCTTGAGTTGTCGGTCTGTTCTCACTCCACACTTGGTCGAAGAATTCGATGTAGTCGTTCGGTGTGACGCCCTTTCCTGCCATGATGGGTTTGCCTGCGTCCTTGGCGTATTTCATGATGGCAGATTGAGGCAGGTTGCGCTCAAACACCACGCCGTCGGAGTATTTGATGGCCAGCTTCATCCAGTCGTTTGGCGTCAGGTTGTCGCCAAATTCGCTAATGCAATCGGGACCTGCATTGCGGAAGGCAATAACTTGTCCGGCATCCTCTCCGCTGGGCAATGTCAGTTTGTTGGGCGAAACGGTGTAAACCACCCTGCAGTCGCGGAAACAAGGCTCGTCGGCATAGGCCGTCTTGAGATACATGGGAACCATCGACGAAATCCATCCCTGACAATGCACGATATCAGGTGTCCAACGCAGTTTCTTCACTGTCTCAAGCACACTACGGGCATAGAACACACAACGCTGGAAATTGTCGGTATATTCGTTGCCATCGTGGTCGCATTCTTCCAGACGCTTGGCAAAGAAGTCGTCATCGTCGATGAAATAGACCTGCATGCGTGTTCCCACAATAGACGCTACCTTGATGATAAGTTGATAGTCGGTATCGTTGATAATCAGGTTCATGCCTGAAATGCGCTGAACGGGGTGAAGCTGATTGCGGCGTTCGTTGATGTTTCCCCACTTGGGCATAAACGTGCGAACTTCGCGGTTCAGGTCGAGGGCTGTAATGGGAATGTCACGCCCCAGTGTTGTAAGATTTGAATCTGGAACGTATGGGTTTATTTCTTGCGTAATAAAAAGAATCTTTTCCGCTTTCATCACTTTATGGTTTTTGTCATGCAAAGTTACAAAAAAACTTTGACAACTGTGCCCTTTTCAATCGTTTTATGCCTATATTTTACCTTTTTTAGTGATTTATTGCCTTGTTTGTTTCGCTATTTCGATTATTATGCGTTATTTTGCACTCCGAAAAACAAAAAAGAGTAACTTGTTGCTCGGCCCGATGGGACGCAATCACAAGCATAATGGCCGAAAAAACTTGAGACTCATAACTTGTATTTTGTAACTTTGCTGATGAAACGCATTTATACTATTGCCAAACTCAAGGCCGAACTGAGGAAAGCACGCGAAAAGGGTAAGACGATTGGTCTTGTTCCCACTATGGGAGCTTTGCACGAGGGACATGCTTCCCTGGTGCGACGTAGTGTATCGGAGAATGATGTCACTGTGGTCAGTGTCTTCCTCAATCCCACTCAGTTTAACGACCAGACCGACTTGGCCAAGTATCCTCGTACGCTGGAGGCTGATTGCCAGTTGCTTGAGGAGTGTGGAGCCAATATCGTATTTGCCCCCTCTGTTGAGGAGGTTTATCCAGAACCCGACACACGGCATTTCAGCTATCCTCCCACCGACAGCGTGATGGAAGGAGCCTTCCGTCCAGGACACTTCAATGGTGTCTGCCAGGTTGTGAGCAAACTCTTTATGATGGTCGAGCCCGATCGTGCCTATTTTGGCGAGAAGGATTTCCAGCAGATAGCCGTCATTCGCCGTATGGTCGACGACCTTGGTTTCCGTCTTCAGATTGTTCCCTGTCCTGTTGTTCGTGAGGCCACTGGTTTGGCTATGAGCAGTCGCAACACCCTGCTTACTGCTGAAGAGCGACAGATTGCAGCGCACATTTATCAGACTTTGAAGGAAAGTAAGGAGTGGGCAAAGACGATGACAGTTCAGGAGGTTCACGACCGCGTGGTGGAGCAAATCAATGCTGTTCCCGAGCTCGAAGTGCAGTACTACAGCATTGTCGATGGTCTTTCTCTTGCCGATGTTACCGACTGGAAGGAGAGCGACGACATCGTTGGTTGCATCACCGTCTTCTGTGGCTCACAGCCCATCCGTCTGATCGACCACATCCGTTATAAAGGTTAAAGATAATTTTTAATTCTTCACTCTTCATTCTTAATTTACAAGTCATACGACGCCATGATGATAGAAGTTTTGAAATCGAAGTTGCACTGCGTGCAAGTAACAGAGGCGAATCTCAATTACATGGGAAGCGTTACCATCGACGAGGACCTTATGGATGCGGCAGGAATCATTGCCGGAGAGAAAGTTCAGGTTGTCGATAACAACAATGGTGAACGTTTCGAGACCTATGTTATCCGAGGCGAACGTGGAAGCGGATGCATCTGTCTCAACGGTGCTGCTGCCCGCAAGGTTCAGGTGGGCGATGTCTGCATCATCATGTCCTATGCACTTATGGACTTTGAAGAGGCGAAAAGTTTCACACCCAAAGTGGTTTTTCCTGAAAACAATCGAGTGTAGGATTGGACGATTGGACAATTTGAGGCTTTGCCTCGAGTCTGCTCACACTCGGAAGAGTTCAAACTTGTTTGACTCTCCTCTCGCTCAACCGCAGCCTTGGACGATTAGACGATTGGACAAATAAAAAAGGCTCCTCATTTGAGAAGCCTTTTTTGTTGCAGATGTGGAGGTTATTCCTCGCACAACTCTGTTAAAATACCGCAAGTCGATTTCGGGTGCAGGAAAGCGATGTGCAGACCATCAGCGCCCTTACGGGGAGCCTTGTCGATGAGGCGGATGCCCTTCTCGTCGCACATAGCGAGAGCTTCGCTCACACCATCCTCAACCTTGAATGCTACGTGGTGAACGCCACGACCACCGTTGTCCAGGAACTTCTGTACGGTGCTCTCGGGGCAAGTGGGCTCCAACAGCTCCAACTTCACTTCGCCAACCTTCAGGAAAGCGGTCTTTACCTTCTGGTCTTCAACGACCTCGGTCTTGTACACTTCCAGACCCAAAACGTCCTGGAAATAGGGCAGTACAGCGTCGATGCTCTGTACGGCAATGCCCAGATGTTCGATTCTTGAAATCTTCATAATGTGTTTAGTGATTTAAAGATTTGTAAATTTAGTGATTTAGTGGTGCAAAGATACGAATAAGCGAGATAATTTGCAAACAAAATCAAGGATTTTGTCGCAAGGATGGTCATATAAGAACGAGTTCTTTAAATGACAAACCTGAGACAGGTAGTTCGATAGGTCTGTTAGCAATGTTGTCATCGCATCAAATTCACGTGTTTCTTTGCAGAATAACGAAAAATCATATTTCTTGTGCATAAAATCCCTTTTTGATTTTGTTATTACCATGAAAATTACCTAATTTTGTCGGATGTATGTGATAAGACCGGATAATTAATAGTTAATAAATAATTTTATCAAAATGAAGAACTTTAGATCATTACTTCTTGTGGCACTTGCCATGCTTACTGTTGCATGCGGTACCACCAACACTGTGCCCATTACAGGGCGTAAGACGCATCTTCTCGTCGATGATGCACAGGTTCTTAGTCTCAGTACCCAGCAGTATCAGGATTACATGAAGGGTGCTCAGTTGTCAACCAATGCCACCAACACCGCTATGGTGAAGCGTGTGGGTCAGCGCCTTGCTACTGCTGTGGAGACGTACCTCAGAGACAACGGCTACGCCAGCGAGTTGCAGAACTACAAATGGGAGTTCAACCTCGTTGCCAATAATCAGGTCAACGCCTTCTGTATGCCTGGCGGTAAGATTGTTGTTTACGAAGGTATGCTTCCCGTCACTCAGGACGAAACCAGTCTTGCCATCGTACTCGGCCATGAGATTGCTCACGCCGTTGCCAAACATTCTGCCGAACAGCTTTCGAAGCAGATGCGCCAGCAATATGCCGCACAAATCGGTGGTAACGTGCTCTCGCAGGTAGGTCAGGCTAAGGGCATGGGTACCACAACCGCAGCTCTCGCCAACTTGGTAGGACAGATGGGCTTCAAGTTTGCCAACCTCAAGTACTCGCGTGATAACGAGACTGAAGCCGACCACCTTGGTCTCATCTTTGCTGCAATGGCAGGTTACGACCCACGTCTGGCCATTCCTTTCTGGGAGCGTATGTCGCAGCAGGGTGGTAATAGCAAGAGCGAATTGTTCAGCGATCATCCTTCTGATGCAAAACGTATGGCAGCCCTGCAGAAGCGTATGCCTGAGGCTCTGAAGTACTACAATCCTCCTGTATCTGCGCCTGCTCAGAAGAGTACGACGACGAAGAAAACTACGACTGCGAAGAAGACTACAACGACGAAGAAGAAGTAAGTTTTTTAGGGAGTTAAGGAGTTAAGTAGATAAGGAGATAAGCCGGATGGCTTGAGGAAATAACGCTTATCTTCCGATTTACTTCTCAAAAAGAAAAGGGGAACCGAAGTGGTTCCCTTTTTTGTTGTATGTCCTTAAAACTCAATTAGGAAGCGGCCGTTGATCATGCGCCCCGTGAGGTAGTTGGGAACAGCAAACTGCGCGCCCGAGACATTCGTTACCCAGTAGTAACCCGAGACGTTGGAGAAACCGAAGATGTTGAAGCAGTCGAGTCCCAGCCAGATGTTCTTCACCGCATTGTGACGCAGGTGGCGGTCTTCGTTGTTCAGGGCGCGGAAGTTCATGCCGATGTCCACACGCTTGTAGGCAGGAGCACGGAAGGCCTGTCGTTCGAGTCCTGTATGTGGCGGACCGAAAGGCAGTCCGTCGGCAAAGGAGGCACGAAGGTTCATCTTCCAACGTGTGGTGTTGGGGAAGTAGTCGGAGAAGAAGAAGTTTAGGTTCCATCGCTGGTCGGTGGGTTGAGGAATCTTTTTCCCGTTCAGTGTCATCTGCGCCTTCATGATGCCAAAGCTTATCCAGCTGTCGGTGCCCTTCACAAACTCTCCATAGACCTTCATGTCGATACCAGCCACATAGCCCTTTGCGATGTTCTGTCCGTAATAGACAATCTTCACATTA
The DNA here is from genome assembly GCA_902801325.1 of uncultured Bacteroidales bacterium. Taxonomy (GTDB): domain Bacteria; phylum Bacteroidota; class Bacteroidia; order Bacteroidales; family Bacteroidaceae; genus Physcousia. Next base: position 66,022 of record CADCHQ010000006.1, on the reverse strand, counting down.
TCAACGTTATAGGGGTTGATGCGACTTTGTGCCTTGTAATAGACTTCGGTGGTAAAGCGGAAGGGTCGTTCGGCCATTCGGAACCGATATTCCATAGCGGCAAGCACTTGGAAGGAGCGCTGCGACTTGATGTCCTTGTTCAGGCGGACGATGGTGTTTCCTTCGGTGGTAACCGTGTCGCGCAATTCCTTGTAGAAAGGTCGCTGATAGTAGAGACCTGTGGCCAGACGGAAGGTGAGGTCGTCGTTCTTCTTAGGAACGAATCCCATGGAGACACGAGGCGAGAAGAGCCATTCGCCATTCCAAGTCCAGTAGGAGAGGCGTGCGCCGTAGTTGACGCTGAGGATGCCCACCTGCGACTCCTTGCGCCAGGTGTCTTGGACGAACATCTCCATGTGGTTGCTGGTGATGTCGTTCACGCTCTTCAGGTTGTAGATGAGCATGAGGTCGCGACCCGTGTGTGGGATGCTGTATCCGCTGGAGTCACGACTTTCCCATTCGCGCGAGTTCTCCTTGATGCTCTCGTGCTTCCAGGCTATGCCGGCAAGCAGGGTGTGGTATCTGCGACGCAGGTCGTAGGCGAGTTTCAGGCTCTTCGTACTGCTGGTGAGCAAGTTGCGGGCGTGTTCCATATAGGTTCCCACAGCCAGTTGGTCGTCGCCGTTGGTCTCGTTGAGCCAGTATTGGCCTTGTATGTCGTAGGTCTCGCGTTCCTTGGTCGAGAATGCTGAGAAGGCCAGGGAGAGGTTTGACCGATCGTTGAGGCGGCGCGTGAGTTTCGCCGTACCGAATATCGTGCGGAAGAGGTCTTCCTCCTTACCGTCGAAATAGACGCGGAACGACTTTACGTCCTCCATCGTTCCGAATCGCGTCTCGCGGTCCTTCGGCACAAAGTTGTAGTTGTTCTTGGAGATGTATCCAATGACGTCGAATGTCCAGTTGCGGGAAGGCGACCAAGAGAAATAGGCCTGATAGTCGAGGAAGCGGGGACGATATTCACCCTTCGTTTCCAATGAACCCAGCATGTACTGGTTGGTCTTGTAGCGCAGGCCGTTGGAGAAGGAAACCTTCCTGGTTCCGTAACCTGCGTAGGCATTGGCACCGAGCAGACTTCCCTGCAGAGAACCTTCCCAACCACGCGGACGGTGGTAGGTGATGTCCAGCACACTCGACATCTTGTCGCCGTACTTGGCTTCGAAACCTCCTGCCGAGAAGTCGACCTTCTCCACCATATCGCTGTTGATGACGGACAGACCCTCCTGTTGTCCACTGCTGATGAGTAGTGGACGATAGATTTCGACACCATTGATGTACACGAAATTCTCGTCGAACGAACCGCCTCGAACGTTGTACTGGCTGGAGAGTTCGTTGTGAGACGATACGCCGGCTTGCGTGGCAACCAGTTCCTCTACGGCATTTCCAGTGGTGGAAGGCAGTCGCTTGAGTTCCTCGGTGTTCAGCGTCTGGTTCTGGTTCATCTGCCTTCGCTGTTCCAGCACTTCCACGTCGTCGAGCTGGTGGTCGTTGGACTTCATCACCACATTCAGCACCAGTTCGCCTACCGGCTTCTTGAGCACGCGCTGCCGCTTTTGGAATCCCATCATCTGGAACACAACTACCACGCTGTCAGCCTTTCGGAACGAGATGTTATACTTTCCGTCTAAGTTGGCAGTGGTGGCAATTCCCTGTCCTTCGATGCGAACCATCACCATCGGGATGGGTTCTTGGTTCTCGTCGACGATGCTTCCGCGCAGGCGCACTTTCGTGGTGTCGACGGGTGTCTCCTGAGCAAAAACAGCACTGCTATGCCCCGTGAGGAGCATAGTCAGAACTAGGAATATGGCAAAGCATCTCTGCGTCATACTTTATATATAACGCGCACGAAGGGAATTTATTGCTCTACTGGATGCTTAAAGTGAAACTGCCGTTGGCGCGGCTGAAAAGGGTAGAACTTACCGAGGTGATGGTGCCCCTCAGACCTTCACCGCCCACGCTTTGCCAGGTCCGTGTTTCCCCGTCGGCAGCATTTTGCCAACTGGCCTCGAAACGGCAAGTGTAGATGCCGGGAACAGCATCGCTGGGAATCGTTGTCACCCATTGCGGATCTTTGTAGTTGCTCTCTCCGCCTTCGTTGACCCCGTAAACGAGTATGGGGCCTTCGTCTTCTGCAGCTCCGTTTCGCTTGATCGACCACGAATACTTGGCTCCGTAGATATAGCGGCCCTTTTGTTGCTGCACGGCTGTAATGGTCACTTTGTCACCCGGATGCAGCACATTGGAGGGCTCTACGCGAAATCCCTGATAGATGGGAGGCATTGCACCCTCATCGTCGTCGTTGCATGCGGTAAGACCGAAGATAGCTACTGAAACCAGCAGGAAGAAAAATAACTTTTTCATGATATGAATTGTTTGAGTTCTTTATAAAGTCGTTGTACTGGCAGTCCCATCACGTTGAAGTACGAGCCTTCTATGCGTTCCACACCCACGAAACCTATCCATTCCTGAATGCCGTAGGCTCCCGCTTTGTCCATGGGATGATAGTTCTGGATGTAATATATGATCTCCTCGTCCGTGAGGTTGCTGAAAGTGACATCGCTTGTGACGGAAAACGTATGCTGCCTCTCCGTTGTCAGCAGGGTGACTCCCGTAATGACCTGATGCGTCCGTCCGCGCAAGGCTTGCAGCATGTGCTTTGCTTCCTCTTCGTCATGAGGTTTTCCCAGCACTTGTCCGTTGAGCCATACTATCGTGTCGGCGGTGATGATCAGTTCGTCATCGGCAATCGTGGCCTTGTAGGCATCAGCTTTCTTTCGTGAGATGCACTTGGCAATCTCTTCTCCGCTAAGTCCTTCGGGATACGACTCGTCGATGCCTGGCACCAACCTCACTTCGAAGTCCAGTCCCAGTCCCTTCAGCAATTCCTTTCTGCGAGGACTTGCGCTGGCGAGAATGATTTTATATTGAGTGTTGAACATTGAATATTGAGTATTGAACATTGAATATTGAGGGGACCCTCTCTAACTCTCCCTTAAAGGGCGAGGAAAAAAAGGGCGAGGAAAAAAAGGGCGAGGACAAAAAAGGGCGAGGACGAAAATCACCCCTCACTTTAAGGGAGGGGACGGGGGTGGGTCCCCTACCATCCAAACGCCCTCTTGTCGGCCATCCAGGTGCCTTGAGCACGCATCACCTGTTCAACCACATCGCGAACGCAGCCTTCGCCACCTTTGCAAGGACTGATGTACCGACTGATCTCTTTGATTTCGTGAGCCGCGTCGGCAGGGCAACAGGGGAGACCGCAACGACTCATCACCTCGTAGTCGGGAATGTCGTCGCCCATGTACAGCACTTCTTCGTCGCTCAGGCCGTACTTCTTCAGCAGCTCTTCATAAACCACCATCTTCACTTCGGCGCCAATGCGGACTTCCTTCACTCCCAGTCCTTCGTAGCGCACCCTTACGGATTCCACTCTTGCCCCCGTGATGACGGCAACGGTCAGTCCCATCTTCACCGCCAGCTGCAGGGCATATCCGTCCTTGATGTTCACCGTTCTGCACGGCACGCCGTCGTTGTTCATCGGGATGGTTTCCTGACTCAGCACCCCATCCACATCCATGATGATGGCCCGTATCTTTTTCAGTTCATAGTTGATCATGCTATCTTTTTTTAGGAGTTATCGGCTTTCAGCCTTGGGAGTTATAGGGGAGTTATCTCGCTTCGCTCAGGGAGTTATTCTCACTTTGTTCGAGGACGATAGAGATTGAGCATATAGCAAGTAGTCAAGTACATTTGTCCCTTTCGCTCGAGCTTGCTCGCTTGATTCATTCAAGAACTCCCTTTTAACTCCTTTTTAACTCCTTTTTCATTTTTACAATTTACGATTTATGTACGATTTAATTATTTAGCAATTTCTTTCTCCCCCTCGGGGGAGCCAGAGAGGGGCCTCTCTTGTATGCTTCTGCTCATCAGGTCATAAACCTCTTTGCATGTTCCGCTGAGCATCTCGCTTTGTTTCTTTATCACGCCCTCGTCTCCGCGCACGGCAGGACCAGTCTGAGCCTCGCGGGGCGGTAGTTGATGGACCTTGCGCGCCGTTTCGTCAATCAGGGGCAGCATCACCTCAAAGTCTATCCCTTTCGCTTTCAGGATATCGGCCGACAGGGCGTAGCAGTGATTGGCAAAGTTCGATGCAAACACGGCAGCCAGATGCAGCAATCGCCGTCCCTCGCTGTCGGTATGGTGGATGCTGTCGCTTATGGTTCGAGACAGCTCGTCGAGCAACGCCATGTCCTCCTCTCTCTCCGTTTCCAGGAACAGGGGCACGGACTTAAAGTCCACGAGGCGACTCTTTGAGAAAGTCTGCATGGGATAGAGAACACCGCGACGAGGGCAGGGTAGGACGTTCATGTGTATGCTTCCGGCCGTGTGAACGACCAACGCTCCCTGGTTCCCCAGTTTCGAGGCAACTGCTGGCAGAGCATCGTCCTTTACGGAGACAATGACCACTTCCCCGCTGATGTCCTCCGCCTTGAAGTCTCTTCCGCGAAGCCACACCACCTCGTGCCCCGCCTTTGTCAGCGCGGCCTGCAGGTTTGTCCCCACATTTCCGGTTCCGATGAGAGTTACTTTCATAGAATATTGAGAGGACCCACCCCCGTCCCCTCCCTTAAAGTGAGGGGCGATTTTTGTCCTCGCCTTTTTTTGTCCTCGCCCTTTAAGGGAGAGTTAGAGAGGGTCTTTTTACTTTCCCCCACTGCAGCCGATCCTCGTTCTGCGGTTTGCGCTCCATGCCCTTGTGACCCAGGGCGATGAGGCAGAGCACGCGCCTGTCGGCTTCTATGCCCAACAGACGTTTCACGTTGTCCTCGGCACTTCGGCCTTCCTCGTCCAGTCTCTCGCGCACCTGCACCCAGCAGGCACCCAGTCCCAGGTCCTCGGCCTGCAGCAGCATCATCGTGGCAGCCACGCTGCCGTCTTCTATCCAGGCGTCGCTAATCTCGGGCAGTCCCACTACGGCAATCACCACGGGAGCACCCACCACGAAGTCGGCGCCCTGAGCCTTGCAGCGCGAGAGCTGACCGATGGTCTTGCCGTCTTTCACCACCACAAACTCGCAAGCGTGCAGTCCCTTGCTCGAGGGAGCTATCAGGCCCGCTCTGACAATCAGTCGCAGGTCGTCCTCGCTAACGGCTTCTTCCGTGAACTTCCGGTGACTGCGTCTCACGCTTATCAACTCGCTAAAGTCCTTCATATCTCGTTCATGTTAATATTTCGGCTACTAAATTACGGATAAGTGAGGGGAAAAACAAATTTAATTGATAGAAAGACAAAAAATGCTTGCATTTTTATGAATATATAACAATTAATGTGACCGTAAGGTCAAATATGGATATATAGTTTTCTCGAGCAAATAGCGGGAAAAAAATCGAAGCAACCCCGTCGGAGTCGCTTCTATGATGAATAAAATGTGAAAAGAAAGACTAGTCTTTATTCATTATTCATTGTTCATTAGGCCGGAGGCCGCTCATTAGGCGCAGCCGCACGTCCCCCTTCAGCTCCCAGATGCCGCTGTCCCACTCGTCGTCGCCTTCGCCCACCTTCTTCTTCTCCAGATCGATGAGGCGCAGGGTGTCGGGCGCGAACAGACCACCATTCTCCTTGCCGTCCACGTCCTCGGCTATCAGCACCAGCCCGTCGCGGATGCTCGTGTCGTCGATGAATTCGGTGGCGTATTCGCCCTTCTCATCGGTCTCCACACTGTACAGTTCCACGTAGGGGTCTTTCAGCGCAGGATTCATGAAGTCGTCCTTCACTCTCATGGCGATGCCCTTCAGCGGGTTGCCAGCCTCGTCGGTCACAGAGCCCGTCACCTGATAGCGGATGCTGGGTGTACCGTGTTCGGGAGCAGCTTCCGGTTCATCGTCCTTGCACGATACCACGAACACCGTGCTCAAAAGTAGAATTGTTGCTAACGTTTTTTTCATACTTGAATTATATAGAGTCAATTATTCCGATTCGACAACGCTCAGCACCGTCCCGTCCATTAAAAGAGGAGTAGCCTTTATGGCCTTTTGCTGGAGTCTTGGATAAAGTCCCCAGTATGGGAAAGTCTTGACGGCTGTGGGGTAGGGCGCATTCTCAGGACTGCTGAAATATACGTTTAGCAGATAATGATCCTCATACTCCGTCATTTCGAGCTTTTCAAAGTGATATTGCAGGTTGTGGAGACGGAAGCTCCCCATAATCAGCGTGTATTTCATGAAGTTGATCTCGGGATAGAAATGCATGTCTTCCTGTAGTCTGGAGAATTCGTCCATACTATTAATGAAATAGCAGGTGTTCTCCTCGAGATCCAATCCAACCTTGTGCCGTGCCTCATAGTCTCCGTCAATGTAATTTCCAAAGTACGTTTTTATATTATCGGGCACCTCGTCAGCCGGAATCTCAGCCACAGGACCAATCAATTCATTTTCTTCGTCTTCGCTGCAAGCTACGAATGCCATAGCTGCCAGCAGGATAAAGATGTATTTTTTCATCACGTTATTGTTTTATTATCTTTTTGTTTCCCTGAATATACAGCCCTCGCTTGGGATTGACAACTCGGCGGCCACTGAGATCGAAGAGAGCATCATTGTCAATTGTGCATTGTGAATTGTGAATTGACTCAATTCCGTCGGCTTCTAGCTCCATAATATTTTCAAAGGCTTTCCATCCCTCCGTTTCCTTATAATTATCTATAGTGCCCGCAGGAACATACAAATCTGTAAATGATTTATCGACTTCCTTGAATGTTGTGCCTTTGATAGAAGGTGGTGTCTTTGCCAGACAGTATATCGAGGTTAGGCCATAACATTTATAGAACGCATAATCGCCAATCTCGGTCACGCTATTAGGGATGGTGATGGAGGTCAGACCACTGCAACCCATGAACGCATAATCGTCAATTTTTGTCACGCCGTTAGGAATGTTGATGTCTAACAAGCTGCTGCAGCCATAGAAGACAGCACTTCCGATTGTTGTCACACTCTCGGGTATGGCAATGGAAAGCAAACTACTGCAGTCGCGGAAGACATCATTTTCGATGGTTGTCATATTCTCTGGGAGGGTGACGGAGACAAGGTTCGAGCAACCCTCAAAAGCCCCCCAACCAATCTTAGTCACGTTGTTGGGGATGGTTATGGAGGTCAAGTTTGTGCAGTACTCGAAAGCGAATTCCCCTATGGTTTTTTCGCCGTCGCCTATAGTTATAGAGGTTAGGCTCGTGCAAAGAAAGAACGCGAGGTCGCCGATGTTTGTTTCACCGTCGTCTATAGTTACAGAGGTTAGGCCCGTGCATTCCCAGAAGGAATTTTTTCCAATTGTTTTCACACTCCCAGGGATAGTAATGGAATCCAGAGCGCTACACCCATGGAAGGCTTCCTCACCTATACTTGCAACTTTGTCTCCTATGGTTACAGTGGCTAGGCTCGTACAGCCAGAGAACGCATACTCCCCGATGGTTATTACACTATTAGGTATTGTTATGGAAGTTAGCCCAGCACACCCAATGAACGCGCTGTTGCCGATGGTTGTCAGGCTATCGCCCAGAGCGATGGTTGTTAGGTTATAACATACCTCAAAGGTTCTTGCTTCTATATTTGTTACACCATTGGGAATGGAGATGGAAGTTAAACCGCACCCAAGGAATGCTTCTTCTCCGATGGTTGTCACGCTGTTGGGTATAGTTACAAATGTCAGGCTATTGCACCACATGAAAGCTTCAACACCTATATTTGTAACACTATTGGGAATGGTGACAGATTTCAGACCACGGCAGTGGGCAAACGCCTCATTGCCAATCGATGTCACAGTGTAGGTGATACCATTATATGTCACAGACTCTGGAATGACAACATTGTCAGAATACAAAGGGTTTCCATAAGTTACTGTGGCCTCAGTCCCTGAGAAATCGTAATAAATACCATCTATCTCGGCTTCATAAGCCAAAGCCATCGTGACTCCCAGTGCAAAGAGAGAGAAGAAAAGTATAGAAAATCGCTTCATGTTCATCATCACGTTATTGCTTTATTATCTTTTTGTTTCCCTGAATATACAACCCTCGCTTGGGCCTTACTTCTTAAGTCGGAAGTTAATAGGTAGAGCCATCTTGAAGTCAATGGGCTGACCGTCCTTCATTGCAGGTTGCCATTTCTTCATGGACTTGACGAGGTCTATCGCCGATTCGTTAAAGATGGGGTCGGAGGAGTTTTTGATGTTAATATCAGTCAATGTCCCCTCTTTCGTAACGGTGAAGCCGACGAGGACCTTTCCTTCCAACTTCTCCTTCTTAGCCTTCTTCGGGTATTTGATGTGCGTCTGCATGTATTCATACATACTTTGGTTACCAGGATTGAAAACGGCAATTTGGTCTGGCATAACAAAGGTGGAGTCCTGAGCCATGAGTGGTGTTGAAATGTTCAAGCACATGCTTATTGGCAATACAACCAAAATTCTTTTTAAATAATTCATAGTTTTATGGTTTTAAATATAACTTTTTATTCTGTTCTTCTGCTTAGGGCGTTGTGTTTAAATTCTTCTAACATACTCTTAAAAAGACTGTCTCTTTCCAACTCATAGAATAATTCGAGTGAAACACTATCCTCTTTAAAATAAGATGTTTGTTTAATTGAATCTAAGCATTGACGGAACACTTCTTCTCCATTCATAAACAAGAAACAATACGCACGATTGATGGCTGTAGAAGTCTTGGGGCGTACTGCCATCATGGAATCATACATCTGAATGGATTTCCAGTATTGTGGCGAAGCCTTGCAACTATCTCCAGATATTTGGTAGGCAAAGCCATGAAGAAAAGGAATTAGGGGATAGTTGGGGTAGGTAACTCCAAGAGAGTCTAGTATGAATAAGGCTTCTTCCGTACTATCGTTAGACATCATTCTGCATGCAACTACTATTGCGGAGTCTCGTTCGTATACAATCGTTTCATCTTCTACAACTTTACTCCCCTTATTCTTAACAATACATGATGAAAAAAAAAAGCATAACAACTGCCAGCAGGATAAAGATGTATTTTTTCATTATTGTAGTTTTATTAATAAAATACCGAATAACACAAAATCTTGCATGCAAAGTTCGGAAATGTGGAATTATGTTCCAAATTAAAAATGTTAAATAAATTGACAGAAATTGACAAGAATAGGCAACGCTCTGCACCAGAGTCGATTAGCAGTAAAATTTTTTTCTCAGTCAGATATACGAAAAGCGACCGCGAAAGCAAGCAAATGACATATTTTCGGATATTTCGCCAACAAAGATAGTGCAAAACAAGTGAAATCATAATAAATTATAATATATAATAAAAATAATAATATAGTACTATATCATAATATAATACCAAATATTTATAATCAATAATCATTATATACTATACTCTCTCTTCGTGCACATGTAAAAAAGCTTATTGTAGTATTGTAGTAATGTAGTATGTAGTATTTTTATATGCCCCAAGTCTGCAAATGGCATCTAACAACCTGTAATACAAGTAATTACAAATATAATTTCAAAAATCTTTCGTCCGCGAGCCCCCGCAAGCCCCAAAAATTTGCATATCTCACAAATTATTACTAACTTTGAGGTGAGATAAGACGAGGTCTTTAAGCATAGAAATGGGCCCTTTCTCTGCTGGAGCTTCGCTCGAAATCTCACCTCGAGTGTTGGCTGCACCTCGGCAATTCAAACGAGCTCGATTGCTCTCGGTTTGCACAACACTTGTCATAGTGTAAGAGATCTGGCGAGATTAGGTTCAATGCAAGGCGAACAATTGTTCGAGGCGCGCCGAATGAGCGTTCAATTTGCAACGACCAGTTGAGAGATACACCGCCGGCAAACGTATTCTCTTGCCCCTTGCCCCCTCTTACCTCACACAACTAAAATTATTGTTAAACCTATTAATCATCAAAGAAAGCAGCCTCTCCCTAACCCTCTCCTCAAGAGAGGGAACCCCCAAGAGAGGTGAAGAAAAAAGACATTAACCAAGCTTACCCTTCCCCTTGAGGGGGAAGATGGAAGGGGGCTTATAATCATCAAAGAAAATGGCAAATCGCATCAAGGAGCACGGCAGCTCGTTCTCCAAGGGCACCATCTACGGTGTGCTGCAGGACGCAGTGGAGTGCATCGTGGAGTGTCTGCAGGGCGGTTACGGTGTAAACCTCGACGGCCTGGGCAAGTTCGGCATCAGCCTCCGTTGCTCGGGTGCTGACATGGACGAGGAGTTCTCTGCTGCCAACATCACGGGCGTGCGTGTGACCTTCAACCCCGACGCAGAGATGATCCACCAGCTGAACACGAACACCGAGTTCGAGTACGTCGGTTCTCGTGCCGCTCAGATGCAGGCGAAGAAGGAAGAAAAGGCCCGCGTGGCCGCTGGTGAAACCACGCAGGACATTACGCCCAGTGGTGGAAACTCCGGTGGCAGTGGCAGTGGTGACGCTGGAGACGTCACGCCCTAACAGACTCTCCCCCTGCCCCTCCCTGTTAAGGAGGGGGGCAGAATGGGGAGGGCTCACGCCACTAAATAACTAAACAACAAAGAAAAACAAATAAAACCGATTTCCGATGGGATGTCTAAAGACACAGTCTCAATGTCAAATGTATCGTCACTTTAACACCCTCGAACGAAGTGAGAATAACTCCCCTTTAACTCCCTTTTAACTCCTAAGATTTTAATCAAAAATTTTACTCGTATGAAACAAGAACGTAAGCGGGAACTCTTCAAGTTCCTTTGGAAACTATTAACGGCCCTTATCGCGGCCTTGACCACCGCCGCAGGAGTCTCTGCATGCTGCAGCTAACTTACTCCCCTCGCTTTAAGAGAGGGGCTGGGGGTGAGTCCATTGACCGCATTGCTTGCCGCCTTTGGCGGCGCTTCAGCGGCTAATGCTGCTGTTGCGTTAGGAATCATCTAACAGCCTCTCTCCCAAACCCTCTCCCCCATAGGAAGAGGGCTTTTTTATTCCTCCCCTTGCTAACAAAGAGAGGGGGGCGGGGGTGAGTCCATTAATCGAAGCGACTCACTATCGTGTGGGCCGCTTCGTTGTTTTTCGTTCTTGACTTGCAATCGGAGGCTATTCCTTCTTCTTCCAAAGTCGGAAGTCGGGGCACAGGCGGAGGTAGATGCCGAAGGAGATGGGGAGCGTGTGGAGGTCGTGACTGTGGGCACTATACAGCGTGAACTGAGCACCGAGGCGGTAGGCGGGAGTGAAGCAATGGGAATAGTCGACGGTGGCGTAGGCCGTGTGCATACCGCGGAAGGTGAGGTTGTGGTAGCGGATGGAGAGTGTGCTAAAGTAGGGTTGGCCGTAGAGATTGGCGTAACGGCGAGGAATGGCGACGTAGCCGACTTGGGCGGTTAGGCGTTCCCAAAGTGTGGCTGAGAGGGCCGTGTGGAGCGCGAGTCCAGTGTCGAAGGGCCACAGGGTGCCGTGCTGCTGATAGGAGAGGAGGAGATTCGCTTCAGCGCTAATTGCGCTGAGCGGAGAAGTGATGGAGTGATGAGGTGATGGAGTGATGGAGTGATGAGGGCGGTAGGTGGCTCGTGCGCCGAGGGCAATGTTGGCAACGGTCTGGACGCCGACGTTGGTGGTGTCGAGTTCTCCGCCTCGATGCTGGATGAGGACTTGGATGGGCGTCTCCCAGCGAAGGCGTTTCTGCGTGTCGGGACGATTCCAGCGGATGGTGCTGTTGAGTCCTACGGTAAAGGCCTCCTGATGGGTGTCGAGGTTGAAGATGTAGCTCTGCCAGTTTATCCACACGTCGAAGTGCAGACGGGGACGTTCCCACAGGAGTTGGAATCCCATTTCAGGATCGGTGGAGAGATTCTGTTCGGGATTGTAAAGCGGGAGAATGAGTTGGTGGTTCTGTGCGCCGTAGATGTTGCCGAGGACGAGGGTGAGGTTGCGGAAGTCGGCTTGTGCGCGGAACCAGGGGAGAACGTGAATGCCACGCTGATATTGGTGTCCCTTCCACCGGGCCACATCGTGGAAGGCATAGTTGGGATAGCGATTGGCGCCATTGAAGAGGAGGAGATGGGCTCCTGCCTCGAGCTGGATTTGTGGATGTGGCGTATAGATGAGTTTCGGCTGAAGCCACGCGCCAGGCAGGGTGTAGCCTTTGGCGAGGTCGCTGCTGTATTCGTTGTTGTGGAAGAAGGCGAGGGAGTTGACCTGAGCATGCAGTTGCCCTGTGCGCGTGGTGTCGATGCGAAGGGAGTCGGAGCAAACAATATCCCAGACATCGGCGCGAGCCGAGACCGGGTTAAGAATTAAGAATGAAGAATTAAGAATTAAAAAGATTGGGAATAAGCGTGAGCAGGCTTGATGTGCAGCATCAATGATCGGCCCCACTCCCAATCCTCCCCCCCGTCGCAAGTGGGAACTCGCTCCCCTTTGTGGGGCCGAAGCCACATTCACTGGCTTCTCTAAAGACCCCAGTCGCCCGAGGGAGAGGCACATATTCTTTCGCAACTTGTTTATAATGTTCATCTAATTGCTTGTCCAGTTAATATATTGTAATCTCTGGTCTGGTGAGTAACTACTCTCCTCCCTCGGGAGGGGTTTGGGGGAGGGGTCGCTTCATTCCTTTATAAATAAGGTACACGACAACGCCGGCACCCAGCAGAAGCATGGCAATCTTGAGATAGACGGCATAGTGGGCAACGGTGGCATCGAGCTGATCGTAGGGAACCACGCTTGCCAAGTAGTAGCCAATGGCGGCGAGGATGCTGTTCCACAGGCCTGCACCGAGCGTGGTGTAGAGCAGGAAACGGGAAATGGACATGCGGGAGAGTCCTGCCGGAATGCTTATGAGTTGGCGCACGGCGGGAACAAGTCGGCCCACAAAGGTTCCGAGTGCCCCGTGGCGGTCGAAATACTCTTCTGCCATACGAACTTTCTCCTCATCGATGAGACACATGTGCCCGAAGCGACTGTTGGCAAACCGATAGATGATGGGGCGACCCAGATAGCGGGCAAGGGCGTAGTTGACGATGGCGCCAATGAGTGCTCCGATGGTGGCGCAGAGCACAACGAGGAACACGTTGAGCTGCGAACCGCTGGCCGCCAGATAGGCAGCAGGGGGGACCACCACCTCGCTGGGGAACGGGATGAAACTGCTCTCGATGGCCATCAGCAGGGTGATGACCCAATAATTGAGGTGTCTGAGGCACCAAGCTATGAAGGGGAGGGATTGCATGGTTGTTTGGTCGTTTGGGGGATTGGTCGTTTGGTCGTTTGGGGGATTGTCAAATTGTCAAATTGTGAAATCGTGAAATTGTGAAATCGTGAAATTGTCAAATACTACAGCGGTTTCTTCTCAAAGGTTTGTTTTTTACTAAAGTTCCATCGAAGCCAGGCTTGGGCGTCCCAGATGGCCACGAGGTGGAGCAGGATGGGAGAGAGGGCTATCGTCAGGGACGAAAGCTTGGGGGTGAGCGTTGCCTGCAAGGCCTGACGAAGATGGTGGTGGCGTTGCCAATAGTGTGCCACCCACAGCAGGGCGACGAGGGCAAGCAGAATGTAGTGCTGAAGCAGAACCTCGACCAGTATCGCGCCTGCCGTAGCAAAGGTGAAGAACCATGTGAGGCTGACGTGACGGAAATAGCGCAGGCGATAGAAGAAGGTGCGACGGAAATGGTGGCGCGTCTCCATGAAGAAGAGGCGTTCCTGATTCCAGTATCGTCGGCTGCTGGAGACCTTCTGCAGCATGTGAGCCTCGGGATGGAGGCAAAGTGCCGTGTTGGTGGGCGTAGCATTCTGGTTTACCATGATGTCGGTGGCTCCTGCAAGCAGGTTGGCGTGGTCGGCAAATCCACGGTGGGAGAAGAAGAGGGAACGACGATAGCACAGGTTGGTCCCGAGACAACGGTAAGGTCCGTTCTGCTTGGCCCAAGTGGTGTGTATGATCTGTTGCCAAGTTTGCAAGAAACGGCAACACATGCCTCGCCACGCGTGCAAGGAGGTAAGATGGGTGACGCCGAGAACCATCTGGATGTTGTCGTCGGCCTCAAATGTCTCGGCCAGTCGTTGGAGCCAGTGGGACGAGGCGGGTCGGCTCTCGGCAGTGGTCAGCACGTTCCATTCGTTGGCGGAGGAACGCATGCCCAGCGTCAGGGCAAGGCGCATAGGACTCACGCTGCGAGCACTCTCCGGCACGGTGACGAGACGCAGATGGGGATAGAGATCCTGCATCTGTTCTATCATCCGATGGGTGTCGTCGGTGCTGTTCATGTCAACGACAATCACCTCGAACTCACCCTGATATTCCTGCTCCAGGATGAGGGGAAGGTTGTGCCGCAGCGCGTTGCATTGCTCGTGAGTGGTGATGATAACGGAGATGGGGGTATGGGCAGCGCGAGGCGCAGGCACGCGGCCTGCCTCCTGCATAATCTTGGGGAAGAGCAGATACTCCCGATTACGCAACATCGCTATAGCCCAGAGGGTGAAATAGGCAATGAGAAGTATGGCTTCGTCTTGTGTCATATCTTATAGTTCCTCACTGGCATATCCCACAGGCAGGGGACGACAATTGTATTGTGAAGCCATGATCTGGCCATAGGCTCCCGCACTGCGAAGGGCAAGCAAGTCGCCACGCTTCGTCTTGGGCAGTCGATAGCTCTTGGCAAAGACATCGCTACTCTCACATATCGGACCTACCACGTCGTACACCTCCTCGGCCTCGTGACTGGTGAGGTTCTCAACCCGATGCAAGGCTCCATAGAGGGCGGGACGGATGAGGTCCGTCATACCTGCGTCGATGATGGCAAACTGCTTGGCATTGCCTTTCTTGACGTAGAGCACGCGGCTGATCAGACTGCCACACTGTCCCACGATGGCGCGTCCCAGTTCGAAGTGGAGCTGCTGTCCCTGACGCAGTCGCAGATAGCGATGGAACGTGGAAAAGTAGGACTTGAAATCGGTGATCGGGTGCTGGTCGGGATCATCGTAGTCGATGCCCAGACCGCCGCCAACATTGATGTGAGGAAGCACGATGCCAAAGCTCTCGAGTTCCTCCTGCAGCTCGTTGATGCGCAGGCACAGGGTATAGAAATCATCCATCTCCAGAATCTGACTGCCGATGTGGAAGTGCAGACCTATGCATTCGACATGGGGCATCAGTCGGCAGCGTTCGATGGTGTCGACCATGTGTTCCATCGCAATGCCAAACTTGTTCTCGGCAAGGCCGGTGGTGGTGTACTCGTGGGTGTGGGCTCCTACATTCGGATTGATGCGGAAGGCCACCTGAGCCACTTTCCCTTGTTCGCCTGCCAGCTGGTTGATGACTTCCAGTTCGGGAATGCTCTCGACATTGAAGCAGAAGATGCCAGCCTTCAGTGCCAGTTCTATCTCCCAATCGCTCTTGCCGACACCGGCAAAGACAATCTTGTCGGCAGGAAAACCAGCATCGAGACTTGCCTGAATCTCACCGCCGCTCACGCAGTCTGTTCCCAGACCGGCCTGTCGGATGTGCTTCAGAATGGTGGGATGCGTACATGCCTTCACGGCATAGTGCACATGATAGTTGGGCTGCAACTCCTCGTGAATGGCTTGCAGCGTTTGGTCGAGCAACTGGGTGTCGTAGTAGTAGAATGGCGTACGAAGGTGCTCAAACTTATCTAGGGGGAAAGACATGTGTTAGAATGAAAAATTAAAAATGAAAAGTGAAAAATTTAGAAGGCTGCGGACTATTGAACATTGAACATTCTTGCTCCGGCAAACTACGTAAGCGTAGGACTTCTTGCACAGCAAGCGTAGCTTCGCGTCCGATTACGTCCGTCCGATTAGACCATTGAAGAGTTCTCGCCCCAACGGGGAGAGTGGAGAGGGGCTATTAGTCCTTATTAAACAACGTCTCGCTGAGAGCTTGCAGGGTGCGCTTCTTGTCCTCAGCCTTGACGAGGAAGGAGATGTTGTAGTTCGTGCCTCCGTAGCTTATCATTCGCACGGGAATCTTCTTCACTGCCATGCAGGCACGGGTCTCGAATCCCACGTTACCACTTGCCAAGTCGCCAACGACGCAGACGATGCACATGTCGTTGTCCACCTGCACAGTGCCGTATTTGCGAAGTTCGCCAACGATCTCCGGCAGTCGGGAACGATTGTCGATGGTGACGCTGACACCCACCTCGCTGGTGCAAATCATGTCGATGCTGGTCTTGTGCTGCTCGAATATCTCGAAGACCTTACGCAGGAAACCGTAGGCGAGAAGCATGCGAGACGACTGGATCTGGATGCAGGTGATGTTGTCCTTTGCTGCTACGGCCTTGATGGTTCCGCGCTGGATGTCGTTGTTGATGAGCGTACCCGGAGCGGTAGGGTCCATCGTGTTGAGCAGACGAACGGGAACGCCTGCGAACTTAGCCGGCTGAATGCATGTGGGATGCAGAATCTTTGCACCGAAATAGGCCAACTCGGCAGCTTCCTCGAAGTAGAGTTGACGCACGGGTTCGGTGTGTTCCACAACGCGTGGGTCGTTGTTGTGCATTCCGTCGATGTCGGTCCAAATCTGGATTTCGTCGGTTTGCAAAGCAGCACCAATGAGGCAAGCCGTGTAGTCGCTGCCGCCTCGCTGCAGGTTGTCGATCTCGCCTTTGACATTGCGGCAGATGAAACCTTGGGTAATGTAGATATCGAAGTTCGGATTCTCACGCAGACGCTTGACGGTAGCCTCACGAATGAAGTTCAGGTCGGGTTCACCATTCTCGTCGGTGCGGACAAGGTCGAGGGCAGAGAGCAATGTGGCCTTCTTTCCTTCCTCCTGCAGGTGGAAGGTGACCATATTTGTACTCATGATTTCGCCCTGAGCCAGTATGATTTTCTCTTCTGTGGCAGAGAAGTTGCTTGCCTTGAGGAACGAACGCAGATACATGAACTCCTTCTGCAGAAACTCGGAAGCCTTGGTCCGGAACTCCTCGGTCGTGTAGAGTTCTGCCACATGCTGCATGTACTTCTGTTCCAACTGATTGATGACAGAACTGGCGCCTTCGGCGTTGTTCTTGTACAGGTAGTCGGAGATCTCCACCAGGCTGTTGGTGGTTCCACTCATAGCAGACAGTACGACAAAGGTCTGTTCTCCCTCTTGTGGAGAGAATATCTTTGCCACCTCTCTCATGCGTTGCGGTGTACCTACGCTGGTACCGCCAAACTTCATTACTTTCATAATCCTAATCTTTTTACCTATGTGTTATTCTATGATTATTTTGCCTTCGCGACAGCGCCAGATGATACCAGGGAAGGCGCGTACCCACTGTTCGTTGTGAGTTGTCATCACTACGCCTGTACCTTGCTGACGGATGTTGTTAAGTAGTTCCATCACGCGTGTTCCGTTTTCGATGTCGAGGTTTGCCGTAGGTTCGTCTGCCAACAGCAACTTAGGCTTGTTGAGCAGGGCTCTTGCAATACAGACACGCTGTTGTTCGCCTCCCGAGAGTTCGTATGGCATGTGTCGGGTCTTGTCGGGTAGTCCAACCTCCTCAAGCACTTCAATGATTCGGCGCTCTCTGTCGATTTTCTTCTTCCAGCCCGTAGCGCGCAATACGAAATCGAGGTTTTCGTCGACCGTGCGGTCTCTGAGCAACTGGAAGTCCTGGAAGACGATGCCGAGTTGTCGGCGCAACTTAGGCAGTTGGCGCGTTCTCATTGCCGTCATGTCGTAACCCAGCACTGTGGCTTCTCCTGCAGCGATAGGCAGTTCGCCGTAGATGGTTTTCAGCAGGGAAGTCTTTCCGCATCCCACCTCGCCAAGAATGTAGATGAACTGTCCTTCTTCGATTTCCAGACTGATGTCGGAGAGGATGGTGCGTTCGTCCTGACAAATCTTTACTTGTTCGTACTTTGCTATCATGTTGTTAGTTATTTTAGAGGTTAATGCTTTTTCCAACTGGGATCGTGGCGTTCCACGAGTTCGCGAGCCAAGTCCTCGATGCGCAATCCCTTGCTCGTGAGCAGGACGATGAGGTGATAGAGCATGTCGGAACCTTCGTACACGAGGCGTTCGTTAGTGCCGTTGGTGGCTTCGATTACCAATTCCAAGGCTTCTTCGCCCACCTTCTGCGCCATGCGGTTGAGTCCGTCGCGGAACAGGCTGGTGGTGTACGAACCCTCTGGCATCTCGCGATGACGCTTCTCGATGAAGTCGCTCAGTTCGGTGAGGAAGAGCAGTGGATTCTTCTCGTTCTTCTCGTTCCAGCAGGTGTCGGCACCAGTATGGCACACGGGACCTTCGGGACGAACCTTGATGAGCAGGGTGTCCTGATCGCAGTCGTTAAGGATTTCTACCACGTTGAGCCAGTTGCCGCTGGTCTCACCCTTTGTCCACAGCGTCTGTCGTGTGCGACTCCAGAAGGTGACTTTACCTGTTTCGAGGGTCTTTTTGTATGCCTCTTCGTTCATGTATCCGAGCATGAGCACCACACCCGTTTGTGCATCTTGTATGATGGCAGGTACAAGCCCGTTCATTTTCCCAAAGTCTATCTTCATAACCTTATGTTTATGTTTTCTTGTCTCAAGTATTGTTTCAGTTCAGGGATACTTATCTCTCCAAAGTGGAATACGCTGGCTGCCAATGCGGCGTCGGCATGTCCCAGTCGGAATGCATCGCGAAAGTGTTCCTTCGTTCCCGCACCTCCACTCGCAATGATGGGAATGGATAGTTCGTCGCTCAATGCCCTTAGGGCTTCGTTGGCAAAGCCTTCCTTCACGCCGTCGTGGTTCATGGAGGTGAAGAGAATCTCTCCTGCACCTCGCTCTTGTGCTTCGTGCGCCCATTCCTCGAGGCCTCTGCCTACGGGGATGCGTCCTCCGTTAATGTAGCATTGCCACTTTCCGTCCGACTCCTGTCGGGCATCGATGGCTACCACACACACTTGACTGCCGTAGTACGAAGCCACTTCGTCGATGAGTTTCGGATTCTTGATGGCGGCACTGTTGATGCTCACTTTGTCGGCTCCTGCTTCGAGCAGTCGTTCTACGTCGGCTATTTCGTTGATGCCTCCTCCTACGGTGAAGGGGATGTTGATTTCCCTTGCCACGCGTTCCACCATCTCCGTGAAGGTTTTCCTTCCGTCGTGCGAGGCGGTGATGTCGAGGAACACGAGTTCGTCGGCACCTTGCTGGCTGTAGATGCGTCCCAGTTCCACGGGGTCTCCTGCCAGCTTCAGGTTGACGAAGTTGGTTCCTTTCACCGTGAAACCGTTTTTAACGTCGAGGCAGGGTATGATGCGTTTGGCTAACACTTTTTGAATTAAGAATTAAAAATTAAGAATTAAGAAGGCTGCGATTGAGCGAGTGAAGGATTATGAGTGAAGGAGTAAAAACTTTTTGGCTAACTCTTGTAGATCGATTCTTCCTTCATAGATGGCTTTTCCGAAGACTACGGCGGGGATGCCTGCTTCGTCGAGTTCTATGATGTCCTCTATGCAACTCACGCCTCCGCTGGCAATGAGGTGGCATTGGGGATGAGCCTCCATTATCTTCCGATAGAGTGGGGTGGAAGGTCCTTGCAACATGCCGTCGCGGGAGATGTCGGTGCAAAGCACATTTTTGATGCCTGCCTCAGTGTAGTACTGCAGAAAGTCGTCGAGCAGAATCTCGCTGTCTTCCATCCATCCGTTGATGCTGATGCGACCGTCTCGAACGTCGGCACCCAGAATCAGGTGTTCGGCACCATAGGTCTCAATCCATTTCAGCAGGGTGCTCGGACTTTTCACAGCCATGCTCCCTACAGTTATCATCTTGGCACCCGTCTCCAGCACTAGTTCCACATCCTTCTCCGTCTTCACGCCACCGCCAAAGTCGATGATGAGGTTCGTCTTCTGACAAATGTCGCGCAGAACCTGCAGGTTCACCACATGTCCCTCTTTCGCACCGTCCAGGTCCACCAGATGCAGGCGTCGGAATCCCAAAGCCTCCATTTGCTGTGCTATCTCAACGGGGTTCCCGTACACGCGTTTTGTGTCATAGTCCCCTTTACTCAGGCGCACGCATTGGCCCTGAATGATATCGATGGCTGGTATGAGTTGAATGGAGTCTTTCTTCATTATTCTTTTTTCTTTATTCATCAGCGAAGTTTACTTCGCGCTGAGGTTGAGGAAGTTCTGAAGTATCCGCTCTCCCACATCACCACTCTTTTCGGGGTGGAATTGTGTGGCAAAGAAGTTCTCGTGACGGAGTGCAGCACTGAAGGGCAGGATGTAGTTGGTGGTGGCAATGGTTTCGTCGCAAAGGGGAACGTAGAAGCTGTGCACGAAATAGGTGTATGCTCCTTCCTCTATCCCCTTGAAGAGTGGCGAACGCAGGTCTGAAAGCGTGTTCCACCCCATGTGTGGCACCTTGTCCTCGTGGCACTGGGGCACGAAGCGAAGTACGGGTACGTCGAATATGCCCAACGTGTCGGTGTCGCCTTCTTCGGAGTGACGGCACATGAGTTGCTGCCCGATGCAGATGCCCAGGAACGGTTGCTTCAGGTCGCGCAGCACCTTGTCCAGACCCCTTTGTCTGAGGTTCTGCATGGCGTTGCTGGCTTCCCCTTGTCCGGGGAACACCACTTTGTCGGCCTTCGCTATCTGTTCCGGGTCATCGGTCAGGGTGGCTTCGACGCCCAGCCTTTGCAGGGCTCTCACCACCGACGTCACATTGCCGGCTCCGTAGTCAACGATGGTGATGTTCATTCCTTCGAGATGGCCTTGTCAGCTTTTTCCCAATCCGTGTTCAGACTGAACGGGGTGATGCAGTCGCGGTCTTGGATGAACACTTCCGTTACCTCCTTGTCTTGTCCCTGGAACAGCATGTTGTCGGAACAAGCCTTCCAATAGTGCAGCATGATGTCCTTCTTGATCTTGTCGTTGTTTTTGGGAGCATGCGATAGGTCGGTGAAGTAGGAGATGATGAAGTGGTTGAGGCCATAGGCCTGCTTGTCGAGCCAGTCGCCCTTCACTCCACCTCCGTTTTGCTTGATAGCCGTATTGCAGAGGTAATTCAGCGCAGTATACTTAAACTGCGAGATGGCTAGCATGAATGGGTTGGCCTTGGGGTCGTCGATGACCTGCTTTGCGTTATTCACTACTTGATTGAAGACTTCTTGCGACTTCATGGGGAGTGCAAACAGCGCTCCGAACAAGGTAAATAAAACTAATCTTTTCATAACACTTTTGTTAGGTTTCATTTGTTGATTAGATGTTTGTTTCAAGTAAAAGTTTATTGTCGATGCACGGAGGCAGTTCCTCCGCGTAGTGAGTGACCATAATGAGGGTTTTGTGACTGCGTTGGCAGAATGTCTCGATGATTTCCTTCACGCGCAGACGATTCTCGTCGTCTAGTCCGTGCAGCGGTTCGTCGAGGATGAGTAGTTCGGGGTCTTTGACAAAAGCCCTTGCCAGGAGGCACAGACGCTGTTCGCCGCTGGATAGTGTGAGGAACGAACGACTGGCCAGCTGCTCGACGCCAAACATCCACATCCATTGCCGGCACATGGCTCGCTGGCTTTCTTGCGGACGCACATAGAGTCCGATGGAGTCGTTCAGTCCGCTGGCAACCACGTCGATGGCGGGGATGTCCTTCAGATAGCTGCGATGCATCTCTGGACTCACATAGCCGATGTGGCGCTTCACTTCCCAGATGCTTTCGCCCGTTCCTCGTTTGTGTCCGAAGAGACGAATGTCGCATGCGTAGGCTTGCGGATTGTCGGCACATACCAGACTCAGCAGGGTGCTCTTGCCTGCTCCGTTTCTTCCGCTCACAGCCCATCGCTGGCCTTCGCAAACCGTCCAGTTGAGGTGAGAGAGTATTGTGCGCGAACCATATCTGATGCTGACGTCGTGGAACTGCAGTATCTCGCCGCCCTGTTCGGGATAGAATGTCGTCTGGCGCAGGTCCTTCTCCGGCAGGGAGAGCAACCATTGCCGTTTTTCCTCGGGCAGGGTGGGAGAGTGTGGTGTCTCTTGCTGTGCCACGAACTCGGCCCTCGTCATCTTCTGTCCCACTTTCAGGTCTTTGACGGGAATGACGTGGGTGATGAACTGAGGCAGGTTGTCGCACTTCGACATCACCAGTATCAGCGTCAGCCCTGTCTCAGCCAGTTGTGCCAGTAGGACGGAGAGTTCGTCGCGTGTGGGAGCATCGAGTCCGATGAACGGGTTGTCCATGATGAGGACGCGAGGATGCGAAGCCAGCACGCGTGCCAGTTGCAATTTACGCATCTCGCCGCTCGACAGCGTGATGATGGGTTTGTCGCGAAGCAGAACGAGGTGGGAGAGCAGTCGGGCCACATTCTCGGGCAGGTCGTCGAACGAGAGTACAGAACCCACCGTGGGCGCATCGTCGTTGATGTCGTGCTGGTTCCAGCGTTGCTGATAGTAGTATGTGGCATCGCCGTCGCCATAGCTGTCGCGGAAGGTGATGTAGCGCAGGTTGTCGCTTACCAACCGACTTTCGGCAGGCGAGAAGTCATATTTCACCTCGTTGCCGAGCAGGGGATACCGACCAATGATGATGTCCACCAAACGGCTCTTGCCTCCACCGTTAGGACCAACGATGGCCACCTGTTCGCCCTTGCCGATGCTTAGGTTCACGGGTTCTGCCATCCGCCTATCGGGGTGTCGGGTAACGCCGTTCGTTATGTCGATAACGAACCTGCCCTGACCCTCACTTAAAGGGAGGGAACTGTCAGGCGTCGTATGTGCTATAGAGCTTCTCATATTCAACTCTTTCCCTCTCCCTTTGAAGGAGAGAAGGAGTGGGTCTTTTCCTTATTTTTATTCACAAAATCCTTCCACGACCGGTAATGGGCGGTAGATTCGGGACGGTTCGATTGCATGAAGTGGCAATAGGCCGCAGCCAGAGCATCGGTGGCGTCGAAGTGCTGTTTCATCTGTTCCGCGTCCAGCTTCAGTATGCGTTGCAGCATGCCAGCCACCTGTTCCTTCGAGGCACTACCTGTACCTGTCAGCGCCATCTTTATCTTCATGGGAGCATATTCGTGTATGGGCACGTCGTGCTGAATGGCGGCAGCGATAGCCACCCCTTGGGCTCTTCCCAGTTTCAGCATCGACTGCACGTTCTTTCCGAAGAACGGAGCCTCGATAGCCATCTCGTCGGGCAGATATTCGCGGATGATGCCGGAGACGCGTCCGTAGATGTGTCCTAGCTTCAGGTAGGTGTCGCTCACCTTATGCAGGTCGATGACGCCCAGTGCCAGTGCTTCAGCCCGTTGTCCTTCCACGCGCAGCACCCCGTATCCCATCAGGTTCGTTCCCGGGTCAATGCCTAATATGATGCGCTCGCACCTCCCCCGTGCCCCTCCAAAGGAGGGGGGAAGATTCGTTTGCGTCATATCCTGTTTTTTCTCCATTATCAATCTACTTTTCTTTCTTCAAGCCCTCCTCCCAACGGGGGGAGCGGGGAGAGGGGCCGTTCTTCATTTTTCGGAAGCGTCCGTGACGCTTTCCATAATCGTACTAAACCCCACTATTCGCTCGTCGAACATCCTCAGGAGCTCCTCGTTCATGCTGTGCCCCATCTCGGTGTACCACTTGTGCAGGGTTGCCGTAGAGTCGGTCTCCATCTGCAGTCCCATGCACTCGCTCTCCTGATCGTGGTGCGAGAGTATTCGCAACAGGCGGGCGTTCTTCATCCGTCCGTCCCGTTCCAGACTGGGAATAATGCTTTCGTGAATCCAGATGACGAAGTCGCGTGCGTCGGCCTCAGGCATCGTATAGGTGGTGTTGAATACAATCATTTTTACCTCACATATAGCTATTTGGGCGCGAAGATACGAAAAAAAAACCACACAGCCCTCATTCATAGTCTTATTTATTGTTAAAACAATAATTTACGCCCCGTTTCGCAGAAAATGTTTGACGTTAAACCTTCCTTTCTTGTTTGTTTCAAATATAATGTCTATATTTGCACGGATTATTGCACAAAACTAATTAAATAATAAGATGAAAAAAACGACATTTGCAGTCCTCACGCTGATGCTCTTGATGCTGGGCGTCACCTTGCAGCAGCGCACTGTAACGGCATCGGAGCCTTTGGCTTTCACTGCTGCTCCCGAGAAGCAGGCCGAAATTAAGTTCGATACCCTTCGCCACGACTTTGGCACATTCTCCGAGAAGGATTCGGAACAGCATTGCACCTTCCAGTTCACCAACGTCGGCAATGCTCCCCTCGTTATCAATCAGGCCTTTGCCTCATGCGGGTGCACGGTACCTACTTATACGAAAGACCCCATCCAGCCAGGCGATACGGGTCGCATCGACGTCACCTACAACGGACGCGGAAAGTTCCCCGGTCATTTCGCTAAGACCATCACCATTCGCTCCAATGCCAAGACGGAAATCATCCGCCTCACGGTGGAAGGAATGATGACAAAATAAAAAAGGACCCCCCTCTACCTCCCCCGAGGGGGAGGAGGTAAATTGTCCAATCGTCAAATAGAAGAATATGATTTATTCAATTTGCAATACTAACTCCTCCCTTCCCTCGGGAAGGGTAAGGAGATGGGGTATTCTCCTGCTGGCACTCATCGTGGTGCCAGTTTTGGCATTTGCCAAAGGCAAGAAACAAGCAGAAACCAATCCCCTCGGCACTGGTGCTGAGGATCGTGCCTACTGGGCATCACTGGCCTATAAGATGGCTGCTCCCGTGCTGGAGAACATGGCCAACGGCACCCTGCAAAAGAACATGAAGTTGGAACTGTCTCCCACGTGGGACAACCGCGACAAGAAAGTGGCCTACATGGAGTGCTTCGGCCGCCTTATGGCTGGCATAGCCCCCTGGCTCACCCTTCCCGACGACGATACCGATGAGGGCAAGATGCGCAAGCAGTTGCGCGAGTGGGCGCTGAAGGCCTACAAGAATGCCGTCGACCCCGAGAGTCCCGACTATCTGGGATGGCGCAGTGGCGGACAGACGCTGGTGGATGCAGCCTATGTCGTAGAGAGCCTCTTCCGTGGCTATAAGGCCCTGTGGGAACCCCTCGACTCACTCACCAAACAGCGCTACATCAAGGAGTTGCAAGGCCTGCGCCGCTACGATCCTCCTTACACCAACTGGCTCCTCTTCGTAGGTATGGAAGAAGCCTTTATCATGTACGTAGGCGGTCAGTACGACGCCTTCCGCATCAAGATGGCACTCTCCAAAGCCGAAGAGTGGTACATCGGCGACGGACTCTACAGCGACGGCCCATCCTTCGCCTTCGACTATTACAACGCCTACGTCATTCAGCCCATGTACACCGAGTGCCTGCAGATGGTGAGCGCGCGTCAGGGCAACAATTCCTATCTCGTCCGCTCCAAGGGCGACAACCGCAATGGTGCCACCAACCGCCTCAAGGAGGTGGTGAAGCGCATGCAGAAGTATAGCGTCATCCTCGAGCGATTCATCTCGCCCGAAGGCACATTCCCCGTTGTCGGTCGCTCCATACCTTACCGTCTCGCCGTGCTCCAGCCTCTGGCTCAGTTGGCGTGGATGAAGCAGTTGCCAGGCGAACTCCACAACGGACAGGTGCGTTGCGGCATCACAGCTGTTATGAAGCGCATGTTCGAGGGTAAGGGCGCCAGCAATTTTACCCCCGACGGCTATCTCACCATCGGTTTCGTGGGCTCTCATCCCAACGTAGCCGACTGGTACACCAACAACGGTTCGCTCTACATGACCTCTCTGGCCTTCATGCCTCTCGGTCTTCCTGCCGACGATCCCTTCTGGACCGATGCTCCTGAGAAGTGGACTTCGAAGAAGGCTTGGGAAGGCGACGACTTCCCCAAGGACCACAAGTGGGACATCAATCGCCAGATACTGTACTGGGAATAAAGGCGAGCCGGAGGCTTCGCCAGTGCAGAGTTAAAAGAACCGAGACACCCCCCGTGAAATGAACCCCGAAAGTTTCTTGTCCAACTTTCGGGGTTCACTTCAAAAGGCTCTCGTTTTTCTTGCATTATGCATTATGCAATAATGATTTAGAGTAATAACCCCTAAATTTTACTCTGCGCTCAGCGCTCGGCCCTTAGTATTCTTCATTAGCGCTTTGCGTCGTATCTAAAAGAACCCCCTCTTCCTATGGGGGAGAGGGGATAGGGGAGAGAGGCTTTTCTCCCCCTCGGGGGAGTCAGAAGGGGGTCTTCTTTATCCCTTCCTCACTGGATCGCAGGTGAGGCCGATGCCGAGTTTGGTGAAGATCTTGCGGTCGACTTCGCTGAGCATGACGGTGGAATGGGCCTGACAACCACGCAGTTCGGGGAGCATGGCAAGAGCGCGCCGACAGTTGACGTCGTGCTGCGAGAGGACACTCAGTGCCACCAGCACCTCGTCGGTGTGCAGACGGGGGTTCTTGCCTCCCAGGTATTCGGTCTTCGTCTTCTGTATGGGTTCGATGAGGTCCTGCGGTATGAGTTTCAGCCCGTGGTCGATGCCTGCCAGGTATTTCGTGGCGTTGAGCAGCAGGGAGGCACATGTGCCGAGCAGAGGACTGCTGGAGGCGGTGATGAGGGTGCCGTCGTTGAGTTCGATGGCGCTGCAGGGCACGTCGCACTCTTCCCTTCGCGACTTGGCGGCTTTGGTGCATCGGCGGTAGTCGGTGGTGATCTTCGACTGCTGCATGAGCAGGGAGAGTTTGTTGATTTCGGCTTCGTTGACGGCGCCTTCCGCCAGCTTGTTGAGGGCGGTGTAGTAGCGTCGGATGATTTCCTGTTTCGAGGCTTCGCAGCAGGCTTCGTCGTCGGAGATGCAGAATCCCACCATGTTGACCCCCATGTCGGTGGGCGACTTGTAGGGGCAGTGTCCGTAGATGCCTTCGAAGATGGCGTTGAGGACGGGGAATATCTCTACGTCGCGGTTATAGTTGATGGCGACTTTGCCGTAGGCTTCCATGTGGAAGGGGTCGATCATGTTCACGTCGTTGAGGTCGGCTGTTGCTGCCTCGTAGGCGATGTTGACGGGGTGCTTGAGGGGCAGACTCCAAACGGGGAACGTCTCGAACTTGGCGTATCCGGCTTCTGTGCCGCGCTTGTGTTCGTTGTAGAGCTGGCTCAGGCAGACTGCCATCTTACCGCTGCCGGGACCTGGAGCAGTGACGATGACCAGCGGATGGGTGGTCTCGACAAAGTCATCCTTTCCGAATCCGTCGTCGGAGTCGATGAGTGCCACGTTGTTGGGATAGCCCTCGATGGTGTAATGGTAATAGACCTTGATGCCCATGTGTTCGAGGCGCTGGCGATAGAGGTCGGCCGACTTCTGTCCGTTGTAGTGGGTGACGACAACGCTGCTGACGTTGAATCCGCGGTTGATGAACTCGGTGCGCAGTCGCAGTACGTCCTCGTCATAGGTGATGCCGAGATCCTGTCTGACCTTGTTCTTCTCGATGTCGAGGGCACTGATGACGATGAGTATCTCGGCGTCGCTGGCCAGTTGCTTCAGCATGTGCAGTTTGCTGTCGGGCTGGAAGCCTGGTAGCACGCGGCTGGCGTGGTGGTCGTCGAAGAGTTTACCTCCCAACTCCAGGTATAGTTTACCTTTGAACTGGGCTATGCGTTCCTTGATGTGTTCGCTTTGTATGCGAATGTACTTGTCGTTGTCGAATCCGTATTTCATTTCTTCAATTGAACATTGAACATTATTTTTCCCCCTTTTTCAATCTCTCATTTTCTCATTTTCTTCCTCCCCTTCGGGGGAGTCAGAGAGGGGGCTTCTTTTTCCTCCCTCCTTTGGAGGGGTTGGGGGAGGTCTTAACTCTTATTAAGTATCCGGTCCATCACCCAGTTGACTGTGGTGGCAGAACGAGAGTCGCAAGTGCAGACTTCGAGTCCTTGGAGGTGGCGAACCACACTCTCGATGAGAGGCATTTGCACATGCTCGGGGTTAGGCACAACTATCTCCTGATGACCGTTCTCGTTTTGCAGGACGATGGGGTCGTAGGTGAAGACGGAGAAACGGACAGTGCCCTTATCGCCAGCGATGGCAATGCGATCCTTGCGTGCCGAGTCGTGAGCTACGAAGCACCACGAACCCGAACCCGGCATCCCGTTGGGGAACTGGAACGAGGCGGAAACGGTGTCCTCCGTCTGGTAGAGTCCTCCGAGGTTGCAGGAATATCCATGAGCGCGGGTGATGGGACCAAACATCTCCTGCAGCAGGTCGATTTGGTGAGGTGCAAGGTCGTAGAAATATCCTCCGCCTGCTATGTCGCGCTGAACGCGCCAAGGCAGGTTGTCGCGATTGTAGTCGAGGTCGCGGGGAGGTACGGAAAAACGAATCTGCACGTTGAGGGGCTTACCTATGGCGCCTGACTCCACCAGTTCCCTGACCCGTTGGAAATAGGGGAGAAGACGGCGATAATAGGCCACGAAACAGGGAACGCCCGTCTGCTGGGAAATGTGATTGACACGTTGACAGTCGGTGTACGATGCTGCCAGCGGTTTCTCGACATAGCAGGGCTTGCCGGAACGCATCGACATGATGGCGTAGGTGGCGTGTGACGAGGGGGGAGTGGCGATGTAAACGGCATCGACATCGGGGTCGTCGATGAGGGCTTGTGCATCGGTGTACCAGCGGGGGATGTGGTGGCGTTGGGCATAGGAGCGCACCTTGTCGAGATTGCGACTCATGACGGCGATAACACTCGATCCCGGAACCAGCGAGAAGGCGGGACCAGACTTCTTCTCCGTGACTTCACCACAACCGATGAATCCCCATTTTATCTGTTTCATGGATGTCCTCTCCGTTTTACGGGCATAAAGGTAGTAAAAAATTAAGAATTAAGAGTTAATAATTAAGAAATAATTAAGAATTAATTGAGAAATAATTACTAACTTTGTGCAGACTAAGACCTAACGTAACGTTATGGAAACGACAGAAGTAAAGAAAACAGAGATCGTAAAAGGCCGTTCGGTGTGGGAATGCATGAGCGACGGCTTGAGTGCTTCTTTTGAATATATGGGGGCTTCGCTGAGAGGATTGTGGCCTATGGTGATACTGTTCTCACTGGTGGCGCCTATCATATATCTGAAATGGTCAGGCGTGCTTACAGAACAATTGCTCGACGGCACTGTCAACGCCGCCCTCATGACCCACGAAAAGCAGGCTATCCTGAAGGTGCTGGGCGCATCGGCTCTGCCGTTGGTGCTGGGACTGATGGACGCATTCCTAAACGGAGGCATCATCTGGCGCCAACGCCAACTGACGGCTATGGGCTTCATCCCCCATACTCCGGCTTGGCGTGAGTGGCGTGGCATAGGTCGCATGACGTTGCGCGTTGTCGTAACGGTTTTCCTTGCCTTATTGTTTTACTTGCTGATTGTTGCCCTTTGCTTCTTCATGCTGATGGGCTTGCTTTCCGTTGTTCGCCATTGGGCAATGGCAACGGGCTTGAGCATCGTGATGTTTATCGTAGTGTTTATCCTCTACGTCTGCGTGGTGTTCTACCTGTTTGGCGTTCTCCTGAACATGATTATGCCTTATCTCTACGAAGATGTGTCTCTTCGCCGTAGCGTGTCATCTGCCAAGTGGACCGTGTATCCCGTATCATGCACCTTTTCCGTTGCCCTTGTGGCCTTTGTGGCATCATGCTTCTTCGGCTTGGCATTCGTCCTGCCTGGAGTTGTCATTCAGATTGTCGACTTCCTGTCGGTGAAATCAACAGCAATGGGCGATCATGCTTCGCTTCCCTCAACCTTGTCGCTATGGCGCTACCTTGCTATGGTACTCATGTTCTTCGGGTCGTTTGTGTGCAACGTAGTCATCCTGTTCCCCATCCTTTATCGCTGGGGAGCAATGAAGAGCGAAGAGGCAAAGCCTACTCCAACTACTACAGAAGAAATCAGTTAAAGAAGTTCCACGACACTCCGAAGTGGAATGTGCGAGGGTCCATGGGGCAGTGAGGTGCCCAGAACATGTGACCCGAACCTGCGTTGACGTGGTTCATGGCAACGTAGATGCGGCAATGCTTGATGTGAAGGTTGGCATAGACGTTCACAATGGGATAGTTGCCGATTTTCACACGCGGATACTGTGCATCCTGAATGGCAAACTGCTGGATGGCAGGCGAATAGTCGGGTGCATAATAACGGGTGAAATAACGAAGGTCGCCTCCCAACTGCACGTTCAGCACCTTGGCGATGCGGAATTGGAGGTAGAGGTTGCTGTAGAGCGATATCTTCGGAAGGGGCAGAGCCAGCGAGTTGCTGCTGGTCTGGTAGGTGATGTCGTTGTCCCAATGGAATGGTCCTGCCTTCACGTTCTGGCGCAGGGTGACGGAAAAAACTTGGATATGACCCGAAGCCTGGCGAACGGCAACATCGTGGCTAAACTGCTCGGGCAACGCATGCGTGATATCTTCTCCCAGGAAGGTGTTCTGCATGGCCAGATAGGTGTAGTTCTTGAGGTTCTGGAAGCCTACCTCTATCGCTGTGCCTATGCGAGGCAGGGAGAGTGTGCCACTGACGCCAGCCCGGAACTCCTTTGACAACTCTTTGTCCCACCACAGGAACTGACTGTGGTAGTGTTCGAGCAGGGGATGGGGCTGTTTGTCGCTGATGGTGCCTTGAACATCAATCTGCAGGGTGTCGTGACGAGAGAAGGGTATAGCTGCCTCTATGTTGCCATCGACGCTGAAATCACCTACGTCATCACCAACGACGGCAAACTCGCCCGTGACATTGTAGTGCAGGAAGTCGCTCTGCTGACGACTGATTTCGCCTCCAACGAACAGATTCTGTTCGATGTATCGCCTGCGCCCAACGCTATCAGCATCGAGCCAGGGCATAGTAAGAGCAGTGAACTCGTGAGAGGCAAATGCCGTCATTCCCATCTGCACCCACTTCTTAAAGCCTTCGCGAAGGGCAAGGCCCACGGTGTTCTTGATGCTGAGTCCTCGGGTGCGGTCCTTCACGTTCGACAAGTCGCCATAGTAGAGATTGGTGTAGTAGTTCTCGGGTGTGGCGTGGCTGTAATAGGTGTGTTGCAGATTGTTGAGCCGCATGGTGTGGATGATGCTTGCTACAGGAATGAACTCCTTGTAGACGGGCAATTCCGCAAGCCATTGCTGCTGCAGGCTGTCGAGTACAAGGGTTCGTCTCAGCGAGTCGGCAGAAACCACCTGACGCAGGCTATCGGGGAGTCGACTGAGCAGTTCCCGTTCGCCTGGCATCTGAGGCTGAAGGCTGTCGGGAATCTCTATCTCTTGCTCGAATCCCATGTTGTAGCGATGGGTGAGGAAGAAGTCTTGGTTCTTGTTTCGGTTCCACGTCTCGCTAAGCAGTGTGGGAATGTCCTTCGACCTCAGGTTCTTGTATTCTTCGGGGCGAGTGATGTAGAAGTCGTTCTCGATGCCTCCGTTTTCCGCCATCTTCAGGTGATTGAGGTTGATGTAGGTGTGCATGTTGTAGCGATCGCCCAGATAGTAGCCAAAGATGTTGCCTCCAAACTGGCTGTTGGCTTGGTTATTGTAATATCCACGTCCGTAGAGGTAGTCGAACTTCATGCCTATGCCTGCCTCCTTGTTGATGTTCGTGGCGAAGTAGGCGTGCACTCTCTCCTGTCCGTTAGTGCGATTGCCCACTTTGTGGTAGGCAAGATTGGTCATGGGCGAGAGGGTGTTGGAGAAGCGGAAGTCGCGAAGTCCGCCAATCAGGAAATCGAAGGGTTGGAGGAAGAGTTGCGGATTGCTGGCGTCGCGATGGAGGAAGATGCGGCTCAGGCGTGGCGAACCCAGATTACCGAGGATGTTGTATTCACCATTATATCCGCTGGTCTCATTGTACCATTGGAAATTGTGAACCACCGTGTCGTTGTTCTCGGCAGGGATAATGCTTCCCAAGCGCTCGTCCACCGTCCACTGCGTCACACCTATGGGAACTATGAATCCATCGTCTTTATCCGTCGTGTCCCTGCTCCATGAGTCCCTGTCGCCTGACGAACTCCTTCTGCTGCCTCCCTGACGCGAAGAGGAGGACGAAGTCGAAGACGATTGTGAATCGCTGTTCATGCGAAGCGGCAACTGTCCCCTTCCGGAAAGGGAAAAAACCATCAGTAGGACTATGAGGAGCAGACGTCTCATTCGGCTTTTACTTCTTCTATAACTTCGTGTCCCTTCTGGAGGGCGGCCTCGTTGAGGGGAATCAGGTTGTGGTGGCGTGCAGGCAGCGTCTTGCGAAGTGCCTTCACGATGTTTTCATTCTCAACTACGGGGTTGGCTTCAAGCATACCGCCGAGAACCAACATGTTGTAGGCCTTCACATTATCCATCTCTGCAACGGTGTCCATCGCATTGATGCGGAAGATGCGAATGTCCTTACGCTTTGGCGGGTTGCTGATGCCATAAGGGTCGTAGATGAGTATGCCACCAGGCTTCAAAGTTTGCTCGAACTTGTCGAGTGACGGTTGATTGAGTATGACGGCGGTGTCGTACTGGCTCAGAATGGGGGAGGAGATGCGTTCGTCGCTGATGATGACTGTGACGTTTGCTGTTCCTCCACGTTGTTCAGGACCGTACGAAGGCATCCATGTAACTTCCTTATCCTCGAACAATGCGGCATAGGCCAATATCTTTCCCATGGACAACACACCTTGTCCGCCAAATCCTGCTATAATTATTTCGTGTTTCACTTAACTATTATCTATAAACTATAATCTATCAATTATTTTGATAAAATTGTTTCTGCTTCAGAAGTCCCTCCCATCTCGGGGGAGGGATTTAGGGAGAGGGGTTTAGTTTTCTACGTCCTTAAGGTCTCCCAGATGATAGTACCCAAACATGCGGTCTTCCATCCATTCGTTGGCCTCCTCGGGCGTCATCTTCCATCCCGAACTGCAAGTGCTCACAATCTCTACGAGACTGCTGCCTTTGCCTTGCATCGAATACTCGAAGGCCTTGCGAATAGCAGCCTTCGCACGACGGATGTAAGGCACCTTGCTCACAGCCTGACGAGTGACGTAGCAAGTACCTTCGAGGGTTGCTGCTATTTCCGTTATCTTCAAGGGGAATCCGTGCAGGTCGGCCTGTCGTCCGTAAGGGCAAGTGCTCGTCTTCATTCCCATCAATGTGGTAGGAGCCATCTGGCCTCCCGTCATTCCGTAAATGGCGTTGTTGACAAAGATGATGACGATGTTGTCGCCACGATTCAGGGCGTGAATGGTCTCAGCCGTTCCTATGCAAGCCAAGTCGCCGTCGCCTTGATAGGTAAATACCAGGTGGTCGGGCCACAGGCGTTTGGTGGCACAAGCAATAGCAGGAGCTCTTCCGTGAGCAGCCTCTATCCAATCGATGTCGATGTAGTTATAGGCAAATACGGCACATCCGACGGGAGAGATGCCGATGGTCTTTTCTTCGAGACCCATCTCGTCGACAATTTCGGCTATAAGCTTATGCACCACGCTGTGACTGCACCCCGGGCAGTAATGCATAGGGTTGTCGTTGAGCAAACGAGGCTTCTCGTAAACGAGGTTCTCGGGTTGTATGATATCTTGATTAGTCATGATTCCTTAAAACATAAATCTGATGAAGAACTCCACTATCTTCAGCACCATGCCGGCGGCAATGATGGAGAGTCCTGTAACGTGGCGTTCGGGATAGGCGAAATAAATGATAATGCCTGCTAATGCCAGTATCATGAAGGCTATGTTCAGGATTTGGCGCACACGTTCGGTATCGTGATTGCCACCACGCTTCTTGCGTATGCGTTCCAACTCGCGTTGCTGTTCGGCAAGCATTTCGTTGACGTCTTCCATATCTTCTTATTTTATACTTTTAATTTGCTCGACAATTTCCTCTGGCGTGGGAACTATGCCTCCCATGCGTCCGTAGTGATGAACAGGACAGCGTCCTTCCACTGCAAGGCGAATGTCCTCTACCATCTGTCCAGCATTGATTTCCAAGCTGAGGATGGCCTTTACGCGAGTCGACGTCTTCCTGATGGCTTCCGTGGGGAAAGGCCAAAGGGTGATAGGACGAAGCATACCCACACGCATACCTTCCTGACGGCATAGCTCGATGGCTTTCTGTGCCAGACGAGATGCAGAACCAAAGGCAACGATAAGGATGTCGGCGTCCTCTGTCATGTATTCTTCGTATCGAACTTCCTTAGCCCTAATCTCGGCATACTTCTTCTGCAGGTGTACGTTATGGTCTTCCATAATGTGCGGGTCGAGTTCGAGCGAGGTGATGATGTTGTTCTTGCGTCCCTTCTTTCCCGTGATTGCCCATGGGCATTGCTGACGCACTTCTTCATCGGTTCGGCGAGGCTTGAAGGGTGGCAATACCAACTTCTCCATCATCTGTCCGATGACACCGTCGCTAAGCATGATAACCGGTGTGCGATAGCGGAAAGCCAGTTCGAAACTGAGGTCTACGAAGTCGGCCATCTCCTGCACACTGGCTGGTGCAAGAACGATGACATTATAGTCGCCGTTGCCTCCACCTCGTGTGCTTTGGAAGTAATCGCTCTGACTGGGTTGGATGGTGCCAAGTCCTGGACCTCCACGCTGTACGTTGACAATGAGACCAGGAACCTCTGCGCCTGCCATGTATGTGATGCCTTCCTGCATCAAGGCTACGCCGGGACTCGACGAAGAGGTCATTACTCGCTTGCCGGTACTGCCTCCACCATATACCATATTGATGGAAGCCACTTCGCTCTCTGCCTGCACCACTACCATGCCTGTGGTTTCCCAAGGCTTCTCAACTGTAAGCGTTTCCAGTATCTCGCTTTGGGGTGTTATGGGGTAACCGAAATATCCGTCGCATCCACACCTAATAGCAGCATGGGCCACAGCTTCGTTACCCTTCATGAGCAGTATTTCTTGTTTCTTTTCTTCCTCCATGTTCATTATCTTTTACGATAAACGGTAATGCATCCGTCGGGACATACGATGGCACAACTCGTGCATCCAGTACACATGCCTTCGACGACTTGCTCGGCAAAGGGATAACCTTTGCGATTCACGCTTTTCGGAGTTAATCGTATGATGTGCAGAGGACAGGCCACAGCGCAAAGGTTGCATCCCTTGCAACGTTCCGTATCAACTACAATTGCTCCTCTCATTCTTTTATGTTAATTAGGGGTTATACATATCCTTGCATCGGTAGGACAATATGTTATCAAGCATCTGCTTTGCCTTGACGGCAGGCGATGCGGGGTCAAGCGAAATGGCTTCGTTGTAACACTCTATTGCGTGTTGCCAGTCGCCTTGTTGACGATATTTATTGCCCAACTGATAGTATTGTTCGGCTTCGCTCTGTTGCTGCAGAGTACTCATGCTTTAGTTCTCTCTAACAGCAACGCGTATTTTCTTTGCAGGAACGGAAGCCGGTGTCTCGAATGCGTCCATAGCTGCATCGAAAATCTCTTCCACGCGGTCCACAGTCTTGCGACGGAACTTGCCACTCTTGGGATAGAGCTTGGTCTTGTCTTTGTTCAGGGCCTCTTTGTCGCTAATCCACTCTTCGGCCTTGAAAATCATGCCGTTGTTGCCATCCATGTCCTCGCTGTAGTAGTAATTGATGTTGCTGATGGAGAGCGTAACTTTGTTGCCGCTTGTGATAGCCTTTATTTGATAGCGAACGCGTGTACGATCGAGATAGAGGGGCTTCTTCTTGAACACCATCCACTCACATACGCGAGCCACAATGCTGTCTTGGTTCTCTCCCATAATGCGTGCGTAGTTGCCGGGAGCAGGGATTGACTCATCAACTAACTTGCCAATGAAGCGACTCATAATGGCCGAAACTTCTTGCTGGCTTTTTCCTTGAACACTGAACGACTTGGTGAAGGTGACTATTCCGTCTTGTTCGGGAACGGCACCTGCCAGATACTTGCTGTCGTCTTTAGCTGATGCACTGATGGCAACCAGCATTAATGCACTAAGAATAATTTTTTTCATCATAATATAGAATGTTTTGTGTTATTCGTAACGTAGGGCTTCGATGGGGTCCATCGTTGCTGCCTTGTGAGCGGGAATATAGCCAAACAAGAGGCCTATGAGGGCGCAGACTCCGAAACTTACCAGCACGCTCCACAAGGGAACGGTGGCAGGGAAGCCGATAGCTTGCGCTCCCCAACTGAGCAGGTATCCGAGACCCACGCCGATTACGCCTCCCGAGAGGCTTATCATGATACTTTCGAGCAGGAACTGCCTGCTGATGTCAATGCCTCTTGCGCCTACCGACATGCGGAGGCCTATCTCCTTCGTGCGTTCCGTAACGCTGACGAGCATGATGTTCATGATGCCGATGCCTGCTACCAATAGTGAGAAGGCTGCAGCAACTACGAGCACCGTCTGCAGGGTGGTCATTGTGCTCGACATCGTCTCCATCATCTCCTGCTGAGAACGGATGGTGAAGTCGTTGTCATCGTTTTCCTTGATCTTGTGATTCCTGCGCAGGATTGCCGTCAGTTCGTCGATGGCATCGTTGCTCAGTTCCTCTCGCAGGGCACTAACAACAATGCTATTGAAGTACGTCTGTGCGGCTATGCGCTTCATCACAGTGGTGTAGGGGGCTATCATCACGTTGTCCTGGTCCATTCCCCAAGAGTTGTAGCCCTTTGACTTCAGTATGCCGATGATGCGGAACGGGATGCTCTTGAAGCGAATGGTCTTGCCTACGGCGTCAAAGTTCTTGTCGCCAAAGAGTTCTTCCACTATCGTAGTTCCAACGATGCATACCTTCGAGCTCTTCTTGATGTCTTCTTCCGTGAAGCAGTATCCGTCCTTAATCTCCCAAAGCTTAATGTCGAGGTATTCGGGACTCTCGCCATAGACCGTGGTATTGGTGTTCTTAGCGCCGTAGATAACTTGTCCGGCGGACGTCACCTCAGGGCTAACGTGGGTGATGAGCTTTGCCTCTTGCTGTATGGCTTCGTAGTCGGCCATCTTCAGCGTCTGCATTGCCGACGGGTCGAGCCTGACTCCACCGCGCATCTCTCCACCGGGTCGGATGGTGAGCAAGTTTGTTCCCATCTTGGAGAGTTCTGTTCTGATGCTGTCCTTCGAACCTTGTCCGATGGCCATCATAGTGATGACTGCTGCCACGCCTATGATGATACCCAACGTTGAAAGCAGGGTTCTCGACTTATTGCTCATGATGGCCGTGATGGCCACCTTTAGTAGATTGGTTAGGTTCATGGATAGTCTTTAGTCGTCTTGTTTGGGCAGAGCGGCAAGGGCTTCTGCTGCATTCAGTATGTTGTTATTCTCAACGTCGCTGCAAATCTTTCCGTCGCGCAACATGATATTGCGACTGCTGTATTGGGCAATATCGGGGTTGTGGGTGACAAAGATGATGGTGCGTCCCTGACGGTGGAGCTCTTGGAAGAGGACGAGGATTTCGAAACTCGTGCGCGTATCCAAGTTACCTGTTGCTTCGTCGGCCAGGATGACAGCAGGATTGTTGACCAGAGCGCGGGCAATAGCCACACGCTGCATCTGACCACCGGACATCTGGTTTGACTTGTGTTCGAGGCGATCGCCGAGTCCAACTGCTTTCAGTGCCTCGATAGCGGCCTGTCGGCGTTGCTTGGCCGAGTAGGCGCTGTTGTACATAAGTGGAAGTTCAACGTTTTCTACGGCCGTCGTCTTTGCAAGCAGATTGTAGTTTTGGAAGATGAAGCCTATCTTGCGATTACGCAATACGGCTCTTTCGCGACGACGCATTTTCTTTACGGGTACTCCGTCCAGAATGTATTCGCCACTCGTAGGCGTGTCGAGACAGCCAAGCTGGTTCAACAGCGTCGACTTGCCCGAACCTGACGTACCCATAATGGTTACGAACTCGCCTTCGTGAATTTTGAAACTCACTCCGCGCAAGGCTTTGACGATTTCACTGCCTACGTGAAATTCGCGTCTCACGTCCTGCAGTTCTATAACCACTTTCCTTTCTTTGTCAGCCATCATTAATTCTTATTCCAATGACCCGTAGGTCTTATTCATTTGCACCTTAGGTTCGATTCGTTTACGCCTTAGGTTCGATTCGTTTACGCCTTAGGTTCGATTCGTTTACGCCTTAGGTTCGATTCGTTTACGCCTTAGGTTCGATTCGTTTGCACCTTAGGTTCGATTCATTTGCACCTTAGGTTCGATTCGTTTGCACCTTAGGTTCGATTCGTTTGCGCCTTAGGCCTTATTGCCGAACCCCTTAGGCCTTATTTGTGAATGCCTAATTCCTATTTTGATTGCCCCCTTGTCTGTTGTTTCCCGCATTCCTGTTTCTCGGACGTGGCATGAAGGGATTACCGCCAGAGGCCTCTTCCAGGTTGGGCTCTTCACCACTTTGCACGTCGGTCAGCACTTCCAGTCCGTCACTTGCGCCTCGTGTGATTTGTGTGAGAGCACCGTTGCTCATACCAGTCTCTACGGCAATAGCCTTGATGTTAGGTCCTTCTTTCACCCACAACTTCTGCCGACCTTCGACGTCTGTGATAGTTTCGCCTTCGTTGAGCATAGCTTCGTTAGGCGTGAAGCGCAAGGCTTTGGAGGGAACTGCAAGCACGTCGTTGAGTTCCAGCGTGAAGATGGTGACGTTTGCCGTCAAGCCGGGTTTCAGCTTCAAGTCGTTGTTTGGCGCACTGATGACTACCTCGTAGGTGACAACATTACTTTCTGTGGTTGCCTGCTGGCGCACTTGCGTGACAGAACCCTCGAATACGTCGTTGGGGAAAGCATCTACGGTGAAGGTTACTCGCTGGCCTTCCTTCACTTCGCCTATATCAGCCTCATCGACATCCGCAATCACACGCATGTTGGTCAGGTCCTGGGCAATCTTGAACAGGGTAGGCGTATTGAAGCTTGACGCAACAGTTTGTCCTTCTTCCACCTCCTTTGAAAGAACCACTCCGTCAATAGGGCTGGTGATGGTTGCATAACCAAGGTTGGTCTTTGCACGTCTCACGCTTTCCCGCTGTTGTGCAACCGTTTGCTGTGCTCTGACATAGCTCAGGCGAGCCTGGTCGTAATCGTTGGCACTGATGAGTCCTTGGTCGTAGAGGTTCTTGTATCTTTCGTAGTTGGCCTTCTGGTAATCGAGGTCGCTCTGAGCACTGCGCAGGTTGGCTTGTGAACTTGCCAAGTCGCTCATCAGGTTGGTGCGGTCGAGTTCGGCAATCACTTGCCCAGCCTTCACCACACTATTGTAATCGACGTACAACTTGCTCACGATACCGCTCACCTGCGTACCAACGTCCACACTTGTGACGGGTTCTATGGTGCCAGTAGCCGTAACGCTTGTGGTCACGTTCTGCTTTTCCACTTTCGCTGTAGTGTACTTGAATTCCACCTTATGCTTGCAACCAACCATCAGAAGCCCTGCAAGCACTACAATGAATAGCCTTTTCATATGCTTATTGTGTTATTTTGTTTCTTTCTTTATGTCGAATTACATGTCGATGACTTCTCCTCCGTAGAACTTCAGCAACTGCATGTTGAGCAGAGTCAGGTATTTGCTTTGCAGCACATCCTGCTTGGCGCTGATGAGGTTGTCGTATCCTTGGCGCAGTTCCACGATATTCTTCAGTCCGTTGCGGAATTGGGCGTCGAGCAACTCGTAACTGGTTTCCGAGCTCTCCACCTTTGCCTTTGCCGAGAGGAAGCGTTGCTGATAGCTGTTGGC
This sequence comes from uncultured Bacteroidales bacterium, assembly GCA_902801325.1. Taxonomy (GTDB): domain Bacteria; phylum Bacteroidota; class Bacteroidia; order Bacteroidales; family Bacteroidaceae; genus Physcousia. The sequence continues at coordinate 26,386 of CADCHQ010000006.1, read as the reverse complement.
GTTCAACCAGTAGTTCTCAATCGTGCTTGAGAGTGCGTTCTTCTTGTCCTGTAAGTCGAGCTCGCTGTTCAGTTTCTGCAGCTTTGCCTGCTCTACGGCACTCTTGTTGCGACGGTTGTCGAAGATGGGGACACTCACGTTCACACCGCCACTCAGGTTCACGTTCTGCTTCATCTGCTTGCCCACACCGTTCGGGCTGGCGCTATAGTGGCTGTCGCCTGCGCTTGCGCTCAAACCGATGTTCGGATAATAGCCTCGGCGGGCAATATCAATATTCATGTTTGCCGCATCGATGCTCAGTTCGGCACTACGAATTTCAGGACGCGTTGTAAGCGCTTGCTCGTAGATGCTTTGTGCCGATGGTATGGGTGCAAGCACTTGTTCGTCGGTTGGAATATTCCCTACCACATCGAAGGGAGAGGACAGGTCGAGCTCTAACAAGGCCTTCAACTGCCTCTTGTAGTTCTGTATCTGAGTGTCTATGCTTACAATATCGTATTCGGCACTCTTCCATTGTGCTTCGAGCTGTGCAACGTCGGCTTTCGACATCTGGCCTTGGCGTTGCATCTCTTGTCCGCGTTCGTATTGGCTCTTTGCCGTTTGTGCAAGTTGCTCATTCACTTTCTTGGCCTCTATGCTATAAAGAATCTGCACGTATAGCTGGGCTATCTGTTCCTGCAGGTTCTGTTCGCTCTGTCGAGTGCCCAATTCTGTGATTTGGTTTTGCAACTTTTGCGCCTCAATGTTCTTTTGGTTTATGCCTCCGTTCCATATTGTCCAGCTGGCATTCAACCCGTACGAACCAGACTCCGTAACCTTCTTCGTGGTGTTTGTCACCTGTCCGTTCTGCACGATGGCCGTGTTTTCCTCGAAGGGACGATAACCCACACTCTGGCTGGTGGCAAAGGAAAGACTGGGCAGAAGCGCGGCCTTGTCTTGTTTCAGACTTACTTCTCCCTGTTCCTCGCTCACGCGGCTTTTGCGAATCTGGATACTGTTCTCAAGCGCATAGTCGATGCATTGGCGCAACGTCCACCTTTCTTGTCCAGTGGCAGAAAGCGCGGATAAGCATATCGAGATTAAGAGTAAGTATTTCTTTCTCATTACATTACTTATTTTTATTTAATGGCCGACAAAGATAACCATTTTTTGTGTAATGACAAAGAACTAAACTTTATTTAACAAAGTTCTAATCAGAATTATAGGCTTTCATGTAGTCGATGAGCACCCTATAATCTTCCGCCTGGGACAGCAGCGCAAGGTTGCCTACAAGGAAGAATTGGTTTCGAGCTCGCGTAACGGCGACATTCAGTTTGCGGTCAATGGGGCTTCCGTCCGTTACAACAGGGGCAGAGAGGATGGAAACTTGATATGGCTGACTCACGACTGTGGAGAATAGAATGATGTCGCGCTGACTTCCTTGATAGCGTTCGACGGTGTCGATAGTAATTGACTCGTATTGGGGGATTTCGAGGCGGGCGAGTTCCTGACGTATCTGTGCTATCTGACCTCGGAAAGGCACTATGATGCCGATTGCACTATCGGGTGTCCAAGGTTGCCCAACTTGTTGGTAGAGGTTGTAGAAGCATTGGACGATGCTTGCTATAGTCTGGGCCTCAGGTTGGTTAATCTTATTGTTGCCGATAGTATAATCTTTTGTGACGTTAAAGCAACCCATGCGATGGGTGGCCAGATAAGTGAGCAAGTGGGCGGCATCGCTGGAAACCTTCCAAGGAAGCGGTTGTGTCTGATGGGGTAGAGGCACCACTTGCAGACGGTCTTCATAATAGCGGTTGGCCACAAACGCATTGATTTCGGAGTGCATGCGCCCTTGCCGCTCCAACATCTCTTCCTCTCCTTCGATTTTGCCATCGCGAATGAGTGTGTGAAGGCGCTCGAAGAAGGAGTTCCGACAATCCGCAAGACCTATCTCGCGCAATAGTTCGCTCTTCACCTCACTTACGCTTGAGGGTTGGACAACAACGGCGGGCAACTGCTTCTGGTCGCCTATCATCACCCATCGGGGTGAGGCGTCGAGTAGGGGTAAAAGCTGGGGTTCGAGCACTTGGGAAGCCTCATCAAGGTAGGCGGTTCGGAAGTTCTTCAGTTTGCGAAGATTGGTTGCACCTGCAAGACTGGTAACTGTCCCACAAACCAGACGTATGGGCTGAAGGCGTTCGAGCACTTGTTGGCGATTGGCGCAATCTGCAATCAGGTTTCGCAGTAACCTATGTCTGTATGGCTTTTCGCACGATGTCTCCTGTCCGATACGAACATAATCAGGCGAACCGGGCAAAGACTCCAGCATCTTGCAAATCTCGTCCACAGCGCGGTTGGTATAGGCCATAAGCAACATGTTCCCTTCTCCTTCCAATCCCTCTTCTACCATCTTGCGCAAGGCAACGCTGGTCTTTCCGCTTCCAGGCGGACCAATCAGCAACTTTACGTAGATGGGTGGCGACATAGGAGACTGACCTGAAGCAAGATAAGCATAGAGCCCGCTGTATTGCTGGGCAAATATTCCGTCGCTGTGTGAGGATTCTATGGCGTATAGGCCATCTTCCTTAATAAATGAAATGTCGCGCTGAGGGAAGATGAGACGCAGGAGCAGAGTATCGGGCATGAGAGTTTCCACCTGACAACGAATGGAACGACGGTTCGTGATGTTGTCGCCTTCGCTTTCCCGTTCATAGAGCAGGACGGAGTCGTTTTCACGGAAATTGGGCTGTCCTTGATTGTCTGGCTCGAAGTGGGCTTCGATGTGCGTGAGCATACCTCGCTCATTGACAATAGGTTGCAGGCGGAGGTCAGTGATGATGTTGCCTTGTATGAGTTTCGTCTCATCGTCGCACAACCACGCTTGGGCAAATCCTCTGTCGCTGTCAGGCCTGTTTTCACCCACCTTCGCGTGTAATTGTTCTCGTTCGAGGAAAGCCACCATCGTGCAGAAATAGTCGAAGGCGAGTGGCGAAGAGCCTTGGAGTGTGCTTAGGAACTCCTGAACTCTGGGTCGGATGTAATCTTGATAGAGTTTCCCCGTGCTATGCAACGGATTGAAATCTTCTTCCTTCAGCGAGAGCAGGAATTCCTTCGGATTTTCTCGAAGCATGCGGTCGACGTATACGATGCCGTTTCGCATGTTCAGGGCTTCCACGATTGCCTGCTGTCCAAGCCTGATGTCGTAGATCTGAGGATAACGGGAGTAGAGCAAAAGTGTGCGAATCTGACTCCTCGATTTCCCGAGATTGTAATGCAACACTTCCTTATACAGAGCCATCTGCCAAGCATGTTCGAGCTTGAAGGTGTTGTGGAATTCGTCGCGCTTACCGCCCTTCAACTCCACAATGGTGTCTTCGTTTCTCGTCAGCAAGTCCATGCGTCCTTGCAATCCCAAAAGCGGACAGAAGAAGTTTGGCTCAAGCAAAGCTCCATCCTCGATTACGTTGATGCCAGTCTGGGGGAAGATGTCCTTGACAACACGATTGATATTCTTGTGTTGCTCACGACATTGTTTGAAGAACTCTTCATCGATTCCTTCCAGCGTGCAATAATTGAGTGCGTAGTCTTGGAAACTCTTCCTCATGGAATCGAGAAAGGAGTCCTCAGAGCGTACAGCATCGTCGAGGAACTGGTTGGCGGCATTACCCAGTTGGATGGCCAGCGTATACTCGCGTGGCTGAAACTTGTTCATGAGGTAGTGCAAAGGCGAGTTCCCGTAATCCTTCACGCATTGACAAACGGCTGTGATATCAATCAGATAATCGGGTTCGAGGATGATGAACTTCGGACATAATTGTTTGTCCTCGTTTATGCTGATGTCCAGCAGGTTGAGTGTGGCAAAGGGATAGAGCTGCTCGTTGAGGCTCCATTCGTTTCCATACTTTACCACTTGCTTTTCTCCGTATTCGTCGAATCCTTGAATAGTGTTCTCGTCCCACTCTGAAACGGTAAGTCGCAGGTGCTGGCCTGTTTCCAAAGCTTTGCCTTCCCATGCTCGCCATTTCTTGGGCAAGATTTCGGCAATTGACAGAGGAATGGGTTCGTTGTAGAACTCGGCAATCGCTTGGCAGAGAGCCTTTGCATCATAGAGAAAGTCCTCTTGTTCGGGAAAGAACGAACCTTCGTTTGCCTTCCTAATGTTGCCATATAGAATGCAAAGCGGCTTGTGGTCAAGGTCGTATCTTTTGCACAAGAGATAGATGCGGGGAATAAGTCCGTGATAGGCGATGCTGTCTCCCTCGGTCCTTTCCTTGAGAACTCTGTCGAGCAAGCGTCCCAGACGGCGATACTTGATGATTAAGTCTTCGTTCGTCGTGACTAATGCCCGAACCTCCTGATATAAGTCATTGGCGTAGTTCATACGGAATCGGTGGGAGTGGGGGCAGGTTTATCGTTAAGCCCATTTAATAAGTCGGGACGCTGTACTTGGGTAGGATGTTTCGAGTGCTTCGAGGGTTGTGGCGTGCTGGCCTTGCTGTAATTGCGAGCTTGTCCGCAGTATTGTCCCCATCGATCCATGATGTTTCGCACATAACCATAGGTTTCACTCCCTCGCAGATAACCCGACGTGACCACCGGGTCGCGATAGTATTGCGGTTCGCTTAAGTGCAGGATATAAGGCTCAACATCACGCCATGCCTTTTCATTTTGCCCATGCTTTCTGGCGAGAGCCATAGCGTCGCGTACATGATTTACTCCTCCGTTATAGGCGGCAAGGATAAAGGGAATGCGAGACGATTGCCCAGGAATATCAGCAAAAGTCTGGTTCAATTCCTTCAAATATCTTACGCTGGCTTCGATATTGGTCTCAGGGTCAAAGATATTACCCGTTACTCCCAAATGTGCGGCTGTGCCTGGCATGATCTGCATAAGTCCTTGAGCCCCCGCCCAAGAAATAGCCCTCGGGTCGAACGCAGATTCCTGATAGCATTGTGCTGCTAGCAATCGCCAATCCCAACCGATGGCGGCAGCATGGCGTTGGAGTAGGGCGTCGTATTGACATATTTGTCCTGTGCTTGCATTGAGCATAACAGGTCTTGCTTGCCGTTGTACGGCAACTGTTGTCTTAGGACGGTTCTTGAATTGTTGTACTAGTTCGGGCGAATACCAGTCGTTGATTGACTGAGCCAGTTGGGGCGCTTCTTGATGAACGAGCCATCCGTTTTCGCATCGTATAGTTCCCGAGGAGGAGGGCAATTGCATCGTTGCGATGTCGACTTCTCTATTTTGCAAGCGATTGAGTATCTCCGCCGTGTCGTGTGCGACCTCCATACGAAGGCGTGCTCCAATCTGGTGTGCATAGGCTTCTGCAAGATCGTTCTGAAGTCCGAATCCTTTTCCTCTAAACTCAAAATAAGTATCAGGTCCTGAGAGAGTTATACAGATTAGTTCACCTGATTCTTCAATATCTCTCAAGTCATAAGCAGACGACAAAGAATCCACCTCTTCCGCATCGTTGAATACAGAAGATAGCCTTTCTTCCTTGTCCTTATGACAGGCAACCAGGAAGAGACAAAAGAGAAGGATTAAATTTGTCCGGGACGTAGGCGATGGATGATGTAGGTTCGCATAATCTCGATGGCCTTCGAGTTGTTTCCGCCTTGAGGAATGATGAGGTCGGCATAGCGCTTCGTTGGTTCAATAAATTCCTCATGCATAGGCTTTAGCACATCGAGGTAGCGGTCGATAACCATTTGTGTTGTCCGTCCTCGTTCAACGGTGTCCCTTTGTATGACGCGAATCAGTCGCTCGTCGGGGTCGGCATCAACGAAGATTTTTAGGTCCATCAAATCGCGTAGCTCTTTCTTAAACAAGGCCATGATGCCTTCGATGATAATAACCTCACAAGGCTCTACATGTACGGTTTCGGCCTGTCTGTTGCTCTCTATGTACGAATAGGTAGGTTGCTCAATGGCTCTTCCGTTACGCAGTTCTTCGATCTGGTGCGTAAGCAGGTCCCAGTCAAAGGCATCGGGATGGTCAAAGTTGATGCGCCTGCGCTCTTCCATTGTCAGATGCGTGGTGTCGTTGTAGTACGAGTCTTGTGGGATGAGTGAAATCTTGTCGACGGGCAAGGCCTCAACGATTCTCCTGACTACAGTGGTTTTTCCACTACCTGTTCCTCCTGCAATTCCTATGATATACATGATGAGTTACGAATTATGAGTTACGAATTACGATTGACTATATTTTCAGTTTGTTTAGTAGTTCAGTGTTGATGCGCTTGATGCGCTCGTTGGTTTGTCGAAAGTCGTTCTGAATGTCAGTCTTCAGTCTGTCAACCTCGATTTGCATATTAGTGTATATGTCTGTGAAGGCACTGAACAATGGGAGTGCAATCTTTTGTTCTTTCGTATTCACGACTACATTAATGCCTTTGCTAATGAGTTCCACATCGATGTCTGTCCCGCATTGCATGGGCTCACCGTCGAAATGCACGACACCGGGTTCTTCCCTATGTATGTGGACACGCTTGCACTGGAAGGTTCGCGTGTGGCTGTTCTTGTCAATGGTTTTGTTTAGCAGTTGCATAACCACTTGCGGGGCCTCGAGCAGGTTGAAGGGCTCAAGTATGGTAACGTCCATCAGCCCGTCGTTCATCGATGCTGCGGGTGCGATAAACACATTGTTGCCATACTGACTGGCATTGGCGCATGCGATGAGGAATGCCTCATAGGTTTCTTCCTGTCCGTCGATGCTGATTTGATAAGTCTGTGGCTTATAGGTAAGTCCTTGCTTGAGGGTGTTGTCGACATAGGTAAGCAATCCGCGTTTCCCTGCTTCGGCAAACTTCTGACTGATGAAGGCATCAAAGCCGATGCCACAGGTGCAGAAGAATGGCTGGCCATTGATTTTCCCGTAATCCAATGTCTCAATGGTGCATTCGGCTAAGATCTTTAAAGCTCCAATAGGGTTGATAGGGATGAAGAGATGTCGCGCAAGGCCATTACCGCTTCCGCATGGGATTATGGCCAACGCCGCAGGAGTATGCACCAATGAACGTGCTACCTCGTTGACAGTTCCGTCTCCGCCCACAGCAACCACAATGTCGATACCTTCCTCAACCGCCTTCGTTGCAAGCAAGGCAGCATGTCCCGAACGTTCAGTAAACACCATGTCGTACTCAAACCTGTCGGCAGAAAGGTATTCGGGGATGAGTTTCACAATGGAATCTTTTCCTCGAGTGCCCGAAATGGGGTTTACAATAAATCTTACACGTCGTCTCATAGCTCAGCCGACAAAGATAATTAATAATTGCGAAATACCTGTTATGAATTGCTATTTTATAGCATTGCTCTACATTTTTTTAACTATTAATTTCCTATTTATAATTAATTATTGTATCTTTGCAGCCTGTATTGAAGAAATATTATGGGATTATTACAGGAAAAACTATCACATTATACTCTGCCACAGGAATTTATGGCGCAGGGTATCTATCCTTATTTTCGTGAAATAGAAGGTAAACAAGGCACAGAAGTCATTATGGAAGGCAAGCGTGTGCTTATGTTCGGCTCTAACGCTTATACTGGCTTGACGGGCGATCAGCGCGTTATTGATGCCGGTTGTGCTGCTATGCAGAAGTATGGTAGTGGATGTGCAGGAAGCCGTTTCCTTAATGGTACGCTTGACATTCATGTTCAGTTGGAAAAGGAGTTGGCCGAGTTTGTAGGCAAGGAAGAGGCATTGTGCTTTGCTACTGGCTTTACGGTTAATAGTGGTGTCATCAGCCAGCTTGTTGGCAAGAACGATTACATCATCTGTGACGACCGTGACCATGCTTCCATTGTCGACGGACGCCGTCTCTCTTTTGCAACACAGCTGAAATACAAGCACAACGATATGGCTGACTTGGAGAAGCATCTCCAGCGTTGCGAACCTGATGCCATTAAGCTGGTGGTTGTAGACGGTGTGTTCTCTATGGAAGGTGACCTTTGCAAACTGCCTGAAATCGTTGAACTGAAGAAGAAGTATTCTGGCACAGCCATCATGGTTGACGAGGCCCACGGTTTGGGTGTCTTCGGTCGTCAGGGTAGGGGCGTATGCGACCACTTCGGACTGACAAAGGATGTAGATCTCATCATGGGTACATTCTCTAAGTCACTGGCCAGCATCGGAGGCTTCATTGCTGCTGACTCAAGCATCATCAATTGGTTGCGTCATACCGTACGCACCTACATCTTCTCAGCCAGCTGTACGCCTGCTGCTACTGCTGCCGCACGCGAGGCCTTGCACATCATTCAGCAAGAACCCGAACGCCTGCAGGCATTGTGGGATGTTACCAACTATGCACTCGGTCGTTTCCGCGAGGAAGGATTTGAGATTGGTGATACAGAGAGTCCTATCATTCCTCTTTATGTGCGCGACACGGAGAAGACGTTCAAGGCTGTTGCAATGGCCTTCAACGAAGGTGTCTTCATCAATCCTGTTATTCCTCCCGCTTGTGCTCCTCAGGACACGTTGGTGCGCTATGCTCTTATGGCAAACCACACCCACGAGCAGGTGGATGAGTCGGTTGTGAAACTGAAGAAAGTATTCAAGGAACTCGAAATCCTTTGATTGATTTAACGAAACTTGGAATCGACGGGCTCAATGCCATGCAGCAGGACGCTGCACAGGCTTTCCGTCGACATGATAGCTTGGTCTTGCTAAGTCCTACGGGAAGTGGCAAGACCTTGGCTTATTTATTGCCTTTGCTCGAATCGCTTAATCCTCATGAGGATGTGGTTCAGGCTTTGGTGATAGTACCTAGTCGAGAACTGGCTATGCAGACGGTGTCCGTTGCCCGACAAGCATGTGCCGACATTCGTCCCCTTGCTCTCTATGGCGGTCGTCCTACGATGGACGAACATCGCACAATATCAGGAAGCAAGCCTCAACTTGTAGTTGGCACACCTGGCCGTCTGCTCGACCACCTGACAAAGGGTAACATAGATGCAACTACCATTCGCACACTCATCATCGACGAGTTTGACAAATGCCTGGAGCTGGGCTTTCGCGAAGAGATGACTGCCATCTTCTCGCACCTCTCCAACGTATCGAAGCGCATGTTGCTCTCTGCCACAGATAATCCCGAAATCACTCGTTTCTTGCCCGAATATCAACGTCTTGACTATCTCGATGATTCCATTGATGAACGCATTCAGGAGTTGCGAGTCGATAGTCCTCAAAAAGATAAGTTAGAGACCCTTGCTCGATTACTCCTTACCTGTGGACAGCAGACATCACTCGTCTTCGTAGGCTTTCGCGAGAGTGTGGAACGTGTTGGGAAATTCCTACACGAACAAGGCTTCTATGCCGCCCTTCTGCATGGTGGAATGGAACAGCGCGATCGCGAGCGCAATCTCTTCCGTTTTCTCAGTGGTTCGTGCAATATTCTGGTAAGTACCGATTTGGCAAGCCGTGGGCTTGATATTCCTGCTTTGGACAATGTCATTCACTATCACTTGCCGCTAACCGATGACGTGCGTACTCATCGCAATGGACGTACAGCTCGTTGGGATCGCGAGGGGCGTGTATTTTATATCGTTGGTCCGGAGGAAAAACTCGAGGATTCGTCGATTACACCATTCAGCGATTTGTCTCGCTTCCCCACACAAACCGATGGACACCTGCTTCCTGTTTGGGAAACTCTATATATAGGTAAAGGTAAGAAGGATAAACTGAGTCGTGGAGACATTGCGGGTTTCCTGATGAAGGTAGGAGGCCTGTCGCGTGAAGAAATAGGTCTCATCGACGTTCGCGACCACCAGAGCTATGCCGCCATCTCCCGCCTGCGCCTGCGCGAAACCTTACAAAGGATTAAGGGCCAGAAGATAAAGGGAATAAAAACGTTGTTCGAAGTCATTAGAGGATAGATTGCGAGATTTTACGATTTAATTATTGGACGATTTGACCGCTCGGCATCTGCGAAGCAGTGACGCTTACGTAGAGCAACGGAGCAAGAATTGGACAAATAGTCTATTAAAACCTCGATTTGACTTTAACTTAAGGCTTACCGCCATTGAACCTATGTTCATTCTCCATCGAACCTATGCTCGATGACAATCGAACCTATATTCGTCCGTCTTCGAACCTATATTCATTTACCATCGTATCTAAGGCCTTCTGAATTAATCCCTAAGGCCTTTCGTCTTAAGGCCTTTGGCCATTAGCCTTTTATTTCATATTCCTTGCCTTGTAGATGCGGTCCTTGGCATCGGCAATCTCTTGGAACTTCTTCTCTGCAGCACGGCGAATATCCTCGCCAAGCGAAGCCACACGGTCGGGATGGTTCTCACGAGCCATACGCTTGTAGGCTTGTCGCACATCTTCGTCTGAAGCATCGGGATGTAGGCCAAGCACGCGATAGGCGTCTTCTAGCGTCTCGCCTCCCAGTCCCATCATTTGTTCGGCTGTACCAGCGTCCAAGCCCATGTTCTGGCACACCTCTTTCAAGGCATCTCGTTCGAGAGAGTGAATTGTGCCGTCGGCTTTGGCTATCTCGCACAGGAAGGCCACCAATTGCAATCGTTGCTCATGAGGCATTGCAAAGGCTATCTGTTGGCATACTGCCACGATTTGGCGTTGCCAAGCCGCATTGCCCATGCGCTTCTTCTCATCGAAAAGCTTGAGCAAAATCTCTTCGCCTTCCTTTTCTGCCACATCGGAGAAGTTCGTACGCAGGAATTGTCTTACATACTCCATCTCGGAATGCATGATGCGCCCGTCGGCATGAATGACGTGTGCCGCAAGCACCATCAGGGAGAAGAGAAAACCGTTGCGGTCGCCCTGTTGACGGGGATATGTTCTTTGCTGTTGTGCGGCTTGTTCCTCAGGCGTGAAGTAATTGCTTTCATCGAACACAGCATCAAATAATGCTCCAAGCACGATTCCTGCCAACATCCCAAGAGGTCCGCCGCTCATCAGTCCCAAGAAGCCTCCAATCCATTTTCCTAAAGCCATAGCAAGTCTTATTTTTCTTTTGCGGTGCGAAGATACGAATAAAATAATTAATAATTAAAGATTAAAATTTAAAAGTTGTTACTCAGCCAAAAAAATTCCTTAACTTTGTGCCATAGCTATTGACATTTATGGAGAGAAAGACCATGAAGAGAACGTTGACCTTATTTATTGCGTGCTTCCTGACGATAGGTTTTATTGGTGCTCAGGAGCGCATTTCCTCAGTTAATCTAACAGAAACCACCATCGTTTATAATGAAGGCGACGCACCACTAGTGAAGCAAATGGCACAGGTGTTGGCCGACGACATCGAACGTGTCTCAGGCACGAGGCCAAAGGTGGACACACGCAAGGGCAAAGGCCCCCTTATTACCATCGGTACGACGAAGCATACAGGGCTTCATCGCGAATTGCGAGGTACATGGGAGCGCTATGCTATCGACACCAAGAACGGGAACATCTTTATCACTGGTTCCGATGCTCGCGGATTGGCTTATGGCGTTCTGCATGTGAGTGAGGCCATAGGTGTAAGTCCTTGGTATTGGTTTGCCGATGTTCCTGTCGATAAGGCCAATAAGCGTGTGCTTAACTACTCGGAGAACTATGTCAGCGCTTCGCCTAGCATTAAGTTTCGTGGCATCTTCATCAACGATGAGGACTGGGGCTTGAAGACTTGGTCGGCAAACAATTTTGAGAAGGAGTTGGGCGATATCGGTCCCAAGACCTACGACCGCGTTTGCGAACTCATCCTTCGGCTCAAAGGCAACATGCTTGCTCCTGCTATGCACTCCTGTACAGGCGCTTTCTACACCCATCCCGAGAGTCAGGTGATGGCCGACAAGTGGGGTATTATGATTACCACCAGCCATTGCGAGCCTTTGCTCTTCAACAATGCATCTACGAAGGAGTGGGACAGGAAGGTCGATGGCGAATGGAACTACGAGACCAATAGCGAGAACATCCTGAAGAAACTTGACAACCGCATACGTGAAACTGCCCAGTACGACAACATCTATACCACAGGTCTGCGTGGATTGCATGACGAGGCTATGAAGGGTAGCAAAGACCCCGTTGTTCGTGCTCGCACGCTTGAGAACGTCATTGCCAAACAGCGCGCTATCCTTGAGAAATACAAGCATAAGAAAGCCGGACAGATTCCGCAAATCTTTGTCCCTTACAAGGAGGCACTCGACATCTATGATGCAGGGCTTCGTGTGCCAGAAGACATTACGCTGGTGTGGCCCGATGATAACTACAGTTACATGAAGCGCGTGAGCAATTTCGAGGAACAACGGCGTAGTGGACATAGTGGTGTGTATTACCACATCAGTTATTGCGGAACACCCCACGACAACCTGTGGATAGCCACCACCGCCCCCATGCTGATGTACGAGGAACTGCTGAAGGCATATACCGCTGGCGCTGACCGTTATTGGTTGCTCAACGTGGGCGACATCAAGCCGATGGAGATAGAGATGCAGATGTTCATGGACATGGCCTATGACTTCAGCTCGTTCAGTTACGACAACGCCAACTCCTATCAGGCCGAATGGTTGGCCAAACAGTTTGGCGCGAAGCATCTGCCTACGTTCCAGTTTATTCTCGACAACTACTATCGTTTGGCATGGGACCGTAAACCTGAGTTCATGGGTTATGAGATGAATTGGGACACACCTGAGTACGCACGTCTTTACGACACAGATTTCTCTTTCCAGACAGGAACGGCACAACGGAGGTTGAGCGAGTATCAGGACATTTGTTTTGCCTACGACGCCATCGAACGTCAACTGTCGCCCGAACAGCGTCCTGCGCTTTTCGAGATGCTTGGCTATGCGGTACATTCCGCTTATCAGATGAATCGCAAGTTCCTTTATGCTCAGGCCAATCACGAGACGGGTAACACCCTGTATGCCGACATGTCGAAGGATGCTTGTCGTGAGATCGACAAATTGTTGGAACGTTACAACACGCAACTCAATGGCAAGTGGAATCATATGATGTCGGAAGTCCCCCCTGGCTATAAGTCACTGTATCAGAATATGCCTGAATACACAGACAAACCTACTAATGCCTATCGTCTTCCCGACAACCAACGACATCCCGAACTCTTGCACAAGCTCGACTTTACGTCCCTCTCCGTATCATCGCCCTTCCGCATGCTCGATGGCATAGGTACGGATTGGAAGGCACTGCAGCTTGGTCAACCTCTCGACGATGCTTCTACCACCTCGAGCATTGACTTGCCCATCCCCGTTAACACGCTTGCTACAAGTGCCGATTCCGTTTCGCTTTGCATCTCGGTAGTTCCTTTCTGGCCTGTTTATGCCGATCGCAGCAATCGTTTCGCCGTGTGTGTCGATGGTGGCAAGGCCGTTGTTTGCGAGAACAAGTTCAAGGAGTGGGGACGCGAGTGGAAGATACAAGTGCTTGAGAATCGCAAGGAGTTCCTCGTGACACTGCCTTTGGACAAGAACCGCAAGGAACACATCGTTACGCTCTCGATTGTCGACCCCGGACAAATTGTGCAGAAGATAACCTATCAATAGTAAACGTTTTCTGCGGACAATTGTCTGCATTATAATGCAAATCACAAAATAAGGCGTAAAAATGAAACTACGGAATCTCGCCGCAATACTTGCCACATCCGCCTTGGTGGGGCTGGTAAAGGCTTACACCCCTTGGACGAAAGGCGCCTTCGAAACAGGCAAATATCGTAACGTGTTTGTGGAAATGGGTTATCAGCCTGCTGAGGTTGAAAGCAAACTCAATGAAGTGTTCAACGACGTCTTCCGCGGACCTAACAAGGTCTATTTCGAGGTGGGCGATTCGATGGCTTATGTCAGTGACATCAAGAACCACGACGCACGTACGGAAGGGATGTCCTATGGTTTGATGATTGCCGTTCAGTTTGGCGAGAAGGATATCTTCGACCGCCTGTGGCGCTGGAGCAAGAAGTACATGCAGCACCAGAGTGGCAATCGTGAAGGATATTTTGCCTGGAGTTGTAAGACAGATGGTACGCACAACAGCGATGGAGCGGCCAGCGATGGCGAACTGTATTTCATCACAGCGCTCATCTTTGCCTCGAATCGTTGGGGCGATGACACAGGCATCAATTATAAGGCCGAGGCTCAACACATCCTCAACTGCATCCAGCCTCGCGAGTACACTCCCACACCCCGTCCTGGTGGTTTTGGTGGAGGACAACAAGGACCTCAGAAGATGTTCCTTATCGACCCGGAGACGAAACTCATCACCTTCACGCCAGATGGTTTCGGGCAGCGATACACCGATCCCAGCTATCACATTCCCGCCTTCTATGAGGTGTGGGCAAAGTGGGGCGACGATGGACGTTCGGACATGTGGATGGAATGTGCCGAGAAGAGCCGTGAGTTCATGCACAAGTGTGTCGATGAGACGACGGGCTTGAATGGCGATATGTGCCAGTACGACGGCAGTGAGATGCAATCGCCACGTTTCCCAGGTATGCCTCAGGGCAATGCACCTCGCCGAAACGGCAGTAATAACTTCCGTTATGATTCTTGGCGAGTGCCTATGAATATGGCGCTCGATTACGAGTGGAGTTGTGCCGACGGAGAGTGGCAACGCCAGTATGGCGAGAAGATTCAGAATTTCTTCTACAGTCAGGGTGTCGATACCTTCCTCGACCAGTATCGCAAGGACGGAAGTGTGCCTGAAGGCAACGAGATTCTGGGTGCAGGCGGTTTCCGCAAGTTACGCCACAGCATAGGTCTTGTTGCAACCACTGCTGCAGCCTCAGTCATGTGTTCCCACGATAAGAGCAAAGAGTTCGTCGATGCGCTTTGGAACGCGAAGCACGTACCTTTCGAGGATGGGTATTTCGATGCTTATTACGATGGTTTGCTTCGTCTCTTCGCCTTCATGCATCTGAGCGGACATTATCGTGTGATTACTCCTGAACATTAGAATTGTTCCGACGCCATTGTCGGACGAAACGATAAGCTTATGAGAAAGATTCAGTTTGCATTACGCCTGTCGATTGCCGTTATGCTCCTGTCGGCTTGTGCCGCCCATCGGTCGGAATGGAAACAGGTGTGGAAGGAGGATTTCAAGGGAAAGCAGATTGACGAAAGCGTGTGGTCGCGCATTGGTAAGGGAGGTTCGGATTGGAACGATATGATGTCGCTTCGTCCGGATCTGGCCTATGTGGAGGACGGCCAGTTGGTGCTTCTGGGTAAGGAGAACGACCACTCAGGGACGGAAACCACGCCCTTTGTCACAGGTGGCATCTGGAGTCAGCATAAGAAATCGTTCCGTATGGCTAAGATTGAGATTCGTGCTCGTTTCAATAAAGTTCAGGGCTTCTGGCCAGCTTTGTGGTTGATGCCTGACGTGAACCTGCCTTCGCCCAATTATGCTGAGATAGACATCATGGAGCACCTCAATGCCGATACGATAGCTTATCAAACTGTTCACTCGCATTACACGCTCCACATTAAGGATGACAACAAGCCGAAGTCGTCCGTTTCCTCAGCTATCAAGGTCGATGATTGGAATGTCTATGCCACAGAGGTTCACAACGACAGCATCTGCTTCTTTATCAATGGAAAGAAGACGCTGACCTATCCCCGCATCGAAGGCAAGGACTATCAGTTCCCATGGCCCGACTATCCTTTCTACATCATTCTCTCCAATCAACTTGGCGGACACTGGGTGGGACCTGTGAACAAACCCGAGCAACTGCCTTCAGAGCTTCGCGTGGATTGGATTAAGGTGTACGAAAAACGCTGAGATATAGCCTCTCTCCCCAGCCCTCTCTCCCAAAGAAAGAGGGTGAATTAAAGAATCTTTTTATTCGTTTCGAAGCGTCACTGCATTGTAGATGTAGTGCAAGTGCCGTCTTCAAAGGGAGATTGACCTTATTATTTCAATCTTTCCAAGAACTCGATTTCCACAATTCGCAGTTCGTTCTTCGTGTCTCCGCCATTCTTGGCCTTGAACAGGTCAAGCTCGCCAGCGGCAGGTTCTGCCACCTCCACGATGCCACCGAAGGCATCCTTGTCCTTACCGGCACCCTTGAGTCGGATGGTGATTTCGTCGGTCTTCACACGCTTGGTGGGCTTCAGGTGAACATAACCCAAACTGCGCTCTGTCTCTCCGTTCCAGATGAGTTCCTTGCCGGCATAAATCTCGAGTGGATAACTACGCAGACGCCAACCCGTCAGTTTGATACAGACGTCGTCGATGCGAGCCTTTCGTTCCAGTTTGTAGGTTATCCAAGCCGTAGAGAGTCTTCCGTCGTTCTTCCACTCCGAGAGTTCGTTGTCGTCAAAACTTCGCTTGGCATTATCGTTGTCGAAGCCAGCTGTGGCAGAAACGATGTTCACCCCTCGAGCCAGTTCTTTGTATGATTCCTTGAGTGGTGTCTCTCCGCGAGTGAGACGTCCTTCAAGCGTGTATTGTGGTAGATAGTTTTCAATGTCCACGTCTTCGCTCTTTACCTCTATCTGGGCAGGTCTTACACCATCGGCAGAGGCTGTCAGCGTGATGTCGCCTGCTTTCTGGGTTGTGCGCACGAGGACACGATTGACACCACACTCCACAGGCAAGTCCACGCTGCCCACATAGTTGTCAGAGACATTCTTCGTGGCTGCAGCATCGAGCAAGTCCTTAGGTCTGTTCTCGTCCGTGCGTTGCAACTCCTTATTGTTGCGTGCGGCAATGCCTCCTATCCACGTGGCTTCACCCTTCAGGTCGAAGTGTATCATGCGATTGTCCAGCGGACAGCGACGTCCTTCTTTGTCGAGCACCTCCACCTGGAAGAGCACCATGTCGGCACCATCGGCCTTTGTTCCTTCAGGATTCTCGATAGCGGTAAGTTTCAGTTGATAGGGTTCGCCTGCAGTTTCCAATTTGTATTTACTGCCGTCCGAACCAACTGCCTCCAGCACACCCGCCTCAAAGGGAACATCCTCGAAGGTGAAGAGATAGCGATACGCTTGCTTTCCTTTGCCCAGCGAACGGCCATTGAGGAAGAGTTCCACCTCATCGGCAGTGGAAATGACGTAAACGGGCTTTTTCAGTTGAACATTGAACATTGAGGATTGACCATTGAACATTGAAGATTGACCATTGACTCCCCCTTCGCCCTTTGGAGAGGGGGTGGGGGTGAAGTTCCAATGCCCCACGATATAGGTTCTGGCCTCTTCTGGCTCTACCCATCCGCTCCACATCACCTGATGGGCGAAGAAGGCGTCCTTGGGCAGGCGCATGGCGTCTGTGACACCACTGGTGCGGTAGTTCGACTCGCCACGATGGTGGGTGTTGGTGTCAGAGAACACGATCTTCACACCACCTGATGAGACACGCGTACCCGTGCCAGGGCGCTCCAGCCAATAGTCGTACCAACGTCGTACCATCTCTACGGCAAACTGATCCTTGTTGTGGTTATACTCCCTCGCAGGATTACCCCCGTAGAGCGGTCCTTCGCCTTCCTTGTGATAGGGATAGCTCCACTCGTCCCAGTACTTGCGCAACCCCTCGTCACGACAGTATTCCATTGCCCACATGGGGTGTTTCTTCGACTTGTTGATGTACAGCATCTCACCACCGTACTCCGCCTCGTCGATGTCCAGCATCTCACGGCTTCCAATGGCTCGTCCGCCGTAGGGGTCATACAGGTCGCGTATGGCCTTCATCTCCAGCATGTGTTCTTTGCTGATGCTCTCGTTGCCACACTCGTAGAAGAGGATGCTGGGATTGTTCCTGTTGTATATGATGGCGTCGCGCATGAGTTCCGTACGTTGTGTCCAGCGTGCGCCTTCCACGTCCTTCTCCGAGTCGCCAGCAGGCATAGCCTGAATGAGG
Organism: uncultured Bacteroidales bacterium; assembly: GCA_902801325.1. Classification (GTDB taxonomy): domain Bacteria; phylum Bacteroidota; class Bacteroidia; order Bacteroidales; family Bacteroidaceae; genus Physcousia. The sequence continues at coordinate 8,596 of CADCHQ010000006.1, read as the reverse complement.
CCCACACGGTCGCACGACTCTATGTCCTGTTTCCAAGGTGTCACGTGCATCCAGCGCACCACATTACCGCCTGACTCCACCATCAGATTGTTCGAATAGTCGCTCAGCCAGGCAGGGACGCTGATGCCCACACCCGGCCATTCGTTCGTGGTTCGCTGGGCATATCCGTGCACCATCAGCACGCGGTCGTTGAGCCATATCTTGCCTTCGCCAAAGCGTGTCTTGCGAAAGCCCGTACGTGTGACAACCCTGTCATTGTCGGCAGTAGCCGTCTCGAGTTTGTCTCGCAGGTAGGTCTCGATGGTGTAGAGATAACCATATCCCCACGACCAGAAGTGCAGGTTCTGCAACGCCTTCTCGGCTTTGGCAATCACCGTTTCCCCAGGTTTCAAGGTGTACATCTCATTGCCGTTGAAGCCTGCCACCTTGTTGCCTTCAGCATCCTTCACCACTACGGTCAGGAAGAACTTCCGCTCTCTCTTGTCCTCGTTCTTCACCTCCGACTCCACGTGTATCGTGGCCTTCCGTCCCTTGATGTCGAAGTCTGTGGCATAGACGTATGTGCCCGTTGTCCCGAGGTCGGAGTAGAGTGGGAGAGTCTGGTAGAGTTTGTCCGTAACATGCAGAAAGACGTTCTTCGGAATGCCTCCGTAGTTGGCGTTGAAGTTGCGGTCGTTCCACTGGTAACGGCTGTTGTGCTTGCGCGAACGGTAGTTCCACGAATTGTCGCATCTTACGGCCAGCACGTTGTCGCCTTCTTTGATGTATGGTGTCAGGTCAAATCCACAAGCCATCACGCCATTCTCGCTCATGCCCAGATGATGCCCGTTGAGGTAGAAGTCAGCTCCTTGCCTCACACCTTCGAACTCGATGAACATCTTTTGGTCATTGAACATTGAGGATCGAACATTGAACTTCTTCCTGTACCAAACGACGGTGTCCGTCAGGTCCACGATGTCCTTCTTGAAGGCCTCGTCGCCATTGAAGGCATAGGGTAGTGTCACCTGCTTCCACTTAGAGTCGTCGAAGTCGGGGTTCACGGCTTCCGTAAAGTCACCAATGGCCAAACGCCAGTCGTCATTAAAATTGAGTTTCTTCCGCTCTACACCCTGCATGCTTAGGGCGAGCAACAGCATGAAGCTGCAAGCAACAATCCGTCTCATACCTTATTTAATTATGATTTTCTTTCCGTTCCTGATGTACAAACCTGTCTTTGGCGTTGTCACGTGTCGTCCAAGCAAATCGAACAATTCTCCATTATAAATCGAAAATTGTGAATTCTGAATCATGAATTCTGAATTATGAATTGCCTCTATTCCCGTCGTTATCCACTGGCTCTGCACTTTCTCGGCTTCTGCCCATGCGTCGGCATCCTTCTTGATGTCGCTTCCCAGGTAATAGCCCGTGTTGGTGGGTTGGTTGTAGCCGATGTTTTGGTTCACGCAACTCAACCAGTAGCAGTGGTCCGTCATGAGCCAGGGGAATTTGTGCGTGGTGGGATACCACGTGCTGAATATCCTGATGTCCTGCAGACGTGTGGCATCGGGCAGGATAATCTCCTCTCGCCAGTCGCCCACGATGTCGCCGTACCACGAGGGATTACCCTTCGTGCCGTTTATCATGGCCATGCTATAGCGCCACATCGTGAATGTTCTTCCGTTGGGAACACTGTGTATGATGCCGTCCTCCGAGAGTCCCTGACGCGATAGTGAACCGTCGAACCAGATTGCTGCTGCAAAGCCTGGCTTCCAGTCGCTGGCCGTGGAGATGCTTGTCGCATTGCCGTCTTGGTCGAAGAGGGTGCTTTTGTAATAACAGAACTCACATCCAGGTGTCGAAGGCGAATAGTCGGCCACCATGCAGCGTCCCATGTCGTTGTCCTCTGTGCCGTCTTTCTTCCAGATGACACTTCCGTCGCGTGCATCGTGCAGGGCCACCATCGTCTTTCCCGTCTCCAGACAGTGGAACATCTGCAGCCCTTCGCGTCCAGGCAGGAACTTACCTACGTGGTTGGCGTCGCCGTGTCCCAGTCGCGTGTTCCACAGGCCTATGCCGTCGTTGTCCACGGCCATCGAACCGTACATCACCTCGTCCATCCCGTCGCCGTCCAGGTCGGCCACGTTCAGCGAGTGGTTGCCTTGTCCGGCGTATGTGCTATGCTTCTTGCCGTCCTTGCCCGTACCCTTGTCGTTGGTGTCGAAGCGCCATTTCTTCGTCAGTTGTCCGTCGCGCCAGTCCCATGCCTCTATGACGGAGTGTCCATAGACGCCACGTCCGAAGATGGCGGAGGGCAGACCTGTATCGTCGAAACAACCCACGCCCACGCGGAACGAACAGGCACGTTTCCAGTAGTCGTCGCCCCACGAACTGCTTGTCTCTCGGTTGATGAAGTTGTCGCGTGCCAGTTCCTTGCCCGTGCGTCCGTCGATGATGCTGATGAACTCAGGTCCCGCCGAGTTGTAGTGATCTACCCATCCGGGACTGCTCGAGTTCTGGTTGCCCCAGGTGCGATAGTCTATCTTCCCGTCGCCGTTCGTGTCGGGTATTTGTTGTCCGTCGCCGAACACCGTACCCTCGCAGGTGCGTATGGCCATCTCGGCACATCCGTCACCGTCGAAGTCAGCAATGGCGAAGCTCGATGAGTTGCCCAGAATGATGCCCGGACCTCCCTTGACGCGCCACAGCAGTGTGCCGTCCAGCTTGTAGGCATCCCAGATCACCGCCCACAGGCAGTCCTTCTGTGAATAGCTGGCACCCGAACCGTCGCTGATGACATTTCCGTTGTCGTCCTTCACGCTCTGCAGGCGTTTCACCACCAGTTCAAACTCCCCGTCGCCGTCCAGGTCACCGATGCTCACGTCGTTGGCCGTGTACACCACTTTTGCCGTGTTCTCGTAAACGTCCTTCGTGTCGGCCAGGGGGATGCTCAGGTAGGGTAGGCCTCCGCTCACCTGCGCCTTCGTCAGGGTGAAAGTCGACAGTGTCTCCGTGCTCCCCGCGTAGGTCAGTCGGTAGTGGTTGTCGGCTGTTTTGCTAGCCGAACCATCTTGGAAACAGGTGCGGTTACGAATGTTCGCGGCAATCTTCCTCTCCGTTCCCGTCCCAATGGCGCGATAGAGATCGAAGCCCGTCGTTGCGTCGTCGCCAGGCAGCATGCGCCACGTCACCAGCACCTTGCCAGTATGTTGTTTGTAGTCGCCCAGCGAGGCGTTGTCAGCCCCGTTGATGCTTGCCCACAGGGCGCGGTCTTTCAGGTTGTTTGTCTGTCCCACAGCAGTCATGCTGCACAGTCCTATGACGAAGATCAGGGAGATGAATCTGTAGTTCATAATTGTGTTAAAGTTCTTGTTCTGTAAAAGACTGATAACGTCCTTTTACTCTTGTGGTTATGATTGTTTTAGCTTTACTGGTTCTCTCTGCACTCTCTCTTCAGAGAATTGCATGTTTCTCTGCAAAGATACTCTTTTACCTTCGAACCTGCAAATTTTCGTCCCCATTTACATATCAATCTGCTTGTTATCACACTTTTCCCTCACATTTATTTGCTTCTTCGCTCGACATTCACTAATTTTGTCCAATCGAATAATTATGAATTTAATTATGAATTAACCAAAACCTAAAAAAGTTATTGCTTTGTGCCATTTGACTTTAGACATTTTTCATTTGACAATTCGCTAAGCGATGGTTTTTAATGTTTTCCTTTCGAGACCTCGTAACGCCAAAGGCGGTGGATGATATTGGCGAATCGGACCAAACGGGTTTGAGTATGAGTCGTCAATCTCAGACGACAAGGCCGAGAGGCCTAAGAGGTCGGAGAAAGTGTTTTTTCGGTTTTGTTAAAATTGTAAATTGTAAATTGTAAAATCGTGCAATCGTGAAATTATCTCTTCTTCTCACCTTCGCTGTGCTAAGCCTGCAAGCTCAGGCGCAGACGCTGGAACCCGACTACAAGGGCATCAGCAATGCCAACCCCATCAGTGCCAGTGTCTTCTGTGCCGACCCTACAGCCATCGACTACAACGGCCGACTCTATGTCTATGGCACCAACGACCATCAGCAGTTCCTCGTCAACAACAAGTCGGGCAGTAACGGCTATGGCAACATCAAGTCACTCGTCGTCTTCTCCACCGACGACATGGTCAACTGGACCTTCCACGGCACCATCGACGTAGGCAAGATCTGCGGCTCGTGGTGTGGTCAGTCGTGGGCCCCTTCGGCAGTATGGCGCACTGTCACCACCACCAAACGCGACGAGTTTTTCATCTACTTCGCCAACGGAGGTGGCAGTGTAGGCGTCATCAAGGGTGCATCGCCCATTGGTCCCTTCAAGTCGCCCCTCTCCGAAGCCCTCATACGTCATGGGATGCCTGGCGTCGACCCCTGCAACTGGGTGTTCGATCCCGGCGTTGTCGTCGATGAGAATGGTGTCGGATGGATAGCCTTTGGCGGCGGCGACCCACAGTCCTCGGGTTCCAACCTCTGGCCGGGCAATTCGCGCATCGCCAAGCTCAAGACCTCCATGACGGCCCTCGATGGAGCAGCAGTCAACATGCCTGCACCATACCTCTTCGAAGCCAGCGAACTCAACATCATAGGCGGACGCTACGTCTACACCTACAACACGTCGTGGAGCGACCGCAACGACTGGTCCAGTTACGACAAGCGAGGCTCTAATGCCGCCCCCTCCTCGTGCAGCATGTGCTACATGGTCAGCGACACCCCTCTCGACCCCGATTCATGGGAATACCGAGGCGAATACGTGCCCAACGAAGGCAACTTCGGAATGGGGTGGGGCAACAACCACACGCACCTCCACAAGTTCCAGGGCAACTACTACCTCTTCTACCATTCCACCGTGCTGGAGTCGGCCATGAACACCGGAGCCTCAGGATTCCGTTCCATCGGTGTGAACAAGGCCACGGTGAACGAGAGCACGCAGACCATCTATAAGATGACGCTCAACAAGACGGGCGTCACTGCCATCAAGAACCTCGACCCCTACGTCAAACAGCAGGCCGAGACCATGGCCACCTGTGGCGGCATCACCTACGAGGACTTCAGCAACATCATCAAGAACACCTCCATCAACACCCTCGGCAACGACGCCTCGCGCGACTTGCAGGTACAGATGAAGGCAGGCGCCTGGACACAGCTCCGCAAGGTCGATTTCGGCTCGCAGGGTGCAGTCAGTCTCACCATCCATGCCAAAGGCACAGGCACCATCGAGGTACGCCTCGGCAACAAGTCGGCCAAGCCCTCAGCCACCATCCAGCTCGCCTCCTCCGGCTATGCCGAGCACACCGTCGAGGTCGATCCCACCGTGTTCACGGGCAACAAGAGCCTCTTCTTCGTATGCACGGAAGGCACCAACGTCTTCTTCGACAACTGGCAGTTTAGCAACACCCCCGACGCCGTCGTCCTCCCCACAGCCACCACGTCCTTGCCCGACCGCACCTACCGTCCCGACGGCACTCAGGTCACTGGCAACGCCCCTCGTCGCGGCCTCGTCATCGAGCGTCGTGCAGGTCAAGTCCGCAAGCGCGTCATCAGGTAGGCCCCCCACCTTCGTCGAACATAAAAGTAATCAGGAGACTTTTCGGGTCTCCTGATTTGTTAATGCTTCAGTGTATCGTCAGGTACACTTTCTCGCCTCGTTCATGCGCGTCAGAGATTTCTTGCTTCAGGCGTTGCACCCAGAAGCGGGAATCGACGAGTCGACCGACTCCGGCTTGTTGCCGGCATGGATGCGTATTCCGCTGAATTTCGGCACGTTCCATAGCAGGGGCAACCACTGCTTGAACTTCGGACTCCACGTGATGAGCACCAGATACCTGCCTTCGGGGATAGCTGACTTCCCCGGAATCTTACGACCTCCGTTCTTGTAATCGCGCCATTGGGGTTCCAATGTGTCGCAGAGGTAAAGACTCTCCCCCAGCCCCTCCCTTGTAGGGAGGGGAGTAGAATCATTTGCATCTTGGGAATCAGCTATTAATTCTTCATTCTTCATTCTTCGCTCGGCCCTTGGGACGCTTGATTCATTCAAGAATTCTTCATTCTTGCTCCGCTGCTCTACGCAAGCGTCTCCTGTTGTCGCCGAGCGGAGAGTGGAGAGTTGAGAGTTCCCCTCCCCCTCGCCCTTTAAGGGAGAGGGCTCAGGGGAGAGGGTCCTGAACAAACGTCCAACGGTATACCCCTTCTTCTTTGCAATTCTTTTGAGTATCAGTTCCATAGTGAAAAGCTTAATGTTACATTGTTACGATGTTACGAAGTTACAAGTTTCTTCCAATGTCGATTATCAACCTTTTCAACCCAACCGTCTTTTTTCCAGCGTGAAATAATCATGCGCATCGCCTCCTCTCCGCAGAATCCTCGTTTCAGTGCGCGCAGGTCGTTCATCGAGAACACAGGCGGCAGTTGGTCGAAGATGGAGTGGTTCGCCCCATAGCGTTGGCATTCGTCCTTGGCACTCACAAATTCGTTCTGCAACGTCTCGCCAAAGGCCTTCATCTGCTGTTCCAGACAGTACTCTGCAATGGCAATTGCGAAGCGAATGGAAGCCGGACTCTCGGGACTCTCCCCCTTCCCCTCCCTTTTAGGGAGGGGCGTATTATCTTTCTTCCCCTGATTGCTCACCTTCTTAACAGCGAGGGGCGTAGATACTTCTGCAGTTTCAAGTTTCTTCCCCTGACTGCTCCCCTCCTTAACAGGGAGGGGTTGGGGGTGAGTCAGTAGCAAATGGTGTATGACTCCACACCTGAACCCTATCACTGCCGCACGCTTGCGGTAGGTGTCCATCACATAGTCGATGTTCTTCGCAGCCTCTTGGCGCTTCGATTCCACCCACTTCTCGATGGCCTTACGCAGACGGGGAGTGTCGATGAAACCGGAATAACTGCGCAGTTTCGTCACCGCCTCCTGAATGCGAGCCTCGTCGTCCTCCGAACGATGGGAAAACTTCGTGAGTTTGGCAAAGGCACCATCAGGCATCTCGGCCATCAGGACGCGAGAGGAGAGTCCGTTCTCGATGTTGTCCGACTTGAAACAGCGGCGCACAGCCCCGTAAGTACCCAGCATCGTCCAGTTGTAGGCCACCTGCACCACACCACTCTCGGCTTGGTCGGAGTTGTAGTCCTGACCCCACTCGCCGTGATCGAAACCCATGCGGTAGATGTCGTACTTCGAACTCCACGAACCTGCTCCGTTGGTCTTTCGGAGGGTGTCGAGTTCCTCGCCGAAGGAGTACAGCGTGTGTCCTTGCGCGTTCTTCAGGCGCTTCAAAAGTGTTGAGCAAGAGACCGTTACCGGCACCATACGAATGAGCACATGTGGGTCTTCCGGGGCCTTCTCATTCGCCTTACGGCGCTTGCGCTGCTCCTTCCACTCGTCCTCACGCTGACGGGCGAGTGCGTCCTCCTGATCGAACTGCCGTTTCCACACGTCCACCGCCGTCTTACAGATGCTCTTGTTCGATGCTTGTTCGCCTCGGATGATAGACATCAGTCCCAGCCGGTGACGCTGTCCGTCGCAGTACTCCACCTCCACGCCGTCGGCGTACGCAGCAGCTATGGGCAATACGGCGCACAATACAGGCATGTGCATGGATTCAGGAACGCCCACCAAACTCTCCTTCAAACCTATCGGAAGCTTTTTCGCAGAAAATCGCCCTTTAGGGCTTTCTCCCTCTCCTTGGGAGAGGGCTGGGGAGAGGTCCTCATCTTCCTCGCCCTTCAAAGGAGAGTCAGAGAGGGTCCTGATGATCTCTTGCATTTGCTTCGAAATGCCCTTGGGCGGCTCTTTACAAGCCGAGTCCACGATGCTCTGCAACTCCGTTTCCGAGAGGCCCAAACGAGGCATAATCTGCATCAAAAGGTCTTTCTTATTGTCGCAAATCGCGCGCAGATTGACTGCCAACTGATGGAGTCTCACATTACGCTCGCCCTCCACGGGTTCACCTCCGGTCTTCGACCAATACTCTTTCACAATTTCGCTGTAGGGAATACCGCGAAAACAAAGGGCGACCCCTTCTAAATCTCCCCGAGGGGAGACTTCTAGATTATTAGGGGCCTTCCTCTCTTCCCCCTCGCCCTTTAAGGGAGAGGGCTCGGGGGAGAGGGTCCGGAATATCTCATCATCAAGAAATATCAGGTCTTCAGGACTTGCTGTCGTCGTAAAGAACACGCGTGTGATGTCCTTCGCACCCTTGTCGTACTCCACGCCCAGTAGGCGGCTGGCCCAACGTAGGTTCTCCTCCTGCGACATCGAGGGACGGCGACGGAAGACGAGGTGGTACCCCTCGCCGCGAGCACTCAGTTCCAGCATCAGCAGTCCCAGTTCGTCCTTCTTCGCCAGAATGCGCTCCTTTGTGGCCTCCATCTGATCTTGGGCGATGTGGTCGATGTCCATCCCAACACTTGTGCTCAGTCGGGTCGAACCCTTCAGCGAACCGTCGTCGTTGGGCAGGCACGAATAGTTCATCTGTATCAGTCGTTGCTTCAGGCTCGTGTCGCCCTGTCGGATGGCGGCAACCAGACTGCGCTGACCGTTGCGGAGATTTCGGTACTCCGCGGCCGTAAGAATGGGGCGCATCATCTTCGCC